>NZ_JAHZPU010000002.1 GCF_019929575.1 Streptococcus infantis
GAGTCAGCTCAAACAGCTTGAAAGATACTCGCTTAATCAGAGGAACAACTTTGTTGCACTTGACTTGACAATTGGGGTAATAAATCATTTAAAAAAAGTTCTAAAAAACTTTACAAAATAGTGAAAACATGATATAGTAATGAAGCTTAGAAAATGAGAAGATGTTTTCTAGTAAATATAAACCCGAGTAAAAAACGCCTACGGACAGGCAGGGTTGAATGCCGAAGCGTGGTTGAGAAGCCACATTATTGATAGGGTTAAAAGCCTACTTTTATAAGTTGATGTTAGAATATTGGTTCTAATTCGTATACATTTGTTAGTGTGGTGAAAGCACACGTCATCTTGTGAAACGATCAATAAAGTACGTAATATTTGCTACTAGAGAGTTAGGAAACATCAGGAACAGACATACTCAAAAGAAACAAACATAAACACGTCAGTAGATTGTAGAGCAGGTGCCAACCTGCTCTTTTTTCATAAGTATCCTTTAGAGCCTTACACAAGGTGAAAAAAACTATGATAAAGGAGTATGTCTCTATAATGTTAAATCAAAACCAAGCTCCAATTTATGAGGGACTGGTCAAGTTACGAAAAAAAAGAATTGTACCTTTCGATGTACCAGGTCACAAACGTGGACGTGGGAACCCAGAGTTAGTCGAACTCTTAGGGGAAAAATGTGTTGGTATTGATGTCAATTCTATGAAGCCCTTGGACAATCTAGGACATCCTATTTCGATTATCAGAGAAGCGGAAGAGCTAGCAGCAGAAGCTTTTGGTGCTGCTCATGCCTTTTTGATGATTGGTGGGACAACTTCATCCGTGCAAACCATGATTCTTTCCACCTGTAAAGCAGGTGATAAAATCATCCTTCCTCGGAATGTCCATAAATCAGCCATTAATGCTCTCGTTTTATGTGGAGCTATCCCCATCTATATCGAGATGAGTGTGGATCCAAAGATCGGTATCGCTCTGGGGCTTGAGAATGACCGTGTTGCCCAAGCAATCAAGGACCATCCGGATGCCAAGGCTATCCTAATCAATAATCCAACCTACTATGGGATTTGTTCAGACCTTAAGGGATTAACAGAGATGGCTCACGCCGCAGGAATGAAGGTCTTAGTAGACGAGGCCCACGGTGCTCATCTGCATTTTACAGATAAACTACCTCTATCTGCTATGGATGCAGGAGCAGATATGTCAGCTGTATCCATGCATAAGTCTGGTGGTAGCTTGACACAAAGTTCACTTCTTTTAGTTGGGGATCAGATGAATCCTGAGTACGTGCGTCAAATCATTAACCTGACCCAATCAACATCAGCATCTTACTTACTAATGTCTAGTTTGGATATTTCACGCCGCAATCTGGCCCTTCGTGGTAAAGAATCCTTTGAGAAAGTCATTGAGCTATCCGAGTACGCTCGTCGTGAAATCAATGCTATCGGTGGCTACTATGCCTACTCAAAAGAGCTAGTAGACGGTGTGTCCGTTTGTGATTTTGACGTGACTAAGTTGTCAGTCTACACTCAGGGAATCGGTCTAACAGGTATTGAAGTTTATGATCTCTTACGGGATGAATATGACATTCAGATTGAGTTTGGCGATATTGGGAATATCTTGGCCTACATTTCGATTGGTGACCGTATTCAAGACATTGAGCGCTTGGTCGGTGCGCTAGCTGATATAAAGAGACTTTACTCGAGAGATGGGAAAGACTTGATTGCTGGAGAATATATCCAACCTGAGTTAGTGCTTTCTCCTCAGGAAGCCTTCTACTCAGAGAGAAGAAGTTTAACCCTGGACGAGTCTGTTGGGCAAGTCTGCGGGGAATTCGTCATGTGCTACCCTCCAGGAATTCCAATCCTAGCGCCAGGTGAAAGGATTACACGAGAAATTGTGGATTATATAAAATTCGCCAAAGAACGTGGTTGTTCCCTCCAAGGAACGGAAGATCCAGAGGTCAATCACATCAATGTCATTGAGAGAAAGGAGAACTAAATGGATTTATGGTTTTCTGAAGTTCATACTCCAGATGTGAAATTAACGATGAGAACAGCAAAGCAACTGTATTCTGGTCAAAGTGAATGGCAGGATATTGAAGTATTAGATACGCCAGCTTTTGGTAAGATTTTGATTTTAAACGGGCATGTCTTGTTCTCGGATGCAGATGATTTTGTATACAACGAAATGACCGTCCACGTTCCCATGGCTGTCCATCCCAATCCTAAGAAAGTATTGGTTATAGGGGGTGGTGACGGTGGTGTTGCCCAGGTATTAACTCTCTATCCAGAATTGGAACAAATCGATATCGTGGAACCGGATGAGATGTTGGTAGAGGTCTGTCGTGAGTATTTCCCAGACTTTGCAGCAGGTCTTGATGATCCTCGTGTTACCATTTACTACCAAAATGGGCTTCGCTTTTTACGAAACTGTGAAGATGACTACGACATTATCATCAATGATGCGACTGATCCATTTGGACATACAGAAGGTCTCTTTACCAAGGAATTTTACGGCAATAGTTATCGAGCTCTCAAAGAAGACGGGATCATGATTTACCAGCATGGTAGTCCTTTCTTTGACGAAGATGAGTCAGCTTGCCGAAGCATGCACCGCAAGGTCAATCAAGCCTTTCCAATCAGCCGTGTTTATCAGGCACATATCCCTACCAGTCCTGCTGGCTATTGGTTATTTGGATTTGCATCGAAAAAATATCACCCTGTCAAAGATTTTGACAAGGAAGGCTGGAAAAAACGCCAGCTTTTCACAGAATACTACACTGCAAACTTACATGTGGGTGCCTTTATGTTGCCTAAGTATGTAGAAGACATTTTAGAAGAAGAGGAAGGAAAAAAATGAGTCGTTTATTAGTTATTGGATGTGGGGGCGTTGCCCAAGTTGCTATTTCAAAGATTTGCCAAGATAGCGAAACCTTTACAGAGATTATGATTGCTAGCCGTACCAAGTCAAAATGTGATGACTTAAAGGCTAAATTAGAGGGCAAAACAAGTACTAAAATTGAAACAGCTGCTCTTGACGCTGATAAGGTTGAAGAAGTAATTGCCTTAATTGAAAGCTACAAGCCAGAAGCTGTTTTGAACGTAGCTCTACCATACCAAGATTTGACCATTATGGACGCTTGCTTAGCAACGGGAGTTCACTATATCGACACAGCCAACTATGAGGCTGAAGACACAGAAGACTCAGAATGGCGTGCCATCTATGAGAAACGTTGTAAGGAACTTGGTTTTACAGCTTACTTTGACTACTCATGGCAGTGGGCTTACCAAGAAAAATTTAAGGAAGCAGGCTTGACAGCTCTTCTTGGTTCTGGTTTTGACCCAGGGGTAACCAGCGTCTTTTCAGCTTATGCTTTGAAACACTACTTTGATGAAATCCACTATATCGACATTTTAGACTGTAATGGTGGGGACCACGGTTATCCATTTGCAACAAACTTTAACCCAGAAATCAATCTCCGAGAGGTTTCTGCACCAGGTTCTTACTGGGAAGATGGAAAATGGGTAGAAGTCGAAGCCATGTCTATCAAACGTGAGTATGATTTCCCTCAAGTTGGTCAAAAAGACATGTATCTTCTTCACCATGAAGAAATTGAATCGCTTGCTAAAAACATCCCAGGAGTTAAACGTATTCGTTTCTTTATGACTTTTGGCCAATCTTATCTAACTCACATGAAATGCTTGGAAAACGTTGGGCTCCTTCGTACAGATACTATTAACTTTAACGGTCAAGAAATTGTGCCAATCCAATTCTTGAAAGCCTTGCTTCCAGATCCTGCAAGCCTCGGCCCACGTACAGTTGGAAAAACCAATATTGGTTGTATCTTTACAGGTGTCAAAGATGGTGTTGAAAAGACTATCTACATCTACAATGTTTGTGACCATCAGGAGTGCTACGCAGAAGTTGGTTCACAGGCAATTTCTTACACAACAGGTGTTCCTGCCATGATTGGAACAAAACTAGTGATGGATGGTACTTGGAAACAACCAGGAGTGTATAATCTTGAGGAGTTGGATCCAGATCCATTCATGGAAGCTTTGAACAAATACGGTTTGCCATGGGTCGTGGTTGAAAATCCACAAATGGTGGACTAATGAAGTTAGAACAAGTACCAACACCTTCTTATATCATTGACTTAGGAAAATTAGAAGAGAATTGTCGCATTCTACAAGAGATTCAAGAAAAAGCAGGTTGTAAGGTTTTACTGGCTCAAAAAGCCTATTCCCTCTATAAAACCTATCCTTTGATTAGCCAGTATCTGTCAGGTACGACAGCTAGTGGACTCTATGAAGCAAAGCTAGCTAGAGAAGAGTTTCCGGGGGAAGTCCATGTATTTGCGCCTGCTTTCAAGGAAGCTGACATGGAAGAGTTACTTCAAATATCTGATCACATTGTTTTTAACTCAGAAAGACAATTACGAAAATATGGTCAACCTTGTCGTGAAGCTGGTATCAGTGTCGGTCTACGCCTCAATCCTCAATGTTCAACTCAAGGAGATCACGCGCTCTATGATCCTTGTGCTCCTGGATCCCGTTTTGGAGTGACTTCAGATAAGATACCAAGTGATTTACTGGACTTGGTGGACGGACTTCATTTTCATACTCTTTGTGAGCAAGGGGCAGATGATTTAGCGACAACTTTAAAAGCAGTAGAAGAGCAGTTTGGGCCTTATTTGCATGAGGTAAAATGGCTTAATATGGGTGGTGGACATCACATTACAAGAGATGACTATGATGTGGATTTACTGATTTCTGAGATTAAACGAATTCAAGAAACCTATAACCTTGACGTTTATATCGAACCAGGAGAAGCCATTGCACTCAATGCTGGTTATTTAGCTACTGAAGTCTTAGACATCGTTGAAAATGGGATTGAGACCTTGGTGCTAGACGCCTCGGCAAGCTGCCATATGCCAGATGTCCTTGAAATGCCTTATCGTCCCCCATTGAGAGACGGTTTTGAAGCGCAAGAAAAAAAATATACTTATAGACTATCTTCTAATACCTGCCTAACAGGTGATATCATTGGTGACTATAGCTTTGAAAATCCGGTTGAGATAGGAGATAGACTGTATTTCGAGGACATGGCAATCTATTCCTTTGTCAAAAATAATACCTTTAACGGGATTGGACTTCCAAGTTTGTATGTGATTGATAAAGAGGGTGAGTGCAGTCTAGTCAAAGCCTTTGGCTATCAAGACTTTAAGGAGAGATTATCATGATGGACAGTCCCAAAAAATTAGGCTATCGTATGCCAGCAGAGTATGAACCCCACCATGGGACTCTCATGATATGGCCTACTCGACCAGGGTCTTGGCCATTTCAAGGTAAGGCTGCAAAAACAGCTTTTAGCCAGATTATCAAAACCATTGCCCAAGGGGAAACAGTCTACCTTTTAGTAGACCAGAATTATTTGTCTGAAGCCCAATCCTTTCTTGGAGACCAGGTCGTTTATCTAGATATCCCAACCAATGATGCCTGGGCTCGTGATACTGGTCCGACCATTCTCCTTAGTGATAAAAGGGAAAAGTTAGCGGTAGACTGGTCTTTCAATGCCTGGGGTGGTGCTGTGGATGGTCTCTACCAAGACTATGAAGCAGATGACCAAGTCGCTAGTCGCTTTGCAGAAGTTTTAGAGATACCTGTTTACGATGCCAAACCTTTTGTACTGGAAGGCGGAGCTATTCATAGTGACGGTCAAGGAACCATTCTTGTGACTGAAAGTTGTTTGCTCAGTCCGGGTCGTAATCCTCACCTGACTAAGGAGGAGATTGAAAAGACCTTATTAGAGAGCCTCGGTGCCGAAAAAGTCATTTGGTTGCCTTACGGTATTTACCAAGATGAGACAAATGAACACGTCGATAATGTTGCAGCCTTTGTTGGTCCTGCTGAGGTTGTTTTAGCTTGGACAGACGACCAAGACGATCCTCAATATGCCATGTCTGCAGCAGATCTAGCTCTCTTAGAGAAGGAAACCGATGCAAAAGGCCGGAGTTTCACTATTCATAAACTTCCAATCCCAGCTATTCATCAAGTAGTTTCAGAGGAGGATTTGCCGGGCTATGCTTATGAAGAAGGCGAAGAGGAGCGTTATGCAGGTGAAAGACTAGCAGCTTCCTATGTAAATTTTTACATTGCTAATAAGTCTGTATTAGTGCCGCAATTTCAGGATGTAAACGACCAAGTAGCCTTGAATATTCTGAGCCAGTGTTTCCCAGACCGTGAAGTTGTCGGAATTCCTGCAAGAGATATTCTTTTAGGTGGTGGAAATATCCACTGTATTACCCAACAAATTCCAGAATAGGAGAAAAAGATGAGAAATGTAACGGTTGCAGCCATTCAGATGCAATGCGCTAAGGATGTGGAAACCAATATCCAAACAGCTGAACGTTTAGTCCGTCAAGCTACTGAGCAAGGAGCTCAGATTATTCTTTTACCTGAATTATTTGAACGTCCCTATTTCTGTCAGGAGCGCCAATATGACTACTACCAGTATGCCCAGTCGGTATCAGAAAATACTGCTATTCAGCATTTTAAAGTGATTGCCAAGGAACTAAAGGTCGTTTTACCAATCAGTTTCTATGAAAAAGATGGTAATGTTTTGTATAACTCTATCGCTGTCATTGATGCAGATGGAGAAGTAATAGGAGTTTATCGTAAAACTCATATACCAGATGACCATTATTATCAGGAGAAATTCTTCTTTACTCCTGGAAACACAGGCTTCAAGGTCTGGGATACTCGCTATGCCAAGATTGGTATTGGCATCTGTTGGGACCAATGGTTTCCTGAGACAGCCCGTTGCCTTGCTTTAAATGGTGCAGAATTGCTCTTTTATCCAACAGCTATTGGTTCAGAGCCTATTTTGGATACAGATAGTTGTGGTCATTGGCAACGTACTATGCAAGGACATGCAGCAGCAAATATTGTACCGGTCATCGCAGCCAATCGTTATGGTTTGGAAGAAGTCACTCCTTGTGAAGAAAATGGGGGGCAAAGTTCTAGCCTTAATTTCTACGGTTCATCCTTTATGACCGATGAAACAGGAGCTATCTTGACTCAAGCAGATAGACAAGGCGAAGCAATTTTGTTGACTACCTATGACCTCGACAAAGGAGCAAATGAGCGCCTAAACTGGGGCTTGTTTAGAGATAGAAGACCAGACATGTATAAAGATATTGTGAGATGATCGTTTGTATTTTTCGTTTAGATAATTATCGTTCTAGAATAGATAGGAGTTTTTTTAATGAATCAAGCTTGGGAATTATTATTTGAGGGAAAAATTAATGAAGCTAAGCAATTAGTTCAAGCAGAGTTTTGCCTAGCAACTTGTAAAGATTACAGTCTTTTAAACTTGATGGGCTATATCTATTTGTACGAAAAAAAGTATGAACACTGTTTAGAGGTTTACCAACGTTATCTCCACTTGGCTATTACAGAAAAGGATCGTGAAAATGAACACATCGCGTATCATCAATTGGCCATGGTCTATCGTGAAATGAATGATTTTCAGACAGCTCTTAGCTATATCGAAAAAGAGCGAGAAGTTATTGAACAAGATTTTTCAGGGGATTCTCTCAAAAATTCTATTAATGACTATGAGCAAGGTTATTTACGATTAAAGTTAGATCAACTTGTTGAAGCGGAGTTTTATATGCAGCAGTCGCTAGACTCAGCCTTAAAGACAGATGATCTTATCGCTCAGGCCTGCGCTTATAGAGGATTGGGAGAGATTTATCGAAAACTTGATTCGAGTAAATCCTATGATTATTTTAGTCACGCTATTAATCTCTTCGACAAGGCAGGAGATGAGATTGGAGCGGAAGAAGTCAGAGCTTTAAAAGATAATAAAAAGTCTGAGACAAAATAGTTCTCAGATACAAAAAAGCTAGAGGTTCCCAATTGTTGAACCTCTAGCTTTTTTCTGTAGATACTATAGTAATTTTTGATAAAGTAAATGATAAAATGGACTTTGTGTTAGCAAGGATAAAAAAGACTGGGAAGCTCTTAATCAATTTTTCCTTCAATAATTA
Source organism: Streptococcus infantis (assembly GCF_019929575.1). Classification (GTDB taxonomy): domain Bacteria; phylum Bacillota; class Bacilli; order Lactobacillales; family Streptococcaceae; genus Streptococcus; species Streptococcus infantis_L. The sequence continues at coordinate 8,051 of NZ_JAHZPU010000002.1, forward strand.
AGTCGTGGCTGAGGTTAGATATGGGAAAATGGACATGTAGATGTGGTCAAGCAATGAACGACCACCAAGTGCCTGATCCAAATGCTTATTCGGTTTATTCGGATGAGTTCTTAGCAGAAATTTCTCAAGCTGAATTATTTTAACTGATATTCTGTCAATGTAATTACGGTAATTATTTGTTATAATACTTCAAAGGAGGAAATCAGATGGTAGTAAAAACAAGAAAACAAGGAAATTCAATCACCATCACCATTCCAAGCGAATTCAATATTCCAAGTGGTGTAAAATACGAAGCGAAATTGTTACCAAGTGGTGAAATTATCTTTACTCCTGAAGAGTCTGGACATCAGATTTCTTATGTAACTGATGATGCCTTTGACTTAAATTTGGACAAAATTTTTGACGAATACGATGATGTTTTCAAAGCTTTGGTGGAAAAATGACAGTCTATCTGACAGAAAAGCAAATTGAAAAATCAATGCTTTAGCAATTCAACGGTATTCACCTAATGAAAAAATTCAGACAGTTAGTCCTTCTGCCTTAAATATGATTGTCAATTTACCAGAGCAATTTGTCTTCGGTAAACCTCTTTATCCAACAATTTTTGATAAGGCAATGATACTATTTGTCCAATTGATCAAAAAGCATGTTTTTGCCAATGCTAATAAACGAACTGCTTTCTTTGTTTTGGTGAAATTTTTACAGTTGAATGGATATCGTTTTTCTGTAACAGTTGAAGAAGCGGTCGCTATGTGCGTGACTATCGCAGTAGAAGCCTTGACAGATGAAAAGTTAGCTTCCTACACCAAATGGATCTCTGAAAATTCATTTAGAGTTAATGGCAAGAATTAAGTTTGGATGTTTAAATCCTATAAGTAAAAAATAGACAAACAGATAGTAGTATTCTGTAATGCAGAAAACTAATCTTTTGAATACGTCAAACATTCAATCTTACTAAACAAAAAAAGTAGCCCCTTCAGGCTACTTTTTAAAATTCTTTGTAAACATAAGTATTTTCGGGTTTGTCTACTTTGATGAAGGACTGGACTTCAAGGGTTGGGAGGACTTGGTTGAGTTCCTTGTGATAGCGATTGCTAATCTTACCTTTGACTCTAACCCAGGTGTTATTTTCGTACCGATTAGTGTTTCCAGTGGTCAAAAGGCCAAAAACTCCTGAATCAGCAATACAGTGCATAATACCAAAGCGAAAAACAAATTGACTATTGGTATGATTTGGATCGTTGTAGACAAAGCCAATAAACACGATTTCCTTGCCTTCAAATTCATTTGGATAATCATAGATAGCTTCCATGACCTCCAGGTAATTTTCATCATTGATAACTATACTAGATTGAGCTAAGTATTTATCAGCACTCTTCCGAATAATATTTTCATGAGCTGTTTGTGAATAAAATCTACTGGTATCCGGCTTCAGATACTGACTGCTCGTTCCTTCACTTGCTTGGATTGCTTTGTCAGTTCCTTCCGACAAAGGGAAATAATATCCTTTTGCCGATACTGTTTGTGAATCCAGACTGACAGTTGGAAATGTAAATCCAACTAACAAAGGCAAACTTAAGAGGGCAAAACTAGCAATCTTGGCTGAAATACTATGTAAGTGACTATGTTCTTTCAATCTTTTGAAGCAAATGTAGGCTTGAACAATGGCTAGGAACAAAGATAAAACCATGGTGATATAAGCCAGATAAGAGTAGTGAAGATTTAGATACTGATTGAGCTTACCTGATAGATGTAAATAAAGGGTTAAGAAAAAATAACTCATCAAAATAAGAAATCGTATCATAGCATCACTCCGACTATATAAGAATAGACAAGAACAACAAGAGTTACAATTGTCATGAACTGCCAAATAAAGCGAGTTTTTAGATAATTCTTCATCATGAGTAGATTTTTGACATCAAGCATAGGGCCTATAACCAGAAAGGCGAGAACTGGAGCAAAACCAAAACTGGATAGAAGCGAAGAGCCAATAAAGGCATCTGCCTCACTACAAAGCGAAAGTAAGAAAGATAAGATCATTAAAAGAACAATAGCCAGCAGTGGTGATGCACTAATAGATGTCAGAATCCGAGTTGGGACATAGACTTGGACAATGCTTGCAAAAAGACAGCCAAAGACTAAGTAACGCCCCATATCGAAGAACTCATCAATAGCTTGGATAAAAACTTGAAGAAGTTTCTGACCTTTCGTTAAATGAGAAAAATCATGTTCATGACAAGCTAGTCTATTTTCTTTTTGAATCGATTCCTCCCAGAAAAAGCCAAGAAAGATACCCAATATCGTAGCAACGAGTATCGAACCTAAAGCGCGGAGTAAGACCATTTTGAATGAATTGCCAAAGGCTGAATAGGTAGCAAAAAGCACGATAGGATTGATGATAGGAGCCGTTACTAGAAAGGGAACAGCTGTATAGCTTGGAACCTTCTTCTCCAAGAAACGATTAATGATAGGAACGATTCCACATTCACAAGAAGGGAAGAGAAAACCTATGAAGGTACCAAAAAAGATTCTCCCCAAACGATTTTTAGGGAGAAATCTATAAACCTTCTCAGGAGTGACGTAGACTTCAATAGCACCAGAGATAATGCTACCAATTAAGACAAAGGGTAAAGCTTCAATGATAATTGATAGAAAAATGGCACCAGCTTGTAAAACACTTGAAGGCAGGTTTTGAAAGAGATCCATCTATTTTTTCTTTTCTGCTTTTTCTTTCTTTTCTTTGTCATCAGGAAATGTTACTTGTTTCAAATCAGGAAGTTTAGCAAACTCTTCGAACATTTTATCTAAGTCATCAGTTTTTGTAAATTTAACAGCCATAAGGCATACCTCGATTCTTATTGTTTCCTCTATTATACTATTATTTCAGCCAAAAGGTTTAATTTTAAATTGTTAAGACCAATGAATTTTTATCTTCAACAAATACCAAGCTAACTGTGACATTAATGAAAACAAGCTTTCTTCCTTATGGTATAATAGTCTCATGGATAAAAAATATGAAAAAATTTCCCAAGATTTGGGTGTAAGCTTAAAGCAAATTGATACGGTCTTGTCTTTGACAGCAGAAGGAGCAACCATTCCCTTTATCGCTCGTTATCGTAAGGACATGACTGGTAGTTTGGATGAGGTGGCTATTAAAGCTATTATCGACCTTGATAAAAGTCTTACCAACCTCAATGACCGTAAGGAAGCTGTTTTGGCAAAAATCAAAGAGCAAGGTAAGTTGACCAAAGAGTTAGAAGAAGCCATCTTAGCTGCTGAAAAACTAGCGGATGTTGAAGAACTCTATCTTCCTTATAAAGAAAAACGCCGCACCAAGGCGACAATTGCGCGTGAAGCTGGACTCTTTCCACTTGCTCGCCTAATCCTGCAAAATGTTTCTGACCTAGAAAAAGAAGCAGAAGCATTTGTCTGCGAAGGTTTCGAGACTCCACAAGATGCTTTAGCAGGTGCAGTTGATATTTTGGTTGAAGCTCTCTCTGAGGATGTCAACTTACGTTCAATGACTTATCAAGAGGTCCTTAGACATTCTAAGATTACATCTCAACTTAAAGACGAAACTCTAGATGAAAAGCAAGTCTTTCAGATTTATTACGATTTCTCAGAGACGGTTGCTAACATGCAGGGATATCGTACTCTTGCCCTTAATCGTGGTGAGAAGTTAGGCATCTTGAAGATTGGTTTTGAGCATGCGGTCGAACGTATACAGGCTTTCTTTGCTGCTCGTTTTAAGGTTAAGAATGCTTATATTGACGAAGTTGTTCAGCAGTCTGTTAAGAAAAAAGTCTTACCAGCTATCGAGCGTCGTATCCGTACAGAGTTAACAGAGAAGGCAGAAGAAGGAGCTATTCAACTATTTTCTGACAATCTGCGTAATCTCCTCTTGGTAGCACCGCTAAAAGGGCGCGTGGTTCTAGGTTTTGACCCAGCCTTTCGTACAGGGGCTAAGCTTGCGGTCGTTGACGCGACTGGGAAAATGTTGACGACACAAGTCATTTATCCAGTCAAACCAGCTTCAGCTCGTCAGATTGAAGAAGCTAAACGTGATTTAGCAGATTTAATTGGCCAATACGGTGTTGAAATTATTGCTATCGGAAATGGAACTGCTAGTCGTGAGAGCGAAGCCTTCGTTGCTGAAGTACTTAAAGATTTTCCTGAGGTCAGCTATGTTATTGTCAATGAGAGCGGGGCATCTGTCTACTCAGCTAGTGAACTTGCTCGTCAAGAGTTTCCTGAGTTAACTGTTGAGAAACGCTCTGCTATTTCTATTGCTCGTCGCTTGCAAGACCCACTTGCTGAATTGGTTAAAATTGATCCCAAATCCATCGGTGTCGGTCAATATCAGCACGATGTTAGTCAGAAAAAACTGTCTGAAAGTCTGGACTTTGTTGTTGATACAGTAGTGAACCAAGTCGGTGTCAATGTCAATACAGCTAGTCCAGCTCTTCTTTCGCACGTAGCTGGTCTTAACAAAACCATCTCTGAAAATATCGTTAAGTATCGTGAGGAAGAAGGTAAAATCACTTCACGCGCCCAAATCAAGAAAGTTCCTCGCCTAGGTGCTAAGGCCTTTGAGCAGGCTGCTGGTTTCCTCCGTATCCCTGAAAGCAGCAACATCCTTGACAATACTGGTGTTCACCCTGAAAACTATACTGCGGTCAAGGAACTCTTCAAACGCTTGGATATTAAAGACCTAACTGAAGAAGCGCAAGCAAAACTCAAATCTGTTTCTATCAAAGAAATGGCTCAAGAGCTAGAACTCGGTCAAGAAACTCTTAAAGATATTATCGCAGACCTTCTCAAACCAGGTCGTGATTTCCGTGATTCTTTTGACGCTCCAGTTCTTCGCCAGGATGTTTTGGACATCAAAGACTTACAAGTTGGGCAAAAGCTTGAAGGAGTTGTGCGCAACGTCGTTGACTTCGGTGCCTTTGTTGATATCGGTATCCATGAGGACGGTCTCATTCACATCTCTCACATGAGTAAGAAATTTATCAAACATCCAAGTCAAGTAGTATCGGTCGGCGATTTGGTAACCGTTTGGGTTAAAAAAATCGATGCTGACCGCGAAAAAGTGAATCTGTCGCTTCTTGCACCTAATGAATCTAACTGATTACGTTAAACAGGTTTCTATAGAAGATTTTGGAAAACCTTTCAAACACCAAGCTCAATGGAATACTCGTCTACGGTCGACAGGTGGGCGATTTTTCCCTAAGGATGGTCATTTGGATTTCAATCCCAAAGTATATCAAGAACTTGGTTTAGAGGTTTTTCGTAAAATTGTTCGGCATGAGCTCTGTCATTACCATCTTTACTTTGAAGGCAAGGGCTATCAGCATAAGGATTTAGCCTTTAAGCAACTTCTAAAAGAGGTCGACGGTCTCCGCTTTGTTCCTCCCTTATCAAGTGCCAGTCAAAAGCCAAGCTTAGTCTATACTTGTCAGTCTTGTCAGCAAATCTATCAAAGAAAGCGAAAAATTGATACCAAGCGTTATCGTTGTGGTCTCTGTCGTGGAAAGCTCCTCTTGTTAAATCGGCCTAAGGACTGATGTAGCAAATCTAGCTTAGTGCTATACTAAGATTAAGAAATCCGAAAGAGGAATAAATCATGAATACAAAATTTTATAAAATGAGAAGAAATCGCATGATATCAGGTGTTCTTGCAGGCCTATCTGATAAGTGGAATCTTGATGTAACCTTAGTTCGTTTCCTTTTTGCAATTTTTACAATCGCAAATTTTGGACTCGGGATTATTATCTACATTATCCTGGCTTCGATCCTACCAACAAAAGAAGATATTGAAGCTGAAATGTATGGAACAGGCCCACGCAAGATTAAAGAAGTCCAACCTATCAATGATGACGAAGGTTGGTTTTGGTAATTTAAATTAACTGTCTATATTTTGATAGCAAAAAAAGATACCGTTCGGTATCTTTTTTAAATACTAAACAACTGTCCGAATAGATAGGTAACTCCCATAGTCAACAAACCGATACAAAGGTTACGGATCATGGCTGTTTTTGTTGGGGCTTTCCCGAGTTTGGCACTAGTGTAGCCGGTAACTAATAGAGAAATGGCTACGATAACAACAGTAGCAGGAATTCGATAGTCACTTGGAAAGATGGTAATGGAAAGCATTGGTGGTAAACTACCAAGAACAAAAGCGATGAAGCTAGAAATAGCAGCATGCCAAGGGTTAGTAAATTCTTCGTACTCGATTCCATATTTTTCTTCAACTAAGGCTTTAAGTGGATTTTTAAGAAAAGCTTTATTGACTAAAAGTTGAGCTGAAGTTTCACACTCACCATTTTGAAGATAAGCGGCATAGAGGGATTTTTTAGCAGCATCCAAATCCTTATCTAAAAGAAGTTGTTCGCGGGCTACAGCGGCTTCTTCAGTGTCTTTTTGAGTGGATACAGATACATACTCGCCACCAGCCATAGAAAAGGCACCAGCAAGAATTGCGGCTAATCCTGAGAGGAAAATAATCCAGATATTACTGGTTGCACTGGCAACCCCGATAACAACTCCAGCGATGGAAATGATCCCGTCATTGGCTCCAAGCACACCAGCACGCAAGATATTTAAACGCCCTGCAAAGTTTGAATCAATTTCATGAGTAATTTCTGTCATAGTCTTCTCCTTCATATTCATTATAAAGTATGGGAGAAGTGAAAACAAACATTTTAAACTATCTGAAAAAAGTTCTACAATTCTAATAAAAGATTGCTATTTTTATCTATCAGCCATAGCTATTGCTTATGCAAAGATATAACAAAGTTGTATTTGTAACCTAGTGAAATAGGTGATACAATGAACTTAATGAAATCTTTGGAGGTCTTAATATGACTCGTGAATTTAAATTTGAAACTCTGCAATTGCATGCAGGACAAGTGGTAGATGCTACTACCAAGTCTCGTGCTGTACCAATTTACCAAACAACATCTTTTGTATTTGAAGATACACAAGAAGGTGCAGAACTCTTTGCACTTCAGAAGGCTGGTAATATCTATACTCGTATCACTAACCCAACAACTTCAGCCTTTGAAGAACGTATTGCTGCTCTTGAAGGTGGTGCAGGAGCCCTTGCCACAGCTTCTGGAATGGCAGCTCTTACTTATACTATCCTTGGACTTGCTCATGCAGGTGATCATGTTGTTGCAGCTTCAACTATCTACGGTGGTACTTTTAACCTATTGAAAGAAACCCTTCCTCGCTATGGAATCACCACAACTTTTGTTGATATCGATAATCTAGAAGAGGTAGAAGCAGCGATTAAAGACAATACCAAACTTGTCTTGATTGAAACCTTGGGAAATCCAGTCATCAACATTCCTGATATTGAAAAAATAGCTGAAATTGCTCATAAACACCAGATTCCTTTGGTCGCTGACAATACTTTTGCAACACCTTATCTTATCAATGTCTTTTCTCATGGTGTAGACATTGCAGTTCACTCGGCTACTAAGTTTATCGGAGGACATGGAACAACTATCGGTGGTGTTATCGTTGATAGTGGTAAGTTTGACTGGGCTGCTTCAGGGAAATTCCCTCAATTTGTCAATGAAGATCCAAGCTACCATAATTTAAGCTACACTAGAGATGTAGGTGCAGCAGCCTTCATCGTTGCCCTTCGTGTTCAATTGCTACGTGACACTGGTGCAGCTCTGTCACCATTTAACTCATTCTTACTCTTACAAGGTCTTGAAACACTTTCTCTCCGTGTTGAACGCCATGTTCAAAATGCTGAAAAAATCGTTGATTTCCTTGTTAACCATCCAAAGGTTGAAAAGGTTAACTATCCAAAACTTCCAGATAGTCCATATCATGCTTTGGCTGAAAAATACCTACCAAAAGGGGTCGGATCAATCTTTACCTTCCATGTTAAAGGTGGAGAAGCAGAAGCACGTAAGGTTATTGACAACTTAGAAATCTTTTCGAACCTTGCTAACGTAGCAGATGCAAAATCATTGGTCGTTCATCCAGCAACTACAACTCATGCCCAGTTGTCTGACTCTGATCTAGAAGCAGCAGGAGTAACTAAAAATCAAATCCGACTTTCAATTGGTCTTGAAAATGTTGATGATTTGATTGAAGATTTGCGACTAGCTCTTGAAAAAATCTAAAAATAACTAGTTTTTATCGAATTATAAATCCTTCTCACGAATAATAAAGTGAGGAGGATTTTTATGTATAGTATTTCATTTCAAGAAGATTCGCTCTTGCCAAGAGAACGCCTGGTGACAGAAGGAGTAGAAAGTCTGAGTAATCAGGAATTACTAGCCATTTTATTACGAACAGGAACTCGTCAATCTACCGTTTTTGAAATTGCACAGAAAGTATTGTCTCAATTGAACAGTTTAACTGATTTAAAAAAAATGACTCTGCAAGAACTACAGAGTTTATCGGGAATCGGGAGAGTAAAAGCTATTGAGTTGCAAGCAATGATTGAGCTTGGAAGTCGTATTCACAAACATGAAACTATTGAGGCAGAGAGCATTCTTAGTAGTCAAAGACTGGCTAAAAAGATGCAACAAGAATTGGGAGATAAAAATCAAGAGCACCTAGTGGCGCTCTATCTTAATACACAAAATCAAATTATTCATCAGCAAACCATTTTTATCGGCTCAGCTACTAGAAGTATTGCTGAACCACGGGAAATTCTCCACTATGCTTTGAAGCATATGGCAACATCTGTGATTCTGGTTCATAATCATCCATCTGGTGCTGTCATGCCGAGTAGAAATGATGATCATGTTACGAAACTTGTTAAAGAAGCCTGCGAATTAATGGGGTTGGTCTTATTGGATCATCTTATCGTCTCACATTCCGATTATTTTAGTTACCGTGAGAAGACGGATCTGGTATAAAAAACCTGTATAAGATACAGGTTTTACAATTCATTGACGACATAGTCGAAAAGTTTTTTATCTTTGGGGCGATTTTCAAAGAGAAATTCTGGATGCCATTGAACACCGAGGAAAGGGAAACCATCCGTTGTTGTAACAGCCTCGATAATTCCATCTTTAGGATCATGAGCTACAACCTTTAGATTTGGAGCTAGGTCCTTAATACTCTGATGGTGGAAAGAGTTGATATGGGAGATTTCTCCATAGATATCTCGAAGGATAGTATTAGGCTCGGTGACTAAACGTTGAGTTGTATACTCGGCTGAAGTATCCTGCCAATGGTCTTCAATATCTTGATAAAGAGTTCCTCCCATAGCCACATTAACGAGCTGGGTGCCTCGACAAACAGAAAAAATGGGTTTCTTCTGTTTAATGGCTTCTTTTATAAGAGCTAGCTCAAAAATATCTCTCTGAAGGTGGTAGTCATCGCTATCGATCGTTTTAGGTTCACCATAGAACTTTGGATCGACATTTTGTCCACCTGTTAAAATGAGTTTATCAATCAAGCCAATGTAGTAACTAGCCATTTCTTGATCACCAATTGGTAGGATAATGGGAATTCCCCCAGCTTCCTTGACTCCTTCAACAAAGCCTTTCGCAGCATAGCTCATCATAAGCTCATCATCAGGATGAGCTTTTTCGTTTCCTGTAATCCCAATAACTGGTTTTTTCATAAATGCTTTCGCTTTCTAATCCTCTTTTCTCATGAAATAGAGGAGAGTTTGCAATTCACTAGTTAAATCTACATACTGAGCTACCACATCTTTTGGTAGTTGGAGATGAACGGGTGAAAAGCTTAAAATTCCTTTAATACCTGCTTCGACAAGGAGATTAGCCACTTCTTGTGATTTGACACTCGGAACTGTTAAGATTGCAGTTTTAACATCTGCATTTTTTATTTTATCGTTGATTTGGGAAATTCCGTAAATCGGGATTCCATCAGGAGTTTTCGTACCAACTTCTGGATGATCGTCCAAATCAAAAGCCATAATGATTTTCATTTTGTTTCGTTCATGGAAACGGTAGTGGAGGAGAGCGTGCCCCATATTACCAATACCCACCAACATAACATTTGTAATAGAATTATCATTTAGAAGATCAGCAAAAAATGTCATTAGTTTTTTGACATCGTAGCCAAATCCACGGCGACCAAGTTCACCAAAGTAGGAAAAATCTCGTCTAACGGTAGCAGAATCAATACCAATGGCCTCAGCAATTTGTTTTGAGTTGGCTCTTTCAATTTTTTCTGCATGAAATCTTTTAAAGATACGATAATAAAGAGAAAGTCTCTTTGCTGTTGCTTTTGGAATAGCAGACTGTTTTTCTTTCACAAAATCACAACCTTTCTAAATACTATTTTATAGGAAGGTTGTGAAAAAATCAACAAAAACAAGAAAAAACTAAGAAAATCTTAGTTTATCTTTGTAAAATCATAGTGAGATAGAAAACGATAGAGATCCCCCAGAAGACCTTGATAGATTTCCTTTCCCATATAGGTAAGAGAAGTAATGACAGTAGTATCTGGAAGAGTCACACAGCCTGAAAGTGACAGCATGAGTGCTTCGTAATCTTCGTATTCTAAAACTCGATTGACTTGATAGGCATCTTTGTAAGTTAATCTAAACATAAGGGCCTTCTATCTTTCGCTTTTTGTAAATACGCCACGCTCAACAAGGCTATCCATTAAGAAGTAGAATTTCTCTTGGTAGATATGAGTTTCCTCTGATTTGAAGATATCGACCAAACGTAGGCCAAATTTATCTGTGATATTGATTTTTGCACCTGTTAATTCTTTGTTGATGATAATCTTAAGTTGAAAACCTTCTCCACTGTTTGGAACTTTTTCAAGAAGACGTGTTAATTCATAGTTACCAACTTTAGTTTCAAAAAAAGTATTATCTTTAAGAGTAAATTTCTTAACAGTTGGACTTAGTGTATAATCGTAACGACAATTTTTAAGTTTAATCGTTTGTTCGAATGCCATTGAGTTTATCCTCCAATGATTTCTTTAAGAGTTTTGGCGAGAGTGATCATTTCTTGTTCGGTGTTCTGAGGTGAAATGCTGACGCGAACAGATTCGTGTAAGCGAGGGGATTCTTCACCGTAGAAAGCCTGAAGAACATGACTAACCTGAACGACACCTGCAGTACAAGCAGAGCCAGTTGAAATAGAAATACCTTCAAGATCTAGACGAAGGAGTAGTAGATCATTACGTTGACCTGGGAATCCAATATTAAGGACATAAGGTAGCTGGTCTTTCCCTTGATTGAGATAATAGTCTGTGTCAGCCATTTCCTTTAAGAATGTTTCTTTTAGTTTTTGAACTTTTTTAAAGTTTTGTTCTTTGTTTTCAAGATCATCCTTTAGTGCTGCAACCATACCTATAATTGCAGGAAGATTTTCTGTACCTGCTCTTTTTTTCTGCTCTTGATCACCACCATGAAGGTAGGAATCAAAATCTGTAGAAGCAGCATAGAGAAAACCAACTCCCTTTGGACCATAAAATTTGTGTGCAGAAGCACTGAGAAAATCAATTCCCAATTTTTCGGGAAGTATCTCTAATTTACCGACTGCCTGAACTGCATCGACATGATAGACGGCTGGATGATTTTTTAGAACCTCACCAATTTCAGCAATAGGTAATAGTGTACCGGTTTCATTGTTGGCAAACATAGTAGAAACAAGAATGGTATCTTCACGCAGTGCATTTTTGACTTGGTCTGCAGTGATTTCTTGATTTTCAGGCTGTAAAATAGTCACTTCAAAACCAAAATTTTCAACCAAGTATTTGATGGGTTCTAGAACAGCATGGTGCTCAATCGCAGTAGTGATAATGTGCTTTCCACGATTTTGATGGCGAAGGCAGTAGCCGATGATAGCAGTATTATTGCTTTCAGTACCACCAGTGGTAAAGAATATATGTTGTGGCTTTGTTCCTAGTAAACTTGCTAGTTCTTGACGAGCTTCTCGTAATAGTTTACCTGCTTGGCGCCCATGTCCATGAATACTAGAAGGGTTGCCATAAGTTTCTTGCATGACTTGAGTCATTGCTGAGATAGCTACTGAAGACATCGGAGTCGTTGCAGCATTATCCAAATAAATCAAAAACTCACCTAATTTCTATTTAAATAGTGGACTAACTGGTTTTCTTTCATGAATTCGAACCATAGCATCACCAATCAATTCGCTAGCAGTGATATATTGTACGTTTTTAGGTTTTCTACTTTCTGTCAATACAGAATCTGTAACCAGGATTTCCTTGATATTAGTTGCATCTAACAACTCAGCAGCACCGTTAACGAACAGTCCATGACTTGAAACCGCATAGATTTCAGTTGCACCGTCACGTTCTAAGATTTTAGCAGCTTCAGAGAAGGTGCGGCCAGTGTTCAGAATGTCATCGATCAAGATTGCCTTTTTACCTTCGACATCTCCGATGATGTAACCTTGACTGCGTTCAGAATCATCTTGTGCATAATCAATGATGGCAATTGGAGCATCAAGGTATTCAGCAAGACTACGAGCACGTTTTACACCAGAGTTTTTAGGACTAACAACAACCACATCGGAGCCAGTCAAACCTTTATCGCAGTAATGTTTTGCAAAAAGTGGAATTGTATAGAGGTTATCTACAGGAATGTCAAAGAATCCTTGAACCTGAACGGCATGGAGGTCAAGAGTCAATACACGACTAACTCCAGCTTTCACCAACATATTTGCAACCAGTTTTGCAGTAAGTGGTTCGCGTGAAGAAGCGATACGATCTTGGCGAGCGTAGCCGAAGTATGGAAGTACAACGTTAATGGTATTAGCACTAGCGCGAACACAAGCATCAACCATAATCAAGAGTTCCATCAAGTGGTTATTTACTGGATAACTAGTTGATTGGATGATATAAACATCATATCCACGAACACTTTCTTCGATGTTAACTTGGATTTCACCATCTGAAAATTGGCGTGAAGATACTTTTCCAAGTGGAACACCTGCAGCATCTGCGATTCTTTGAGCAACTTCCTGGTTGGAAGATAGTGCGAAAAGTTTCATGTTTTTTGTATCTGACATCGATAAACCGTCCTCTTTAAACTAAGTGAATCGCTGTAGTGAAACACTTTTAGTGATAAATACTCTCTACAACAGATTCTATTATTTTTCATCCCTTTTATTTTATCAAAAAAAGAAGATTATTTCAGTATTTTTTCATATTTTCTATAAAACGAACCAATTTTGAAGGAGCTTTTTTGTAATGGATTTCATTGTCTTGTAAAAATTCTTGGAAATCAAGACTTCCTTGGTTGCCATCTTCCACTTCTAATTCAAGCTCATAGTCAACAATATCAAAGTATTGGCTCTGATCAAGTGCCATGAGTCCGATAGGAGTTTGCTTTTCGTAGCGAACAGTAGTTAGGCAACCTAAAACTACCCAGCCACTGGTTGAAAGTCCACGGCTAGTCAATTCGTCAAGAATCATTCCTTGTGGAAGTTTACATTCTTTAAGACAATGGTTTGCTTCCTCAAGACTGAGATCTTGATTGTACTCCATATTTCCAACTTTTTGTGGGATTTTTATGGTCAATTCAGCGCTATTTTCAAAAGTACGAATGCGCATAGCGATTTTATGTTGGCGAAGGTGAAAATCAGGCGTGTCTAGGTAGTAATTTTTTTGTGTAATAGGTGTGACTCCTGAAAAGTGCTCCTGCAATCTTTGATATTCATCCTTGTTTAGAAGTGTTTTCATTTCAATTTCTAAATGTTTCATTTTTTTTACTTTTTCCTTATCTTTGAAAGCGATTGTATGGTATAATAAGCATTGTATTTATTGTATAAGATTTTTCATAGAAAATCAAAAACTAGATAAATCGAAGTGTATAGAGAATTGGATGAAAAAGATATATGATTACAGAATGGGAAGAATTTTTAGATCCTTACATTCAGGCTGTCGGAGAGCTGAAGATAAAACTCCGAGGTATTCGAAAACAATACCGCAAACAAAATAAACATTCTCCAATTGAGTTTGTAACTGGTAGAGTCAAACCGATCGAAAGTATAAAAGAAAAAATGGCTCGTCGAGGGATTGGATACGATACGTTGGAACAGGACTTGCAAGATATTGCAGGTTTACGCGTCATGGTTCAATTTGTAGATGACGTGAGCGAGGTTGTTGCCCTCCTTCGTAAGAGGCAAGACATGAGAGTTGTCCAAGAACGTGACTACATTACTCATCGAAAGGCTTCAGGCTATCGTTCTTACCATTTGATTATTGAGTATACAGTTGATACGATCAAGGGGGCAAGAACGATTCTGGTGGAGATTCAGATTCGTACCTTGGCTATGAATTTCTGGGCTACCATCGAGCATTCTCTAAATTATAAATATCAAGGGGATTTTCCAGAAGAAATTAAGAAACGTCTGGAAATCACAGCAAGGATATCTCACCAATTGGATGAAGAAATGAGTAAAATTCGTGATGATATCCAGGAAGCACAGGCACTCTTTGATCCATTGCATAGAAAGTTAAATGACGGGGTAGGTAATAGTGACGATACCGATGAAGAATACAGGTAAACGAATTGATCTAATCGCTAATCGCAAACCTCAAAGTCAACGAGTCTTATATGAATTAAGAGATCGATTAAAAAAGAATAACTTTATATTAAATGATAAACATCCCGATATCGTGATTTCCATAGGTGGGGATGGGATGCTTTTGTCTGCTTTTCACAAGTATGAAGACCAGCTGGATAAGGTTCGCTTCGTTGGTGTTCACACGGGTCATTTGGGCTTCTATACGGACTACCGTGATTTTGAACTAGATCAATTGCTTACTAATTTACAGTTGGATACTGGGGCTCGTGTGTCTTACCCGCTTTTAAATGTAAAGATTTTTTTGGAAAATGGAGAAGTGAAAATTTTCCGAGCTTTGAATGAGGCTAGCATTCGGAGAGCTGATAGGACTATGGTTGCCGATATTATCATTAACCAAGTGCCATTTGAACGTTTTAGAGGAGATGGCCTGACGGTATCGACGCCAACTGGCAGTACAGCCTATAATAAATCTCTTGGTGGAGCTGTTTTGCACCCTACTATTGAGGCCCTACAATTGACAGAAATTGCGAGTCTTAACAATCGTGTCTACAGAACCTTAGGTTCTTCTATCATTGTGCCTAAGAAGGATAAGATAGAATTGATACCAACTCGTAATGACTATCATACGATTTCTGTTGACAATAGCATTTATTCTTACCGTAATATTGAAAGAATAGAATACCAGATAGACCATCATAAGATTCATTTTGTAGCAACACCAAGCCATACTAGTTTTTGGAATCGTGTCAAAGATGCCTTTATTGGTGAGGTGGATGAATGAGGTTTGAATTTATTGCTGACGAACATGTCAAGGTAAAGACTTTTCTGAAAAAGCATGAAGTCTCTAAAGGATTGCTTGCCAAAATCAAGTTTCGAGGTGGAGATATTCGCGTAAACGGTCATCCACAAAATGCAACCTATCTCTTAGATATTGGGGATGTGGTTGTCATTGACATTCCTCCTGAGGAAGGTTTTGAGACACTGGAAGCAATTGATTATCCACTGGATATTCTGTTTGAAGATGATCATTTCTTAATTCTAAACAAACCCTTTGGTGTGGCCTCGATTCCTAGTGTCAATCATTCCAATACCATCGCTAATTTTATCAAGGGCTACTATGTGAAACAGAACTATGAAAATCAGCAGGTTCACATTGTAACCAGACTAGATCGCGATACTTCGGGTCTCATGCTTTTTGCTAAACATGGTTATGCTCATGCTAGACTAGACAAGCAGTTGCAAAAGAAAGCCATTGAAAAGCGCTATTTTGCACTCGTTAAAGGAGATGGTTTTCTGGAACCTCAAGGTGAAATTATTGCCCCGATTGCCCGTGATGAAGATTCAATCATTACTAGACGAGTGGCAAAAGGTGGTAAATATGCCCATACTTCCTATCGAATAGTGCAGTCTTATGGCAATATTCATCTAGTTGATATTCGACTACATACGGGAAGGACACACCAGATTCGTGTTCATTTCTCCCATATCGGTTTCCCTTTGCTTGGAGATGACCTCTATGGTGGTAGTCTTGAACATGGCATAGAGCGTCAAGCTCTGCATTGCCATTACTTATCGTTTTATCATCCTTTTCTTGAAGAGCAGTTGGAGATGGAAAGTCCACTGCCGGATGATTTCAACACTCTTATAACTCAGTTATCAAATAATAATATATCTTAAAAGGAGTCAAAACTCATGGAAGTTTTTGAAAGTTTAAAAGCCAACCTAGTTGGTAAAAATGCACGTATTGTTTTGCCTGAAGGTGAAGAGCCACGTATTCTTCAAGCAACAAAACGCATCGTAAAAGAAACAGAAGTTATTCCTGTCCTACTTGGAAATCCTGATAAAATTAAAATCTATCTTGAAATCGAAGGAATCATGGATGGTTATGAAGTAATCGATCCTGCACATTACCCTCAATTTGAAGACATGGTAGCATCACTTGTAGAACGTCGTAAAGGAAAAATGACTGAAGAAGAAGCTCGCGAAATCTTGGTTAAAGACGTGAACTATTTTGGTGTTATGTTGGTATACATGGGCTTGGTAGATGGAATGGTTTCAGGAGCTATTCACTCTACTGCGGCAACTGTTCGTCCAGCCCTTCAAATCATTAAAACACGTCCAAATGTTAGTCGTACTTCAGGTGCCTTCCTAATGGTTCGTGGCACTGAGCGTTACCTATTTGGTGACTGTGCAATCAATATCAATCCTGATGCTGAAGCATTGGCAGAGATTGCGATTAACTCTGCTATCACAGCTAAGATGTTCGGTATCGAACCAAAAATTGCGATGCTAAGCTATTCAACTAAAGGTTCTGGTTTTGGTGAAAGCGTAGATAAAGTTGTTGAAGCAACTAAGATTGCTCATGATCTTCGTCCTGACCTTGAAATTGATGGGGAATTGCAATTTGATGCTGCCTTCGTTCCAGAAACAGCTGCTCTCAAGGCACCAGGAAGCAAGGTTGCTGGACAAGCAAACGTCTTTATCTTCCCAGGTATCGAAGCAGGAAATATTGGCTACAAGATGGCAGAACGTCTCGGTGGCTTTGCAGCGGTTGGTCCAGTATTGCAAGGTTTGAACAAACCAGTTAATGACCTTTCTCGTGGATGTAATTCAGATGACGTCTTCAAACTTACTCTAATCACAGCAGCACAAGCTGTACACCAATAAAATTCAACGAAAAGCTCCTTTTCTGTTAAAGGAGCTTTTCGTTGAATTTCAAATCTAAAGATGATAAAATGTATTTACAAATCATATTTACAAAGAGGTATTAATCATGGCAAGTACTCAACCTGTTAATTTTAGAGCAGATTCGACTTTTTACCAACAAACGAAAGAAATCATAGCTGATGAAAAGTTAACCCTATCAGATATTTTTAATGCTGCACTTCGTAAAATTGCGACAGGTGCAGTTGATCCTAAAGAGTTCGTATTTAGTGATTTACAAGAGACTCAATATCAGGTTGCTTTTGAAGACTTGAAAAAGGAAATCTTGATGGGACATCAAGAAATTGAGCAAGGTAAACTAACGTCTTTGGCAGATGTAAGAAAGGAATTTGGACTTGACTAATCATAAGCGTTACCATGTTTCTCTTACGGATCAAGCTAAGAAAGACTTGAGAGAAATACATGATTATATTGTACTGAATTTTTACAGCCAGCAATCTGCCGATAGTAAACTAGACCTTATTCTAACGGCACTAGAAACTTTAGAAACCTTTCCAGAAGCATGTCCTTTGGTTTCAAGTCGAGGTTATGGTGAATTAACAGATGACGGAAAACGTTATCGATATATACCAATTGAAAATTACTTAGCTTTTTATTATATCGACAAATATGAGGTTTATGTCTCCAGAATTTTAAATTCTAAGCAGAATTGGGCTAAGCTATTCAATAAGTAGAGGTGAAAATTTTTTAAAATTTTTTTGAATCATTTAGTCACCTCTTTGCCCCCCTAAGAAAGGAAGTTTTTTTAATTGAAATACAAATTTCTACTCTTCGACCTCGACCACACCTTACTCGATTTTGATGCTGCAGAAGATATTGCCTTATCGCAACTCCTAAAAGAAGAAGGAGTAGTGGATATACAAGCCTATAAAGATTACTATGTACCAATGAACAAGGCTCTTTGGAAGGATTTGGAACAGAAAAAAATTACAAAGGCTGAGTTAATTAACACACGTTTTGCAAAATTGTTTGCTCACTTTGGCATTGAAAAAGATGGTTCCTACTTAGCAGAGCGCTACCAGTTTTTCCTATCAAAACAGGGACAGATTTTCCCAGGTGTCGAAGATTTATTAAAAAAATTGATAAGTAAGGGCTATGAACTCTATGCTGCGACAAATGGAATCACCTATATTCAGACAGGTCGTTTGGAGAAATCTGGTATCGCACCATTTTTCAAGGAGATTTTCATTTCAGAACAGCTCCATACTCAAAAACCAGATGCTGAGTTCTATAAAAAAATTGGAGCTTGTATCCCTAACTTTGATAAAAACCATGCCCTTATGATTGGTGATTCTTTGTCAGCTGATATTCAAGGTGGAAATAATGTTGACATCGATACCATCTGGTACAATCCTCATCATCTGGAAAATAAGACACAAGCCCAGCCAACTTATGAAGTTCATTCTTACAAAGATTTGCTGAATTGTTTGGGGGAACTTTAAAAATCACAAAATATAAAAGATTCTGTAAAACATGGGGCATGGAGTTCAAGAAATTCTTGAAAACGCTTCATATCTTTTGACTGTTTTTATTTTTTTAGGTATAATAAAATTGTACACAGATAAAATAATAAACAGAAAGAAGGAGATTGACATGTACAGTTGAGTTGTTTATGATAAGTAATTCCAATAGTTGTGATTTATTTAGGAGAAAAAATATGAGCAAATTAACTAAAAAATTAAGTATAGGTATCATTTTTTTGTCATTATGTGGTTTTAACGAATATGTCTACGCTATGGAGGAAGCTATAGATAAAAATGAAATGAGAGTTTGGGAAGAATCTGTTTTAGAAGATATAAATTCTGAAACTCCTAGAGGTGACTGGAAAACAATGGATAGAGCTGCACATGGAGGATGGACATGGAGAGATGGTGTTATTTGCATAACTGATTCATATGCGATAACTCCTCATTTTAACAATGGGCATGCTGGAATTGTAGCAGCTGATCCTTACTATTATGCAACGATTGAATCTAATCCAGGATCAGGGGTTCAAGTTGTATATGGAAATTGGACAAGTCGTTTTAGTGGTAGTACTGTTTATCAAATAGGGGTTAAAAAAACAAGTATTCGAGATGATCAAAAAGTTGCTTATTGGGCCGCTAGACAAATCGGAAAACCTTATAACTATGAATTTTTCAATATTAATACTAGAAGTAAATTTTATTGTTCTCAGTTAGTTTGGGCAGGGTATAAAGATGTAACAGGAGTAGATATTGGTACTTGGGATTGGGGTTCGGCCATCCATCCGTTTGAGCTACTTAAATCGAGAGAAACGATATTAATATATAGGAATAAATGAGTATGTTATTGAAAAGAAATAAAAGCGCCATGAACTTCATGTTGATGTTAATAAGTGCTTGTTGCTGTCTTATTTGGCTAAGTGCCTGTCAGTCAAATAAGGTAAATTCGGTAGATGATTATAAAATGGCTATCTGGGATAGCGATAAAATAGCTGTATTTGATGATTATGATTTAAATGAGTTCAAGGGTAATATAGCCAGAAAAGAAAAATACATCTATTGGGCAGAAAGTTTTTCAGATGCAGGATCCTATTCAACTGCAAAAACAAAAGATACCTCAGGTCTAAAAAGATATGTATCTAGAATTAATAAGGAAAATTTAAGTGAAACATTTAAATTAGCGGAAGGAAATGATGCTTACGCATCCATAACAGATGGGGATTATTTATATGCAACTGCTGTCTTTACAGATAGAATTGAATTTTATAAATATGATAACAATTTAGAGGTTGTCACTAATGTTACCATGAAAAATGATGGTCAACTAAATGCCAGTCAACAGTTTGTTATTATAGATAATTATTTATACTTACTTGTAACCACATTGGATTTATCAACCCAAGTTCCTAATACGGAAATTTGGAAAATGGATAAAGAGTTCAACATCGTGGAAAAATATAATCTTGACGAAACATCAGCATATATGAGAATGGTTAATGTAGATGATGTCTTGTATATTGTGGAAGCACTTAGTGGGCGCAATTCTGATGGAGAATATAAGTCGGGAAATAAAATAATGGTTTTTGATTTAAAGAGTCAGAGCAAGAATTATATCGATATTCCTGATAAGTATCCAACAAATATTCACTATGATGCTAAAAATAACCAATTGATTATAGAGAATGAGGGATTGTATAATGGCGAATTTTCCTTTACTACAGTCAATCTAGATAATTTAGAAAAAGATATTATTCATCTGGAAGGCTTTAGCACAGAGCAATATATTGCACCATATTTTACATTTAAAGACAACATCTATTATTTTTTATTTAATGATTCTCTGGTTAAATATGATATTGTTGATAAGAAACAAACAGTTATCAATCTAGAAAATTATAAGATAAAAGATGCACATTATTTGATTGTTAAATAGTTTATTTATTGGGTGAAAGTCAAATAATAGAAATTTAATCTTTAAGATGTGCTTAAGTATAGTTTTAGTAATCTCTCCTTATCTCTGGCTAAGGGGAGATTTAATCTAGTTTATTACAGGTGATATAGAAAATTCTGCAGGGAAAAGCTTTGAAAAAACAATGATAGTTTTTTTGTAATGATTAGTTATCTTTCTGATTATTCTGAATAATAGATTCTTTGCAAAACCTAACAAAATATTTAAAACTGTTAAAAAGTAGATTGGAGTCTATAAATTATGGGAACATGGGATGCAACGATTTTTGGAAATGACACTTCCTTAGATATTAAAGAAGAATTCTTCGAGAGATACAATCAAGGAGAAGATGCAAATACAATCAAAAATGACCTGACATCGGATTTATATGATGACGATATGTATGATGTCTTGTTCGCCTTAGCACACTGTTTATGGGAAGTTGGGCAATTAGATGATGAATTCTTGCTTGAAATTAAAGAAATCATTCTTAACAAAGAAGATTTAGAACTAGCCCAAGAATTAGGTGCAGATAGTGAATTTTTAGAACAAAGAGCTGAAAATCTAGAAAAGTTTTTAGAAAAGATAAGTGTAAAAAAAGAAAAGCCCAAAAAGAGAATTGCTCCGCCAGTTCCTGTAGAAAGCAAATATAGGAACGGTGCTGTGATGGTGTTTCAGTATGAAGATGGTATGTATGGTGCTTTGATAGCGGTAGATGGAGCTTTCTTTGATAAGGAAACCTATTATGCTTATCTGCAGACTGATATTAAAATGACCACAAAACCCACTATGGAAGATGTGCGATCAGCAAAAATTCTCGATCCAAGTTTTCATAGTGTAGAATTCAATTCATTTCGTGACTCTAAGTATTACTACTCTTTTGTAAATTGTATTTCAGGCTATCTAAAAAGTTCCGCAACTAAAAAATTTGAAAAATACAATGATAGTGTTTTTGAAATAATAGGCTATCTTTCAGATTGGGGGAGTTGCTGTAGTGCGGCTTCTGGAGGATTTGATTACTATAAACAAAAATCAAGTGATGAGTTTAAGATAAGCGTTGTAAAGGAATTGAATAAAAGATTTGATGAAAAACTTAATACTCGAACAGAATTGATTATTGATGAAATTGACAAAGAATTTATCCTTTCTAATATGAGAAATGGAGTTGAATAAAGGCTCTTTAGTATAAATTCTTTCTAAAACTTCTCAAATCTTAATAGATACTTTTAAAAGTGGTTTAGATAGCCACTTTTTGCTATAATAGAGGCAGTATAAACAAAGGAGAAAGCAATGGAGCACTCATCCTGGCATGCTTTGATTAAAGAGCAATTACCTGAGGGTTATTTTGGGAAAATCAATCACTTTATGGAGCAAGTTTATGCTCAAGGAACTGTTTATCCGCCTAAGGAAAAGGTTTTTCAGGCTCTTTTGACGACTCCTCTGGAAGAGGTTAAAGTGGTAATTCTAGGCCAAGATCCCTATCATGGACCAGGTCAGGCGCAGGGCTTGAGTTTTTCAGTTCCAGATTCTATTCCATCACCTCCTTCTTTACAAAATATTTTAAAAGAGCTTGCGGATGATATTGGGGTAAAACCGTCTCATGACTTGACCTCTTGGGCCGAGCAGGGAGTCTTGCTTCTCAATGCTTGCTTGACGGTTCCTGCTGGTCAAGCAAATGGTCATGCTGGGCAGATATGGGAACCTTTTACAGATGCTGTGATCAAGGTTGTCAATAATATTGATAGACCCGTAGTTTTTGTACTTTGGGGTGCTTATGCACGTAAGAAGAAGTCCTTGGTTACAAATCCTCAGCACTTGATTATCGAATCAGCCCACCCAAGTCCTCTTTCAGTTTACAGAGGATTTTGGGGTTCCAAGCCTTTTTCTAAGGCTAATGCATTCTTAAAAGAAAGTGGACAAGAGCCAATCGATTGGCTTAGATAAGGAGAGAATATGCCTCAGTTAGCGACAGTTTGCTACATTGATAACGGAAAAGAATTGCTCATGCTTCATCGCAATAAAAAGCCTAATGATGTCCATGAAGGCAAATGGATTGGTGTGGGTGGTAAGCTAGAGCGAGGTGAGACACCTCAGGAGTGCGCAGCGCGTGAAATCCTCGAAGAAACAGGCCTCAAAGCCAAGCCGGTTCTAAAAGGTGTTATCACTTTTCCTGAATTCACTCCTGACTTGGACTGGTACACCTATGTGTTTAAGGTAACAGAATTTGAGGGTGAATTGATTGACTGTAATGAAGGAACATTAGAATGGGTTCCTTACGATGAAGTTTTAAGCAAACCGACCTGGGAAGGTGACCATACCTTTGTCAAGTGGCTTTTAGAAGATAAACCCTTCTTTTCAGCCAAGTTTGTCTATGATGGTGATAAGTTATTGGACACTCAAGTGGATTTCTACGAATAAAGGAGTATTGTTATGTTAGTAATCAAAAACGGCCGTGTGATGGATCCAAAGTCTGGTTTGGATCAAGTTTGTGATGTTTTGGTTGATGAAGGGAAAATTGTTCAAATTGCTCCTGAAATCCAGGAAGAAGGTGCTCAAGTAATAGATGCTACTGGTCTTGTAGTTGCGCCTGGTTTGGTGGATATCCATGTCCATTTCCGTGAACCTGGTCAGACTCATAAAGAAGACATTCATACAGGAGCACTAGCAGCAGCTGCAGGTGGTTTTACGACAGTCGTAATGATGGCTAATACTAATCCAACTATATCAGATGTTGAGACTTTGCAGGAAGTTCTTCAATCTGCAGCCAAGGAAAAAATTAACGTTAAGTCTGTAGCAACGATTACCAAAAACTTTAATGGTCAAGACTTAACTGATTTTAAAGCCCTTTTAGAAGCAGGTGCAGTTGGTTTTTCTGATGACGGGATTCCTCTTGAAAGTAGTAAAGTTGTCAAGGAAGCCATGGAAGAAGCGAAAAAACTAAATACTTTTATTAGTCTTCATGAAGAAGATCCTGGCTTGAATGGTACGCTTGGTTTTAACGAAAATATCGCTAAAGAGCATTTTCATATCTGCGGTGCAACAGGAGTTGCGGAGTACGCTATGATTGCTCGTGATGTCATGATTGCCTATGCAACCAAGGCTCATGTTCATATCCAGCATTTGTCAAAAGAAGAAAGTGTAAAAGTTGTGGAGTTTGCTCAAAATATGGGAGCAAACGTAACTGCAGAAGTAGCTCCACAGCATTTTTCTAAGACTGAAGCTCTGCTTTTGACTAAAGGAAGTAACGCTAAGA
Organism: Streptococcus infantis; assembly: GCF_019929575.1. Classification (GTDB taxonomy): domain Bacteria; phylum Bacillota; class Bacilli; order Lactobacillales; family Streptococcaceae; genus Streptococcus; species Streptococcus infantis_L. The sequence goes on from NZ_JAHZPU010000002.1 coordinate 31,952, forward strand.
TGAATCCACCTCTTCGTTTGGAGTCTGATCGTCGAGCCGTCATTGAAGGTTTAAAATCTGGAGTCATTTCTGTCATTGCTACTGACCACGCGCCTCACCATGCTGACGAAAAAAATGTAGAGGATATTACCAAAGCTCCATCAGGTATGACAGGTTTGGAAACTTCTTTGTCACTAGGTTTAACCTACTTGGTTGAAGCTGGCGAGTTGAGTTTAATTCAATTGCTAGAAAAAATGACCTACAATCCAGCAAAACTGTATAATTTTGAAGCAGGTTATCTAACTGAAAATGGGCCAGCTGATATTACGATTTTTGATGATAAAGCGGATCGAGTTGTAGATACACATTTTGCTTCCAAAGCAGCTAATTCACCATTCATTGGTGAACAATTAAAAGGGCAGGTTAAATATACTATCTGTAAGGGACAAATCGTTTATCAAGCAGATTAGGAGCTTGAGGATGATGAATTATTTTCGTAAACTTAGAAATCGTAAACGAAATGCTTGCCATGGAGTATATTGTCCAGCCGCTAACCGTGCTAAAATTCAGTATGAAACCAAGGAAAAAGCTGATCACGCTGTAGAGTATGATAATGGTGGCTTGGTTAGAAGCTATTATTGCGCCTCGTGTAATTGTTGGCACACGACATCAAAAGCTAGTAATCCACCTTTGAGCTTGAGAAAATACGGCTTAAAGCTTTTTGGCTTGGATGAAAAGGAGTAGAAAGAGTAGGTATGCATACAACAAAAACTATTAAAGACAAAATCATCTTATTTTTAAAAATTTTCTTTCCTATTCTAATTTATCAATTCGCTAATTTTTCCGCATCTTTTGTCGATACCACGATGACAGGGCAATATAATACACTGGATCTAGCGGGTGTTTCCATTGCGACTAGTTTGTGGAATCCTTTCTTTACCTTCCTGACAGGGATTGTCTCAGCCTTGGTCCCTATTATTGGTCACCATTTGGGACAAGGAAAAAAGAAAGAAGTTTCTTCGGATTTTTATCAATTTCTTTATTTGGCTTTAGCCTTATCTATCGTACTTTTTGGCTTGGTTTTCTTTTTAGCACCAATTGTCTTACAATTCATGGGGCTGGAAGGGGCTGTATCCAGTGTTGCCATGCGTTATCTGTGGCTCCTGGCCATCGGTATTATCCCACTTTTGCTTTTCAGTGTTATTCGATCGCTACTTGATACGCTAGGACTGACAAAATTGTCTATGTATCTTATGCTTCTTTTACTTCCTTTAAATAGTGGATTTAACTATTTACTAATATATGGAGCTTTTGGTTTTCCTGAGTTGGGAGGAGCAGGAGCAGGTCTGGGGACTTCCCTTGCGTACTGGGCTTTGTTGCTGATTTCGACTTTGGTCTTGTTAAAGCATAAAAAGCTCAAGGAATATCAACTTCAAAAACCTATGCCTCTACAAATCAAAAAAATCAAGGAAGCTATTTATCTTGGTCTACCAATTGGTGGGACGGTATTTGCTGAAGTAGCCATTTTTTCAGTTGTTGGTTTGATTATGGCGAAATTCTCATCACTTATTATTGCCAGTCATCAGTCAGCTATGAACTTTTCAAATCTGATGTATGCTTTTCCTATGAGTATTTCAACTGCGATGGCCATTGTGATTTCTTATGAGGTAGGAGCTAAACGGTTAGACGATGCAAAACAGTATATCCATATTGGCCGTTTAACAGCTATGGTGTTTGCGGTTTTAACACTTAGTTTTCTCTACATCTATCGTGAAAATGTAGCCAGACTATATGGTCAAGATTCAGAATTTATCCAACTGACAGCATCTTTTATGACCTATAGCTTGTTCTTCCAGTTAGCTGATACCTTTGCGGCACCTTTACAAGGTATTTTAAGAGGTTACAAGGATACGATTGTTCCTTTTTATCTTGGTCTTATCGGATACTGGGGTGTTGGGATTCCGCTTGGGTTATATCTTGATTATTCGACTAGTTTAGGTGCGTATTCCTATTGGATTGCTCTTATCATTAGTTTAATGGTAAGTGGAATTCTTTATCAGTGGCGTTTACAAGTTATTATGAAAAGATTCAAATAATTTGTTGAAAAACGATGAAAAAACAGCTTGTGAAATTTGTATTTTATATAAAGAAAAGTCTTGATTTTACTGACTTTTCTTTTTTTATATTGTGAAAAATTGCAAGCATATTTTTTGACACTAATTAACCTATAAAGTAAAATAGAACTATAAGAATTTAAACTTAGAAAGGCAAGATTATGTCAACTTTAGATAAAAATCTTTTGCTTGAGATGTTCCGTAAGATGGAAGAAATTCGTCGTATGGACTTAAAAATTGCTCAATTAGTAAAAAAAGGAAAAGTGCCAGGAATGACGCACTTTTCTGTTGGTGAGGAAGCTGCTAACGTTGGGGCTATGTTAGCTCTAAACGAAGATGACCTCATCACCTCAAACCACCGTGGTCACGGACAAGCCATTGCTAAAGGAATCGACCTTAATGGTATGATGGCTGAAATCCTTGGTAAGTATACTGGAACTTGTAAAGGTAAAGGTGGATCAATGCACATCGCCGACCTTGATGCAGGTAACCTTGGTGCTAACGGTATCGTAGGTGGTGGTATGGGAATTGCAGTAGGTGCAGCCCTTACTCAACAAATGAAAAACACTGGTAAAATTGTTGTCTGCTTCTTTGGTGATGGAGCGACAAACGAAGGTGTATTCCACGAAGCTGTTAATATGGCTTCAATCTGGAATCTTCCCGTTATTTTTTACTGTATCAATAACGGATATGGAATTTCAGCAGATATTAAGAAAATGACCAATGTTCAACATATCCATGAACGTAGCGCAGCTTACGGTATTCCTGGTATGTTTATCGAAGATGGTAACAATGTAATCGATGTCTATGAAGGATTTAAGAAAGCAGTCGATCATGTTCGTTCTGGTAAAGGCCCTGTATTAATTGAAAGTGTAACCTATCGTTGGCTTGGTCACTCATCTTCAGACCCAGGTAAATATCGTACACGTGAAGAAGTAGAAGAGTGGAAACAAAAAGATCCAATCGAAAATCTTCGCAAGTACCTTGTTGAGAACAAGATTGCAAGTGCAGAGGAACTTGAAGAAATTCAAGCACAGGTCAAGGAAGCAGTGGAAGCATCTGTTAAATTTGCAGAAGAAAGTCCATTCCCTCCACTCGAATCAGCATTTGAAGATATTTACGCAGACTAAGGAGAAGTAGAGAAAATATGGAAACTAAATTAATGTCTTTCCGCGATACCATTATCCTTGCAATGTCTGAGGAAATGCGTCGCGACGAAAATGTACTCTTGATGGGTGAAGATGTCGGTGTCTTTGGTGGAGACTTTGGTACATCTGTAGGTATGCTTGAAGAATTTGGACCAGAACGTGTTCGTGACTGTCCGATTTCCGAAGCAGCTATTTCTGGAGCAGCTGCTGGTGCTGCTATGACTGGACTTCGTCCAATCGTTGATATGACTTTCATGGACTTTTCTGTTATTGCCATGGATAATATCGTCAACCAAGCTGCTAAAACTCGTTACATGTTTGGTGGTAAAGGTCAAGTGCCTATTACAATCCGCTGTGCCGCTGGTAACGGAGTAGGTTCTGCAGCACAACACTCACAATCATTGGAATCATGGTTCACTCATATCCCAGGATTGAAGGTTGTAGCTCCAGGTACACCAGCTGACATGAAGGGACTTCTTAAGTCTTCAATCCGAGACAACAATCCTGTTATCATTCTTGAATATAAATCAGAATTTAACCAAAAAGGTGAAGTTCCTGTTGATCCAGACTATACAATTCCGCTTGGTGTTGGTGAAATTAAACGTGAAGGAACTGATGTAACGGTAGTAACATACGGTAAAATGCTTCGTCGTGTCATGCAAGCAGCTGAAGAATTGGCTGAAGAAGGCATCTCAGTAGAAGTAGTAGACCCACGTACTTTGGTTCCACTTGATAAAGACATCATCATTAACTCAGTTAAGAAGACTGGAAAAGTAGTTCTTGTCAACGATGCCCACAAGACAAGTGGTTTTATCGGTGAAATTTCAGCTATTATCTCAGAATCAGAAGCATTCGATTATTTAGACGCACCTATTCGCCGTTGTGCAGGGGAAGATGTACCGATGCCTTACGCACAAAATCTAGAAAATGCAATGATTCCAACAGTTGAAAGCATCAAAGATGCAATTCGTAAAACTCACAACAAACAATAATACATAAAACAAATTATGTAAATAATTTAATCAGACGAGAAGCTTTGTATCTAATAGATGCAAAGTTCTCTACGTCCTTGATATCTTAGTATAGAATAGGAGAGGTCATGGCTGATGATAAGCTAAGAGCGACTCCTGCAGCTAGAAAATTAGCGGATGATTTAGGAATTAATCTCTACGATATTTCTGGCTCAGGCGCAAACGGTCGTGTCCACAAAGAAGACGTGGAAACATTTAAAGACACTAATGTGGTTCGCATTTCGCCACTTGCAAAACGAATTGCCCTTGAACATAACATTGCATGGCAGGAAATCCAAGGAACTGGTCATCGTGGTAAGATTATGAAGAAGGATGTTTTGGCATTCCTTCCTGAAAATATTGAGAACGATACTATCAAGTCACCTGCTCAAATCGAGAAAGTAGAAGAAGTTCCAGATAACGTAACACCTTATGGTGAAATAGAGCGTATTCCGATGACACCGATGCGTAAGGTTATTGCTCAACGTATGGTTGAATCATACTTGACTGCACCAACCTTTACGCTGAACTACGATGTTGATATGTCTCAAATGCTTGCCCTTCGTAAGAAAGTCCTTGATCCAATCATGGAAGCAACTGGTAAGAAAATTACTGTTACAGACTTGCTTTCACTTGCGGTTGTTAAGACTCTTATGAAACACCCATACATCAATGCGTCATTAACTGAAGATGGTAAGACAATTATTACTCACAACTATGTCAACCTTGCGATGGCTGTTGGAATGGATAATGGTTTGATGACGCCAGTTGTTTATAATGCTGAAAAAATGAGTTTGACAGAGTTGGTAGTTGCCTTCAAAGATGTTATCGGACGTACTTTGGATGGTAAACTAGCTCCTAGCGAATTGCAAAATTCAACCTTCACCATTAGTAACTTGGGAATGTTTGGTGTTCAATCATTCGGTCCAATCATTAACCAACCGAACTCAGCAATCCTTGGGGTTAGCTCAACAATTGAGAAACCTGTTGTAGTAAATGGTGAAATCGTGATTCGTCCAATTATGAGTCTTGGTTTAACAATTGACCACCGTGTCGTAGATGGTATGGCTGGTGCTAAGTTTATGAAAGACTTGAAAGCTTTAATTGAGAATCCAATCTCAATGTTGGTTTAAAATATTTGTTTTAGAAATATAGATAGAGGAAGTAAGATATGGCCTTAGAAGTAATTATGCCAAAAGCCGGCGTGGATATGACAGAAGGACAAATCGTCCAATGGAATAAGAAAGTCGGAGAATTTGTAAAAGAAGGAGAGATCCTTTTGGAAATCATGACTGACAAAGTCAGCATGGAATTAGAAGCAGAAGAAGACGGTTACTTGATCGCTATCCTTAAAGGGGACGGCGAAACTGTTCCTGTTACTGAAGTTATCGGTTATCTTGGTGAAGAAGGGGAAAATATCCCAACCGCTGGAGCAGCACCAGAAGCTAGTCCGGCACCTACAGCAAGTGCCTCAAACGACGATGGTAAGAGCGATGACGCTTACGATATCGTTGTTATCGGTGGTGGACCTGCTGGTTATGTTTCTGCTATTAAAGCAGCTCAATTAGGTGGTAAAGTTGCTCTTGTTGAGAAATCTGAACTTGGTGGAACATGCTTGAACCGAGGATGTATCCCAACTAAGACTTACCTTCACAACGCTGAAATTATCGAAAATATCGGTCATGCAGCAAATCGTGGTATCGTGATTGAAAATCCTAACTTCACTGTTGACATGGACAAACTTTTAGAAACAAAATCTAAAGTTGTTAATACCCTTGTAGGTGGTGTTGCAGGACTTCTTCGTAGCTATGGAGTTGATGTTCATAAAGGTATCGGTACTATTACTAAAGATAAGAATGTCTTGGTAAATGGTTCTGAATTGCTTGAAACTAAGAAGATCATCCTTGCTGGTGGTTCAAAAGTAAGCAAAATCAACGTTTCTGGTATGGAATCATCTCTTGTGATGACTAGTGATGATATCCTTGAAATGAACGAAGTACCAGAAAGCCTTGTGATCATCGGTGGTGGGGTTGTCGGTATCGAACTTGGTCAAGCCTTCATGACATTCGGTTCAAAAGTAACTGTTATCGAAATGATGGATCGTATCGTTCCAGCTATGGATGCTGAAGTATCTAAGAACCTTCGTTTAATCCTTGAACGTAAAGGTATGACAATCTTGACAGACACTAAACTTCAAGAAATCATTGAAGAAGATGGCAAACTTCGTATCAAGGTTGAAGGAAAAGATGATATCATTGCTAACAAAGCTCTTCTATCAATCGGACGTGTTCCAGACCTTGAAGGTATCGGTGAAGTCGAGTTTGAATTAGAACGTGGTCGTATCAAAGTTAACGAATACATGGAAACTTCTGTTCCAGGTATCTACGCACCAGGTGATATCAACGGTACTAAGATGTTGGCTCACGCTGCCTTCCGTATGGGTGAAGTTGCGGCTGAAAATGCGCTTAAAGGAAACCACGCTGTTGCCAAATTGAACTTGACTCCTGCAGCTATTTATACACTTCCTGAAGTAGCAGCTGTTGGTTTGACTGAAGAACAAGCTCGTGAAAAATACGATGTTCAAATCGGTAAATTCAACTTTGCAGCAAACGGTCGTGCAATTGCTTCTGATGCAGCTCAAGGTTTTGTTAAAGTTATTGCCGATAAGAAATATGGTGAAATCCTTGGTGTTCATATCATTGGTCCAGCAGCAGCTGAATTGATTAACGAAGCGTCAAGTATCATCGAAATGGAAATCACTGTTGAAGAAATGCTTAAGACAATCCACGGACACCCAACATACTCTGAAGTTATGTACGAAGCATTTGCTGATGTTCTTGGAATGGCCATCCATTCACCTAAGAAAAAATAAAAATAGATAGACTAGACTGGAATTATTTTCCAGTCTCTATCGTATTAGAAGGTAACTTATGAAATACATTATCAATCATTCAAATGACACTGCCTTTAATATTGCTTTAGAGGAATATGCTTTTAAACACCTTTTGGACGAGGATCAAATTTTCCTGCTTTGGATTAACAAACCATCTATTATTGTAGGTCGTCACCAAAATACCATCGAAGAAATCAACCGAGACTACGTTCGTGAACACGGAATTGAAGTAGTACGTCGTATCAGTGGTGGTGGAGCAGTTTATCATGATTTCAACAACCTCAACTATACAATCATTTCAAAAGAAGATGAAAACAAGGCCTTTGACTTCAAGAGCTTCTCTACTCCAGTTATCAATACCTTGGCGGAACTTGGTGTTAAAGCTGAGTTCACAGGTCGTAATGATCTTGAGATAGACGGTAAAAAATTCTGTGGAAATGCGCAAGCCTATATCAACGGACGTATCATGCACCATGGTTGTCTTCTCTTTGACGTTGATTTGTCTGTCCTTGCTAATGCACTCAAAGTTTCTAAAGATAAGTTCGAATCAAAAGGTGTTAAATCAGTTCGCGCACGTGTAACCAATATCGTAGATGAATTGCCAGAAAAAATCACCGTAGAAGAATTCCGTGACCTACTTTTGGAATACATGAAAAAAGAATACCCTGAAATGACAGAGTATGTCTTCTCAGATGAGGAATTGGCTGAAATCAATCGTATCAAAGATACTAAGTTTGGAACTTGGGATTGGAACTATGGTAAATCACCAGAGTATAACGTCCGTCGTGGCACAAAATTCCCAAGCGGTAAGGTGGAAATCTTCGCTAATGTCATTGAATCAAAAATTCAAGATATCAAGATTTACGGTGACTTTTTCGGTATCGAAGACGTTGCAGCAGTAGAAGATGTTCTTCGTGGCGTTAAATACGAACGTGAAGACGTCCTCAAAGCCCTTCAAACCATTAACCTAGGTCGTTACTTCGCAGGAATCACTGCAGAAGAAATAGCTGAGGCAGTGGTGGAATAAAGTAAAAGATATCCATTTAACATGGATATCTTTTATCTTAGACTTGATATTCAAAAATAATGAGAGTAGAATAAAGAGGAAATCTGAACAAAAAGGGGATCAAATTCAATGATGAAAGTACCAGTAGAAAATCTTGGACTATTTGAACAGTTAGACCGTATAGTAGTGGCTTTTTTTAGCAAGCAACAACCTTCAAGTCCATATGATTTGAATATCAGTATTACACAAGAACACCTTGACCAGAAAAAGCAAGAGCTAGAACCATTAGGCTATCAAGCTGTCCAACTACCATTAGGAATGGCTTTAGATAATGTCATCCAGCAACCTCATTATAAAAGCTTAATCATTGGTGGACTTGCTCCCGACGAAATTATAGTCAGCAAAGAAGAATTAATGCCTTTGAAAGATATTGTGGACAGTTTTTGTATTATGTACGCTGCAGCAAATAACAGACTGGAAAATAGTAAGGCTTATGAATTAATGAAAAATAAGACGGTTTATTTTATTGGTAAACTATTTACAGATATTCAAAATGCTGGTGATGAAATTGCTTATTTAGGAATTGAACGAATAGCGAGGGATGGTACACCATATGAAGCAGTTAAATGCTTTCTAACGGAAGAGAGTGCAGAGAAGTTCAATGGTGAAAAAAGACCGGTCACCCCTGCAAACTTGGCCTATCTAAAATCATTCTGGGGAAATCCAGTCATTATTGAGCCACACCGTAATTATTGGATTGAATTTTTATAGAAAGAATAAAAGAGCGTAAGATTCGATAAAAAATCCTACGCTCTTTTTTAACACTAAAACATTACATAAATTATATTATGTATCTCATAAACTATCCAAGGCATTTTTCTGTTCGTCATTAACGATATGCGTATACAAGTCGGTAACTTGTGTGCTAGCATGTCCCAGCTGGTGGCTGACCAAAACTTGGGATTTGGTTGCATCATAGAGACGGGTTGCAAGAGTATGGCGCAGTTTGTGGGGAGTTACGCGGACTTTAAAGTCTTCTGAATACTTGGCCACCATCTTTTCAACACTAGAAGCATCAATCCGATTTGGAACACCTCGATACAAGGTCAGAAAGAGGGCTGTATCAGTCTTTTCTGTCTTATAACGTTTGTCTCGAATAGCAAGATATTGCTCTAAATAAGGCTTAGCAAAGGCAGCGACATTAACCGAGTCACGTTTTCCGCCCTTACGAGTAACATCGATGACCATCATTTTGAGATTGAGATCACGAAGATCTAGGTTAACTGCTTCGGAGAGACGGACACCAGATGCAAGAAGGAGTGCGATAATGGCTAAATCTCGCTCCTTATTCTTGTTAAAGGACGATAAGGCTCGATTTGAGAGAGTTTTAGGGTATTCCTCATCTATATAATTCAAAAATCCCTCTGTTTCATCCCCTAAAAAGAGCTTTTGCTTGATATTTTCAGCTCGGGCCGCCAAGGTTTCTTTCTTTTTCTTGGTAGCAACCTTCTTCATAACATTACGGTAGAAATAAGGTTCACCTTGCTCGTTTTCAACCTCCTCAGTCAAATACTTATAAAGACTAGAAAGTGCAGAAAGTGTACGGTTAATGGTTGTTTGAGAAACCCCGTTTTTCGTCGTATTGGCATTGAGTAGAGGACGTTCACGTAAGTAAAGAATGAAGGATTCCATGTCTTTCTTGGTCATGTGCTCCAGAACGTCTAAGGGAATATTGGCCATGGTATCAGCATTCGATATACCAGATTCCAAAACCCAGGTGAAAAATCGATCGTATTCCTTTAAGTATTCGTACAAGGTCGTAAAACTGTATGGAACAGCTAATTTCGATTGGTAGTATTCCAGAACATACCAGGGCATAACTTGTTTAAGTTTATCAATACGTTCTAACAAAATCTCGCGTTTCATGTTTTTCTCCAAAACTTTCTATACAAGTAGTATAGCATAGCTAGATATATTTTTCAAGAAAATTATAGTTTTTCGGAAAGATGTTATAAGTGATATATGCAATATCTAAATCTTTAAAACCATAACCAAAAATTATTTTAGAGCTAATTATTCTTAATTATGTACTATATTTAAGTGAATACTGGAAATTTTAAAAGTTATTCATCTACTGTAATATGTACTTTATTTAAGTGAAAACTAAAAACTTTTCAAATGTACATTTTGACAACATAAAAACACTTTATATTACTTAAAGTGTTCTTATTTTTTATATCTTTTTTAAACTGTATAAAATGTTCTTGCTTTCTTCTGTAACCTTTGCAAATCGAACATGCCTTTTTATTTCGTTTTCTGTACGCCATTCTTTCTTTAACTTGAATTTTATAACGATGATCTGAGTTTTCCTGACATATCCACCATACAGACATATTACTCAACTCTATGATTTCAGTTGGACTTGTTATTAGGAGGTTATTTACATAATCCCACTCATTCATTAGAGTTTGTTGTGTCGTTGCTAAGTCGTTAAATCCTTTTAAAACTTTTTGATTCATGCACAAGTATGTAAATAATGTAAAACAATTTCAAAATGTGGTAGACTAGATATGAATTTTGATGGACGATAATTAGGTCAGAGAAAAGGTTACAGATGGAAAAATTAGTTTTTATCGGAATGCTAGTGTTCTTGGCATTTGTGTTTATTGGAATATTGTTTTGGCTGCGTTTTAGAATGAAGAACACCTTTGAGAACGGTGTTCCAGTGTACGATGCCCCAGCAAATAATCAGACTAGGACGAGTAAGCTAAGCCTAGGAGAGTATGCAGTGCACATAGTTTTAATACTAATTAGCGCTGTAATTGCCTTTAAGGTCATGGGCATGTTCCGTCATGGGGCGGCGCCAATTGGTGCTGCTATAATCACGCCTTCTATAATGGCGCTTTTCAATGCACGAAGGAGAACCGGGAAATCTTGGATAGGTATCGTTGCAGTGCTTATGATATTCGTGTTTTTGATGTTTGTATATATAATTATAGGTCTACCTGATAACGCACCTCCACTTAAAATTGACAGAACTGAAATTCATCTTACAGAGACTAAGATTTCGGATTTGATAGACCAGGGGTTTGAAATCTATGTGTCAAATGGTAGACATGATTATCCTAATTATAATGAGCTTTTGACAACGGGAAGCTATTCCAAATACCAAGGAGCTGGGGTTAGCGTACCAAACGGCTTTAAGTCATATGACTCTGCAGTCACACGATCGACTTATCTTCTTGTAAAGAAGAATGTAGTAGTTGGCTGCAGAGGTGTTTACGGGCATAAAAAGAGGTATGAGGAACTGAAGGACTGTGTAGTTACGCAGGTTTGCTTCGATTCTGAATGCACAGCTGCTGCTAAAAAATATGGAATTTCATATAATATAGATGGTATAGATTTGCTAGAGAAGCTTGATGAAAATAAGTTTAAGGAAGTATTTGGTAAAAAAATATGGCTGACTCCAAGCAATCCGAGAGGTGAATATTTGGGACATTACGGTGTGCAGTGGGGAACAGGTAACAATGAATTCTTTTGGAATCAATACTTTATGAATTTGGACATTAATTCGAATAATAATATAGTTAATTTTAGTTTTAAAGTTCATATTGCAGGTGAACGAGAGAATAATTAGCAAGGATAGTTAGATAAAATGAAAAAGAAAAAAGTACTGAGCAAGACAAAGTATGCTATTTATCTTCTAGTGGTCCACCTTATATGCATATTTTCACTATAAGCAAAATAGTGATACCTTCATGGGGTCACTGGTTAGAGACGACACGCTTTCTTTGGACAAGCTTTCCTACCTATCTATGCGTATTAATAGCCATTCTCCCAATGGTATGCTTTTGGCCATATTTGATTAGTGCAGATTTTAAGCCGGGTACAGCAAAGACCTTGCTTGCGACTTTTGGTCTAATAGTAGGTAACGTGACTCTGATTTTGATATATACGACTATTTTGCACAAGGTATTATAGGTATTAAAAAATCCCTTTATAGGTATTAAAAAATCCCTTTATAGGTATTAAAAAATCCCTTTATAGGGATTTTTTGATTGTTTCAAGTAGCTTGTCATATTCTTCAAATGCTGGAACCTCAGGATGCTCCTTCTTGATGATTCGGTGCTTCTAAACAAGAATCCTTGTGGGTGTCTCCTTGAAAGAAGTCGGTTTAATCGACGGTCAAGGCAGTTGATTTGGTTAGTCCAAATTATTCGGCAAGCCATAAATACTCAAATTTCTCCCAATAACATTGTCATCATAGATAGTTTCCCCTTATCACGTTGTCAACCAGTCCGTAATCATAGAGCACATGTTTTTAATGAACTAGCCGACATTGGTTACAATTCCTCTAAGCACCTTTGGGTCTATGGATTCAAAGTACATATGCTGGTCACCCTATCAGGCTATATTCTGAATTATGTTGTAACGCCTGCCTCAGTACATGATATTAGGGCAGTTGATGACTTACTAGAAAATTGTTCTCAACTCTATGTTTTAGCTGATTTAGCTTATCTTAGCTATGAACTCAGAGAACAGTTGAAACAGAAAGGTTACCATCTTTGGACGCCTTTACGTCAAAATATGGCAAGAGCTAAACAACATAATCATTGTAAACTAATGGCTATGAGACGGACTATTGAAACTCGATTTTCAGAACTTTGTGCTTTTTTTGATGTCGAACAAACACTTGCTAGAGGCTTAACAGGATTGCAGTTGAGAATGGAGTAAATTGTACTGACTTATAATCTGAGATACTTTGAGATTAACTAGCACCACGAGTAAAAATCTATATCTTGCGTTCAATAGGAACTTAAATAAGCTTCAAAAAATGCACAATTGAACCACTACTTCTTCTGCACCTATTAGAGTAAAAATGTACAAATCAATTCCTTAAATCAGATGATGTTATGAACTAGAAAATATACAAAATAACACTTCAAAATAATGTACAAAATAAAAATAAAGTACACTCCTTAAAGAATGTACTTTATGCTTCTAATTCAGTTGTATCAATAGTTTAGCTCACGTTAAGTCAATTGTACATAAACTTTTAATTTTGAAAAAATCGCTTATAATTTGGTAATTCATTGCTTCATTGAACTTATAGTTTTAAAATTTCTAATCTTCTTCAGTCTATTCAAATATAATATAAAAACTCGATTCCATCTTTTAGGGACCGAGTTTTTGTTTTTATATTGTTTTCATCTATAAGAATCTGTCGATCAAATAAGTCTGAAAAATCTTTTTCTTAAATCATTATCTGATACAACATAACATAAATTATGTAAACGGGTTCCTACAGCAACAAATCTTTTACTTTTCCAATTTCACTTTTTGGAATCACGAGATGAATCATATCACCTAGATACATCCTTGTAGATCCATTAACTGTCTTACTTTTACCATTATGTACTTGAGTTGTGATGAGCACATTGTGTGGTAAATTGAGTTCATGTACTTGCTTACCAGCTATCTTATCAGAAACTGGGATTTCAATAAGAGTGACTTCACCATCGTCACTTGCGGTTTCTGGTAACATTTTTTCAAGCATTGCTTCATAGACGGGCGCACCTTTGAGCAGGTCCATAACAATATAGGCAACTAAAGTCACCATCCCTAAAGGCATGAGATTGCGAATGTCACCAACCATTTCAGTTACAAGTATCATAGCTGTCAAAGGTGCTTTTGAGATAGCCCCAAAATACCCGCTCATTCCAAGAATCACAAAGATAGGGAATTGCTGCTGTGTAACGAGGCCAAGATTGACACAAATAACACCTACCAGGGCACCAAGTAAGGATCCTAAAGCTAAAATTGGCAAGAAAATACCACCTGGCAGTCCACTACCATAACTGATCATACTCCAGATAAAGCGAATAATAAAGTAAGCCAAGAGAATTTGAAAACTAAAATCCTGTTCTGTTAAGGATAAGACAACCTGATTTCCTCCACCAAGTATTTGTGGCAGGAATATTCCTACTGGAATGATAAGGAGAAAGGCTAGAATAGGATAATAGGCCTTATTCAGATGAATCTTTTGACCAATCCAATCATATACTTTTCCAACGTTAAGAACGGCTTTTTCATAGAGAAAACCTGAGAGTCCTAGAAAAATTCCCATAACCAGATAAATCCAATATTGGCTCAAGTCCATGAGAGGGATATTGTCCGGCATATCAAGTACAGGTGTTAAGCCAAAGATGAGAAGAGAAACGAAGTTTGCTACAAGACTAGCAGCCAAGGTAGAAACCCAGAAAAATCGTGAAAAATGGTGATAGACTTCTTCTACTACAAATAATAACCCCGCAATCGGTGCATTAAAGGCTGCAGCAAGTCCAGCAGCAGCTCCGCTAGCAATCAAAGAACGCTCCTCAACAGGGCTAGACTTGAGCCATTTAGCAATTCCTTTTCCTCCAGCGGCACCTAGCTGAATACTGGGACCTTCACGACCGAGCATGAGCCCACTCGCAATGGCCAAGATACCTAGAATATATTTTTTCCAGAGGACACTCCACCAGTTGAGAGACATGAGACCTTTTAACTCCGCTTCAACTTGAGGAATACCTGAACCTTTAATATCTTTTTCTGAGCGTGTTAACTTGGCACTAAGCCAGCATATAAAAAGATAAAGAAGGAAAATAATCAATAGATTCCGTATCAGATTCTCTTGGTCTTGATAAAATCCTTGAACGATATGAAAGCCTTTTTCGATCAAAAATCGAAATGATCCTACAATAAGTCCTACGACTAATCCGACAATAATACCTCGCCCTACTTGAGCTAAGATCGTACTGGACGCGAAAGCAAATTCTTTCTTGGAACTAAGTATTTCCGATTGTTCCTCCATAATTCTCTCCTTTAATTATTTTTTACTAGTTTCTGAAACGATCGTTTTAATCGGTTCAAAACTGGTGCGATGAATAGGTGTGACACCGTGCTTTTCAATTCCTTCTAGATGCTTAGCAGTTCCATAGCCAGCATTTTGAGCAAAATCATAGCCTGGAAATTCTTCGTCATAGTTAGCCATAATCTTGTCCCTTGTAACCTTAGCAACGATAGATGCTGCTGCAATAGATAAGGAGTTGGCATCCCCTTTGATGATGGATGTATGAGAAATCGGCAAATCCAACTTCATAGCATCAATCAAAAGATGTTCTGGTTGAGGTTCAAGTTGAGAGATAGCTTCCTTCATGGCTAGTTTCGTCGCTTCGTAGATATTGACTTGGTCGATGACATTATTGTCCATAATACCAATGCCAATTGCTAAAGCATTGGTATTAACGGCTTGAAAAATCTCTTCATGTTTTTTCTTGGGAATCTTTTTACTGTCATTCAAGCCTTTTATTTTACAATTTTTTGGCAGAATGACTGCTGCAGCAACAACAGGGCCAGCTAAGGGACCTCTACCAACTTCATCAACTCCAGCAATGAAGCTTATTCCATTCTCGTAAAGCTCTTTTTCATAGCTAAGCATAGCCTCTAAGCGGAGATTTTCATCAATTTCAGCTTGAAGGGCTTTTTTCCGCTTTTGAATTTCTTTTTGGACACCTGAACGAGAATCTTTTTCAAATTCCTTGAACAAGGGACTTTCAAGATCAGTTATCTTTGCTAATGCTTCTCTTATTTCTTTAATCGTTGCCATTTAGATCATCCAATGTATCTAATGTGTAATTACCAAGTTTTCCATCACGAACTTCCTTGACAAAGAGGTTGTAAAATCGATCGTAATCATCACGGAAACCAAGGATACGAGTCATATCCATAATAATTTCTGGAGCTTCATCATCCAGATTCATTTGTTTAAAACGTTCTTGAAGCTTATCGGGATAATGGGTTTTAAAGTAGTTGAGACCGAAAATAGTCACTTCATCCATTGGAAGCAACTGATCCTTGATTGCTCCAGTTAGGGCAAGTTTAAGAGCGACCGTTTCATCTTCGAATTTTGGCCAAAGAATCCCTGGAGTATCCAAGATTTCCAAATCTTTATTTGTTTTGAGCCATTGCTGACCTTTTGTAACACCTGGTTTATTACCAACTACAGCAATTTTCTTACCAGCCAAACGGTTCATCAGAGTAGATTTACCAGCGTTTGGAATCCCGATAATCATGGTACGCAAGGTTTCGATTTGAATACCACGTTCTTTTTGACGAGCAATCTTATCTGCCATGAGTTTCTTAGCAGCATCCGTTACTACTTTTACTGTTATTTGTTCCTTAGAGTTGATAGCAAGTGTCTGAATACCTTGTGATTCAAAGTGCTGACGCCACTCTTTTGTTAATGCTGGGTCTGCAAGGTCTGCCTTGTTTAGAATCAATAGTCTTGGTTTGTCCCCGATGATTTTAGTCAGCATTGGATTTTGGCTAGACAAGGGCAAACGTGCATCTACTAAAACTGTCACAAAATCAACAAATTTTAAATTTTCCTGGACCTGACGTCGTGCTTTGGACATATGCCCAGGAAACCATTGAATAGTTGCCATTCTGTAAAATTCCTTTCTTTTATTGGATTTGTATCTATTTATCCATATTAAAAAACTAAATAGATATCATTTTTCATAAAATAAATCACTATCTTTTATTATAACACGATTTCTCATATTTGACGCTTGATTCAATGCAGTTGGCTAAATGTTTTCTAAGTAAATTAGTCACAAATTAAATTCCTCATTGTCTAAAACGTCTAAAACGATTGAAAAATAATAGTGTTCACCATGATTTTTAACATAGTTGCTGATATACTTTTCTGTTTGATGAATGGATTTGCTACAATCGCTAGTCGAATTTTGTTTTTCGTAATACCAATTGTCATAAGTATGTGTTAATTGACCATTTTTGTAGCAAAACACATCTCCACCTAATATGGTCAGATTATTCGCTTTGACAATAACAAGTAAGTCTAGGATAACTGAGGAACTATAAGCGTATGCATTAATCCCTAAGTGTTTTAGATTTATCCCTCTTTTGTGCATATGATCAAAATTCAGTTTCATAAACAAAATTCCTCAAGTTTCTCTTGATAAGCAAAATCGATAACCACTTTGCAGTCGTTATCGATTTTAATGTTTCTTAATCTTTTTCACCAAGCTGGCTGTTGATTCTCATCATGATACTTGCAATTTTTTCTCCCCAGTATGGATCTGAGGCATAAAGAACATTCATCCCTGACGCTTTATTTCCAAGGTATGTTCTGCCATTATCGATGTAATTTTCGCGGATCCACTTGGCTGCACCCAAGATACCCTTATCAACATCATCAAAGCTTTTAGCTGAATCATATGGTGTTGTATCATAAGCGGCAATGCCAAAGAAGTTGTTTTTATCCTTAGCAATTTGGCTACGTCCCCATGAACTTTCTATGGCACTATGGGCGATTAGATAGAGAGCGTTAATCTGATAGCGTTCCTCAGCTTCTTTAAAGATTGCTCCCTTACCTGCTAGACGACTTCCTTTGATATTCATAAGAGAATAGACTTTATCTAATTCTTCAGCTGTGTAATTGGTTGGTTTTCTTAAATCTCTAAATAAGAAAGGATTTTCAACTGTAAAGTTCTCAAAGTTCTTGCCATCAGCTGAATAGTATTTTTTACCAATTGCCATTGATGAACTATGAGGTGCTACACGAATACTTGCGTAAGGTGATAACTCATGGTAAAGATAATTACCGTCAGTGGCATAGTGAGGAATGAAGTCACTATCTGAGCTGACTGCTACTAGATCACTCTTGTTCATATATCCTGAAAGGCCTGAAATTTTGACCGGAAGTCGACCGTCTTTGGCTTCAGCTCCATCAATCGCTACAATACTTCCTTGCGAAATATAGCTAAGTTTCTCACCAGAAGCGCTATATACATTTGCTGTAATTGGTTTTACTTTATAGTATGAAGCTGTATCAGTAATCCATTTTCCGTTGCTTTGGAAAGTATAGTCTTTTCCATTAATGGTGAAGTTACCAGTTACATAGACTCCATCTTCTTTTAGATAATACCAAGCGTTGTAGTCCTTATCGAAAATCCATTCATTTTTGGCCATATAACCAAAAGATTTGAGATAGTAAGAACCTACCCATTGATTTTCAGCATAGGTACCGTCCGACTTGAGGTAGAACCAACTCTTGTATTTTTCATCGAAAATCCATTCGCTTTTAGCCATGGCGCCACTATCTTTTAGATAGTATTTCTCTTTCCATTGGCTACTTAACATGACACCGTCTTTAGTAAAATAGTACCATGAACCGCTGATTTTCTCCCACTTGTCGCGAATAATTTTTCCTGATGCTGTAGTATAATACCACTTATCTTCGAGTTTTGCCCAGGCATTTTCCGCCATAGCTCCACTAGTCTTGAGAAGATAGTCTTTATAAATAGTAGCACTTAGCATGACACCAGATTCATCAAATCGATACCATAGGCCATCAATCTTTTCCCACTTGTCACGATTGATTTTTCCTGCTTGATTACCGTAGTACCATTTATCACCAATTTTTACCCAGCTATTTTCAGCTAAGACACCACTTGCTTTGAATAGATAATCATAGTAAACAGCATTGCTAATCATGATACCATTTTCATCGAATCGATACCAAACACCAGCTATCTTTTTCCAATTATTACGAGTAACTTTCCCGTCCTCAGTGGCATAATACCATTGGTTGTCAATTTTTACCCAAGAAGATTCTGCCAAGGCACCGCTATTATTCAATAGGTAATCATTAAAAATAGTATTACTAAGCATGATGCCATCTTGATTAAAATAGTACCAAACACCCGCTATTTTTTTCCAATTTGAAACGGGCTGATTTTCCTCATAATAACGCCATTGGTTATTTTCTTTTTGCCAACCTTCTTTGTTAACTACCTCTACTACTGCTTCTTTTGAAGGTTGTTCTTTGGTCTCTGGAGTTTGAGAAGTTGCTTTTTCAGCTTCGCTTTGATTTTTCTTCTCATTGCTTACTGTATTGGTAGCAATTTTTTCTGATGATTGAACATTATTGGTAGCTTGAGAATCCTCGGCATAGACGGTCGTTTTTGCAAAACCTGCCATAGAGAGGGCAACTGTACTTGCCAGCAATATTTTCTTCATTCTTTTCTCCTTACAAATACCTAAATAGTGTATTTGATGTTTCTATATATTGTGTAAAAAACAGTATTTATCCACTATATTATACAATATTCTGTTAAATATAAAAGTAGTATCTTTCAGAAGAAAAGAACTTGTAATATTTCTACAATATTTTAGAAATAAAAGTCAATAAAAAGTAGTCGAACATAAGCTGAACGACTACTTTTTTATAAAATTATGCCTGACCATAGATCTCTTTTCGTTTCGTTTTAGTTACTTTGCTAGCATTATTCTTCCAAAGGTTTGGATTGATAAAAATAGTAATGATTGCTAGTATTGCAAAACTTATCCCAACATACCAGTAGGGTGCATCCAAGGTTGTAGAACGTCCTGAGAGATTAACAATTCCACGGAATAGTGTACCTGCTGTAATAGTTGCTACTGCCGAATTCCATAGATTTAGACTAATACGAGAGAAATGAGGGAGAACTTTTAAAAATATTGCAAGTTGAATTCCCCCGACAAGAGGTACTGCAAACAAATAGTGCATATGAACAGAAGTTTCTCCAAAACTAAAAGCTTCGTAAATTCTAGAAAATGTAAAGAAGAAAATAGAGATTAGTGTATAAGAAATGACTGTTTTTTTAAAACGTTTTTTGCCAAGATTAGTAACCGATGTAGACAATGTCACTCACCGCCCTTTCTGAAATTTTGTTTCCTCCAGTCGTTGGCTTATTGATAACCTGACCGTTAAAATATAGTGTCGATGATCCACCACCATCAAGGTTGTAGGCAGTTTTTGCTCCATAAGATTTCATAATCTCAGCAAGCTGATAAAGAGAAAGACCTTCACTTTCAGAGGTACGTCCGTCCGAAACAACAATAATATAGTGGTTTTCATCGATAATACCAATAGCTGTACGAGGATTTGATGCCATGGCCTGTCCTACTTCTTCGTTTGTACCTACTGAGATTTCTCCATTTTCAACCAAGGCTGGTCCAAAAGCCAAGAGATTGACGACACCATCATTAACTAATTGCTCAGCTGAAATCTGATCTTCGTAAATAATCTTAAAAGAGCCGTCTTTATAAATAGCTAAGTCGCCATTACTAGAATCTTCACGAACAGTATCACGATAAACAACTCCATTACGAATAACATAGCCTGTTGAGTTAGCACCATAGTAGTCCCCATTTACCGCTAAAATAGCATTGTTGTCAGCTGCAGTTACAGAGGTTTTTGCAGTTACGTTTGTCCCATAAGCATTTTGAGCAAAGGCTGTCTTTAGATAATCTGATGAATTCAGACTAACATCTGCAACGTAGACTTGCGTATTATTGACCGTCGTTTCAGTCAAATTAATAGAAATATTGTCATCTTTATAACTGGAGTCTGTGATGGTAGCTGTCTTAGCAGCTTGACTTGCTGCTGCAGCATTGGAACTTGTGCTAGTTGTAGCGACTGTTGATATTGTCTCAGCAAGGACAAAGGTCTTTAGCATTGAGTAACTAAAGGATCCTGTCAAGAGTAAGCCGAGAACTGAGGCGTAAGCATAGCGTTTTTTTAAAAATTTCATAGTACAGTTGATGTCCTTTCCTTAAAGATGAATTTCTTCTGCACTGTCCAAGAGACAGCAAAGAGAAGAATCCCGAAAATAACTTTAGCGATTAGAAGGTTGATTCCAAAGACAGTATAGAAAAGACGAATCAGTAGCGTATCTAGGACAAAGAGTCCGATTGCTAGACCAAAATATCCCATTCCTGTTTTCACAAGGCTATCGTCATTTTTAAAGACTAGTTTTTTATTTGTAGAATAGTTGAAAATAGAGCTAGTCACACGAGCGACTCCGTTTGCTAGAAAGATTCGTAGACTCGTCGGAACTGTCGGCAATATCAAGATTGCTAGGGCGTAAACGACATAGTCTACAACAAAGCTACTGAGAGATGATAAGGCAAATTTAAAGATATTTTTATAAATCATGAGCCCGTCATGAATTGGACGGAAGTGTGAAGCCTCATTATCGTTGATATAGACAGTTTCAATAGGCACTTCTAGAATCTCGTATTCTTTCGTTGCTTCGAGCAACATATTCATTTCATATTCGTAACGTTGACCTTCTATCTTTAACATAAAAGGTATCAGGTTTGTCGTAAAGGCACGAAGTCCTGTTTGCGTATCTGTTACTCCTACTCCTGTTTGAAGCTTAAAGAGTGCTTTGGTTAAGCTATTACCAAAACGGCTACGAAGGGGAACTTTTCCAGAAAAGGCACGTACACCCAAGATTAGCTTATTTGGATTTTCGGAAGCCTTATTGGCTGTACGGAAAATATCCCAAACCTTGTGCTGGCCATCCGCATCTGCTGTGACAACCGTACCATAAATGTTTTGTTCTTGGATATAAGAAAAGGCTGTTTTCAGAGCTTGTCCTTTCCCCTGATTAATTTCATGACGGAGTACTGTGGCATATTGCTCAGCTTTATCAAAGGTTTTTTGGCACTCTGATGAACTGCCGTCGTCGATAACTAGGATATGAAAATCACTCTTTTCGTGAATTTTTTCGATGAGTTTGATAAGTTGCTTATCTGGTTGATAAGCTGGAATGACTATGTAGTTCATATCGACACCTCTTTCTTTGATGATGGTATAACTATACAGAATACCGCTTAAAGATACCTTATATCAGTTTTCTTTAAGAAAAAGTTTAAAAAACTTTAAGCTTAAAGAAAAGGACTTATCACTTACTAAAAATATGGTTTGAATTTTCAGATAAAAATAAATATACAAAAACCCTCAAATAACAACTGTATTTGAGGATGTATCTTATCATACAATGAGAGTACTTAGTCTATTTTCTCTCTTAATCTTTCAACAAAGAGATAGGCTGCGGGGCAGGTTAGAGTATTTTTAATAGTAAGATTATTGATTTGGTAAATCTTCTTACGGTCAGTATGTGGAAATTCACGACAGGCTTTGGGACGGACGTCGTAGATGGAACAGAGATTATCGCCTCCTAAAAATGGACAGGGCATAGATTTGAAGACCTTATCTCCATCCTCGTCTACCTGCAAAAACTCAGCTTCAAAGGCTGGCAATTTCATTTTAAAATACTTGGCAATACGTGTGATATCTGCTTCTTTGAAGTCTGGACCAAGACTCTTGCAGCAGTTAGCGCAGGCTGTACAATCAATTTCATTAAAAACTTCTTGATGGATTTCAAGCGCAATTTTATCTAAATTTTTAGGAGCTTTCTTCTTTAGATTTCCTAAAAACTTACGATGCTCTTTTTGTTTTTGCAAGGCTAGTTGGTGATAATATTCGATATCGATTTCTTTTGACATAGTTTCTTTCTAATTTTTAATGTTGTTACATAAATAAAATTATGTCAAATGATTTAGAGACATAATTTTAACAATAATGAGTTTCTCCATGAAGAACGAAAACTACTGCCATACTATCATTCTTTCTAAAAAAGGTTTGATGCAGTTGGTTAAAATGCCTTCTATCCAAGATTTTTGAGCGGACGATAGATTTTCTGCATCTAAACATTCCTTTAGAAAATCACGTACCTGATCAGGTGCTATTTCAAATTCAAAAGCCTTCATTTTGTAGAAAAAGTCAAACAAAGTGTTAGAGAGATAGTCAGTTGAAAATGGGATTTCTCCAGTTTTTCGATACATGGTTAAAAGTCGAGAAAAGCGAGCTTTTTCTTCTGGAATATCTTGAAAATAAGAGTTTAACAACCATACTTGCTTTTGTTTTCGTTCAAGGGGATCTTGACTAGCAATACGTTGATCCTTTTCGAGTTCTCTTTGATACTGTTTTGATTTTATAGAACGTTCTGTCCGATTTTTACCGAAGAGAATCTTTTCCCACTGACGTTCTTCTAGAGTCAGTGTTTCGCTCAGTCCAAAGTAATCTTGATAGGCACGTTCAGCTGGTCCCATTGCTAGAACCAGGTTATCTGCATATTGTTTTGCAATCTTGTCTCGCTTCTTTCGTTCCTTTTCAGCTTTGATGCGAAGTTCTTGCTCATAGTCAATTTTTTCTTTTCCCAGTTTAACAAGATAGAGTTGATCGTCAGATTTTCCAAGTAGAAAGGGTTTGATAAATTTCTCAAGGACTTCTTCCATACGAGCTTTCTTCAAAGGCTCTGCCTTAGTCCAACTTCCACCTTGAAATACCTCCAAAAAGAGTTGATAATCCTTTTCTGGTGAGAATTGATTACCTCGATTTGACTTAAAAGCTCCCTTATTCCATAGCCAGTTGATCAGTCGCTCATCAAAATCTGTTTTATTAACTCGAATGGCTTCTTTTTTCTGGGCCTTTCTGGTTAGATTTTCAAGCTTTCTGAGAAGTTTTTCCTCCTCTTCTAGCTGTTGATCTAGGCTAATTCTTTGGAAATGACGCACACAGTCACTCCCAATGGGAAAAAGTCGTTTGCCAGTAACTCCGTTAAAAAGTTCATAAGCATACTTAATAGCATTACCGCAGACACAATTGCTTCGACCGATTCCATTAAAAATCAAGGAAACTTCACTCCATTCTTTGGTAGCTTGTTCCCAAGTATCGGCTTTAGAGGCCTCTAAAACTGCATCATATAAGTTTTTTCTAACAGGAATGGACATGATGTCTCCTTTCTTTTTAAAGTTTAACGACTTCTACTTGGTCTTTACCAAGTAGAATCAAATATTTTTCAACGGTTTCTATCTGATATGAACGAGATAGAGCCTCTGCATAGAGGTCTAATTGACCACGATAACGTTCAATAAGCTGACTAGCATGCTCATAACGGTCTGTCTTGTAGTCAAAGAGAGCAATCTTATCATCGTAGAGGAGATAACCATCTAAGATTCCACGGACAACAAAGTTTTCTTGACTTTTTTCGTCTCTTTTTAACATTGAGAAAGGTTGTTCTCGATAGAGTTTATCTTGATTTGCAAGAATCTCTTGACCGAGAGCTGTATCAAAGAAGGATAAAATTTTTCCTAGATTGATTTTGGATTTGACATCCGAGCTTACTTGAACTTGCTCCAAGGCCTCTGTTAAAGTCTCTAAAGTGGGTTTCTTAGCTAGATTAATTCTCTGCATGAGTTCATGGGTAGCACTACCAATTTCAGCACCAGTAACTTTCTTAGTTTTAGAGAAATCAGGAAGGTTGAATTGAACAGTGCTTTCTTTTAGTTGACTTTGACCAGCTACTACTACACCTTCCATATCCATGACAGGTTCATAGAATTTTTTAAGCTGACTAGGGGTTTGTACACTTGGAAGATTGATTGCTGCACGGTGGACTTGATTATACATTTCCACTTCTTTTAGCATTTCCAACGCATCTTTGATGGTTTCTGACTGGCGATTATCTGCTTGGGATTGGTCTTGGAGCTGGCTTTTATTTTCCAATTCTCCGATAGCTTCTTTGGTTAGGTCTTCTTCACCCTCAAAGCGCACAGTGAAATGCAAATCCTCCTTAGAAAATGCTTGATAAATGGCCCAAATCCAATCTTGGAAATTACTAGCGTCTAGTCTAGTCTCTCTAGTCAAAAGACCTTGCCCATTTGTCGGATATTCTTTAGATTCTAACTTTTCACGAGAACCTTTTCCAACTAAATATAATTTTTTCTCAGCACGTGTCATGGCTACATAGAGCAAACGCATGAGTTCAGAATAACTTGCTAATTGGAGTTCTTCCTCATTTTGAGTATATGTCAAGCTAGGGATAGATAATTTAATGGTAGATGGAACAAATTCCTCTTTTGCATTTGTAGCGACTCTAGCTACATAATTTAACCCAATTCCATTTGTGCGACTGAGGATAACCTCAGACATAGTATCCTTCTTGTTGAATTTTTGATCAATATTGAGGATAAAGACATAAGGAAATTCAAGCCCTTTACTCTTATGAATACTCATAAGTTCTACTGCATCCTTAGGTGGTGCTACAGCAACATTGGCAAGATCATGCTGGGCTTCCAAGACTTGGTCAATCATTCGAATAAAACGGGATAATCCCTTGTAATTACTCTTTTCAAACTGATCTGCTCTTAGAGCAAGGGCGTAGAGATTTGCCTGTCTAGCCTGTCCATTTGGCAACGCACCGACATAGTCATAGTAAAAGCGGTCGCTATAGATTTTCCAAATGAGGTCATAAAGAGAATGTGTTTTGGAATACAAGCGCCAACCCTGGACTGTTTCCATGAAAAATTCTAATTTTTTATGAAGTTCAGACTTAATTAAATCCTTATGAAGACTAGTTTTCGATTGAGCATTAACTAATTTCTCATAAAAGTTCTCTTGAACTTTATCCTCAGATTTTTGGAGAGCGAGACGAGCCAATTCATCCTCATCAAAGCTAAACATTGGAGACTTCATTAAAGCCACTAAAGCGAAATCTTGAAGAGGGTTATGGATGACACGAAGAGTATCCAACATAACCTGCACTTCTAGCGATTGCAAATAGTTTGCTTGAGCTCCGTCTG
This sequence comes from Streptococcus infantis, assembly GCF_019929575.1. Classification (GTDB taxonomy): domain Bacteria; phylum Bacillota; class Bacilli; order Lactobacillales; family Streptococcaceae; genus Streptococcus; species Streptococcus infantis_L. The sequence goes on from NZ_JAHZPU010000002.1 coordinate 57,643, forward strand.
TCTTGACTGGAATCCCATACTCAGACAAGGCAAGTAAAATCTGATCATTGCGACTTCTGCTGGCAGTTAAGAGTGCAATATCCTTGAAAGGGACACCTTTATCATTGTGGAGATGCAGTATCTCCTTAAGCACCATGCGCATTTCACCAGTTAATTTGTTGGTTGCAAGTTCCTCATCATCAGAATCGCTATCATCCTTATCATATAAGAGAACTTCTGCCTTGTTTTCAGGATTTACTTGAATATCAGTATTTCCAAAAACAAGTTGATGCATACCGTCATAAGATATCTCTCCTACTTCCTCGTCCATGAGATGTTTAAAGACATCATTCGTAGCATCTAGAACCTCTGAACTACTACGGAAATTTTCTTTAAGTAGAATTAATTGACCTTCTTCACTTTCCTGAGCAAATCTATGAAATTTTTCGTTGAAGATTTGGGGATCTGCCTGTCTAAAACGATAAATAGACTGCTTAATATCTCCTACCATAAAACGATTATGACCGTTTGAGAGGAGTTCCAGCATTCTCTCCTGGATGTGGTTGGTATCTTGATATTCATCGACCATAACTTCGTGGAAGCGTTCCTGATACTCTTGACGCACCTGTGGGAAGTTTTCTAAAATTTCAATGGTATAGTGGCTAATATCAGCAAATTCAAAGGCATTTTCTTCGCGCTTCCGTTGTCGATAGGCATCAACAAAATCCCTCATGAAGACTTGGAATGTCTTTGCCAAGTCCCAGGAATCTTGATGATAATCTTCTTGAAATTTTAGTAAAGTGATTTGGTCATTGAGTTCAATCAGCTTTTCAAATTTTTCTTTTCTCTCTTGGTTGTAGACTTCTTTCAAGTCTTGTAGTTCAGCCTTACGACTAGCATTTGTAAGAGCACGACCTCCCTTATCCTTAGAGATACTAACAACTATCTCTAAAACTTCTAGATATTGCTCAAAAGTAGATTCATGGCTTAAAGAACCGATCTCATCTAGAACTTGTTGGACAGATTCTAAATAAGCTGCTTTGCCAAATTCCTTGGCATCATTATCCAAATGGTAACGGAAAAAGCTTTCTAAATCCCAAAGTCTTTCTTTTATATCCTCTGCAAGGGTTTCTTTAGCAACCGTAAAATCAGCCTTTTCAAAACCTTTTAGGAAGGAATTTTCTAGCCAAGCCTGAGGATTACTAGTGGATTGTAAAAAGTCATAAATCATATAGATCTGTTTACGCAGTCCACGCGCGTCCTTGCTTCTTCCTGCAAAGTTCTTAACCAATCGACTAAATTTATCTTTATCCTTGCCTTGGTAGTGAGTTTCAAAAACTTGGCGAAAAACCTCATTTTTTAAGAGGAGTTGCTCACTTTCATTCTGAAGAATGCGAAAATTTGGAGACAGGTCAAGAAGATAGCCGTGCTTGGTCAGGAATTTCTGGGTAAAAGAGTCCATGGTCCCAATCGCGGCATTGGGTAAATCAGCTAATTGTCTGCCGAGATGTTTTTTTAGTTCCAGATCTTGCATTTCTTGGATTTGTTGGCTAATTTTCTTTTCCAAGCGTTCTTTTAACTCGGTAGCTGCCTTAACAGTAAAGGTTGAAATAAAGAGTTGGCGAATTTCTACTCCACGCGCTAGTTGGTCAAGAATTCGTTCAGCCATGACAAAAGTTTTTCCCGAACCAGCTGAAGCTGAAACCAAAATATTTTGACCAGAGCTATAAATAGCTTGAATTTGTTCAGCTGTTTTCTTTGGTTTCTTGTTAGACTGAGCTTCTGCTACTTGCAATGCTGCAATCTCTTCTTGAGATAAAAATTTCATCGCTCCAACTCCTCTCTGATTTTATTGAACCAAGTTTCCTTGGCATTGCTCTTGGCAACTTTCTCTAAAAATCTCGCCTGACCTAGATGGTAATTGGCTTCAAAACCTGTAATAGCTTGATATTGTTGAACATAGGGTGCAATGCTTCTACCGTTTTCTGTATAAGGGTTGATCGCAAATTCACCAGATAAAATCTTCTCTGCCGCTTTTTTGTAGAGAAGGGCATTATAGTCCAACAATAACTGGAATTCCTCATCAGACAACTGATAAGTCTTGTTTTTATTGTAAAACTCTCCAAGGTTTTTTATCTCTTTTTCAAGAAAGAGGCCTTGGTATTTCATAGTCTTATTGGTTTCTGTTACTGCTTTAGAAAGAGTTTTTGCAGTTTGTAATGACTGAATTGGTTCAGCCATTTCTAGGTACATAGCTCCAAAGAAATCCGTATTCCCTTCTTGCTTGAGGGCCGCTAGATAGGTTGGTAATTGCGAATTAAGACCGTTATAAAAGAGAGGAAACTTAAACTGAGTCAAAGAAGACTTATAATCTACAACACCGATAGCATCAGAAGTTTTCAAACGGTCAATTCGGTCAACCTTCCCACGAACATAGACATTACGACCATTATCTAGCTGAATAAAGGCTTGGTCCTTGCCACCAAAGACAGCTTCTTCCTGAATCGTTTCAACATCCGCATTATGTCGAAGAATATGTCCAGTAGCGCGTGCGACATCCAAGAGGACTTCCTTAGTAAATTGAGCCTCCAAACTCTCCTGATAAATAGCTTGAAACTCACGTTCTTGACTGGTTTCAGAGATAGCTTGTTCTAAACGACAATCAAAGGATTCATCGCTCGGCATTTTCAATGCCCGCTCAAAGATACGATGCAAGAAATTCCCATGGCTTCGAGCATCAGGACGGAGACGCAATTCTTCCTGCAAACCTAAAACATATCGGAGATAGTAACTGTATTCATTACGGTAAAATTCTGTTAATCCAGAAGTAGATAGATAGAAATCTTGATCTTCAGGATACAAGGCTTTCAAAGTTTCAGAATCTAAAATCTTGCTCTTTGGACTTGTTGGTAAAACTGGATTTTCTAAACCTTGGTCTTCCAACTTTTTACCCATCACACGAGCCAGAACTTTTACAAAAGTTAAGTCTTGGTCACTTGTCTCACTCTCACCTTGCTGATGATAGGCAACCAGACTAGACAAAAGACTGTGATAAGAACCAATGTCATCTTTCGATAGATTTTTTCGGTCAATTCTCTTTTCAATCTTGCTAAAACCAAAGTCTTGTAATTCTTTCAGATATACCGACTCTTTACTCTCATTTTCATTGAGTAAACTTGGCGCCGATAAGACCAATTGCTTCTTAGCAGAGTTAACCAACGAAAGCATAGTATAGCGATTCTTCTTGAGGTTTTCTTGACTTGCAATCAGTAATTTAGAACCTTCTTGAGTTGCCTGGTTTAGCACTTCTCTTTCTTCATCACTCAACAAACTGGTGTTTTGAGCAATTTTGGGTAAATGATCTTGAGTTAAACCAATTGCATAGATGTAATCAGCTGTCAAGGGTGCAATCAAATCATAACTTTGCACCAGAACAGTATCTACCGTTGCTGGGATCGTACGATAATTGGACAAGGACATTCCTGAATGTAGAAGAGCCAAGAAATCATCCAAAGTGACCTGAGAACCTTCAAATACGGTTGCAAATTGCTCCATTACGTGGCAAAAGGCTTTCCAGACCTCCTCTTGTCTTTCTTGCTCTGCTACTTCCATCGTTGCAGATAAGTTTTGTAATTGCTTGGTCAAATAAGCATCTTTCAAAAAGTTGCTCCATCTTGCAAGAAGATTCTCAGCTTTTTGCTTACGACTGGTTAATAACGTTTCTAATGGATTTAGAACACGAACACGAAGCTTATTTAATTTTTCTAAATCAAATTTCCCATGATGATTTTTTGTGAATTCTTGTTTAAAACTAGAAAGACCATCAATACCTAGATAACGAAGATATTGTTCAAAGCTATCAATTTCCTCTTGGTTAAGGTCAGTATACAAGCCAGTGCGTAGGAGATTAATCAAATCTTCTTGACGAAAATTGTATCGTTTCAAACGCCCGATGGATTCTACAAATTGCGTTAAAGGATGATGAGCCATGGACTCACTCTTGCCCAGATAAAATGGAATCTGATATTGATTAAAAATTGTCTGCAAGGACAGTTTATAAGACTCTACATCTCCAAGTAGAATTCGAAAATTCTTATAACTAAGTTCTGGCTCTTGGTGCAATTTCTGGCGAATACTACGAGCAACTAACTCCAGCTCTTCTTTTTGTGTCAAACAAGACCAGATTTGCAAGTCTTCTCTATCCTTAGCATCCACTTCTAAGCTAATTTCAGAATAATCATAAGCACTTTCTGGTAGTCTTGAGGCTTTGGCAAAGGCATCAAGTTTCTCATGTTCTTGATAAGTATTTTCTGCCTTAGTCTGATATTTAAAGGCCAAATGTCTCAAAAACTCAACACTGGCTTGATAGAGGTTACCTTCACTAAATGGACTTGTATAAGCTTTTTTAGTCGCATAAGCCCCGATAACAATTTCAACACCCTTACGATAAAGTAGATCCACTAGGTGTTCTTCTTCTGCAGAAAATCGGGTAAAACCATCAATGACTAGGGCAATCTTACTAAAATCACTACTTACTTTTTTTTCTTCGATAGCATTGATCAGATATGATAATTGACTCCCTTGCGAAACTTGACCTTGATTCAGATAAGCTGTTACCTTTTCAAAAATCAAGAGTAAATCAGAACGTTTATCAGCGTCAGATAGACTTTCTAAATCCAAAAAGCTCATCTGAGCAGTTGTCATTTCATGATAAATCTGAATCAGTTGTTGGATGAATTGCGGATCTTGCTTAATAGCCCCATAAACACGCAAATCCTTAGCCTCTATCTCTGATAGACACTTATAAAAAGCCATACCAAGACCAATATCATCGAGACTAGTCTTCGCGGGTATATCGTTTAAAACCAGATAACGAGCCATTTGAGCAAAGCGCGTGACTGTGATCGCAAAAGAAGCCTGCTGACTCAAGCACTCCAGCACGGCACGTTCCTTTTCAAAAGAAAGAGAGTTAGGAGCTATGTAAAAGACTCGTTTGCCTTGGGCAACCAGTCCTTGAGCCTCCTTGGTCAGGATTTCTGTCAAAGAAGTCCGGATATCGGTATAAAGTAGTTTCATCTCAGCCTCGTCTATTTTTTCATTACCTTTCATTATACCATTTTTTGACTGCTAATCCTATAAATAGAGAGTTCTTAAACTACTGATAAAAAGTAAAATGCCAGAAATTTCCGGCATTGATCGATAAGCACTAACTTCATGAAAATACAAGCATCCATAAATCCCAAAATGCTGTAATGTTAATCATGATATGGAGTAAAATGGGATAATAGAGAGAGTGAGTTTTTCGGTAGAGTAATGCTGAGATTGCTCCTCCGCTTGCATAGGTGAAAAAGGCGAGTGGTGTTAAACCTGAACTGACATGCACATAGCCAAAGACACAGGCTGATAGCAAAACATCTCCATACCAAGGTGAATCTTTCAAAAATGTATTCATCAGAACTCCTCGGTAAACCATTTCTTCTGTAATTGGTCCTAGCAGACAAGTAATAAGCAATAAATATAGTAACTCTTGTCTCCCTGTCATCTCAACTAATTCATTTAAAGCCATTTGATTGGACCTTGCTGGGGTTAAAAAAGAAAACACAATATCTGAAAGATAACTGACTCCATAAGCAAGAAGCAAATAAACTGGATATCTCCATTTCCACTTCAACTCAAGAATTTTCCTACCTTCGAATACTAGTAAATAAAGAATAGCTATAAAAGTAACGATGAGCTCTAAAAAAGCAAGAATCAAGAAATACTCTCGACTAGCAACTACAAATCTAGCTGAAAATTGATTAAAAATCCACCAAAACCATGTCTTCCTATAAATGATTACCAATAAGGCTAGTAAAATCTGTACTGCTCTTCTTTTCATGATAGTTCCTCTGCTTTTTAACCATTATCTCTATAATCTCAGATGCATTGCAAGTATAATACAGTATATCATATTATAACATATCTTTACCAAATATCATCTTCAAATCTTGAATTGTCATCCAAACGTCCTAAATTGACATAGTAATCCTTATTTCCTCCAAAATATGCTATAATATAGACAAAAGACGTGAAAAGGAAATACTATGATTAAACTACTTGCTCTTGATATGGACGGTACTCTACTTAACGAAGCCAAGGAAATTCCTCAGGCTCATATTGATGCCATTCATAAGGCTATCGAAAAAGGTGTCAAACTGGTTCTATGTACTGGACGACCTCTCTTTGGAGTTCTTCCCTACTACAAGAAACTCGGTCTTGATTTGCAAAATGAATACGTTATTGTCAATAATGGTTGTTCTACGCACCAAACCAGCGACTGGAGCCTTGTCGACTGGCGAGAACTTAGCAAATCCGACATCGAATACCTCAATGATCTTGCTGAAAAGAGTGAGGTTCAGTTGACTCTCTTTGATGAGGAACACTACTTCGTTCTCGGAGGCAAACCAAATCCTATCGTTCAATATGATGCCACACTTGTTTTTGCCGATCTGACTGAAATCTCACTTGAGGAGGCTACCAGTGGTAAATATCGTATGTTCCAAGGTATGTTCTTAGGTACAAAGGAAGAAACAGATGACTTTGAACAACGATTTGCTGATGAACTTTGTCAGAGATTTAGCGGTGTTCGTTCTCAACCAGTGATCTATGAAGCAATGCCACTCGGTACAACCAAGGCTTCTGCTCTTTCTCGTTTGGCTGAGATTTTAGATATCCAACCTTCTGAAATCATGGCTATGGGTGATGCCAATAACGACATTGAGATGTTAGAGTTTGCTGGGCTGGGTATCGCCATGGGAAATGCCAGCGACTACGTCAAATCTCTCGCAGATGCAGTAACTGCTAGCAATGAAGAAGATGGTGTTGCACGCGCTATTGAGAAATATATTTTATAGAAAATAAGCCCAGTCAACTAGTATTTCTAGCCAACTGGGCTTTTATTTTTTTAAAAATTTAAAAACTTTAGAAACTCTTTAGAAATGCTTGACGATTCTTTGATATCTATACTTTATACTAGAGTTATAAAAATAAAACACCTTAAAGATTAAAGGAGAAAACTATGAAAACAGTCCTCGAAATCCATGGCTTGTCCAAACAATTTGGCAAACAACCCATTCTACAAGATCTCAATCTCTCAGTAAAAGAAGGAGATATCTATGGGCTTATCGGAAAGAATGGTGCTGGTAAAACAACTCTGATTAAAATTATTACCCAATTATTATCTGCTGATCATGGAACCATTTCCCTCTTTTCCAGTCAAAGTTATAAGGAATGCACAAAAGCACTATCTCGAGTAGGTTCAGTCATTGAATCTCCAGTAGCTCATAATCATTTAACGGCCTATCAAAATCTTAAATATTATTGTACTATTCGACATATCCCAAATGCTGATCAAGTCATTCAGGAAACATTAAAGTATGTAGGGTTAACAGATACAGGTAGAAAAGTTTTTCGAGATTTCTCTCTTGGAATGAAACAACGTCTGGGCATTGCTATTGCCCTCCTATCAAAACCAGACTTTCTCATCCTTGATGAACCCATCAATGGACTTGACCCAATCGGTATCAAAGAGTTTCGTCAAATGATTCAACGTCTGAATCAAGAACTAGGAATAACAATTCTCATCTCCAGTCATATCTTGTCAGAACTCTATCTGGTTGCCAATCGCTTTGGAATTCTGGACCAAGGGAAAATCATTCGAGAAATCAGTAAGACCGAATTTGAAACGCTCAATGAAGACTATATTGTTCTAAAAACAAGTGACAAAGAAAAAGCTAGTCAAATCTTAAAAGATAAAGTGCATCTTGAATTTAAAGTTGTTAATTCAGAAAATGAGATTCATATTTTTAGTCATGAACAAGATATCAAACGCATTCTTAAAGAACTTACGCTAGCAGATGTCGCTGTGGATGAGATTTACTATGCTCGTCAAAATCTTGAAGATTACTTCACACAATTAGTAAAATAGGTGATAAACCATGATACATACAATTCAAGCAGACTTTTACCGTCTTTTCCGTTCCAAAGGTTTTTGGATTACAGAGCTCATTCTCTTTGCACTCATGCTAATGGGGGCTACTTTCGGAGCTACAGGACACTTCGTATCCGTCAATACAAGTACAAACGTAGAAACCGAACTGCCAAGTAAGGGCTGGGATGGTATACAAGCTCTCATAAACTCCTCTAGCGGTTCTTCAAATCTTGTTTTTCTCTGCATTGTTCTAGCTTGCCTTGTACTGGGAGTTGATCTTATCGGAAAACTCTATAAAAACAGTTTGACAGTGGGCGTCTCTCGTACAGAATTTTTCCTAGCTAAATTTGTAGTATTAGCAAGTATTGCTCTGATGCAAATTCTTGTTAGCCTGGTCATTGCTTTCGTACCAGCAACTATTCTAAACGGGTTTGGTACGATGCCAGAAGGGTTTATTGGTAATCTCCTTCTAACAATTGCTCTTCAATTTCTCTGCCTTCTAGCTTGGCTTTCTATTATTTCCTTCATTCTCTATGTGACTCATTCTTATTTGGCTGCTTTTATTGGGTATTTAATCAGTTCTACCTTGCTTTCATTGCCGATGCTTATCTACCCAGATATCGAGATTTTGCGCTATTTATCCTTGAACTTTACCTATGCCATGACTGACTATAGCCAGGCCATTCTATACACCGTTATCGTTACTGTAACCATTATTCTACTCTTTACCATTAGTGGACTTGCTGTTTTCAAGAAGAAAAGCTTATAAAAATAACCTCCTCTATTCAAATAGAGGAGGTTCCTTATTTTAAAAAATAATTCTAACTGTAAACCAAGAACTATCTGTACTTAGTTGTAGTTCTGCTCCAAGGAGATGGGATAGTTCTTCAGTAATATAAAGACCTAAACCAGACGATTCTTCTGTATCTGAGAGATTTTCAGAGTAAAATCGCTGACTGAGATTTTCAATTTTGCGAATGGGTTGTTTGACCAGATTTGAAATTTCCAAACAAATGTGATTGTCCACTTCCTTCAAAGAAAATCTCGCTTCATCCTTACCATGTTTTAAAACATTGCCAATGAGATTTTGCAACATACGGTCTAATAAATCCGAATCTGTCAGTAAATACAAACCAGGTTCTACTTGCAAATCAAGGTCAATCTTTGCCGTTTGAAAAGAATCATAATAGGTTAGCAATTTTTGCGTCATAAATGTCGAGACTTCTAACTCAGATAAGTCAGGTTTAACTGCTCCTTCCATTAACCGACGATAGTCCAAAAGAGCCTCTAGACGTTTTGAAACTTGATTGAGATGATGAGCAATTTTTTTCAAGCTCTCAGACTCAGGATTTTCTGTTTTAAGCAATTGCTGAGTATAACCTGATGCAATCGTTAAAGGTGTCCGAATATCATGGGCAATATTGCTAATAGCCATATCCAAGGTCTGCTTTTCACGCTTCATAATCAAGCGTGACTGCTCAACTTCTTGAAAGAGATGATTGATTTGCTGGTAAAGATGTAAAAAATCCTTGGAGAAAGTTGACACTCCGATTCTCTTCATACTTCCAGTATGAATCTTGTCTTCAATTTGTTGGCTCAAGTTCACGAGTGCTAGATGATAGCGAATCAACCCTATCGTCAATAGGATAATAACCAGCAGTAGCAAAGAAAGTAAAATATAGATCATTGCTCATCTCCTTTTAATCGAACACCAACTCCCCAGATAGTTTCAATATACTCTTGCTCTGGATCTAGTTGGTTTAATTTTTTACGGAGATTACTTAAATGAGTGTTGAGAGTATTATCGCCTGGTAAATAAGTATCCTCCCAGACTAATTCATAGAGTTCTTCTTTCGTGAAAATTTTCTTAGGATGTCCCAACAAGGTTTGTAGAATCAAACATTCTTTCTTAGCTAGGCGAATAGTTTCCTGGCAATTTTTGATTTCAAAACTATCTGCATCAAATTGAATATTTTTTAACTGTTGAATCAATTTGTCAGGATGTTCTATTTCAGCTGATTGCTTGTCACTATTTTGACGTAATTGAACCGTAACCCTAGCAAAAACTTCATCCAAATCAAAAGGTTTTACAATATAATCATTAGCACCATCTAAGAGATATTGGCTGATGAGCTTTTTATCGCTTAGGGCAGTTAGCATGATGACAGGAACTGAACTATCGTGTCTAATGGCTTTTAAAACCTGATCGCCATTTTTTCCTGGAAGCATAATATCCAGCAAGATTAGATCAATGTTGCCTTGCTCAAAACGAATCATTCCTTCAGTACCAGAAAAAGCTTGAATCACCTCATGTTCCTCAGAAAGAAGAGTTTTCAAAATTTCTTGAATCTCATTATTATCTTCAACGATAAGTATTCTAGCCATAAACACCAACCTTTCTAATAGTATTATATCATGTTTTTTTAGGAATTTCGGATAAAGAAAAACTCTCCCTCATAACTAGATACGAAGAAGAGTTTACTTTATGTTTTAGAATAAAGCTGTCAATGCAGTAATAATCCCAAAAACAATACCTGGTGCATTGGCTGCTGCCAAAGGAATATCACGTTCTTTTTTAAAGAGTCCGTAGTATACCCAAAGACTGCAGTTAATTGCAGCTACTGCTGGTTGGATAAAGTTTCCTTTTTGACCCGCAAGGTTGTTCATAATTTGAGGAATATATGAGATATACATCATTACAGACATAAAGGTTGCAATCCAACCTAATGTTTTCATTTGTTTTTCAGTCATTTTCTTCTCCTTTCAAAAACAGTCTCAATTATACACTATTTTTTAAAATCATGTAAGCAAAATACTTTTTTGTTAAGAAAATGTAAACTATCACAATCTTGTGATAAGAGGAACAGAAAAAATGGCGGTGGGACAGAAATCGATAGACAAAGTCTCGATTTCGTAGTCCCAGCCCCGCGAGGATGATTAGGAGCTTTTTGGAGTCTAAAAGACGAACAAAAAGTTCAATCAGCTACCGCGTCAAAGTTTGATTGCTAATAAAAATTGAGGTCGAGATCTTTGGTCCCAACCTCATCTTATTCGTTTAGAAAACTTACTTCTTCTCAATCGGTGCTACACTGGCTAGGAGTTTTTTGAGGCCGACTTCTGGGAAATTGATTTTCAATTCCTGAGTAGATCCACTTCCTGAAACTTCTAGAACAGTTCCTTCGCCCCACTTCTTATGAAGGGCAATATCACCAATAGACCAGCTAGTTTCACTGGAAGACGATTTGCTATTAGACGCAAATTGTCCAAAAGGTAGTCCTTTTGATTCAATTGATCTTGGAGCTGCGTTGCGTTTACGATCTTGTAGAGCTTGAGCTAGGCTCATGCCTTGACCAAAGGCGACACCTCCACTACTATAGGATGCTTTAAAGCTACTATTAGCAGGACGCGCCAAACCTTGATAAGTTAACAAATCTGAACTAATCTCATTGATAAAGCGTGTTGGGCGATTATAGTTCGTTCGACCAAACAGCAAGCGTGAGTTAGCATTAGTCAGATATAGAATTTTCTCTGCGCGCGTGATACCGACATAGGCTAGACGGCGTTCCTCTTCTAGTTCATCCATGTCTTCTGCTGCACGACTAAGTGGAAAGACATTTTCTTCCATCCCAATCAAGAATACAACTGGAAACTCGAGTCCCTTGGCCGCATGGAGCGTCATCAAGGTTACTTCTGATGTTTCCTGACTGCCAGAGTCTGTATCTGCAATTAAGGCCAAATCGTTCAAGAAGCGACTGAGCTTATCCAAGCCAGTTTCTTCTTCTTGATTATCTGGATTATCATCGAAATTCTTGGTAACAGAAAGGAACTCCTCGATATTTTCGACACGAGCCTTACTTTCTAAGGTTGCTTGAGCATTGAGAATATCCACGTAGCCTGTTTTTTCCAAGACTGCTTCCACTAACTCAGTAATGCTTAATTGATCCAGTTGCTCCCGCAAATCAAGAATCATATTGGCAAAATCCCAGATTGACTGGGCTGCCTTACCTTTAATCCCTGATAACATGATGTTAGCTGAAGCATCAAGCATCGACATGTTTTGTAGGTTGGCAAAGTCACGGATTTTCTCTACTGTTCCTGGTCCAATGCCACGTTTTGGTTCATTGATAATCCGCTCAAAACTGATATTATCACTCAAATTGGCAATGAGATTCAGATATGCAATAACGTCACGGATTTCCTTACGGCTATAGAACTTTGTTCCACCAACCATAGTATAAGGAATATTAGACTTGAGCAAAGCTTCTTCAATGGTACGAGACTGGGCATTGGTACGGTAAAGAACCGCAAAATCCTTGTGGAAGAAGTTTTGGCTTCGACCAAGTTCATCAATGGTCTTGGCTACAAAGACAGCCTCGTCTTGTTCATCATTAGCACGATAGTAGACAATCTGTTCCCCATCAGTATTTTGAGTCCAGAGATTCTTAGGACGACGATTTTTATTGTTTTTGATAACGTCATTAGCAGCTTGGAGGATGGTCTTGGTTGAGCGGTAATTTTCCTCCAACAAAACTACCTTGGCTTGAGGATAATCCTTCTCAAAGTCCAAGATATTCTGCATATCAGCACCACGCCAACCATAGATAGACTGGTCAGCATCCCCTACTACGCAGATATTTTGGAAACGAGAAGCCAAGAGTTTAACGAGTTGATACTGGGCATGGTTGGTATCTTGGTACTCGTCAACATGGATGTACTGGAACTTCTGTTGGTAATAAGTCAAAACATCGGGATTTTGATCAAAAAGACGCAAGGTCAACATAATCAAGTCATCAAAGTCCACCGACTCTGACTGACGAAGTTCTTTCTGATAGGCCGTATAACACTTTGCTACAATTTGCGTGTACATATCTCCTGCCTGAGCAGCATAAGCAACATCGTCAATCAGATCATTCTTAGCATTGGAAATGGTTCCCAAAATAGTGCGTTCATTCCATTTTTTAGGATCCAAGTTTAACTGCTTGAGGATGCGTTTCATGAGCGTTCGCTGCTCTCCTGGATCCACAATCGTGAAATTGCGATTATAGCCAATATGATCCGCATCGCGACGTAGGATACGGACGCACATAGAGTGGAAGGTCGCAATCAAACAATCCTGAGTAGCTGGATTGAGTCCATAAGCACGCTCCTTCATTTCACGCGCCGCTTTATTGGTAAATGTAATGGCCAAGATATTCCATGGGTTGACCATCTTTTCATCAATTAAGTAGGCAATACGGTGGGTTAAAACACGAGTCTTACCAGATCCCGCCCCCGCCATGATCAGCAAGGGTCCTTCTGTGGTTTGAACGGCCTCGGCTTGACGGTCATTCATCCCCTTTAATAATTCGTTCATTTTCTCTTCCTTATTCTTCAAGTCAATGTTTCTATTATATCAAAAAAGTTTGAAAATAACTTTTCTTAGGAGCCTTCTGATTACTTTAGGAGATTAGACAAGAAAAGAACACTGGATGAGTGTTCTTCGTAATTCTTCTATTAATCCTCTATAGACTCTAAAAGCGTCATTAGGGCTTGGGCAGAACGACGTCCTGCTTCTACGATAAATTCATCAAAGGAAACGGATGCTTCATGGTTTGCATTGTCACTCATGGCACGAACGACTAAGAAAGGAAGGTTCAAAGCATGAGCTGCTTGAGCAATAGCTGCTCCTTCCATCTCTACAGCAAGAACTTGAGGGAAATGTTCTTTAATGGCCTTGATTTTATCTTCTCCAGCAACAAAACTGTCTCCTGTCGCAATCAAACCTAAATGCCAAGTCTGGTCCAGTTTAGACAAACTCTCTTGAATCAAACTGATAAACTTTTTGTCTGATTCAAAATAGAGAGGCTGTTGAGCCATTTGTCCGTATTCATAACCAAAAGCAGTCACATCAACATCGTGGTAGGTAAGCTTATCTGCAATCACTACATCCCCTACTGCGATTCCACTTGCCACTGCACCAGCAGAACCAGTATTAATCACTGCATCGACTTGAAAGTGATCCGCTAAGATAGCGACACTCATCGCAGACATGACTTTACCAATACCACTCTCTACAAGTACAAGCTCAACAGAACCAATCTTACCAGTATGATAGCTATTTCCCAGAACCTTTTCTTCACTGGCTTCGTCCAAGTGTTGAATCAAGTAAACTAGCTCTTCTGGCATAGCTGCAATAATTCCAATTTTCATGATAGACTCCTTAAATAAATCTCATTGCTAAAATTAACAAAATCAAGAGAAAAATAACTGCAAAAAGAATCTTGTTTAATTTAGAATTAAAGACATTTCTCTTAGTATTTTCAATCCGACGACTTTTGTGAATAGAAGGTTCAACTTCGATGGTCAGTGTATCCTGGCTAAAACCATGATCTTTGGTTCGCGAATAGCCAAAATTTTGAGAAGAAGTCGGTAAAATCTTAGTTTCCTCATCATCTAGCAAGGGAGGACCTGAGATGTCCTCTCCTCGATTGGCACGTTCAATCATTTCATCTGTTAATAAAGGTTTACCCATGGGTTCCTCCACTATTTTTTTGTAATTCCCAGTACTGAATAGCCATGATAGTCTTGGCATCACAAATATCACCTGACTGGATCAGTTCTTTAGCTTGGTCAAGACTGACTTCAAGCAACTCTAAAGTCTCATCTTCATCCTGAGGACGAGGATTTTCAACTTTTGTCAAATCACTTGCCAAGTAAAGTTTTAAGCGCTCGTTACAAAATCCAATCGCAGAGTAAAAATCATAGAGAAGGCTTAATTTACCAGTATAGGCTGCTTCTTCTTCTAATTCACGAAGTGCTGCAACTTCTGGATCTGCATTCTCCCCGATTTCAAGTTTACCTGCAGGAATTTCATAAGAAACTTTTTCAATCGCCTTGCGATATTGTTTAACAAGGACAATCTTATTTTCTGGAGTGACTGCAAGGACACAAACTGCTCCATTGTGAAAAATCAAATCACGTTGCGCTCTACCTTTGCCAGAAGGGAGTTCAACCTGGTCTTGAACCAATTGGAAGATCGGTCCTTTATAGATTTCTTTACGACTTATAGTCTTTTCTTCGAATTCCATCGTTAGCTCCTATTTATTGTTAGGATGATGAGGGAGGCGAGTTGCATATTCATCCTTATTGACTTGACGACCTCGTCCAATAGCAATGGCATCAGCTGGGACATCTTTAGTAATGGTTGAACCTGCTCCAACAAGAGAGTTATCTCCAAGTTCTACTGGAGCAATGATAGTTGAATTAGATCCAACGAAAACATTGTTTCCAATGGTCGTTTTAAATTTGTGTTGACCATCGTAATTTACAGTGATCGTTCCTGCACCGAAGTTGACATCACTACCAACCTCACAGTTACCAATATAAGTTAAATGACCAGCTTTTGTATTTTCACCGATGCTTGAACCTTTGACTTCAACAAAGTTTCCAATGTGCACATCTTTTGCAAGGCTTGATCCTGGACGGATATGAGCATAAGGACCAACTGTAACGCCATCAGCAACTGAGCTTTCCTCAATCATTGAATTGGTAATCACTGCCCCTGAACCGATACTACTATCAACGATATAAGTTCCGTTGGTCAAAACAGTTCCTGCACCAATCTTACTAGAACCTTTGAGGGTTACATTTGCTTCGATTTGAACTTCTGGAGCGATCTCAACATCAATGTCAATGTAAGTAGCTTCAGGATTCACAAAACTAACCCCATTGACCATATGCGCTTGGTTAATACGGCGACGCATAATGCCTTCAGCTGTCGCAAGGGCAACACGGTCATTAACTCCGAGACTTTCATCAAAGTCTTTTAGAGTATAAGCACCAACTTTTTCCCCTGCTTCACGGAAAATGCCGATGACATCAGTGATGTAGTATTCGCCTTGAGCATTATTGGTATTGATATTCTTAAGTGCTTCAAAGAGACGAGCATTATCAAAGACATAGGTCCCTGTATTGATCTCCTTGATTTGTTTTTCAAAATCAGTCGCATCTTTCTGCTCCACGATACGAAGCACTTCAGCATTCTCGTTACGAACAATACGACCATAACCAAACGGATCTTCAGCTTCTGCAGTAAGAATTGTAGCTACGTTCTTGTGATTAACGTGGAAATCAATCAAGTTCTTTAGACTTTCACCGGTAATTAGTGGTGTATCACCAGCAATAACCAATGTTTGTCCGGAAAGTCCTTCAAGAATTGGCTCAGCCATCATAACCGCATGACCAGTTCCTAATTGCTCAGACTGTCTTACAAAATCAGTTTGACCAGCTAAAACTTGTTCAACTAGCTCTGCCTTATGTCCTACAACCGTTACTGTTTTTTCAGGATTGATGGCCCCTACACTACGAAAAACATGCTCAAGCATTGAAATTCCTGCAACCTTGTGCATGACTTTTGGTAGATCTGATTTCATACGAGTACCTTTACCCGCTGCTAAAATAACTGCATAATTTGCCATATTTTTCTCTTTTCTATAGAAATTCCCTTATATTATATCATAAATTTGCTTTTTCAAACACAAAAGAGGGCAAATGCTTTAAAACATCGCTTTCTCTAGATGATTTCGAGTATTTTTTTTTGATTTTTTTCACCATTTACGATACACTATAAAAGTATGAGAAAGAAAATAAATCCTGTTTTTATTTTTACTGTATTAGCTACTCTCGTGGGTATTTTAATCATCAATAGACCCAAGTTCGAAGACCATCCAGTCAAAACAAAGCAAAATCCAGTTCAAGTAGAAACTCAAGCTTTACATAATATCAACAAGCCGATTATTGATGTTTCTGGCTGGCAAAGACCATCAGAGATCAATTATGACACCTTAACTCAAAATATTTCAGGTGCAATCGTTCGGGTTCATAGTGGAGCTCAAGCTTCTGTTGAAAACGATGCTTCATTTAAAAATGGGGTTGATAAGGCTTATAAAGAACATATCACAGAATTTCAAAAACGAAATGTTCCAGTCGCTGTTTATGCCTATGTAGCTGGAAAAAATGTCGAAGAAATGGAAAAAGCTGCTGAAGCCTTTTATAACGCTGCTTCCCCTTACAACCCGAGCTACTATTGGTTGGATGTTGAAGAAAAGACTATGTCTGACATGAACCAAGGTGTTGAGGCCTTTCGTGCTAAATTAGCTTCACTGGGTGCAAAAAATATCGGTATCTATGTTGGTGTTTACTTTATGGAGGAACATAGTATCAGCGTTGATAATTACTCAGTAATCTGGATACCTTCCTATGGAACTAACTCAGGTTACTATGAGAATGCTCCAAAAACAGATCTTAGCTATGACCTTCACCAATACACTTCACATGGAAATCTTGGCGGATTTGAACATCACCTCGATTTGAACCTTATTTCTTCATCAAAGAACAAGGAAGAAACCTTTAGAAAATTGTTTTTAAATCCTTAATCACTATCACAATAAGCAAGTCAGACATTGCTTTCTGCTTGCTTTTCTTTATTTTTCAGTATTAAATCACTGTTTTATCTTTATAGAATATGAATCTCGGAGGACCTCTATGTTATCATGGTTATCAAAAATTATTAAGGGAATTGTAATTGCCCTAGGTTTCATTCTACCAGGGATTTCTGGTGGCGTTCTTGCCGCTATCTTGGGAATTTATGAGAGAATGATTCGTTTTCTTGCTCATCCTTTTAAAAATTTAAAAGAAGATGTGCTCTTTTTCCTTCCTGTCGGTATTGGGATGTTATTGGGCATCGGACTTTTCTCTTATCCAATTGAGTATCTTTTAGAAAATTATCAAGTTTATGTATTGTGGAGTTTTGCTGGAGCTATCATTGGTACCATCCCAAGTCTTGTCAAAGAATCAACTCGTGATTCTGATAGAGATAAGGTTGACCACATATGGTTTTGGGCAACCTTCATCATCTCAGGTCTTGCCCTCTACGCCTTGAATTTTGTAGTTGGTTCTCTATCTGCAAGCTTCCTTAACTTTACACTGGCTGGTTGTTTGTTGGCGCTTGGAATTTTGGTTCCAGGGCTTAGTCCTTCTAATCTTCTCTTGATTCTCGGCCTTTATGGCCCTATGTTAACAGGGTTCAAGACTTTTGATTTGTTAGGAACCTTCTTACCAATTGGGATTGGACTTCTTATCACTCTGATTATCTTTTCAAAATTCATGGACTACGCTCTTCGCCTATATCACTCACGTGTGTATCATTTTATCATTGGAATTGTACTATCAAGTACACTTTTGATCCTTATTCCAAACGCTGGCAATGCTGAAAGTATCAGTTACAGTGGTTTGTCACTAGTTTCATATGTACTGATTGCTTTCTTCTTCGCACTAGGGATTTGGTTGGGAATCTGGATGAGTCAATTGGAGGATAAGTATAAATAATGGCAAAAAAAGTAAAAGTCAAGAAAACCTTGGTCCAACAAATTTTAACCAAGGCAGGAATAAACCATACAGGTATTCAAATTAATGCCCTGGAAGGTGAGATGCCTCAAGGTTATGAAAAGAATCAGATTTTTAAGACTCTAGCACTTCTGGGAGATAAGACTGGACCCATTATCGGCATCCTTCCTATCACTGAACATCTTTCTGAAAAGAAACTGGCTAAGATTTCTGGTAATAAGAAAGTCAGCATGATTCCACAAAAAGACCTAGAAAAAACAACAGGCTATATCCACGGTGCCAATAATCCAGTTGGGATTCGTCAAAAACATAACTATCCTATCTTTATCGATCAAACTGCTATTAAACTAGAGGAAATGATTGTTTCCGCAGGGGAAGTAGGTCATAGTATCATTATCAACCCTCAAGATCTAGCAACCTTTGTTAAAGCTGAATTTGCAGATATCTTGGAGGCAAGTAACACATGAAATTCTATTTTATTCGTCACGGTAAAACACTTTGGAATCTTGAGGGACGTTTTCAAGGAGCAAGTGGTGACTCTCCACTCCTTGAGGAATCCATTGAGACCTTAAAAAAACTAGGCCAGTATCTCCAAGAAACTCCATTTGATGTGATTTATTCTAGTGATCTTCCTCGGGCTAAAACTTCTGCTCAAATTATCCAAAGTCAACTGAAAGATAGCTGTCCTTTAGTAGAAATAGCCTCTCTAAGAGAGTGGCAACTCGGGAAACTTGAAGGAGCAAAATTTGCAACCTTAGAAGCCATCTATCCCGAGCAATTAAAAGCTTTTCGAACCAATCTAGCTAAGTTTGATTCAACTTTGTTTGGTGCAGAGTCTGTCTGTCAAACAACTCAGCGTACCACTCAATTTATCAAATCATTAGAGTCCAAACCTTTTGAACATGTCATGATTGTTGGTCACGGAGCCAATCTTACAGCCAGTATTCGAACTCTTCTAGGATATGATACTCCGCTACTTAGAAAAGATGGGGGTCTAGCAAATGCTAGTGTTACTATTCTGGAAACCCAAGACTTTACAAACTTCAACCTATTAGTATGGAACGACACTTCTTATCAAGATAATAACTGAACTTAACAATCACTGTTAAGTTCTTTTTAGATTTTGTAGAATATCCGTGAATTTATTTGACTTTTATGATAAAATGGGAGTATCGCAAAAAAGACTCATCGTATCAAGAATTGAGTAAAAACTAGGAGGAAAAAATGTCAACAGAACATATGGAAGAACTAAATGACCAGCAGATCGTTCGCCGTGAAAAAATGGCTGCGCTCCGCGAACAAGGAATCGATCCATTCGGTAAACGATTTGAACGCACTGCTAACTCACAAGAATTAAAAGATAAATATGCTGACCTCGATAAGGAACAACTACATGAATTGAACGAGACTGCTACTATCGCTGGACGTTTGGTAACAAAGCGCGGTAAAGGTAAGGTTGGATTTGCCCACCTTCAAGACCGCGAAGGTCAAATCCAAATCTACGTTCGTAAAGATGCAGTCGGTGAAGAAAACTACGAAATCTTTAAAAAAGCTGACTTAGGAGACTTCCTTGGTGTCGAAGGTGAAATTATGCGTACAGATATGGGAGAACTCTCTATCAAGGCTACACATATCACTCACTTGTCCAAAGCCCTTCGTCCGCTTCCAGAGAAATTTCACGGTTTAACAGACGTTGAAACTATTTACCGTAAACGTTACCTTGATTTGATTTCAAACCGTGAAAGCTTTGAACGCTTTGTTACTCGCTCAAAAATCATCTCTGAAATCCGTCGTTACCTTGACCAAAAAGGCTTCCTTGAAGTGGAAACACCTGTTCTTCATAACGAAGCTGGTGGTGCTGCTGCTCGTCCTTTTATCACTCACCACAATGCACAAAACATTGATATGGTGCTTCGTATCGCGACTGAGCTTCACTTGAAACGTCTTATCGTCGGTGGTATGGAACGTGTTTATGAGATTGGCCGTATCTTCCGTAACGAAGGAATGGACGCTACCCACAACCCTGAGTTCACTTCTATCGAAGTTTACCAAGCTTATGCAGACTTCCAAGACATTATGGACTTAACTGAAGGCATTATCCAACACGCTGCTAAATCAGTCAAAGGCGACGGCCCAGTCAACTATCAAGGAACTGAAATCAAGATTAACGAACCATTTAAACGTGTACACATGGTTGACGCTATCAAAGAAATTACAGGTGTTGATTTCTGGCAAGATATGACCTTCGAAGAAGCTAAAGCTATCGCTGCTGAGAAGAAAGTTCCAGTTGAGAAACACTATACTGAAGTCGGTCACATTATCAATGCTTTCTTTGAAGAATTTGTAGAAGAAACATTGATTCAACCAACTTTTGTCTATGGTCACCCAGTAGCTGTATCACCACTTGCTAAGAAGAACCCTGAAGACGAACGCTTTACTGACCGTTTTGAACTCTTCATCATGACTAAAGAATACGGAAATGCCTTTACTGAGTTGAATGATCCAATCGATCAGCTTAGCCGATTTGAAGCTCAAGCAAAAGCCAAAGAACTTGGTGACGACGAAGCAACAGGCATTGACTACGACTACATCGAAGCCCTTGAATACGGTATGCCGCCAACAGGTGGTTTGGGAATCGGTATTGACCGTCTCTGCATGCTACTCACTGATACTACTACTATCCGTGATGTACTTCTTTTCCCAACGATGAAGTAAGACAGCTCAAAAACGTTGTTATATCAAGGTTTTATGAGTGTGAATGGCAAAACTTACCAAAAATTTACCACATCTTATACAAATAGTTGTAAAAACTTGTAATGACTTACAGCTTCTCTTGGACTATTCTAAGGGAAGTTTTTTAGTTTCTGGGCAGCAAAAAATGACAGCAGATTTTCTACTGTCATTTATGTGTTTCCGAAAAAGATAGATTTTTAGTAAAAAATTATTTAGAGTCAGCTAATTTAACATCTAATTGACTCTTGAAATTCATTATATCTTTCTCAGAGAGTTTCTTAAAGAATATATCAAAATCTTTAGGTGTCAAAAATGTAAATTTATATCTAGTCAAATTACCTTCTGATTCATGCTTTTCATTTATAAAATTAAAATGTTTAATCGCTGCTTTGTTTTTCCCAATATTCTCTGAATCTGGTTCAGAAATTTGTGAATTATCTTTAATTTCTACAGCAATAATATTATCACCTTGTTTAATAAACCAGTCTGGATTAAATTGTCCATTCTTATGGTGGGTACCTTTTTGCCAAGAATAGTCAATACTGTAAAAACTCATGTCATCGGATTTTATGAACGAATCAATACTTTTGATAACTTCTTCATCAGTAGTGAGCTTAGTTAAAAATTCTTTCTCAGGATTACCTGTTGTTACAATCCCAAATTGAGGAGTTTTAAAATTGTATTTATTCTCAATTTTCTTCGTTTTATATCCATTTGATGTGTCTGTTAGTTCTCGGAAAGTATCTAAACTAGCTTTATCAGATGAAAGACTAGATTCCAAATCTGAGCCGTAAAAAAGAACTTTATTCATTCTAAATCCACTTATTTCAGAAGTATTTTTAGGTAAGTTAACAGTTGAAACGGTAAAATATTCTTGCGGCTCAATGTCGTAACTAACTACTTTTGAACCATCCCTAAAAATAACATTCATAGACGACAAAAATTTATTCTTAAGACTTTTTGTAATATGAGTATTTCCACTTTTTTTCAACGATTCTTCAATCATGGCTTTTATTTTTGAAACTGACCATAAGTTCTGATATTCCTGTGCATACTCACTGTCTTCCAAATCCTCGAATCGGCTATACAAAATATTCGCCATTTCTTTTACTGTAATCTGCTCATGCTCGTAAGTTGTTTGGAAGTTTCTATCTGATTTTGTCTTAATATCTGTCAGGGTAATAGTACTCTTCCCAAATTTATCATCTGTTGGTAAATTAACACCATTTTCCCATAAATTATATGTACCCATTTTAGGATAATCTTTAGTGTCAGTTTTTGAAGAATATTTTACATTCGTCAAACTGAAATTATAATTTGATTCTTTATTAACAGACAAAGTGATTCGCTGTCTAATCTCCAGAACCTCATTTACAAGTGCCTCTACATTGGCAGACCATTTTTCATGGTTAAAAACTGTCACTGTCGGGGCACCCCACTTGCTAGTATCCCACCCCTCTGGAACACGCAAACCTCTTCCAAGAACTTGAGCAATCAAAAGTTTTGAGTTAAATGCTCTTTCGTCATCTGGAACAATCTGAAATACACGCTTAACATCCCAACCTTCAGTAAGCATTGAAACACTAAAAATAAATTCCACTGGATTACCTTTTTCATTAACTTTAGACAGTTTCATTCTATCAATAGCTGCTTTCTGTCCACTATGAACTGAAAGAACTATGTCATTAACTTCTGCATCAGTCAGCTTTCTTTGTGTTTGTAAAAATTTTTTAAAAGCTTTCGCTTTACTATCAGCAAGATTCTGTTTGGACGTCACAATAATTGTAATGGGCTTAATACCAAGTTCTTCAGGAACTTGCGATGCAATTTGGTTATGAGAATTCAAAATTACTTGCCATCTCTCGTCCTTATCTTTTGGAATATCTTCTTTTGAAATGTATTCTATATCCTTAACAAACCCCTGTTCTATTGCATCACGAAGAGAGAAACGATAGATAACATTTGAAAAGTAGTCATTCCCACTTTTATTCTTTCCTTTATAGGCTGTTCCTGTTACGCCAATAACATATTTGAAATTGATATTATTACTACTTTCATCTTCAATAAAGCTTCTCCACTCATTCGATTCAGAATAATAAACATGGTGAACTTCATCATTCAATATAAGTGTATTTTCGCCATTTCCCTTTAAACTATCAACTATAGAATTTCTAGTTGCTTGAGCTTTATAAATAGCATTTCGATTTTCAACAGCAATGGAATTTTCCACAAGTGTACTATCGCCATTTAAAATTTGAGGTGGTACAAAATTATCTCCTAGAGTTTTAAGAAGTTGTAAATTTCCTAGAAGGTCTTTAAATTTTTGAGTCAGCTCATTTTCAATGGTTACGCTAGGAACTAATACCAGAACTCGAGAAACTTTTTTGTGGCAAGCATAACAAGCGCTATCGCAAACATAACATATGACTTCCCTGTTCCTGTAGCTAAATCTAAGGTTGCTGACAGCTTGTCAGATAAATCTAAATCATCTTGCATCAAATTAAAATCATTGTTCCATCTTGCTCTTATGACTTGATTCTTTTCAAAATTTTCTTTTGCTAATGCTGTTATATCTTTATATTCACCAGAGTTGAGAAAACGTAAAGCAGTTTCAGCTGCTTCTTTCTGATAGTTTCTTTTTCCAAATAGCATATCAAAGAAATTTTGAAAAAATCCTTCGTCCCAAACTACAGGGTTTACGTTTTTACTAACTTCTAGGACTAAATCACTATCTTTATATTCCATTATGCCATTTCTCCCCTCGTTGTTACAAACTCATTTCCAAATTTATCTACAAATATAAACATCGCTTGACCATCAATTTGACTTTCATCAAATATTATAGATTGATTTTCATCAAAATCTTTGCGATAGTATACTTTATCCATATTGAAAGCCTGGTTATCGTATGATAAATCAACTAAAAGCATTGAAAAGGCCTCAAATCCACTAACGTTTTCTTTTCCCTTTAGTCTGGAGAATGACTCAAATTTATTTATTCTTAATTCTTCCCCAGTTATTTCAAAATCAACTTTTGGTTTTCGCATAAAATCAAATCCATATGCATCAACAACCGCATTAACTGATTCGGTATCATTTGCTTGTAATGTGCCTTTGAAATTTTCTGTAAACTTTTGATACATTGAGTATGGGACACGTAAAATATTAAAAATAGTACTCCATTCACCATCGTTATCATATTCATCAACAGCAAAAGTGAATTTCCCTTGTGGAGCAATAATGAATATCTCACTAGGGGAAGCTGAGCCTAAACGAGAATAAATCTGCTCCAAAGTATCTTCTGAAATTTTAGCTCCCAATTCATTTAATTCATTAGGGGAATAAACCTTAACCAGTGATCCATCCCTCATCCCGTCAAACGATAATCCTTTAATTAATTGATAGGAAGGTTGGACATTGTATAAAGCCATAGCAAACTGTTTCCATTGAGTACTATCGAAAGCATTTAATTTTTCATTATCATAAAGACCTGCATCATAAACCGCAAAAGTATTGTGGTTTTCATTACTCAGTATTCTTTTTTGAATAGTGTAAATAGATAATTTCCCTGCATCCACGGTAATCCATTTTCTTCCTAGCCTTTCTGCTACTGCAGCTGTTGTTCCTGAACCTCCAAAGCAATCTAATACAATATCCCCTTCGTTAGAAGAAACTTTAATTACTCGCTCTAAAAGTTTTTCTGGTTTTTGAGTAGGGTAATTTACTTCTCTTCTTTCTTTAGCCATTGGATTTATCAAAGGAATGTCCAGCCAAGTATCATCCACTGCTTTATCTGTTTGCTCATAATATATTAAATTCCCATCTTCATCACGTTGTTGAACCGCTTTCTTTAATTTGGAATCCCACACCCTAGCAGTCTGTTGCCTCTTTTGTTCTACTGGAATTCTAATTTTATTAAATATTGGATTTTTATTTTTCGTATACAAATATAATGTGTCATGATTCAATGGAAATCCAGTTGTTTTACCAGCAAATTTATTATAGTGCCAGACGATCTCATTTCTAAAATTTCCCTCACCAAAAATCTCATCCATCAAGACTTTAACGTAATGTGCCTTGTGCCAATCCAAGTGTACGTAAATAGATCCGTCATCAGCTAACACTTCTCGTAGCAGGATAAGACGTTTTCTAAGCCATTCTAAAAATTCTGCACCAGCTAATTTATCAGAATAAGCTTTAGAATCTTTATTCGAAAAATCTTGTTTTGTCGCAAACGGTGGATCAATATAAACCAAGCGAACGCCGTCAGTACCATCCGCATTTTTCAGTTCACCTCTACGCTTCATCTCTACAAGAGTTTTTAAGACTTGTAAATTATCGCCGAAAATAATTTTATTTAACCAATCACTTTCAGTAGATTCACCAAATCTTCGATTTTCTTGCAAAGGCACGGCAAAAGTTTGACTGATAATAGATTGTTCACCTTCTTTGCCGTAGTAGGTTAATTCATATTCTTTTCGTGCGGGGGGAAAGAGTACACGTGCAAACTCCGTAGAGACCTCATTGCCGTTCATGACTTCTTCCTGTGCCTGAGCTAATAGTTCGAGAAGTTCTTTTTGTCTGTTATTATCCATATTTATCCTCATAAAGAGAGACTTTTAGGATTCCATTGTTATAAATATAACAATGGAGGCTAGCCTCGCTTCTTATTAAAAATTTATACCTTTATTTTACCATATTTATTGTCAAACTCTTTAAAATACTTAAACTTCCTCACCTGAAAATCATTACTATGGATATGTTTAGCCCTTACTATGACTTAGCTAAACAGCTTCGCTTTCGGATTTCTAGGCTCAGGCTGAAACAGTCTCCCAGACTGTTTCACTCGCGAATGCTAAGATCGTTTCCATATTGTCCAACACTTAAGCCGGGCTATGAGTCGTATGCGTGTTCAAATCATGAATCAGTTTGATCGAAAATCTCATGAATACAAGGCTATTAAACGTTACTGGAAGCTCATACAACAGGATAGTCGTAAACTCAGCGATAAACGTTTTTATCGCCCTACTTTTCGTATTCACCTAACCAATAAAGAAATTCTAGACAAGCTTTTGAGCTATTCAGAAGACTTGAAACTCCACTATAATCTTTATCAACTCTTTCTTTTCACTTTCAGAATAAGGAGTCGAAGAAATTCTTCGGACTCATTGAGGACAATCTCAAGCAGGTTCATCCTCTTTTTCAGACTGTCTTTAAAACCTTTCTAAAGGATAAAGACAAGATTGTCAACGCTCTTCAATTATCCTATTCTAACGCCAAATTGGAAGCGACCAATAATCTCATCAAACTTATCAAACGAAATGCCTTTGTTTTTCGGAACTTTGAAAACTTCAAAAAACGGATTTTTATCGCTCTGAATATAAAAATGGAGAGGACATCAATCATCCTCTCCAGATCTTAGCTATTCTTCAACCCACTACAGTTGACAAAGAGCTGATTTTTTCTGTCTAATTTTTGGGGTGCAGTTCAACAAAAGTCCTAGCCTCTCAATTGTCTTTGGATTATCAAGCAAGACGCAGTGGTTGAGTGGACTCTACTATGCTGATTTCATCAGCTTTTACAGCCCTACTCAACTGTGCGGAGGTGGGACGACCAAATCGAATTCTAACGAATTACCGATTTCTGTCCCACTCTCTTTTGTTGTTCAATTAGAATAATCCAAGAACAGTTCCATCACTTTCAACATCCATATTGAGAGCCGCTGGTCGTTTTGGAAGACCTGGCATGGTCATAACATCACCTGTTAGGGCAACGATAAAACCTGCACCCAATTTTGGTACCAATTCACGAATGGTAATTTCAAAGTTCTCAGGTGCTCCAAGAGCATTTGGATTATCTGAAAAACTGTACTGAGTTTTAGCCATACAGATTGGCAATTTGTCCCAACCATTCTGAACAATTTGAGCGATTTGAGTTTGAGCTTTCTTCTCGAAGTTTACTTTGCTTCCACGATAGATTTCAGTAACAATCTTTTCGATTTTTTCTTGAACAGAAAGGTCGTTGTCATAGAGACGTGTGTAGTTTGCCGGGTTTTCGTCGATTGTTTTTACGAGAGTTTCAGCTAGAGAAACTCCTCCTTCAGCTCCATCAGCCCATACGCTAGCTAATTCGACCGGTACATCGATTGAAGCACATAGTTCTTTCAAGGCTGCAATTTCCGCTTCTGTATCAGATACAAATTCGTTAATAGCAACTACTGCAGGAATACCGAACTTACGAATATTTTCAACGTGGCGTTTCAAGTTTGCAAATCCAGCACGTACTGCTTCCACATTTTCCTCTGTCAGAGCATCTTTAGCAACTCCACCATTCATTTTAAGGGCACGAAGAGTCGCCACAATGACTACTGCACTTGGAGCTGTTGGCAAGTTAGGTGTCTTGATATCCAGGAACTTCTCTGCACCAAGGTCTGCACCAAAGCCAGCTTCTGTTACAGTATAATCAGCTAAACGAAGAGCTGTTTTTGTCGCCAAAACAGAGTTACAACCATGGGCAATATTGGCAAATGGGCCACCGTGTACGAATGCAGGTGTACCATAGATTGTTTGAACCAAGTTGGGTTTAATAGCATCTTTCAAAATCAATGCCAAGGCACCCTCAACCTGTAAATCACCAACTGAAACTGGTGTGCGGTCATAACGGTAGCCGATGACGATATTAGCCAAACGACGTTTCAAATCTTCAATATCAGTTGCCAAACAAAGGATAGCCATGATCTCTGAAGCAACTGTGATATCAAAACCATCTTCACGTGGAATACCATTAAGTGGACCACCAAGACCAACAGTTACGTGACGAAGAGCACGGTCATTCAAGTCAACAACACGTTTCCAGAGGATACGACGTTGATCGATTCCTAGATCATTTCCTTGGTGCAAATGATTGTCAATCAAGGCAGAGAGAGCATTGTTGGCAGTTGTAATAGCGTGCATATCTCCGGTAAAGTGAAGGTTGATGTCTTCCATTGGTAACACTTGGGCATAACCACCCCCAGCAGCTCCACCTTTAATACCCATAACAGGGCCAAGTGAAGGTTCGCGGATTGCAATCATAGTTTTCTTACCAATATTGTTCAAAGCATCAGCAAGACCAATTGTAATGGTTGATTTTCCTTCACCTGCTGGCGTTGGGTTGATAGCTGTAACAAGAATCAACTTACCAACTGGATTGGTTTCAACTTCACGAATTTTATCAAAGCTTAGTTTAGCCTTGTACTTTCCATACAACTCCAAATCATCGTATGAAATACCGAGTTTCTCAACAACATCAACGATCGGTTTTAACTCAATACTCTGTGCAATTTCAATATCTGTTTTCATAAAAAAACTCCTCTAGCCTCTAATGTGTTAATTCATTATATCATAAAACAAGATTTTTAACAGTCATTATGATTAGTAACGTTCGTAAATATCGCTAAATAACAGACTTTCTTTATCTCTATTTAATTTTTTATATGCCTTTATAGATTTTAACTATGGATTAACATCCTATTTTCGGCCCTTGTTACATCGCTTTCATTTTACTTAATGCTCATTTTTTTGTACAATAGTTCTATGAAAATTTTAGTTACTTCTGGTGGTACAAGTGAAAAAATTGATAGTGTTCGTTCTATTACCAATCACTCTTCCGGTAAACTTGGAAAAATTATCACCGAGACTCTTCTAAAGGCTGGCCATGAAGTTTGTTTGATTACCACTCTTCAGGCAGTTAAGCCAGTTAGTCATCCAAACTTGACAATCATCGAAATTAAAAATACAGCTGATTTGCTGCAAGTCATGAAAGATAAGGTTACGGATTACCAAGTCTTAATCCATTCTATGGCAGTATCAGATTACACGCCTGTCTATATGGCTGGTTTTAATGAGGTTGAAGCTAGTAAAGATTTAACAGAGTTTTTAGATAAGAAAAATCAGGAAACAAAGATCTCATCTAAGGAAGACGTTCAGGTGCTTTTTCTTAAGAAAAATCCTAAGATCATATCTCTTGTTAAAGAATGGAATCCTAAAATTCACCTGATTGGATTTAAATTACTGGTTGATGTCAGCCAAGAACATCTGATTCAAATTGCTCGGGAAAGTCTTGAAAAGAACCAAGCTGATTTAATTGTCGCAAACGACCTTACTCAGATTAGTAGCGAGCAACATAAGGCTTACTTAGTTGAAAAAAATTCTTTCCAAATTGCTATGAGTAAACATGAAATTGCTGATTCACTCCTCGAGAAAATCAAAAGTTATGACTAAAAGAAAGGAATTTTATGGCCCGTATTACACTCGCTATTACAGGATCTATTGCTGCATACAAGACAGTTGACCTAGTTAGTTCTTTAAAAAAACAGGGGCATTCTGTTACTGTTCTTATGACTCAGTCAGCAACAGAATTCATTCAGCCATTAACTTTACAAGTACTATCTCAAAATACTGTACATCTCGATGTCATGCACGAACCTTTTCCAGATCAAGTGAATCACATTCAAATAGGAAAAGAAACAGATTTATTTATCGTAGTTCCTGCGACAGCCAATACAATCGCTAAATTAGCTCACGGTTTTGCTGACAATATGGTGACTGCTACTGCTCTTGCTTTGCCACACTTTGTACCCAAACTATTGGCTCCAGCTATGAACACAAAGATGTATGACCATCCTGCGACCCAAGCTAATCTTAAAACTTTAGAAGATTATGGTTATACTATTATTTCTCCCAAAGATTCTCTACTGGCCTGTGGGGATACAGGTCGTGGTGCTCTCGCTGATCTCAAAACTATTTTACAAGAAATAAAGGATAAAATTCATGAACAAACGCTCTAATATTGCTCCAATCGCTATCTTTTTTGCTATTATGATTGTTATTCATTTACTAAGCTCAATTTTATTTAATGTACTTCCCTTTCCAATCAAACCAACTATCGTTCACATTCCAGTAATTATTGCAAGTATTATCTACGGACCAAGAATCGGTGCAACTTTAGGTTTTCTGATGGGAATGCTTAGCTTAACGGTTAATACTCTCACTATCCTGCCAACAAGCTATCTCTTCTCACCATTTGTACCAAATGGTAACTTCTATTCAGTTGTGATCGCAATTGTTCCTCGTATCTTAATCGGTTTGACACCTTATTTCGTCTATAAACTACTAAAGGGTCGAGCTGGACTCATCTTTGCAGGTGCACTTGGCTCACTCACGAATACAGTTTTTGTCTTAGGTGGTATCTTCTTTCTCTTTGGTAATGTTTTTGATGGAAATATTCAAAAACTATTAGCGACTGTTATCTCAACAAATTCAATCGCAGAATTAATTATCTCAGCCCTCTTAACTCTCGTCATTGTTCCGAGACTTGAAAAAATTAAACAATAAAAACTGTATCAATAGATACAGTTTTTTATTTCTATTACTGAGCTAAACGAGCTTCTTCTAAAATCTTCTCAATCTTTGTTGTCAGTAAATCAATAGCTACAGTATTGGTTACACCTTCAGGTATCACAATATCAGCATAACGCTTTGTTGGCTCGATAAACTGATGATACATAGGTTTTACGACGCCAAGATACTGATCAATGACGCTATCCAAACTACGACCACGTTCTTCCATATCGCGTTTAATACGACGGATGATACGAACATCATCATCAGTGTCCACAAAAATCTTGATATCCATTAAATCACGAAGACGTTTGTCTTCTAAAACCAAAATTCCTTCTACAATAAAGACGTCTTGAGGTTCTTGACGATAGGTTTTCGAACTTCTTGTATGGGCAGCATAATCATAGGTAGGAATATCAACAGGACGTCCTGCCAACAATTCTTTGATTTGCGCAATCATCAAGTCAGTATCAAAAGCAAAAGGATGATCATAGTTTGTTTTGATACGCTCCTCAAAAGTTAAATGAGATTGATCTTTATAGTAGGAATCATGCTCAATCATGGCAATTTTTTCATTTGGGAAATGGGATAAGATTGCTTTAGAAACACTGGTTTTTCCTCCACCAGATCCCCCTGTTACTCCGATAATGATTGGTCTGTTTTGCATAGTTGCCTCCGTATTTTTCCTTTGTCTATTTTACCATATTTTTAGAAAATTTTACAGGATGACTTTTCAAATTAGAGTAGAAAAAACCTTGTAGTTTAGTTCTACAAGGTTTTAATGTTTTTAATCAAAGTTAACGTATTCTTTAGAAAGTTCAAGAACTTCTTCCATTGTTGAACATTCAGTAAGAGCACGGTTAGCGTATTCTTGCATCTTAGCTGTGTCAAGTTTCTTCATCAAGCTACGTGTACGAAGAACAGATGTAGCTGACATAGAGAACTCATCCAAGCCCATTCCGACAAGAAGTGGAACAGCTGTTTGGTCCCCAGCCATCTCACCACACATACCAGCCCATTTACCTTCAGCGTGAGCTGCTTTGATAACATTGTTGATCAAGCGAAGGATTGATGGATTGTATGGTTGGTAAAGGTATGAAACTTGTTCGTTCATACGGTCAGCAGCCATTGTATATTGGATCAAGTCGTTTGTACCGATTGAGAAGAAATCAACTTCTTTGGCAAATTGGTCTGCAAGCATAGCTGCAGCAGGAATTTCAATCATGATACCAACTTGGATATCATCTGCAACTGCGACACCTTCAGCAACCAATTTTGCTTTTTCTTCTTCAAGAATAGCTTTAGCAGTACGGAACTCTTTCAACAAAGCAACCATTGGGAACATGATACGCAATTTACCGTGAACAGATGCACGAAGCAATGCACGCAATTGTGTACGGAACATTTGGTTACCAGTTTCAGAGATTGAGATACGTAAAGCACGGTAGCCCAAGAATGGGTTCATTTCTTTAGGAAGATCGAAGTAAGGAAGTTCTTTATCCCCACCGATATCCATTGTACGAACGACAACAGGTTTACCGTTCATACCTTCAAGAACTGCTTTGTAAGCTTCGTATTGGTCGTCTTCTGTTGGGAAATCTTGAGAATCCATGTACAAGAATTCTGTACGATAAAGACCAACAGCTTCAGCACCATTTTCGTTCACACCTTCAACGTCTTTAGGTGTACCGATATTAGCTGCCAACTCAAAGTGTTTACCATCAGCAGTAACAGTTTTAGCATCTTTCAAAAGAGCCCATTCAGCTTTTTGTTTAGCGTAAGCTTCACCAGCTGCTTTGAATTCTGCAATTTGTTCTTCACTTGGGTTGATAACCACTTCACCTGAAATACCTGAAACAGCCAAAATATCACCATCTTTTACAAGTTCAGTGATGTTGTTTGTACCCAATACAGCTGCAATTTCAAGTGTACGAGCCATGATAGCTGAGTGACTTGTACGTCCACCAATGTTTGTTACAAAAGCTTTTACAAAGTTTTTGTCCAATTGAGCAGTGTCAGACGGAGTCAAGTCATGTGCAATCACGATTACTTCTTCATTGATTGAAGCTGGGTTTGGCAATTTCTTACCAAGAAGATTTGCCAAAACACGTTTGGTAACGTCGCGAATATCCGCTGCACGTTCCTGCATGTATGGGTTGTCTTCCATACCTTCAAAGATCGTGATGAACATGTCTGTAACTTCTTTCAGACCTGCTTCTGCATTTACTTTCTTAGCACGAATTGTTTCTTTAATCTGACCGATCAATTCAGGGTCAGCAAGAACCATCAAGTGAGCGTCAAATACTTGCGCCGCTTCTTCACCAAGCGTACCTACAGCCTTCTCGCGGATAAGAGAAAGCTCGTTTTGAGAAGCTTCAAGAGCAACATCCAAACGAGCCTCTTCTGCATTTGTATCTTCGACTGTAATAGTCTCGAATGATAAATCCGGTTGAACGAGTAGATATGCTTTAGCAACTGCAACACCATCAGATGCTGCGATTCCTTTAAGCATTTCTGTCATATCCTTATGCCAATCCTTCTTTTTCCATTGTTTCTGAGATAGCAGCGATAGCGTCATCAGCGTCTGCACCTTCAGCAGTGATTGTAACGTCAGCACCTTGACCAACACCAAGGCTCATAACACCCATGATAGATTTAAGGTTAACTGATTTACCTTTGTACTCAAGAGTAATATCTGAAGCAAATTTGCTTGCAGTTTGTACCAACAATGTTGCTGGACGTGCGTGAATACCTGTTTCTGCCACTACGTGGAAATCTTTAGAAGCCATAATTTGACTCTCCTTTAAATGTTTTCTTTTTGAGTTATATCTGATAACCCTTACAATTTGGTATTATATCATCTTCTAGGAATTTTTTCAAGTATTTTATGGGATTTCTTCTTTTTCCTTTCAGATAACTTGCTGAAAATCTTCTATTTTATGTATCAAAATACATCATGTAGTTTTTTATAATTTTAACATTTAGAAAACGCTGTTATTTATGGGTTTTATTTTTTGCAATCACTATATATTGTGCTTAGATAACTCTCATCTAAAAAAAATCTACAATATTTAGTTTTTCTTCGTTGACAAAGATTTTTTTTCTGATATACTTAAGAAGTAATTAAATTTTGAAAGAGGAGTTACAGAATGGTAACCGTTTATTCTAAAAACAATTGTGTTCAATGTAAAATGACCAAACGATTCTTAGATAGTAACAAAATCGCATATCGCGAAATCAATCTTGATGAACAACCTGAATTTATTGAACAAGTTAAAGAGCTAGGCTTCAACGCTGCTCCTATCATTCAAACACCAACTGAAGTTTTCTCTGGTTTCCAACCAGCAAAACTTAAAGAACTTGCTTAAGTATCAGGATTAAAAGCTTCTATGTCAATCTTAGAAGCCTTTCTTTTGTAATGAATTAAAGGAAATTTTATGGGATTAAAACAACTTGAGGATGTAACTTACTTCCGTCTAAATAATGAAATCAACCGTCCTGTTAATGGACAAATCATGCTCCACAAAGATAAAGAAGCCTTGGACGCTTTCTTTAAAGAAAATGTTGTGCCAAATTCTATGGTTTTTGATTCTATCACTGATAAAATCGATTACCTTATTAAACAAGACTATATTGAAACAGCGTTTATCAAGAAATATCGTCCAGAATTCTTAGAAGAGCTTTACCAATTTATTAAGGATCAAAACTTCCAATTCAAGTCTTTCATGGCAGCATACAAGTTTTACAATCAATATGCCTTGAAAACTAATGATGGAGAGTACTATCTTGAGAGCATGGAAGACCGTGTCTTCTTTAACGCTCTTTACTTTGCTGATGGTGACGAAGCTATCGCAATTGATATTGCCAATGAAATCATCCACCAGCGTTACCAGCCAGCTACACCTTCTTTCTTGAATGCAGGCCGTGCACGTCGTGGTGAATTGGTATCCTGTTTCTTGATTCAGGTAACAGATGATATGAACTCTATTGGACGTTCTATCAACTCAGCTCTTCAACTTTCACGAATCGGTGGTGGTGTCGGAATTTCCCTCAGCAACCTTCGTGAAGCTGGAGCACCTATCAAAGGGTATGAAGGTGCTGCTTCTGGTGTCGTACCAGTTATGAAGCTTTTCGAAGACAGCTTCTCTTACTCTAACCAATTGGGTCAACGTCAAGGGGCTGGGGTTGTTTACCTTAACGTCTTCCACCCAGACATTATTGCTTTCCTTTCTACTAAGAAAGAAAATGCTGATGAAAAAGTTCGTGTCAAGACTCTTTCACTTGGTGTTGTGGTTCCAGATAAATTCTACGAATTAGCACGTAAGAACGAGGAAATGTACCTCTTCAGTCCTTATTCTGTTGAAAAAGAGTATGGTGTACCTTTTAACTACATCGATATCACAGAAAAATACGATGAGTTGGTAGCAAATCCAAACATCCGTAAGACAAAAATTAAGGCCCGTGATTTGGAAACAGAAATTTCTAAATTGCAACAAGAATCTGGCTATCCTTACGTAGTCAATATCGATACTGCTAACCATGCAAATCCTGTCGATGGTAAGATTATCATGAGTAACCTGTGTTCAGAAATTCTTCAAGTCCAAGAACCAAGTCTTATCAACGATGCGCAAGAATTCCTTCAAATGGGTACTGATGTTTCATGTAACCTTGGTTCAACAAACGTTGTAAATATGATGACATCACCTGACTTTGGACGTTCTATTCGTGCAATGGTTCGCGCTTTGACCTTTGTAACAGATAGCTCTCACATCGTTGCTGTTCCAACTATCGACCACGGAAATAGCCAAGCTCATACATTTGGACTTGGTGCTATGGGGCTTCACAGCTATCTTGCTCAGCAATTAATCGAATATGGATCTCCTGAGTCTGTTGAATTTACAAGCATCTACTTTATGCTTTTGAATTACTGGACTTTGGTAGAATCAAACAATATTGCACGTGAACGTGGCATTACCTTCCACAACTTTGAGAAATCAGACTATGCAAATGGTACTTATTTCGATAAGTATACGTCTGGTCAATTTGTTCCAAAATCTGATCGAGTTAAAGAACTCTTTGAAGGAATCTTTATCCCGTCTGCAGCTGATTGGGCTGAACTTCGTGATAAAGTTAAAGCAGATGGACTTTACCACCAAAACCGTCTTGCTGTTGCGCCGAATGGTTCTATCAGCTACATCAATGACGTGTCTGCTTCTATCCACCCAATCACTCAACGTATTGAAGAACGTCAAGAGAAGAAAATTGGTAAGATTTACTATCCTGCTGCAGGATTATCAACTGAAACTATTCCTTACTACACTTCTGCCTATGACATGGATATGCGTAGAGTTATCGATGTCTATGCTGCTGCAACTGAGCACGTGGACCAAGGACTTTCACTTACTCTCTTCATGCGCAGTGACATTCCAAAAGGTCTTTACGAATGGAAGAAAGAAAACAAACAAACGACACGTGACTTATCTATCCTTCGTAACTATGCCTTTAACAAGGGTATCAAATCTATCTACTACGTCCGTACCTTTACTGATGATGGTGGAGAAGTCGGCGCTAACCAATGTGAGAGCTGTGTGATTTAATTCATCTCTCAAAAGTATTACATTCACTCAATCCATTAAACGTATTTTGCTGATAAAATCATGTAACAACAAAAAGTCGGGTGCCCGACTTTTTGTTCGATTATAGCATTGAATTATGATAAAATAAGAATGATTATGTTATCACATTACTACACACAGAAAGAGATTTCAAATGAAAACTTACTACAAGGCCATTAACTGGAATGCCATCGAAGATGTCATCGACAAATCAACCTGGGAAAAGCTGACTGAGCAATTCTGGCTCGATACGCGTATCCCTTTGTCAAATGACTTGGATGACTGGAGAAAGTTATCGAATAAAGAAAAAGACTTAGTAGGAAAAGTCTTTGGAGGTTTGACCCTTCTTGATACCATGCAATCAGAAACTGGTGTCCAGGCTCTTCGTGCTGATATTCGTACACCTCACGAGGAAGCTGTTTTTAACAATATCCAGTTTATGGAATCTGTCCATGCCAAATCATATTCTTCTATCTTCTCAACCTTGAATACCAAGTCTGAAATTGAAGAAATTTTTGAATGGACTAATACCAATCCATATCTTCAGAAAAAAGCTGAAATTATCAATGAAATCTACCTAAACGGAACGCCACTTGAAAAGAAAGTAGCTAGTGTTTTCCTTGAAACCTTCCTCTTCTACTCTGGTTTCTTCACTCCACTCTACTATCTAGGAAATAACAAGTTGGCTAACGTTGCGGAAATCATCAAGCTCATCATTCGTGACGAGTCTGTACACGGAACCTACATCGGCTACAAGTTCCAGCTTGGTTTCAACGAATTACCAGAAGAAGAACAAGAAAAACTCAAAGAATGGATGTACGACCTTCTCTATACTCTTTATGAGAATGAGGAAGGATATACAGAGAGCCTCTATGACGGTGTTGGTTGGACTGAAGAAGTTAAAACTTTCCTTCGATACAATGCCAATAAGGCCCTTATGAACTTGGGACAAGACCCTCTCTTCCCGGACTCAGCGGACGATGTAAACCCAATTGTTATGAACGGGATTTCAACTGGTACATCAAACCACGACTTCTTCTCTCAAGTTGGTAATGGTTACCTACTTGGTGAAGTTGAAGCTATGCAAGATGACGACTATAACTATGGTCTAGATTAATACAAGACTTTAAAAAACATCTGACTTGTTTAAAAACTCAGATGTTTTTTTGTTTTTGTTTATTTTTGTTCTTTACATTGATTGATTTTCTAGTTTATGGTATTATAGTAATAGATATGGAGGTGATCCGATGCTTAAGCAAGAAAAATTAGATACTATCTTAGAAATTGTTAATACAAAAGGAACGATCACTGTTAAAGAGATTATGAGTCGCCTAGATATTTCAGATATGACTGCTAGACGTTATTTACAAGAGTTAGCGGATAAGGATTTGCTGGTTCGTGTTCATGGTGGAGCCGAAAAACTTCGAACAGGTTCTTTGTTAAACAATGAGCGTTCTAACGTTGAAAAACAGGGGTTACAGACAGCAGAAAAACAAGAAATTGCTCGCTTTGCCAGTCACTTAGTTGAAGAAAGAGAAACTATTTTTATCGGTCCAGGTACTACGTTAGAGTTCTTTGCACGTGAGCTTTCTATCGATAACATCCGTGTTGTTACCAATAGTTTGCCTGTATTTCTCATTCTAAACGAGCGTAAGCTAACTGACCTAATTCTAATCGGTGGTAATTATCGTTCAATTACAGGAGCATTTGTAGGCACTCTAACCCTCCAAGATATTGCCAGTTTGCAATTTTCAAAAGCCTTCGTTAGTTGTAATGGTATCAAGGATCAAGCTATCGCTACTTTTAGTGAAGACGAAGGGGAATCTCAGAAATTAGCACTGGAAAATGCCAATAAAAAGTATCTCCTA
Organism: Streptococcus infantis; assembly: GCF_019929575.1. GTDB lineage: Bacteria > Bacillota > Bacilli > Lactobacillales > Streptococcaceae > Streptococcus > Streptococcus infantis_L. The sequence continues at coordinate 95,570 of NZ_JAHZPU010000002.1, forward strand.
GCTGACCATAGTAAATTTGATAAGTTTGATTTCTTTACATTTTACAACATTTCAGATATCGATACTATCATCACTGATTCAAAATTAAATGACGAAACGCTCCTATCCCTATCTAAACAAACTAAAATTATCAAATCTAAACCTTAAACTTCACAACTAGTCATAGAATATAGTAGCTGCTACTATTAATTCCATGGCTAGTTTTTTTTCAATCAATAATTTCCTTAGTGAAATAAAGCAAAGATTTATATTGCATAAAAGCTTTATAATGAAAACAGTGCACAATGCATTTTAGGAAATGATCTCTAAAATCAATCAAAATTATAACGATAGTAGCTAATTGATATGAACATAAAAAGAGAGTGGGACAGAAATCGGTAATTCGTTAGAATTCCATTTCGTCATCCCACCTCCGCACAGTTGAGTAGAGCTGTAAAAGCTGATGAAATCAGCGTAGTAGAGCACACTCAGCCACTGCATCTTGATCAACAATCCAAAGACAATTGAGAGGCTAGGACTTTTGTCCCAGCCTCTTTGCTTTTAAATCCCTATTTGAATATCTGGAAATTTATCTGAGATTAAATCCCAAAGTTCTTCCAGTTGTTCTTGAACTGTTTTAGTTGTTTTCAAAGTCATGTCTTGTTTCTTCTTGCCATTCTTACGAATATAGCAGAACTGGTAGACTTTATTTGTAATTAGGGAACGGTTAATTTTCGTTTCGACTAAATAAAGTTGCTCAACATCTCGTAGGTCTAAAGCTTGAGTCCCTTTAAAGTAAGTAATGAGATGATTCTTATAGAGAATCACCTTTAGACTCTCATCATAAAACTCTGCCAAACCAGCTAGATTTTCAACATTTCCTTGCAATTCAGGATAGGACTGATAAAGCTCTTCAAACGCTGCGATAGATTTTTTACGAAGTAGAAAGGCACTGACTAATGTGAATAGTCCAATTCCTCCAAAAATTGCAGCACTTATGATATACCACCAGCCATCTTTTGAGTGTTCAGTCAAACTTAGATAGACACTTGAGTTCATGTTCAATGAAACAGTTGAATCAGGTTCAAGTATAGAGTCAAGAAAGCCAGACAAATCTACAATTCTATTATTTCGAGATTTGTTGTTAACATTTTTACTTAGAGGTTGTAACTGTGTACCTACTATAGTAGCTGGATTATCTATAAGTGTTTCAGTTGCAGCTTGATCCATAAGTTTTTGAATCTCTTTATCATTTTCTTTAGCCTCTACAACTGCAAATTTACCATCACCATCATTGCTATATTGCACAAGATATAAAACACTTCCACCTTCAACTTCCCCTACAACTTCTGGATAGATATCATAGACAGTCATAGTTACTTCCTTACCTGACCGAGTGTCGTCTGAAAATGGATCCATTGGATGCTGATGATAATTCCACATGAAGACAGTTCCTGCAGAAAAAACAAAGAAAACTAATGAGAGGATAAGCCCTGAAATAAATCCTTTATTTCTTTTCTCTTTAAACATCATAATCTCCTTTAGTTTGATGATTAAATTATAGCAAAAATTCCTATAAATTTCAATAATAGTCTTTAATACAAATGCTATTAAATAGGGAAAGAAAGCGCTTATCGAAAATAATATATGATATTTTCAAAAAAGAGAGTGGGACAGAAATCGGTAATTCGTTAGAATTCGATTTCATCGTCCCACCTCCGCACAGTTGATTAGGGCTGTAAAAGCTGATGAATTCAGCGTAGTAGAGCCCACTCAACCACTACGTCTTGCTCGACAATCCAAAGACAATTGAGAGGCTAGGATTTTTGTCCCAGCCTCTTCTATCATTTTAAATTCTATTTTCTAGCTATCTTTTCATCTGCTTCTAGTTGTTTAACTAATTGATCTACGCTATCAAATTTTACCATATCACGGATACGGTCTAACCAGGAAACGATGACAGTCTCCCCATAGATATCGTCAGAAAAATCAAAGATATGAACTTCAAAACGCTCTTCCTCACCATCAAAGGTTTCATTTTTACCTAGACTTGCCATGCCACGATAGACTTTTCTCTGAATTTCAACGTCAACTGCATAAACGCCGTCAGCTGGCATATAAGTACGATCCAAAGGAACCAAATTAGCCGTAGGGAAGCCAATAGTTCGACCACGAGCATTACCATGAACCACTACACCTCTCGTAGGTAAAGGAAATCCCAGAAGTTTGCCTGCTTCTTTTACATCTCCTTCTAAAATGGCTTGGCGAATACGTGTTGAACTAATTTTTCCCTTTTCATCCTCAACTGGTGGAACAATCACTACTTCACCATGGAAGAGTTCTTTTAAATCCTCAGCTGTTTTTCTATCAGAACCAAGAGTATAGTCAAAACCAACCACAATCGTTTCTGCCTTTGCTTCCTTGACATAGGTATCAATGAATTCTTGGGCAGTCATATTTGCAACCCGACTAGTGAAATCCATCAAATACAAACTCTCAACTCCAGATCTTTTCAATCTACGTTCACGTTCACTAGCATTCAAAATATGCAATAAGTGTTCAGGTGAGTATTGATTTAGAGTTAGTTTTGGTGATTCGTTAAAGGTTACTAGAGCTACTCCCTGTCGCTTTTCAGCTGCAATCTTAGAAGCTATATCAAACAATTTTTGATGGCCAAGGTGAACTCCATCAAAATAACCTAATACAAGGACGTTTGGTCCTGGTGTTGCTATATCTTTTTCTGTTTTAATAGGTACTGTAATAATCATAGTATTTATTATACCAGAAAAATGGCGCTTTCAAAACAATTTAGACTGAATTCAGTACATAAAACTTAGAGAAAACTTTCTTTCACTTCTTTTCGCAATAACTCTAGACTTTCAATCCCGTACTTGTCCATGACTTTTGGTAGATTTTCGATAATATCTGGACAAGCATAGGGATTCGTAAAGTTGGCTGTTCCGACACCGATTGCTGAGGCTCCTGCCAGATACATTTCTAAGGCCGCTTCAGCTGAATCCACTCCTCCCATCCCAATGATTGGAAGCTTAGTTATTTGAGCTACTTGACGGATTAGTTTTAGGGCTACAGGAAATACTGCTGGACCAGACATACCTCCTGTCCCATTTGCGATAATCGGCTTTCTGGTTTTGAGGTCAAAACGCATCCCAACAAGGGTATTGATCATTGTGAGACCACTAGCTCCAGCATCTTCTGCTGCCTTAGCAATGGTTACAATATCAGTAACGCTTGGGGTTAATTTGACGTAAACAGGAACTGAAGATGCCTCTACGGCTGCTTTTACAACTTCATAAGCTAACTCAGGGTCTTGCCCAATCAAAAGTCCATGATTTCCGTGGTCAACGTTTGGACATGAAATATTGAGCTCAATGGCTTTCACGTTTCTTGCTTTAGAAATGCCACTAGAAACCGCTGCGTATTCTTGTTTCGAGAAGCCAGCTACATTGGCAATTATAGGAAGATTGGGATACTCTTTTTCTAGCCAAGGTAATTTCTCAGAGAGAACGACTTCTAAACCAGGATTTTGTAAACCAATGGCGTTGAGCATACCAGCAGGTGTTTCTGCCACTCGTGGAGTAGGATTCCCAAAACGTGGTTTAAGAGTAGTAGCTTTAATCATGATTGATCCTAAAAGGTCTAAATCATAGTATTTGGCATACTCTTGTCCAAAACCAAAACAGCCTGAAGCTGGAATGATAGGGTTCTTTAATTCTAATCCTGGTAGAGAAACTTGTAATCGATTTGTTGTCATGTCACTCTCCTTATAAAACTACTGTTCCTGTTTTAAATACAGGTCCATCTTCACACACACGTTGACTAACTGTTTCACTATCTGGAACTTTCAAAACGCAAGCATAGCAAGCTCCCATACCACAGGCCATACGGGATTCTAGAGATAGATAAGCTCTTGGATGATCGTAAAATGTTTGATTGATGTATTTCATCATACCAGGAGCTCCACATGAGTAGATGGCGTCAAACTCAGTGTCACATTCGGAAATCACTACAGAAACATTTCCTTCGGTTCCATAAGAACCATCATCAGTCGTTACAAAGACTTGACTATATTGAGCTAATTCATCTTCCAAAATAACAGCATCTTTAGTAGCAAATCCTAGAACAGTTGTAATTTCTACACCTCTCTCATGCAGTTGTTTAGCTACTTCAAGTAAAGGAGGCACACCGATTCCTCCACCAACAAGAAGAACTTTACTATGCTTGTCTAGATCTGATAAATCAAAACCATTCCCCTGAGGTCCCATGACATCTAAACTATCACCTGGTTTTAAGCTTGAAAAGATTGCTGTACCAGAACCTTCGATGCGATAAATCAGATGACATTGTTTTTTAAGCTTATCTATGGATGAGATTGAAATCGGACGACGCAAGAGATGGGCGTCATCAGGTACACGCAAATGAAGAAATTGACCGGCTTTCATAGCTTCAACCATTTCTCCTTCGAGAACTAGTTCAAAGATTGCCGGTGCGATTTCCTCTTGCACAACCACTTTCATGTTTTCTAAGCGAATTGCTCCCATGCGCTTCTTACAATTTGGATTCATAACTTTTCCTTCTTAAATTTTAAGGGGATCAGATAAAGAAAAACCTTGCAACTGCAAGGTTTCAGTTAAGAGATTCACACAAAAGTACCAAATAAGCACTTGCTTACTTGCTTCAATCGTAGTTTCTTTTCTCTGACACCTTGTGAGTCTCTCTGGACTGCCCTTAAAGGTTAAATTTTCACTAGTATACTGTATCAAACTTGAAAAGTCAAGTAAAAATAGGTAAGGTATCAGTTCATAAAAGTTACTTACTTTTGTGATGAAAGAATCTGCTCTAATTTTTGATAATCTTTAACACTATCGATTTCATAGATAGAGTTTTCTTCTAACTCTTCTACGTAAACATCTAGTTCTTTGATGTTATCTTTAACCATATTATCCCAGTAGAGGTCAACAAACTCGCCACTTTCATAGGCCTGGTCGATAAATCCAACGATTTTCTCCGCTGTTGGAGCATCCCAGAATGACACACCACTCAGGATGCGACCATTCTTACTATCAACAATGATATCTTGAACTTTATAATCTTCTCCGTAAACTAGGAACCATTCATTATCACAGTCTTCACGATAAACGCTGAAGTATGTTGAACGCTCGATGTCATTTCGGAACATATTCTTGAAAAGATAGTTATCCGCATCGATAACGTAGCTGTTAGCCAACTCTTCTTTTACCAAGTAAAGTGAGTAAAAATTATTGTAATCAGCATACTTGTCGTTGAAGACCAAACGAACGCCGTATTTCTCTTTAAGGTAGTCAAACTGTTCCTTCAAATAACCTACAACGATGATAATATCATCAATTCCACGTTCTTTTAAAAATTCAATTTGATATTCAACCAAAGGTTTTTGATTAACTTTAACCAAGGCTTTGGGAGTATTTTCTGTCATGGGTCTCAAACGAGTTCCCAAACCAGCTGCTAAGATGATCGCTTTCACGCGCTTTCTCCTTTATTCTTTAATAATAATGTAAACACCAGCCATTACGATAAGTGAAGTAATGATGGTTAGTAAATTAAGGGGCGACCCCAAGAAAATTGCTGCAAACAAAACAGTCCATACTACATAACTGACATTTAGACCAGTTGCCTTTGCTGGTTGCAATCGATTGATAGCAATGTAGTAGGCAAGGTAAGAAATCATATCAAACGCCGCAAAGACAATCAATAGACCAAACAATTGGCCATTTGCCACTTCTGCAAATGAATGATGTGTAAAGAGTACAATGACTAAATAAGACAAGAAGGATGTGACTTGTCGAATCAAGAGGGCTTCAATTTCACTGAGATCACTTTCCATAGCAAAAGAGCTAAGAACACTTTCGCTTCCCCAAGCAAGGGCACAAATCAAGGCACATAAAATTCCGATATAGAAAGAATTCACTTGCTCTGCTTTATAGGTCTGAGCAATAATCCCAGCAATGATTAGAAAGATACCAAAAATTGTATTTTTGGAAATCTTGTGCTTCAAAAAGAAGAAGGCAAGCAAGACTGAAACAGCAGGATAAATCGCCGAAACAGACGATGCTAGAGAACTTCCAATATACTTAACTGCATAAAGGTTGGCCTGCATACCAATCGGTCCTGCCAGTAAAGCACCAATAATAACACTGACATTTCGAATATTCAAGAAGATTGAAAAACGTACTTTTCCTTCCTTAACTAGAAGAAAACCTAGTAAGATAAAAATACTTAGAAAGTCGTGTGCTGCCGCTACTACAAAGGGTGATAAATCAGTAAAAATTGAAAATATATAGGCACTAATAGTCAGACCTAATCCCCAAAATACACCTGAAAGCAAACCAAAGGAAACTCCGTTTTTAGTCTTCATCAGAACCTCCCATAGAATCCAACTCTTTCACAGCTCTATTGTAACGAGAGATTCCATAATCTCCGAAATCTGCACCATTTTCTTCTTTGTATATAGTCCAAAGACTCCAAATGATGTCTTGCAAGATTTTGTAGATACGAATTTTTTCTCTTGAAACTGGAGTCTTATCACTTTTATAATGTCTTAGAAAGTCTTCTTCCTCTGCACTGGTAAATTCAGATTCTAGGAAGAGGGCTGCCAAATCCCACATAGGATCATTCATAGATGAATATTCCCAATCAATGAGATAAAGGTGACCATCTGGTCCTTCTATGAAATTTTCAGGAACCAAATCAATGTGACATGATTTCTTATCGATACCAATTTCTTCAAGTTGGTCTTTCAGAGAAAATACTAACTTTCTGACAGTTTCATAGTTCGGATAGGAAATCTCCCCTTGTATCAAGGATTCATATTTTTTGATTTCCTCAAAAGGAGCAAACTCTCCTTTTAATTCTTTACCAGAAGCGTGAATGGTTTGTAGAATCGGTGCAATCTTTTCAAATTTGGTTTTAATGATAGTTGAATCAAGTGTCTCAGCATTTTCAATGTATTGATTAACCTTAATTCCTGCTTCAATATCGAAAAGATAATTTTCTACATCTAATTTCAAATCTTTCAACAATTCAAGATTGAACTTCTCATTCTGGCGATCGATTAATTTATCTGTACCTTTTCCGAAAAACTTAACAATATATTGGTTTGAGCTTGTTTTGACCAAGTAGTTTTGATTGGTCATACCACCTAATTGTTCAACGCTCAGAATATCTTCATCAGTTGATAGTAAAGAGGTAAGTTTTTCCTTAATGTTTTTTTCCACAATCATCCTCCATTAGACTTCCCACTTAAAGACTGTCTTAAATGCGGTATTTAAGTCAGTTGCAAAAACTCGGTGAATATCTTTGATTTCTCTGACTGGTTCTTCTAGATAAATGATATTTTTCAGACGATTGGCAAATCTCTTAATCTCAATCATTTGGATAGCTTTTTCGAAGTCAATTCGTCCTGAACGCGAAGAACCTACTAATAATAAACCTTTTTCGAGGGAATCTCGAGTATTGATATTTACCTTGTACTCACTAACACCCATCATCAAAATTGTTCCCTGTGGTTTGATGTAACGAATGAGATTATTAATAGCAGGTCCACAACCATCACCACCACAACATTCAAAACCATGATCAAAACTAAGGTCTTCTGGAATACTGTCAGTGATATAACGTTCATTCGCAAATGAGAAGAGTTCAAGTTTCTCCCAATGACGGCCAATGACAATAATCTCTGCTTCAGGCAAGGTATAGTTGATAATATTAGCCATGACAAAAGCTAGACTACCATCTCCAATAACTGCAATACGCTGACGTCTGCTGTGAGAAACTGTCAAGAAACGATTCATAGCGTGCATCCCCACACTGACAAATTCAGTAATGGCAGCAACTGTGTCTTCGACGTCCTCATAAGCTACCACACGATCCTTAGGTAGAGAAACAAATTCTCGCATAAAACCATCATGACCACTAGACAAGAAATATGTTCCAGTAATGTAGTTTTCATAAAATTCCTCGTCACTCTGCATAGGTGGTTGATTGGGAATCATGACAACCTTCTGGCCAACTTTGTAGGTCCCTGTGGGATCAGAAATGACTGTACCACAAGATTCATGAATCATAGCCATTGGAAGCTTTTTAGATAATATTTTGGGATCACGTTTTCCTTGATAGTAACGTTGATCCGCATGACAAACCGCCATAAAGTTTGGTCGAATTAGGATATGATTTTCTTGATCAATTTCCTCTTCCTGGTATTTGATATTGATAAACTTTGGCTTGGTCAGTTGATAAATTTGATTAATCATGTTTTTAGTCTTTCTCAATCATGCTTTTAGCAATTTTCAAGTCTGTAACTGTTGTGATTTTTAGATTTGAGTATTCACCCTTAGCTAAGGCTACATCTTTCCCCTTGATAACAAAAATTTTACATGCATCTGTCAAAATTTCTTTTTCTTCTGCTGATAAAGAACCATACAAATCAATAAAGTCTTTACAACGGAAGGTTTGTGGAGTCTGTCCTTGGTATAGATGAGCGCGATTTGGAATATCTGTGATGAACTGACCATTTGTACTTTCAACAATGGTATCCACTGCTTCAACCACAGTATCTACCGCATCATGATTTTGTGCAAGAGTAATGTTATCTTGAATCATTCGAAGTGTGATAAAAGGACGAACTGAGTCATGAGTGACTACGATATCATCTTCTGTAATTGGACGGTAAGCATCAATAGCTTCGATGATCTTTTCAATACTCGAATTACGATCAGCACCACCTTTTGTGATGATGATACGATCCTTATGAAGCGGAAGGAATTTTTCAACTAAATCTTCTGCGTGTGTAACCCAGTCCCCATGAACTCCAACTACAATCTTTTTAATACTTGGTTCCAAAACAAATTTTTCAATTGTATGGATTAGGATTGGGCGGTCTCCCAACTCAAGAAATTGTTTAGGTAAATTACTAATCCCCATGCGTGTGCCGGTTCCACCTGCTAAAATTCCAGCGTAGATCATTTTCATACTCCTTTAGTCTGTTCTTAAAAAAACTCATTCTTTACTATTATATCACAACCTAGCCCTTTATCGAAATAAATACTAGAATTCTCTAGTCAGAAAGAGAGTTGATACATACTTTTTGGGAAGGTATCTTGAATGATAAAAAGTAGGTTTTCAAATCCATCTTTCCATTAATATAGAGTTCTTCATAATATTATAGAAAACTTAAAGAAACCTTAAACTAAATAAAAAAGTTGAGATTGTAGCCAGAGATAATTCCAAGCTAACAATTCTCAACTCTATTCAATCATTTTTCGTTTATTTTTCTTCTTGCTCACCGATGCCCTTAACGGCTTTCTTAAACTCGGCAAGCATTTTTCCTACTGACTCACCTAACTCTGGTAAGCGTTTTGGTCCAAAAATCAACAATGCTCCAAGGACAATGACTATCAAGCCTGGTGCACCAATATCACGTAAGATTCCCATCTTTTTCTCCTTTCCTTTTTCTCTTAATCATCCATTTACTAATAGCGATGCTAACCTCATACAATAAGATTAAAGGAACAGTCATCGCTAAATCGCTAATAAAATCAGCAGGTGTCAATATAACAGCCAATACCAATAAAATGAAGTATGCATAACGTCTATAAGCAATGAGTAGTCCAGGCCCAATCAAACCAATTGAGGTTAAAAAAGCAATGATAACTGGCAATTCAAAGATAAACGCTAGTGGTAGAGTTGTTTGAAAGACAAAAGCTAGATAATTTTGTGCTGTCAGCTGCGTTTCAAATAAGTTTTCACCTAGTCCCAGTAAGACCTGAAGTATAGCTGGTGTGACAAAATAAAAGCCAAAGGCTAATCCCAAGATAAAACAAAGGAAAGTTGCAGGGATATAAGCAAAAATCGCTCCTGCTTCTTCATTTTTAAGGGCTGGTCGGACGAAACTCCAAACTTGATAAACGGTAAAGGGCAAGGTAAGGCTATAGGCCATCAAACTTGCCAAACGGAGATAAATCCATAAAATATCATTCGGCCCTAAGACAATCAACTTCTGACTAAAGCCTTGTGTGATAAATTGATAAACCTGATCAGCAAATAATAGTGAAACGCAGAATACTAGAAAGAAGCAAACAACTACTGCTAGCAATCTCTTTCTAAATTCTACCAAATGTTCAATAATTGTTAATTCCCTTTGATCCATCACTTTTCACCCTGTCTAATGGTAATTAGAAAAACTACGAGGATAAAGAGAGCCTGACCTGCTACCCCTTCCCAACTAGGGTAAATTCCCAATATATCAATACTTGCTATTCCTGAGATCAGATGGTTTGGAATCATATTTGTCAACTGTAAGGCATGAATACTGACTCCCGTCATTTTAAAGGCTAAAGCATAAATCATACAAGTCAGGATAAAGAAAACCTTATGAGGCAGGAAAAATTGACTGGCCTTGTTCATCACAAAAGCAATCACGATTAAGACTGAGAGGGCCAGAGAAATTCCTAGGACAAAATCAAAACTAGAAATCCTTGGCAGAATCCCCACATAGAATAAAATCGTCTCAGCACCTTCACGGAATACGGCTAGAAAACTCAGGGCAAACATAGAAAGGAAAGATCCTGTTTTCGTGACAGTTTGCATTTGTGATTCCATAAAAGTATTCCATTTTTTAACAGAAGATTTGCTATGAAGCCAAATACCGATTAAAATCATCATGATAACTGCAAAAATCCCGACTGCACCTTCAATGATTTCACGGTTAGTTCCTGAGGTGACTGCTGGAAAGGCAATCTGTAGGATATAGGCAATTAAAAGACTGGCCACTATACCCGCAAATGCACCACCATAGACCCACTTGAGTCCCTTTCTCATCTTAGCAGCTTTCAAAGTTGTCACAAGCGCCATGACAATCAAGAGTGCTTCTACACCTTCACGGAGCAAGATGAGCATGGCATCAAACGCATTGTAGGAAGCGCTAGTATCAATTTGAGATAGCTCTGCAATCAAGTCAGAAAGCTTTTCTTGATATTCACTTTCCTTTCCCTTAACCATGATGACAGGACTTTCACTTTCAACCTTGGTATAAAGCGAAGGATTGGTTGTACTTACAGAACCCTCGATGGTGGGCCAAATAGTAATAAACTCCTTCATGATTGCAGCTGCTTCACTATCTTGACCAGCTTGAAATTGTGTCAAGGCCTTTTTTAAAAGATCAATTCCATCCTTAAGGGTCAGATTCGATGATGTCGCCGCTATTTCTGTACCTTCAACAAAGTTAGAAATGGCTTTTTTCAAATCATCAAACGATGCCTGAATAGTATCAAAGTTAGTTGGTTCAGTCTCAATGCTACTACGCAAAAAGGAAATTGCTGTTTCCACTTGCCCATAATGAGCTGTACTATGGTCGCGAACCACTGCTTCATTAATGGTCCAGGTTGAATTCATTTTTTTATAGGCTTCTCTTACTGATTCCAGATCTTGAGAAGCGATTGCCTTGTCTAAGGCTTGAAAACGAGGTTCTAAGCGACTTACAAGTTTCTCTTTTTCTGCATCTAGGTTGACTGGATTTTGCTCTTTCTCAAATGTCAAAATGGCTAAAGAAATCTGAGTTAACTGGTCTTCAGTAATATCACCAGTTAAGGCTAACTTTTCTTGAACTTTACGTCCTACTTCAGAGTCAGAATTCTCGACTTTCTCGAAGTCTTTGGTCATTTCATCGATTAGTTTTCTTGCATGATCTTGTTTGCCTTCTTTAACAGCTTTAGTTGCATCAGTTATTTTGACAAAGTAGGGACTCAAATTTTCCTTAGCTCCTACCGGAAAAATCAACAGGAAGAAACAAACAAATAGGAGGATAATACTTTTAAGATTCCAATAATTTCTGCCCAATGTAACCTCCCTTCTCTACTCCACCAAAGCAGGCAAAAAGTCCACTGCCTATATGGGTAACGTACTCATTCATTTTATCCGTAGCACCTAGATTGGTCTGCACCTTAACAAAGCTATCTGGATCCTTTTGGAAGGAGATAAAGAGTAAACCAGTGTCAAACTGACCAGTCTTTTCATCTATGCCATCAGAATAAGAATAAGAGCGACGCAGGAGAGGTTTATCTACTTCTTTTGCTAAGCGAACATGAGAATCGTCAGGAAGAAGACTCAAGTCTACCTCATCAAATTCGTTTTTCTTACCAAAAGGAGCTCCACTTTCCTTATAGCGCCCAAAGGTATTTTCTTGCTCCTCCAGATTGGTTCGGTCCCAAGTATCAAGGAACATCTGGATGCGACGAACTGCCATGTAGGAACCATTTTCCATCCAATCCTTACTGTCAGCCCAAACAACCTGATCAAATTCTTTCTCAGTGGTAACATTAGCAGTCCCGTCTTTAAAACCAAATAGATTCCGAGGTGTTTCCATACGATTACCGATAGCCGCAAAACCAGATTGACTCCAACGAAGAGTAACGGCATTTCTTCCTTTTCGGATAAGGTTGCGTATGGCATGAAAGGCAACTTGCTCATCATCAGCACAAGCTTGGATAACTATATCTCCTCCCGTGTACTTTTCTCGTAATTGTTCCTTTGGAAATGGAGGTAAATCTCTAAAGAGTGTTGGACGTTTATTCTCTAGTTTCATCTTTTCTAGGAAGCTAGCCGAAACTCCGAAGGTCAGGGTTAAACGATGAGGATTAAGCCCAACTGTTTCTCCAGTATCACTTGGAGGTAAGAGGCTATTGTTACCATCTTTTTTAACCAATTCTCCTTCTACAAGTTTGGCACTATAATCCGTCCAATCTTTAAATAGCTGGATGATTTTCTCTTTGTCGGTTGTATGCAAATCTAAAACCACAAAATAAATGTTTTTCTGCATAACAGTTGTAATGCCAGCTTGGTGTTTGCCATAGAAGGCTATCTTTTCATCCCCGTACGAGATTTTCTCCTGACCATCAAGCTTAGGTGTGAAAAAAGCAGAAGCACCGGAGAGACCAAGTGCGAGACCAGCCCCTCCGATACCTGCTTTTTTTAGAAATTCTCGACGGTCCATTTTTTGTTCAAAAAATTTTTCGCCTTTGTTTGTCATATTACTTATTCTCCACCAAGAAATTTACCCATTTGTGATAATGGTTCACCAAGTTTTGTTACTGCTTCAGACAATTCTTTGGTATCTTCTTTCGTTAAGTCTGTATAGAGCTTATAGTGTTCCTTGTCCGTCATGTGTTTGTCTAACAAACTATTGACTGATTTGAAATCTTCCTCTAACTCCTTAACCAAGGCTGCATCTGATTTTTCAAGCAAGGGTTTAAAGAGTTGGAAAATCTTTTCAGCACCTTGGATATTTGCTCGGAAATCATACAAATCTGTATGAGAATAAATCTCCTCTTCGCCAGTAATCTTACTTGTCGCTACTTCATTTAGAAGATCGACAGCCCCAGTTAGCATAATCTTGTAATCAACATCTACAGTCGCAATCTTAGCCTTCAATTCCTTGATGTCATTTACCAGTTGGTCACCATAAGACTCAGTTCCTTTGGTTGTGTTTTCCTCCCAAAGAATGCGCTCGATACGGTGGAAACCAGACCAACCTTCTTCGGTCTTGTTTTCATCTAAGTAGTCTGCTAATCGAAAATCAATCTTCACATCAGATTCTCCAAAGCTCTCTGCAATCGGCTCTGAACGTTCATAAGACATACGGATTAAAGGGTAGGCCTTTTTAGCTTCTTCTAGCTTACCATCCTTCAATAGTTGAACAAAACCTTCTGTATCCGACAATAGTTTATCAATCTGTTCTTCTACAAATGTTTTGTAGTCACTAGTTGCCTGATCCAATAGTTTTTGGTTATCTTCTGAAAATTTTGCAACCTGAGATGAATCACTTGTAGTTGACGATTGTTCAAAACGAACTGCACAAGCAGATAACAACAATGCCGAAGATAAAAGGATAAAACCAAGTTTTTTCATATAACGCTCCTATTAAATCATGGGAATCCCATTTTTTAAATTTATTATATCATAGTTTTTCTAATTATTCAATAAATTGTCAGAAAATTTAATGTTTGCTCCTTTAAAATTAGAATAGACTTTTCTAGTTAAAATTGTTAAAATAATAGGGAAAATAATAGAAAAGGAAGCTATATACCACCATGATGAATATGCAAAACATGATGCGTCAAGCTCAAAAACTTCAAAAACAAATGGAGCAAAGTCAGGCTGAACTTGCTGCTACAGAATTCGTTGGAACTTCTGCCCAAAACCTTGTAACTGCTACACTAACAGGGGACAAGAAAGTCATTAAGATTGACTTCAATCCAGCAGTTGTTGACCCAGAAGATATTGAAACTCTATCAGATATGACTGTTCAAGCAGTCAATGCTGCTCTTGAACAAATTGATGAAGCAACTAAGAAGAAACTAGGTGCTTTTGCTGGTAAATTACCATTCTAATAGCATAAAAAGAGGCTGATGTTCAATTCAGCCTCTTTTGTCTTACCTAGAAAGTAAATATTTCTGCTGCTTTCTTGAGAAGCAAGTCCGTATATTCAGGATCTTCCTGAGCGGTTTCAAGCTCTTCTTTAATTCTTTCTAGATCATCTGTTATCATACCATCAACTCCCAAACGTAGGGACTTATCAAAGGATTCCGAACTATTGATTGTCCATACATAGAGTTTTTGTTTTGTATTCCAAAGCTTGGTTACAAAATATTCATCTAGGGTAGAATATTCCATGGTATAACCTGTAGCATTCGTTCTTGGAAAAACGGAATTGTAGGGCAGAATGAAATAGACTGGAATTTCCTTATCATACTGAGTTACTTTTTCAATAACATGATAATCCAAAGATTGCATCTGATGCCCATAGACTTTGATCTTTGCCCCATATTGATCTAGAAAATGATCCATCATTTGGGCACTATCTTTTCGACTCGTTTTAATTTCAATCAGCAATTTCTGATGAAGGTCATTGGCACGATTTATATAATCATCAAAGCTGGATATTTTGGTCTGATAACCATTTTCATAAATATCTAATTGCTTCAACTCATCTAAAGTTAAGTCTTGCGGTGTTATATTTAATCCCGCTAAACTTTTTAGGTTAGCATCATGCATCATGACAAACTGACCATCCTTAGTTTCTTGTACATCCATCTCAACTAAATCTGGTTTTAACTGAGCTGTTTTTTCTAAGGATTCAACTGTATTTTGGACACCATTTCCATTAGAAACACCTCTGTGAGAGATGACAAGTGGAGGATTGACTACGGGTGCCTCTAGATAAACATAACCCTCAATCGCAAAGAAGACACTTGCGCACCCCATTACACCCCATCTCATAATATGGTCCTTTTTCCGTCTTGGCATAATATCCAACTCCTCACCAGTTAAAAAGGAGGTAAACTTAACCAAGAAGTAAGTCAAAGCCATATAGTGGATATTTTTAATCAATATATAGTTTGAAATAGCTAGAATCAATGATTCTCGGTGTGTGAGACCATCTGCTAAAGACTGAATCAACAATAGAGGAATTAAAGGTAAGTAAAAGAAAAGATTCGTTTTGACAAGGATTAGAAAGAGATGCCAAGCGTAAAACCAAAAATGATTTCTGGTTTTTTCTAAACTGTAAACCACTGCTTCCTTAACCGTCATCTTGTCATAAAAGATTTTTGGCAAAACAAAAATCAACTTAACAGAAACGTATAGGAAGAGGATTGATAAGATGATAATAGCAAGCCACCACATCCAGTATTTGTCTTCCATGTAGGTCTGAATAAACTCAGGTATCACTATTTTATTAAAATAATAAATTTTAAAAATCTTCCTGATAAACGGAAAAATCATAGCAATATAAACGAAGATAAACAAGGCCTTGGAAACAGTCAGACGTTTCATGAAGGCTATACTTTCACGAAATACCTTGCGACTATACTCAATCAAGGTTCGTTTCTCGTGATAGAGAAGGTGTCGAGCCCCAATAAAGAGGAGACTTAGTTGAAAATAGGCTACTAAAAGGTTAATGGCTATTAAGATTAAAAACCCAAGGCTGACTAAAGGCGCATGTTTTAAAATTTCAAAAACATTATTATAGGAAATAAACAAATAGCCCGTCTGACTTAGTAAAAAGCCTGCTATCAATGAGTTCAGTGGTAACCAAATATAATCTACTAGCATGAAGATTAGAAAAAATAGAAAGAGGATTTTATCCAGATTTAAGTAAATCTTTTTAAAGCCCAATTTTTTAGGTTTTTCAGGTTTCATAAAACCTCCTAATCAAACAGCTGTGATAAATCTAAACCACCGAAAGGATTAGAGTTTAGACTACTCTTGGAGTCCAGTAAGATTCTACTTTCATCAGATTCTAGAAAAGCTTCATAAACACGCGCAGTCATTCGTGCATCCTCTAAACTATTATGAGACTGCCCCTTGAATCCTAAAAATTCAGCAACAGTCTGTAATTTTAGATTTGCAATACCGTGAAGATCCGAACTCCGTCGCTCAAAAGCTTCATCATAGAGATCGACTGGATATTGACGACTATAATCCAATCCATACTCTAGTAAGATTGGTAAATCACTCTTGGCTGCATTGTATCCAACAAGGGGTAATTCACCCACAAAGTCTTGAAAATTCTTAAGAACTTCCTCCACCATCGGTGCATCTTTCAAGGTTTCAGACGTGATACCCGTTAAGCCGTTTATAAAACTTTTCAATGGTACATCCGTATGAACATATGAGTCAAATGCTCCTACTTCTTCACCATCTTTAAAACGGACCGCAGATACCTGAATCAAGTGAGTTTTATCTTGGTGTTTATTAAATTCCAAATCAAATGAAATGTAATCTCTTAATTTTTCCATCTTATCCATTCCTTACTGTATTTGAAAAAGAAACTACTTGGTTATACCTAGAAACCAAGCAGTTTTTTCTTATCCTCCAAATAAGCGAGCAAAGAAGCCTTTCTTCGTTGCTTGTACTTCTTGCTTAGCCTGATCCAACTCCAACTGAAGGTTTTCTTGGTCCTTCATGGCTTGTAGGGTTAACTGTTGTTGTTGATCCAATTGCTTATCTTTTTCTGCGATTTGACGGTCTTTGACACGCATCTGTTCATCTTTTTCAGCTAACTGTTTGTCTTTAGCCTTTAACTGCTCATAAAGACGGATGATTTCAGCGTTCTTTTCATCAACAAGAATCTCCATTAACTCCCGTTGCTTCACATCATCACTAACAGGTTCATCTTCAAAAATAGTTTTTTTGTAGATTTCTTCAAGCTTAATCAAGCCACTGCGAGTTACCACGGTGACTCCTTTATCATTTTTAGTCGTATCTTCTTCAGGTAATTCCTTGACACGGTTATTGATTGCTTGGCGGGACAAGCCCAAGACCTCAGCAATCTCACTAACAGTCATCTCAATACTCATAATATCCTCTGAAAGTTTTCTAGCTTTTCTTTATTTAAATATTATCATAAGCAAGCAAAACTGTCAAATATCACCGTGTTTTCAACCCTTTTTCAAAACAATTTCTCTTCTAAACTAAATTGTCTTTCAGCTTTTTTAAACTAAACATTAGTTTACAATTTTGCCACCAGCTCTAATCAATTGAAAACCTTTCTTGGTTTATAAAGAGTATCCCGTTTCTCTAAAATGGCTAATAACTTATCACCTTCAAAACCAGCCAATTCCTTCTCAGTTTGTTCCAATTCAATAAAGCGACCAAAACGCACTTCTTCTGCCTGTTCTGGGGTCAAATAAACCTTAACCAAGTCACCTGTCCCAATCTCTAAGGGATGAAGAAAGTCTAACTCACCAGCTTGAACCTTTTCCTCAATTTCATTCAAGGTCAAAGCATTATCTAACTGCAAGCCCGCAGCGCTTGTTCGTGTTAAATGAGACATATGAGCTGCATAGCCAAGTTTTTCTCCCAAGTCAACTGACAAAGTCCGGATATAAGTCCCTTTGCTACATTTTACACGAAAGCTAAATCGAGCAAGATTCTCCATATAGGAAATGGGACTGGTTCTTTCGAAACTATAAATCGTCACCTGACGCTCTGGACGCTCTACTTCTTGACCAGCACGCGCATATTCATAGAGTTTGCGACCATTGACCTTGACAGCGGAGTACATAGGGGGGATCTGAGTAATAGGACCTGTCAGACTAGCGATTGCTTCATCAACAAGATTCTCATCTAAAGGTGACAAAACTGGTGTCTCTGCAACTACCTCACCACTAGCATCCTCAGTCGTCGTTGAATAGCCTAGGGTGATTTCACCCTCATAAACCTTTCCCTCGTCCTGCATAAACTCGACCATGCGGGTCGCCTTACCGACGGCAATCGGCAAAACACCGACAACATCAGGGTCTAAAGTTCCTCCATGACCAATCTTCTTAGTTCCTAAAATCCTACGCAGCTTGAAAACTGCATCATGCGAGGTCATTCCCGCTTCTTTTTTTAAATTGATAATACCGTTCATTGATTAACTTTCTAAAAATACTAAAACTCTTTTTTGGAAATCTTTATTCTGTTCATAGAGTGCATGTCCACACCCTGGTAAAATAATCAGTTGGCTACCTCTGATATGATGATGCAATCCAAACGGACCATCTATGCCAAGAACATCATCTTTTTCTGCTCCAATGATTAACGTAGGGCAGTTGATTTTTTCCAAAAAATCTAGACTATCATGTTTCAAACAAGATACAGACTGAATATCAATACGTTGTTTATCTTTAATATGACCAAAAATTCCCATTATTCGATAAAGGTATTTAAATTTTCCAAAGGATTTAGTCGTGTAAGAATGACGAGCGATATCAATCATCAGATCTTTATAAGTTCCTGTTTGACTCAGGTTCAGCCAACAACTAATTCTATCCCTACCTAGATTACTTAGTTTTGCAGTTGTAACAGCCAAAACTAACTTTTCAACTTTTTCTGGAAAGTTTACAGCTAGCCATTGGGCAATCATCCCACCTTGTGAAATCCCCATAACATAGGCACTGGTAATATTTAACACCTCCATTGCTTCTGCAACATCTGATGCCATATCCCGTGTCGTATAACCCCGCCTCAACTCATTGATTCGAGAAAAAACATAAATTTTGTAACGTTCAGCAAGTATACGGTATGTGATTGAAAAAGGCATAGCCATACCTTTAACCGTCTGAAGCCCATCCCCCAACCCTGGTATGATAACGAGAGACTTCTTTCCTTTACCAAAGGTCACATAGTCCATGCTCTTTTCGTTAAAATATAAGGTTTTCCCTTTTGTTGAAGACATTACTTCGTTCCCTCTACTATTTTTTCATGATTTATTTATGTTGAGTTTTTAAATGCAAGGAAAAGCCGGCAGTCACTTTTTCAAATCCAACTGCCTGATAAAACTGATGTGCAGCATTTCGTTCAGCAGTTAATCCACTATTTAGAGCCAGTGTATTAACTCCTTCTTTTACCGCTTGTTTTTTTAATTCATCGATTAGCCTACTAGCAATTCCTTGTCGTCTTGTTTCTTTTGCAACCGACAAAGCTAAAATACGATAGTAAGATCCATCTGCTTCAAAAAAGAAGAGCTTTGCATAACCTAAGAAACCTAAAATTTCTCCGTTTCTTTCAGCTAGAAGAAGGTCATAATGTGGCTGAGAGAGAATCATTCCTAAACGACGAGACAGCTTAGAAGCAGTCGTTGGATAGCCCAAGTTTTCGTATAGAGACAGTAAGGCTTCAGCATCCTTCATGTTTGCTTTTCGTATCTGCATTGGAGCCTCCTAGTCTTCCTTCAAGGCATCAAACTTGGCTTTCATAGTCGGATTCTTCCGAGTCAATTTTTTAACGGAAACATCGTCCAACTTATTGTTTGCAAGACGTAGTTGGTTTTCGGATGTAGTAAGGAATTTCTTGACTTCTTCCATCCGTTTGATGGCTTTGTCGATTTCGTCAATGGCCTTACCGAAGTTGACGGAAGCTGAATTGTAGTTTTTAGCAAAGGCAACCTTGAAGGCGTCCAAGTCTTCCTCGAAATGAGTAATGTCAATATTTTGCTCACGAACCAAAGCCAATTCCTGCTTGTATTTTAGGGAATTAAGGGCAGCATTGCGCAAGAGTCCAATCAACTGGATAAAGAACTGGGGACGAATGACATACATCTTCTCATATTCATGACTAACGTCAACAATCCCTGTATTAAAGTAGTCGTTATCTGCTTCAAGCATACTTACTAAAACAGCATACTCACAGTTTTTCTCACGGCGATCCTTGTCCAATTCCTTGTAAAAGTTTGCATTTTTGTGTTTCTTTTCAGTCCCATCTGCCTCATTTTTCATCTCAAACATGATGGAAATGAATTCTAGCCCATTTTCATCAAAATCACGGAAAATAAAATCACCCTTAGAACCACGTGCTGAAACCTTGTTGTCCTTTTCGAAGTAGGCATTAGGGAAGGCAAAGCTACGAACCTTGTTGAACTCACTCTCAGCATACTGCTCCAGACTTTCTCCTATGGCCTTGGTTGATTGTTGGGCTTTGAAATTCTTATAAAACTCAACCTGCTCATTGGCCACCTTAAGCTGGGCCTCATAATTTTGTTTGACTGAAGTCAGAGAAAGTTCGTTTTCTTTTTCTTGTAAAAGGAGCTGATTTTTGACCTGATCTCTTTCTTTCTCTAAGTCTGACAATGTCTTTTGTAGTTGGTTCTCATGTTCTAAGCGCAAGGTAGCTAGCTGATTTTCAAGTGCTTGAACTTCTCTTTCTTTCTCCAGCAAGCTTTGACTAGCACTTTGCTCTACTTCTTTCTTTGCCAATTCTTTTTCGGTATCAAAGTTGTTAATTTGACTTTGAAGCTGGGCTATTTCTTGGTCTTTTTGAGCCAGTTTAGTCTGTTGCTCATTCAAAGCCTTTTGCTCAACCAGAGTCAACTCTTGTTTAATTCTCTCATGCAATTCCTTATCAAACTCTGCAGTTCGTACCTGTGACAAGAGTTCTGCATACTTGCTTTCATTGAATGTAAAAACTTCCCAACAATTTGGACATTTAATCTCGTTCATATTTTTCCTTTATATCATACTATTCTACATTCATTATAGCATGGATAAACAAAAAGAAAAAGTTGGAATCAATCCAACTTTTAATCTACATATGTATCTTCGTCTTTGTTTAAGAAGGCGTAAGGTAATCCCATCAGTAGACCACCACCAATAAAGTTACCAATGAAGGTTACACCCCAGTGACGAAGAATATTTCCAATACCGAAGTTTGCGATTGAATCAGCAGCAACACTGAATTTCACGATAGCAAATGATGCAAAGTTTGCGGCGATGTGTTCATTTGTTAAGAATACAAACATGTAAATAGCTGAAAGAACCAACCAAAGTTTAGCACCACCATCTTTTACTAAAACAAATGAAAGAATTGCGATATTTACAAAGACATTAGCCAAGATAGCTTCAAGCAAGACTAGTTCATTTGAACGGCCCAACTTCATTTCCACAACTCCAGAAATAAAGCTATCATGTGTTAGGTTTGCATAAGCTGCTGAATGGGCGAATCCCCAACCTGCTATAAGAGCACCGACTAAGTTGAAGAAAGTACAGTATAGAAGAATTTCAGCTGTTTTTCTCCAGCTAATCTTTTTCAAAAAGCTACCAGCTGTCAAGAACATCATGTTAGATGTTACCAATTCAGCATTCAAGAAGACAATGTAAGCCAATCCCCAAGCGAAAACAAATGGGAAGAGGAAACGTCCACTACCAGGAGCAATCTTATTAATCAAGTCAGCTCCAACTGCACCAGCTGCTGTACTAAATGTTAAGAATGCACCAGCAAACATTGAACGGATAGCATACTTGAATTTACTTTGACTGTAAAGACTTTCCTTTTTCTTACAAGCAAACTCAATTTTTGAGATAAATTCTGAAGAAACCATATAAACTCCTAAAACTTTTATTTGTGAATATTATAACATAAAATCGAAGTTATGGGAAGGCTTTCTTAATTCTATTTACAATATTTTTATCATTTTTAGCAATCGTTTCCATTTGCTTTGTATCAGCATATTTAATGTTTTCAACTCTTTATTTTCAAATTCTCTACTCTATATATTTACTATATGTTTTTATTTTGTTCTATATGAATGTACAAAAGAGTCTCTTTAGTTTTCAGCTAAAATCCATGCACTAATAATTTGTTTGAATTTATAGACAGAGAAAATAACGTTTTTATCAAAAGCTTCTTTGGACAAAAAAATCGAGGTCTGGATTTTTAGTCCCGACCTCCTCTATTATTGATTTTCATTTTATTTAGTAAAAGCTAAGTGCTAATCAACATAAGTCTCTTCATTTTTATTAAGATAAGCGTATGGTAAACCTATCAAGAATCCTCCACCAATCAAGTTAG
This sequence comes from Streptococcus infantis, assembly GCF_019929575.1. GTDB lineage: Bacteria > Bacillota > Bacilli > Lactobacillales > Streptococcaceae > Streptococcus > Streptococcus infantis_L. The sequence goes on from NZ_JAHZPU010000002.1 coordinate 117,926, forward strand.
CGATGAAGGTAACTCCCCAATGGCGTAGGATATTTGGAATATCAAAGTTAGCAATTTGATCAGAGACAATACTAAATTTAATGATGCTAAAGGATGAAAAGTTAGCTGCAATGTGCTCGTTTGACAAGAAAACAAACATTGAGATTGCTGATAAGATAATCCACAGCTTAGCACTGCTATCCTTAACCAAAACAGAAGATAGAATGGCAATATTTACAAACATACTTGCCAAAATCCCCTCCAACAAGACCAACTCACTAGGTCGTGCTAACTTCTTGGCAACAATCTTTGCTAGATAACTGTCGTGTGTCAGGTGTGAAAAAGCTGATGAATTAGCAAAACACCAACCTGCTAAGATAGCACCAACTAAGTTGAAAAAAGCGCAATAGAGTAAAATGATAAAAGCTTTTTTCCAATCAATCTTCTTCAGAAATGTTCCATTTGAAATAAATTCTGAAAAACTCATATAAACTCCTTAAAATATCACTGTTAATATTATAACATAAAATATTTTAAGCGAAAATAAAATTTTGTCCTTTAGATTTAATTGTTTTTTGTGCTAGCACATGCTTCAATTTCTTTTACCGACATCCCTACTAGCTCTGAAACCCACAAACCGATAATATCTGACAAAATAGAATCACAAACATATTCATCCTCAGCATGACCATATTTACAAGTGAAAAGAGGGGTTCTTATCGCTGATTGATAAAAATTGAAGGCTAACTCTTGCAGTTTTTCTGGCTGAAATTCAAGTCCCAACTCTTGTGCAAGTAGAGTTCTCACTTTGTCCCACTTTTCGCCTTTTGACTGGTAATTTTGTCGTGCTTTGTTGATAAATCCCTGACAGAATTTTGCCAACAAATCCTTGTTTTGGTAGAGTAACCGACAAGAAAAGTCTGAGATAGAACCAGCATGAATTAAGAAAGTAAGCAAGTCATCAAGGCTTTCTGCTACCCGACCAACTTGGCCTTCACTCCCTATAAAGCCGATACTCTGATCTTCAAGAATTACATATTCTCCCCCGCTGCCGTCTTTAGCAAAGGCTATGGGCGAAAGAGAATAAACTTCATTGTTCTGAGAAAATTCAACCTCTTTCAACTGGTCATAAAAGAGAATATCGCATTCTTGCATCAATAAAATTCTTAGTTGTTTATCTTCTCTTATTACTTGTAGTTGATTCATATTAGCTACTCTCCTAGCTTTGACAACTGTCACAAGTGACAACAATCCAATTTTAGCAATCGACTCTTAATAATAATAATAATAATAGATTTTAATATGGCACTTCTTGGCCACATTGGCAAGATTTTTCAATAACTCCTCGTTTCTTTTGCTTTTTCCAAAATGAAAAGTAAAAGATTTTCCATCTTTCCTTGTAAAGTACAGATGATACCTGTCCCCATTCATTCTTCTCCCTCGAACGTAATCAATATCAATCTGTCTAATTTCAGCTAGAGGAACAATCCTTTTTCTAAAAAGAATAATCGTGTGAATGTATAATCTTCCCTTTGCAATATGAAAAGGATCCAACATACTCCCACCACTTTTTAAAGATGTCTTAACTCTTTGGAAAAAAAGATAGAAATAAAATAGTGCTAAAAAAATTAACAAAAATCTAATGACCTGATTTTTCCAAAGGACTTCAAAAACTGAAATACGATAACCATACATATTAAAATAATCCCTTTTTTCTTTATTATACCACTTTTGTTGAGCTTCTAGGTTCATGGATAAAGAAAAAAACTGAACAAAGTTCAGCCATTTTCAATAATATTTCATGTGATATCTTTATCTAGTCAAATCAAGACGTTTACCGATTTTTCCGATAAGAATAGCACCGACAATTAGTGAAGCGAATTCTCCAATACCAGTAGTGAACCAAGTAAAGAAGAAAGGTGCTTCTGCTACGATATGTAATTCAGCAGCGATTGTTACCATTGAAATTGAAAATAGAATTGAAAAGAAGAAATGATCTTTACGAATCAATCCATTAAACAGATAGTCTTTACTGTATTTACTGAACAACCAAACTCCTAAGCTAAGGAAGACAAGAGTTGATCCTCCACCAACCGCAACATCAATAAGTCCAAAACTGAAGAAATTAGCAATCATACATCCAAGAGTAACACCGATAATGTACTTAGGATTATAAAAAGCTAGGAAATTCATCATTTCAGAAATACGGAACTGATAGGCGCCATAACTGATGGCATTCAGTGGTGGTGTGATTGTCAACACCACATAAATAGCTGCGACAATGGCAATATCTGCCAAATCACGGACAGTAAGTTTTTTCATGTTTTCTCCTTTAGCGGCTATCCCGCGTCTAATATGCTTGGTGAAAGAAGCTAAGCACCAAGGGTTGAGCAAGTCAACTTTATTAGTATAGCACATTTAAATGCTTTATGCTATACTAATCTTATGAAAAGATACATTAAAAAATTCTTCGATAACGAAATTTTATCTTATTTATTTTTCGGCGTTGCTACTACCGTAGTATCAATATTTGTCCGCATCGTCATCTTTTATCTTACTCAACAAGAGTTAGTTGCGACTGCCTTGGGAAATATTGCTGGAATCCTATTTGCCTTTTTTACAAATGACACATTTGTATTTAAGCAAGAAAGAAAAAATTGGTTCAAGCGTCTGATAAAGTTTACGACTGCAAGATTCATAACTTTTCTTTTAGACCTACTTTTGACCTTTATTTTTGTGACGAGTTTCCCTCATATTATCGGTCAGTTTGTAGCTGATAATCTCAATACTATCAATACAATTGAAACTATTTTTGCACAAGTTACCATCATAGTCCTAAATTACATCTTTAGTAAAGTTTTTGTTTTTAAAAAACAATGAGCATATTACTTGCATTCACTTCGGGATTAAGCTATAATGTAGACTGTAAAATTATGAAAGGAAAAAGAAAATGTTAAAAGATCTTAAAGAATTTTTGCTCCGCGGTAACGTCGTGGACCTTGCTGTCGGTGTGATCATCGCTTCTGCTTTTGGTGCTATCGTAACTTCATTTGTTAATGATATCATCACTCCACTTCTATTGAACCCAGCCTTGGAAGCTGCGAAAGTACAAAACATCGCTGAGCTTGCATGGAATGGTGTTACATATGGTAAATTCTTGAGTGCTGTTATCAACTTCCTTGTAGTTGGTACTGTTCTATTCTTTGTGATTAAAGCAATGGAAAAAGCTCAAAGCCTTACTAAAAAAGAAGAAGTGGTTGAAGAAGCACCTGCTGGTCCAACTGAGTTGGAAGTACTTCAAGAAATCAAAGCTCTTCTTGAGAAAAAATAATCATATAGAGGATTCGGTTCAATACTGAATCCTTTTTACTACTCTTTTTGTTGAGTCTAGAAAAAACTTGAGTTCAACTCTCTTTTTTGATATAATAATTAGAGTTTCCACCCTTAGTGTAATGGATATCACGTAAGATTCCGGTTCTTGAGATGGGGGTTCGATTCCCTCAGGGTGGATAATTTTAAACAAAAACAGCGGCTTCGCTGTTTTTTTCTGTATTAATCTTTTCTTTGAATATAGATCATGGATACCAAGGAAAGTAAGATAACCCCAAGTCCTATGATTAAAAAGGAAACTAATTGCACACTTGGTAAAAATGTCATTAACCCTTTTGCAATCGGCATAAAGAGAATTGCCAGTGTAAAAATGGTACTCAGTACTCTTCCCAGATATTCTCCGTCAACCTTGATCTGTACTTGAGTGAAAAAGTGAATATTAAAAATTGTCATAAATAATTCACAAATCAGATTTCCAGAAAAGGTTAGAAAATTTGGAAGTGGTAAACCCATCATGAAAACTCCTACTCCTGTTAAAATCAATAAGAATAAAAGTGTCTTCATTGTTGATTTAAATTTATTAGCGACCAAAGCTCCGATGATGGAGCCGATAGCCCCCAACGTTAAGATAGTCGCATAGGCTACTTCTAGACCATAAAGTTTATTTGAAAAAGGAAGCAAAAACTCAAAAGCTGCAAAAAAGAAATTCACACTGGAAGCCACTAACAAGAGAAAGAAAATTTCTTTCTGATGCCAGATATAGTGCAACCCATCTTTGATATCCATAAAAATATCTTTCCCTGCAAAAGGTTTCTTCACTTGAACCTTTGGTTCTTCCTTTGGAAGTAAGGCAACTAGACCAAACGCGATGAAAAAACTAATGGCATCTAAGACTAGTGTCATATGGAGACTGGCGAATTGTAAAACGATGAAAGAGAGCACAGGGGAACTTACAGCAACAACCTGCAAGACTAATTCTAAGCGAGAGTTATAGGTCACAATCTCGTCTTTCTCAACCACTTCAGTTATAATGGCTTTATTGGCTGTACGAGAAAAAGCGAAGGCAATGGCTTGAACAATATTGGCAAAAATCAAGGCAGCAATCATCAAGCTATCATTTCTGATGAAAGAAATAGCTAAACAGAGAATGCCACAAATCAAGTCTGTCGTCATCAAAATCTTGCGACGCGAAAAGCGGTCTGAAATCACCCCGCCAAAGGGATTGACTAAAATAGATGTAACCAACTCAGAAATTTGATAAATCCCAAGAACAGTCTGTCCTATCGTTCCCATTGAGGCTAACCAAACACTATTTCCATAGTCATAGAGCATATTTCCTATCTTGTTAACAGCTCCACGACTAATCAACTGTACTGCGTATCGATTCATAAAAACTCCTCTCAATTTTAAAACTATTGTATCAAAACTTGGAGGAGTTTCTCATTTTTCCCATATTTGGGAAAATTAATCTTTTACAAACTTATCGTAATGTTCCTGATAGTAGGCTACTTGCTCTGGAAGACCTAGCACGTCAAAAATATGCATGGCTTCTTGCATCTGCTTACAACCTTCTTCTTTTTGCCCCTTCTGATAAAGAGCAAATCCCTTAAGAAAGTGGAAAACATTACGCTCATAGAGTTTGATGCTCTTACCTATAATCTTCTCTATATAAGCTTCAAAGTAGTTGACATTTTCAAAAGCAAGATGTTCTAAACAATGCTGGTAACAATTAAGAGCTAAAATCAAGACCAGTTTTCGATGGCGTCCAATTTCTTTGTAGAAATCCTCCCTCTCCATCACTTCTCTACCAAGCCGAGTGACATAGTCAACATCGTAGAAACTATAGAGGTTACCGAAAAGAATCAACTCATACATGGTCCATTCATCCGTTTGAAAAAGATAATCTGCCACCTTATTAAGATCACTTTGCTTCATACTGTAACTAGCATCTCTTTGACAAATCAAACCTTGTAGCAAAATCCAGTTCAGCTCAAAATAGAGAGAATTGGTTGAACTCTTAGCCTTTTCAAGTTGTTCTCTTTGAAGCTTTTGAAAACCTGCAATATCATTTGAGTAGTAAAGTGGAATAATCTGAGCCATCAAGCCGACATGCTCATGATGATGAAAATTTCTGGCCTTATCCATAAAATTTTCAATCGTTACGTGAATATTATCTAATATTTCAAAAAAACGTGAAGCAGCTAGATCAGACTCTCCCAATTCAAAGCGAGACAATTGGGAAGTAGAGCAAGCTTCTCCTGCAGCTTCTTTTAGAGAGTAATTTTTACTGATTCGAAATTCACGAAAGACTTTTCCAAGATGTTCCATTTTACACCTGCTCCGATAATTCTTCCCACTCTAGCATTGCTTCTTCCTGACGCTGGCTAATCTTATCTAGTTCTGTTTGTAATTGCATGAGTTCATCTGCATCATTAGTAGTGTGCATTTGTTCAGAGATAGCTTGGGCTTGAGTTTCCAGTTCTTCGATTTCTGTCTCAAGACTTTCGATTTGTCTCATCAATTTACGCAGTTCTTTTTGACTCTCTTTTTGGGCTTGGTAGTCATTAACTGGAAAAACTTCTTTTTCTTGGTTAACAGCTGACTTTTCTTCTGCTTGGCTAGCTGCTAGCTCTGCTTTTTTATCAACATAATAGTCATAATCACCCAGATAAAGGGTTGATCCATTCTCAGATAATTCCAACACATGAGTGGCTACACGGTTGATGAAATAACGGTCGTGACTGACAAATAGAAGAGTTCCATCAAAGTCAATCAGGGCATTTTCCAGAACTTCCTTGCTATCGATGTCTAAGTGGTTGGTCGGCTCGTCGAGGATCAGGAAGTTATTGTTTTCCATAGACAGTTTAGCAAGAAGCAAACGTGCTTTCTCGCCACCAGACAGCATCCCAACAGATTTCTTAACATCATCACCTGAGAATAGGAAAGCACCTAGGCGATTACGGATTTCAAGTTCAGGTTTCAATTTGAAATCATTCCAGAGTTCGTCTAAGACTGTATTGCTCGGTGTCAGTTTGCTCTGAGTCTGGTCATAGTAACCAACCTCAACATTAGCACCAAAGCGCTTTTCACCCTTGATAAAGGGAATTTGGTCCACAATGGATTTAATAAAGGTTGACTTACCAATACCGTTAGGACCAACAATGGCAATAGCGTTCATCCTACGAAGATCAAGGTTGATGGGTTCTGATAAGATTTCACCATCATAGCCAATAGCAGCATTTTCAACTGTCAAAACGACATTACCAGATACCCTATTAGAATGGAAGGTCATATTAGCTGACTTTTTCCCAGCTTCAGGCTTGTCCAAGCGCTCCATTTTCTCCAGTTGCTTGCGTCGAGATTGAGCACGTTTGGTTGTTGATGCTCGAACAAGATTTCGGTTAACAAAGTCTTCTAAGGCAGCAATTTCCTTCTGCTGCTTTTCGTAGTTTTTGGCTTCAGTTGCGAGCTTCTGCTCCTTCTGCTCCACAAAACTTGAGTAATTTCCTACATATCTGTCCAAAGAATGTTTGGTTAAGTCAAGTGTTATGGTCGCAACCTTATCGAGAAAATAACGGTCATGGCTGACGATAATCAAGGCACCACTGTAGTTGACCAAATAGTTTTCTAACCAGGCAATGGTTTCAATATCTAGGTGGTTAGTCGGTTCGTCCAAGACCAAGAGATTAGGCTTTTCAAGGAGCATTTTGGCAAGGGCTAAACGGGTATTTTGACCACCGGAAAGCTCAGCGATTCGCATCTGCCACATGGACTCGTCAAACTTGAATCCATTTAAGATAGAGCGAATATCGGCTTCATAGGTAAATCCTCCAGCCTGACGGAAATTTTCTGATAGACGATCATAGTCAGACATGAGCTTATCTAGTTCTGCACCAGTCTTTTCCCCCATCTCTAGCTCCATCTGTCGAAGTTGTCTTTCAGTCCGACGCAAATCATCAAATACATGTAGCATTTCATCGTAAATAGTATTTTCAGACTCAAAGCGACTATCCTGTGCAAGATAAGAGAGGGAAATATCTTTTTTCTTATTGATTTCACCAGTGGTTGGCTCCTCTTCTCCAACCAATATCTTAAGCAAAGTAGACTTTCCAGCACCATTTTTTCCAACGAGGGCAATACGGTCTCTTTCATCTACCTGTAGGTTTATATTATCAAAAAGAACCTCTCCTGCAAAAGAACGTTCGATTTTATTAGCTTGTAAAATAATCATACAGTTAGTATAGCATGTTTCGATAAGCCGTTCAAGACTTGTGGTTTAGGTACATTTCATAACTTTTTCAGAAACTCATGCTAACGTTTTACTAAAACTTCAAATCGTGGTATAATTTAAGCGATTAGATTATATATTAAAGGAGATTTCCTATGGCTTACCAAGAAAACTACCAAAAATGGGTTGATTTCGCAGATCTTCCAGACTATCTTCGTCATGATTTGGAAAACATGGACGAAAAAACTAAGGAAGACGCATTCTATACCAATCTTGAGTTTGGTACTGCAGGTATGCGTGGATTGATTGGTGCTGGTACTAACCGCATTAACATCTATGTAGTCCGTCAAGCAACTGAAGGTTTGGCTCGTTTGATCGAATCTAAAGGTGGAAATGAAAAAGAACGTGGGGTTGCCATCGCTTATGATAGCCGTCACTTCTCTCCAGAATTTGCCTTTGAATCTGCAGCAGTTCTTGCTAAACACGGTATTAAATCTTATGTTTTTGAAAGTCTCCGTCCAACTCCAGAGCTTTCATTTGCCGTTCGTCACCTCAACTGCTTCGCAGGTATCATGATTACTGCTAGCCACAATCCTGCTCCATTTAATGGTTACAAGGTTTACGGAGAAGATGGTGGTCAAATGCCTCCACACGATGCGGATGCTTTGACAACTTATATCCGTGCTATCGAAAATCCATTTGCTATTGAAGTTGCTGATGTAGAAGCTGAAAAAGCATCTGGTTTGATTGAAGTTATTGGCGAAGCAGTCGATACCGAATACCTCAAAGAAGTCAAAGATGTGAACATCAACCCAGCTTTGATTGAAGAGTTTGGTAAGGACATGAAGATTGTCTACACTCCTCTTCACGGTACTGGTGAAATGTTGGCGCGTCGTGCTCTTGCACAAGCAGGATTCGACTCAGTTCAAGTTGTTGAAGCTCAAGCTACTCCAGACCCAGACTTCTCAACTGTTAAATCTCCAAACCCAGAAAGCCAAGCAGCCTTTGCACTTGCAGAAGAACTTGGTCGCCAAGTAGGGGCTGATGTTCTTGTCGCAACTGACCCTGACGCTGACCGTGTCGGTGTTGAAGTCCTTCAAAAAGATGGTAGCTACCTTAACCTTTCAGGGAACCAAATCGGTGCCATCATGGCTAAGTATATTTTGGAAGCTCACAAAAATGCTGGTACACTTCCAGAAAATGCAGCCCTTTGCAAATCTATCGTATCAACTGACTTGGTAACTAAGATTGCTGAAAGCTACGGCGTAACTATGTTCAACGTCTTGACTGGTTTCAAATTTATCGCTGAAAAAATCCAAGAATTCGAAGAAAAACACAATCACACTTACATGATGGGATTTGAAGAAAGCTTCGGTTACTTGATTAAACCATTCGTGCGTGATAAAGATGCTATCCAAGCTGTTCTTGTCGTTGCTGAACTTGCTGCCTACTACCGCTCTCGTGGTTTGACTCTTGCAGATGGTATCGAAGAAATCTACAAAGAGTACGGCTACTATGCTGAAAAGACAATCTCTGTTACCCTCTCTGGTGTTGACGGTGCTGAGCAAATTAAGGCTATTATGGCGAAATTCCGTAATAATGGTCCAAAAGAATTTAACGCAACAGCAGTTTCAATCACTGAAGACTTCAAAGCACAAACATCTACAGCAGCTGATGGCACTGTAACAACCTTGACAACTCCTCCAAGTGATGTATTGAAATACACTCTTGCAGATGGTTCATGGATCGCAGTTCGTCCTTCAGGTACAGAACCAAAAATCAAGTTCTACATTGCAGTTGTTGGTGAAAGTAACGAAGATTCACAAGCTAAGATTGCTAACATCGAAGCTGAAATCAATGCTTTTGTAAAATAAAGCAACTATCTAAAGGTCGGGAAAAATCCTGACCTTTATTTTTGATGATGAAGTAAAAGCTGACTGTAATTTATGTCTTTTTTTAGCTCTTTTGAGCAAAACTTCAGTTTCTATATCTTTAAAGACACAGGAATATAGGACTAGAAAATCAGACTTAGTTTACTGATTTCTGTCCCACCATCTATTTCCGTATCAAAACTGAGCAATTTTAGCATTTTTATGGCATACTAGTTTTATCAAAAAAAGCGAGGTATTCTCATGGAACAATTTTTAGAAAATATCAAAGATCTTGAAGTGACAACAGTTGCGCGTGCTCAAGAAGCGCTCGACAAGCAAGAAACAGCAACTTTCTTTATCGGACGTAAAACTTGTCCTTACTGCCGTAAATTTGCAGGTACATTGGCTGGTGTTGTAGCTGAAACTAAAGCACACATCTACTTCATCAATAGTGAAGAACCAAGCCAACTTGAAGCACTGCAAGAATTTCGTTCACGCTATGGAATCCCTACTGTACCAGGCTTCATCCATGTAGCAAACGGTCAAATCAATGTCCGTTGCGACTCTTCAATGTCAGCACAAGAAATCAAAGAATTTGCTGACTTGTAAGAAATTTAGTTTAGATTGAATTTTAGGAGATAATCCAATAATTTATTTCATGTTAAAACGCATAATATCAAGGTTTATGAACTCCTGATATTATGCGTTTTTTGATTTTATAGACTGTTGAAAAACTATTTGTTTGCTAACATTTTTTCAGCAATTCTTTAACCATCTGATTCAACTCTTCAAGCTTCTTATCTTGTGATTCAATTAATTGTCTTTGATTTTCAATTTCCTTATAAAGTTTAGCAAGATTTATTTGAGTTTTAGATTCATCCTTAACAAAAAAATTAGTTAAAGAACTTGTTAGCATTCCTATTGTTCCAATTCCAACTAGCATCAATAATACAGCTAGCCATTTCCCAAATAGGCTACTTGGAACAATATCCCCATATCCAACCGTTGTAACAGTAACAAGTGACCACCATACACTATCAGAAAATGTCTTCTCTTCAACAACTGATAAGATTGAACTACCAACTAGAACAATAAAAAAATTGACATACAGAATGTAAATTAATCCATTTGTTCTTAGAAAAATTTTTAGCTTTTTCTCTAATTTGCCAGTAAGACCTATAATTCTTAATAACCGAGTTAGTTTTACTAACTTTGTTAAGCGTGCAAGACGGAAGATCCTCCCCAAACGAAAAACTGTAAAAATAGCATTCAAAGGCAGAATTGCAAGCAAGTCAAAAATGTTGTTTATAATAAATGACCATTTACTTTTGGAAATACTAAATCTCCAAATATAATCGACAAGAAAAACAAACCATATGACTAAGTCTATAATACTGTATGGAGGTTTCTCAAGATCAATTAAATCTGTAAAACCAAGTATGACTAAAACAACTGATATTAAAGCTAATATTATAATACTAGTATCGTAATAGGCTTTTATCTTCCACTTGTTCTGCAATCTGTAAACTCCTCTTGTTATAAAAAGTAAATAAAATAGTTTAATGGGAATTCTAATAAATATCTCTACGATGACCAACTTCCAGAGTAGAGACTATCAGTTCATCATCTACAATTTGCACAATAACTCGATAATTACCAATCCGGTACCTCCATTGACCACCTCGATTCCCCACCAAAGCTTTCCCATGACGTCTTGGATCCTCTAAAACGTTATTTTCTAGATACTTTGTAATTAATATTTGTGTATAACGATCTAATTTCCTTAGTTGTTTAATAAATCGTCTTGTTGGAACTAGCTTATACAAGTTAATCTTCCTCCAGACCTAGATCATGCATCATTTCTTCCCAAGTAATGGGTTTAAGCCCTTTTTCCAAATCTTCTAAATACTCTTGATAAGCTAAATCTGCTACACGAGCATCATATTCATCCTCTAAAGCTTCTAAAGTTTTTGTCCGTATCAACTCTGATAGAGAAACTCCTTCAAACTTAGCCATGGCTTTCATAAATGTTTTATCTGCTTCGGAAACTTTTAATGTAATAGTCGTCATGTTTCTTCTCCTATAACTATTGGTAACACTATTGTATTACTTTTTAAGAGCTCAGTCAAGATAAAAAGAACACCTCTCGGCGTTCCTTGCTATATCTCCGTCAATGGTGTTGCGGTATCTGGTGAAGTATCGTAAACTTGAAAGTCTACTCCAACTCCCAGATCTGCCTGAGCTAACTGATTGACCATGGTCATGTGGGCCAGCTCCTTGATATTATTTTCCTTAGACAAATGGCCTAGGTAAATCTTCTTGGTACGATTACCTAGTGTGCGAATCATAGCATCTGCTCCATCTTCATTTGAAAGGTGACCAAGGTCAGACAGGATGCGTTGTTTGAGTCGCCATGCGTAAGATCCTGCTCGCAGGATTTCAACATCATGATTTGACTCGATCAGATAGCCATCTGCGTTCTCGACAATGCCAGCCATACGGTCACTAACATAGCCCGTATCCGTCAGCATAACAAAGCTCTTATCATCCTTCATAAAACGATAAAACTGGGGCGCGACTGCATCATGACTCACACCGAAACTCTCGATATCGATGTCACCAAAGGTTTTGGTTTTCCCCATCTCGAAAATATGCTTTTGAGATGAGTTAACCTTACCAAGATACTTACTATTTTCCATAGCCTGCCAAGTTTTCTCATTGGCATAAAGATCCATACCGTACTTGCGAGCCAGAACGCCCACACCGTGGATATGGTCTGAATGTTCATGCGTAATCAAGATAGCGTCTAAATCCTCTGGTTTACGATTGATTTCACTCAAAAGGCTTGTAATTTTTTTGCCAGATAGGCCCGCATCTACTAAAATTTTCTTTTTTGGTGTTTCCAAGTAAAATGAATTTCCACTGGAACCCGATGCTAAAATACTGTATTTAAAACCGATATCACTCATTCTAGTCTTCTAGTTCATCCTCCCAAATCTCTTCTTTCACGGCATCCTTATCGTATGGCAGTACGATAGTAAAGGTTGAACCCTTACCGTATTCACTCTTAGCCCAGATAAATCCATTATGTTGTTTGACGATTTCTTTAGCAATAGCAAGTCCTAGACCAGTACCACCTTGAGCACGACTTCTTGCCTTGTCAACACGATAAAAACGGTCAAAAATCTTTGGTAAATCTTCTTTAGGAATCCCAAGCCCTTGGTCCGAAATAGATAAAATCATCTGATCATCTGTAGTCTTCATGCTTACAGTGATTTTTCCACCATCTGGTGAATACTTGATAGCGTTATTTAAAATATTATCAATCACCTGGGTCATCTTATCCGTATCAATCTCAATCCAAACAGAGTTAATCGGATAATCTCTCACCAACTCGTACTTCTTCTCCTCATCTTGACTTTTCATTTTATCAAAACGATTGAGAATAAAGGTGATAAAGGCAGTAAAGTTAATCAACTCGACATCCAAGTGACTGGTCTCATTGTCAATCCGTGAGAGGTGCAAGAGGTCCGTCACCATCCGCATCATACGATTGGTTTCATCAAGAGAAACCTTGATAAAATCTGGAGCAACTGGTTCTGTTAGGGCTCCTTCGTCCAAGGCCTCAAGATAGGATTTTACACTGGTCAAGGGTGTACGCAACTCATGACTAACGTTAGAAACGAAAAGCCTTCTCTCACGTTCTTCCTTCTCTTGTTCAGTCGTATCATGTAGAACTGCTACTAAACCCGAGATAAAGCCAGACTCTCTACGAATCAAGGCAAAACGCACGCGCAAGCTGATATACTCGCCATTAAGATTCTGCGAATAAATCATCAATTCTGGACTTTGGGTAATGAGATCTCTCAACTCATACTCATCTTCAATCTTGAGTAACTCTAAGATATTTTGATTAAGAGCATCATCCCTTTCAACTCCAAGTTGTCTCTTAGCCATGTCATTAATCATGATAATCTGACCACGACGATTGGTCGCAAGTACTCCGTCTGTCATGTAGGACAAGATACTATGCAACCTTTTACTCTCTTGTTCCAGATTTTCTTGAGTCAAACGGATTACTTCTGACAAATCATTAAGATTGTTTGTGATATTGGTAATCTCTGAACTTCCCTGCATATCCAAAACCTGAGAATAATCACCAGCAATCAAATCCTTAACCTTCTGGTTTAATTGTCTAAGGCGAATATTATCGCGACGGCTCTCAAGCAGAAGAAAAGTCACTAGCATAATAAAGCCAATTAGGATGAGGATAAAGATAAAGTCACTCGTCAAAATTGTTTGTTTAATTACTTCAATCATTATTTCTCATGTAATATCCCACTCCACGACGAGTTAGGATGTATTCAGGTCTACTTGGTGTATCTTCAATTTTCTCGCGCAAACGCCTAATGGTTACATCAACTGTACGGACATCTCCAAAATAGTCATATCCCCAAACAGTTTCAAGCAGGTGTTCACGGGTAATAACTTGACCAAGATGAGAAGCTAAATGGTGTAAGAGTTCGAATTCACGGTGGGTTAGGTCTAACTCTTCACCATATTTCTTAGCCACGTAAGCATCGGGTAAAATCTCCAAATCTCCAATCTGCAGACTTTGTAATTTCGTTTCAGGTTCTTGGTTATCGACTGAAACAAGATCTGTACGACGGAGAAGAGCTTTAACACGGGCCTGTAGTTCACGATTTGAAAATGGCTTGGTCACATAGTCATCCGCCCCAAGCTCAAGCCCGATAACCTTATCAAATTCACTATCCTTTGCTGAAAGCATGATAATTGGAACACTACTTGTCTTACGAATAGTTTTTGCGACCTCAAGTCCATCAATCTCTGGAAGCATCAAATCCAAGATAATAATATCTGGTTGCTCAGCTTCAAATTGTTCAAGAGCTTCACGACCATTAAAAGCAGTTACAACTTCATAACCTTCCTTGGTCATATTAAATTTTATAATATCTGAGATGGGTTTTTCATCATCTACAATTAGTATTTTTTTCATTTAGTCACCTTTTTCCTTATCTCATTATACCAAAAAAATGTAAAGAAGACACGAAAGACCGATACTAGCAGCTTCTTTTCAAGTAGGCTTGCCAGATCTTTTGCTGAGGTTTGGCTAGGGGATAATTGCTAAATTCTTCTGGACGTAACCAAAGGACTTCTCTATCAGCGTATTCCTGCGACTCAGCAACTCGCCCTGCAATTATCTGGATATGCCATTTTCGATGGCTAAAAATGTGCTTAACCTCTTCAAAACGTAGATCTTGCCAATCAACTTCAAGATCATAGTCCTGTTCAAAACTCTCCTGTGGAGATGGTCCAAGCTGTAAAATTGGTTCCGCTACTTGACTAAAAAGATCCAAATCTTGATTCTGGTCTGAGAATTCATCAACTTCAATCAAGGGAAAATGCCAAAATCCAGCCAAGAGTTTTTCACTCTCATTCTTCTCTAATAGAAACTGGCCCTGACTATTTTGCACCACAAGAGCCTTTAGATAAATAGGGATTGGCTTTTTCTTTGGAGCCTTAATGGGATAGCGATCCATGGTTCCATGTTGGTAAGCAGCACTGAACTCCTTAACAGGACTCTCCTCCGGTCTTGGATTAACAGGAGCCTCAATATCTGAACCTAAATCCATCAAAGCCTGATTGAAATCACCTGGACGATCACTATCTATTAGAACTTCCATCATCGCTTGAAATAGTTTACGATTGCTAGGATTTCCAATATCATGATTGACTTCAAACAAACGTGCCAAAACACGCATGACATTGCCATCTACTGCAGGCTGTGGAAGGTTAAAGGCAATACTAGAAATTGCACCAGCTGTATAAGGACCAATCCCCTTTAAGCTTGAAATACCTTCATAAGTTGACGGAAACTTGCCTTCAAATTCACTCATAATCTGTTGAGCGGCTGTTTGCATATTGCGGACACGAGAATAATAGCCAAGTCCTTCCCAAGCTTTTAATAAGCGCTCCTCAGGAGCATTTGCTAAGCTTTCAACAGTCGGAAACCAGTCCAAAAAACGTTCATAATAGGGAATGACGGTATCAACACGAGTCTGCTGCAACATAATTTCAGATACCCAGATATGATAAGGATTCTTGCTTCGTCTCCAGGGTAAATCACGCTTGTTTTCGTCATACCAGGCTAATAATTTTTGACGGAAAGAGAAAATCTTGTCCTCTTCCCACATGGTCACACCATATTTCTCCAAATCTAACATATTTCTAGTATAGCATAACCTTTTAGGATACTCAAAAAATCAAGATAGGGCTTGTTAAAACACTCTCTTAAACTCTGTTAGAATACTAGCAATTTAATCTTTCCAAACCAGCTGATTCTATCATTTTCCCTTCTTTTTTGATATAATAAATTTAATGATTCTTCAAAGGAGGCATCTATGCGTTTTAATCAATTCAGTTACTATCCTGTAAGCCAGCAAGAAGCTTTACAGGAATTCTCCAACCTTGGGTTCAAGCTTGATCAATCAAATTCTGAAAAAGAACAGTTTGAAGCTTTTGTTAGAACTTATTTTTTCAATTACAAAAATACGGATTATCCCCTCTCAACTTTAGCGGTTGACAAAGAAACTGATCTACTCACTTTCTTCAATTCTGATCGTGAATTAACTTCAGAAATTTTCTATACTGTTGCCTTTCAGTTGCTTGGTTTCAACTACTTAATAGACTTTGAAGATGGTCTAGCTTTTCATAAAGAAACGGCATTCCCTATTGTATATGGAGATTTGATTGACAATCTTTATCAACTCCTTAACACGCGCACTAAAAAGGGAAATACCTTGATTGATCAGCTAGTTAGTGATGGTCTTATCCCTGAGGACAATGATTACCACTACTTCAATGGAAAGAGTTTGGCTACTTTCTCAACTAACAATGTTATTCGTGAAGTTGTTTATGTGGAAACTCGTATTGATTCTGATAATGATGGTCTACCTGATTTGGTCAAGGTTAGCATCATCCGTCCGACTTACAATGGCAAAATTCCAGCAGTCATGACTGCAAGTCCTTACCATCAAGGAACCAATGATAAAGCAAGCGATAAAGCTCTTTACAAAATGGAAACTGAGCTAGAAGTCAAGGAACCACATAAAATTTCTCTAGTAAATCCAACATTAGACTTGGTTGAGCCAGTTGGCCAAGCAGACCTCGTTTCAGAAGCTGAAGAAAAACTGACTCATATCAATAGCAGCTACACACTTAACGACTACTTCCTTCCAAGAGGATTTGCAAATATCTACGTATCTGGTCTTGGTACAAAGGATTCTCAAGGTCAAATGACCAACGGCGACTACCGACAAGTCGAAGCTTATAAGAATGTTATTGATTGGCTCAATGGTCGTTGCCGTGCCTTCACAGACCACAGTCGTGAACGTCAGGTCAATGCTGACTGGTCAAATGGAAAAGTTGCAACTACTGGTCTTTCTTATCTAGGAACAATGTCTAATGGTCTTGCCACTACAGGAGTTGATGGTTTAGAAGTCATTATTGCTGAAGCAGGTATTTCTTCTTGGTACAACTATTACCGTGAAAATGGTCTAGTAACAAGCCCTGGTGGCTATCCAGGGGAGGACTTCGATTCATTAGATGAATTAACTTATTCTCGTAATCTCTTAGCTGGTGACTATATTCGTGGAAACGAGGCTCATAAAGATTCTATAGAAGAACTGAAGAAAAATCTAGACCGTAAAACTGGGGATTATAACCAATTTTGGCATGACAGAAACTACCTCCTTAACGCTTCTAAGGTTAAGGCTGAAGTTGTCTTTACTCACGGTTCACAAGACTGGAATGTCAAACCACTACATGTCTATAAAATGTTCAATGCTCTTCCAAGCAATATTAAGAAACATCTCTTTTATCATAACGGTGCCCATGTATATATGAACAATTGGCAGTCTATTGATTTCCGTGAATCCATGAATGCTCTTTTGACGCAGAAATTATTGGGGCATGAAACTGATTACCGACTTCCAAGAGTCGTTTGGCAAGATAATACAGCTCCTCAAACATGGATGACATTAGATGATTTCGGAAATCAAACTGACCAAAAAACTTTCACATTAGGTACTGAAGAAGCTGTCATTCAAAACCACTATCAAGACTCAGACTTTGAACGTTTTGGAAAAACCTATCAAACCTTTAACAATGAACTCTATCAAGGGAAAGTCAATCAAGTTACGATTGACCTGCCAGTGACAGAAGAACTTCATCTCAATGGGCGTGTTAAACTAAACCTCCGTCTCAAATCAAGTACAAACAAAGGCTTACTATCTGCCCAACTTCTCGAACTTGGTCAAAAGAAATACCTACAACCATATCCAGGAGTTTTGGCTGCTCGTACTATTGATAATGGCCGTTACCATATGCTGGAAAACCTTTGCGAACTACCATTTAGCCCAAATGCACAGCGTGTTATCACCAAAGGCTATCTCAATCTTCAAAATCGTCATGATTTATTGAAAATTGAAGAAGTCAAGCCAGATGAATGGATGGAATTCCAATTTGAACTCCAACCAACAATTTACAAACTAAAAGAAGGCGATACAGTACGTCTCGTTCTTTACACAACAGACTTTGAGATTACTGTACGTGACAATACAGACTATCACTTGACTGTCGACCTTGCACAGTCTAGTCTTGAGATTCCTTTTCAAAGGGAGGTAACTGTAGATGAACAAAGCCGAACAAAGACACCAGCTCATCCGAGCCCTAATCACTAAACAAAAAATTCATACCCAAACTGAATTACAAGAACTACTGATTGAAAACGGAGTACAGGTCACACAAGCAACACTTTCAAGAGACATTAACCTGATGAATCTTTCTAAGATTCGTGAAGGTGAACACTCCTATTATTCAATCAACACTGGCTCTACATCCAAGTGGGAAAAACGGCTAGAAGTTTATATGGAGGAAGCCCTCTACATGATGCAACCCGTCCAACACCAAGTTGTTATCAAAACCTATCCAGGTTTGGCACAATCCTTCGGATCTATCTTGGACGCCCTAAACTTCCCTGAAATAGTCGCTACTATCTGTGGAAATGATGTCTGTTTGGTTATCTGCGAGGATAAGGAACAAGCTCAATCTTGCTTTGAACGCCTCAAACAATTTGCACCACCTCTATTTTTTGATCGGTAACAAAAACCCGTGATAAACATATCACGGGTTCTTTTATTCTTATTTTTTTTCTTCAGCTTGTTTCTTCATTCTCGCAAGTCTCAATGAACGATTGGGATTGAGGCGATTAAAAAGTTCTTCTAATTTCTTTTCATTCCAGACGTCTGCTGCAGAAACAAAATTTCCATCAGCATCTCGGAAAGATATCGGTTTATCTCCCATAGCTATCTCCTAGTCTACAAACTCAAACTCAAACTTACCGATACGAACTAGATCTCCGTCCTTAGCACCACGGGCACGGAGAGCTTCATCAACTCCCATACCACGCAACTGACGAGCAAATTTCATAACAGACTCATCACGGTCAAAGTTCGTCATGTTAAAGAGTTTCATGAGTTTTTCACCTGAAAGAACCCAAGTAGCATCGTCATCACGACCAATTTCAAATGGTTTTTCTTCTTCATCAAAGCCATAATAAACTTCTTCTTCCATCTCTGACTCGTCATAAAGAAGGAATTCTGGTGTCTTATCAAGTAGCTCTGCTGTTGCATCTAGTAAAGGTGCCAAACCTTGTTTGGTCAAACCTGATATTGGGAAGATGGTTGGCAGGTCCTCGAACTCATCATAGTTAGCCGCCAATTTTTTCTTGAATTCTTCAAGGTTTTCTTGGCTTTCTGGCATATCCATCTTATTAGCAACAATGATTTGGGGACGTTCCATGAGACGAAGGTTATAAGATTCCAACTCTTTGTTAATAGCTAGATAATCTTCGTAAGGATCACGTCCTTCACTAGCTGACATATCAATGATGTGAAGGATAACGCGAGTACGCTCAATATGACGAAGGAACTGAGTTCCCAAGCCCACACCTTGACTAGCACCTTCGATCAACCCAGGGAGGTCGGCCACTGCAAAGGACTCACCTGACTGGGTACGGACCATACCAAGATTAGGTACAATCGTGGTAAAGTGGTAGGCACCAATTTTAGGTTTTGCAGAGGTAATTACGCTGAGCAGAGTTGATTTCCCAACTGAAGGGAAGCCAACCAAACCAACATCCGCAAGAATTTTAAGTTCTAACTGTAATTCGCGCTCCTGACCAGGTTCTCCATTCTCAGAGATCTCTGGAGCAGGATTTTTTGGTGTCGCAAAACGGATATTCCCACGACCACCTCGACCACCGTGAGCAACGATAAACTCTTGGCCGTGCTCAATCAAGTCAGTGATAACTTTTCCAGTTTCTGCATCACGTACAGTTGTACCTTGAGGTACTCGGACAATCAAGTCCTCTGCACCGCGTCCGTGCATTCCTTTGGTCATCCCTTTTTCACCCGATTGGGCTTTGAATTGACGATTGTAACGGAAGTCCATCAAGGTACGTAAACCTTCATCTACAACAAAGACAACGTTACCACCACGACCTCCATCACCTCCCCATGGACCGCCATTAGGGACGTATTTTTCACGGCGAAAGGCAACCATCCCATCGCCACCATTTCCAGCCTTGACCTTGATCTTGGCTGTATCTAAAAACATACTCATACTTCTTTTCTCACTCTAAAAAGGGCTGGGAAATCCCAGTCACCAACTATTACTACTTGCTAGAAAATCTAGCATTTTAAAATCTGCTAAATACACCGATAGCTGTAGCAAAGATACCTGCTAAGGTTACAAACAACATAATCAAAACGACGAATAGTGTCAATTTCTCAAAAAATGTTTTTTTACGTTTACCATTATCACCAAATGCCATTTTTTCTCCTTTACTATAATACTCTAATCTTAATATTCATCAGATACAGGAGCGATTGCCCACAAAATTAAGTAAGCAATAAGTCCAGCACCATAACAGAAAGCTAGAACTCCCCAAATCACACGTACAATTGTAGGGTCAATATCAAAATAATTAGCTAAACCAGCGCATACACCACCGATTTTTTGATCTCTACCACTTCTCATAAATTTCTTTTTCATATTTTTATTTCCTTTCTTTGCCCCAATTGTCAAGTCAAGTGCAACAAAGTTGTTCCTCTGATTAAGCGAGTATCTTTCAAGCTGTTTGAGCTGACTC
>NZ_JAHZPU010000020.1 GCF_019929575.1 Streptococcus infantis
GCTCAAACAGCTTGAAAGATACTCGCTTAATCAGAGGAACAACTTTGTTGCACTTGACTTGACAATTGGGGAAAAATTTTTTAGGAGATACATCAATGAACTTTTTTAAAGATTATCGTAAACGATTGATTTGGCTAGGAATCTTTCTTGTCGCTATGTGCCTATCGCAAGTTCCTATCGTAACTTTAATGTTACTTCAAAAAACTCAACTTGGATCTATCTGGTCATCTCTAATAGTGGGGCTTGTATCTACTGCTATTGTTACACTCTTTTTATATGGTGCTCACAAAAGTAAGTTATTAAACCTAAAATCGAAACTCTTTACTATTAATGACGCCCCTCGAATCGCTCTTAGTTATGTAGCCGTTGTCGCTGGAAATATGATTGGTGCGATTTGGTTGCAACTTCTGAAGCAAACAACTACTTCGAATCAAGAGGCTATTAATAGCCTCATGTCAGAAACTTCTATCATTTCAAGCTTTTTCGTAATTGCAATAGTGGCACCTATTTGTGAGGAGATTATCTGTCGAGGTATCATACCTAATAAACTCTTCGAAGGATACGAAAAAATTGGGTATATTTTCGGTTGGTTTATCTTCACTATAGCACATACCCCAACAAATCCGCCTTCTTTCTTGATCTATGGCTGGATGTCTGCCGTCCTAACTTGGACTGCTTATCGCACCAAACGTCTAGAGATGTCTATCTTCCTCCATTTAGTAATTAATGGAGTCAGCATTCTATTGCTTATCCTCCTTACATTTCTTATCAAGGTTGTTGGTATAGATGCCATTCAATAAATGAAGGTTCCACTACTAATATAATTTAAAATAAAAAGACTAGAAATCTATCTAATTTCTAGTCTTTTTTGTCTATTTAAGAACGAAACACGAATTAAGTGTGAGAAGTTACGACACGGAGTTGGTGAGGCAGTTAGCTAGTCCACTTCCTTTCTGTCACGATGGCAAAACCCACGAATCAATACTATTCGTGGGTTTTGCCTAGTGAATCGTTTAGGTAAACTGCTATAGTGGTTGCCGTTTATTAGATTACGACACTGAGTTTTATAAATCGATTTCATTTGTAAAACTCAGTTAGTGGGGCAGTTAGGCCACTTTTTTACCCATCACGACGTAAAGTTTTACGAATCGATAATATTCGTAAAACTTTACTAGTGGAGCGCCTAGCAAAGTTCCATAGAAACTTGGCGTTAGTTACTTAGATTGTCACACAATCAAGTAACTTTGGCGATCTACATCTTTTCCTCTAACTCCACATCTGGATACTTGTCCGCAAACCAACGGAGAGCAAAATCATTTTCAAAGAGGAAGACAGGTTGGTCAAAACGGTCTTTGGCCAAGATGTTTCGACTTGAAGACATACGCTCATCTAAATCTTCTGGTTTAATCCAGCGAACGGTCTTTTTACCCATTGGGCTCATAACGACTTCTGCATTGTACTCATTTTCCATCCGGTGCTTGAAGACTTCAAACTGCAATTGACCAACGGCACCTAACATGTATTCACCTGTTTGGTAGTTGGTATAGAGCTGAATAGCTCCTTCTTGTACCAATTGCTCGATTCCCTTGTGGAAGGATTTTTGTTTCATGACGTTCTTAGCAGATACCTTCATGAAGATTTCAGGGGTAAAGGTTGGTAGTGGTTCAAACTCAAACTTGTTTTTGCCAACCGTCAAGGTGTCTCCAACTTGATAAGTACCAGTATCGTAAACCCCGATAATATCTCCTGCAACAGCGTTTGTCACATTCTCACGACTTTCCGCCATAAACTGGGTGACATTAGAAAGTTTGGCTCCTTTACCAGTACGAGGAAGATTGACACTCATACCACGCTCGAATTCACCCGATACGATACGGACAAAGGCGATACGGTCACGGTGACGAGGGTCCATGTTGGCTTGGATTTTAAAGACAAATCCAGAGAAATCCTTTTCATAAGGATCCACAATTTCGCCATCTGTTTTCTTGTGACCGTGTGGTTCTGGAGCAAACTTGAGGAAGGTTTCAAGGAAGGTCTGTACTCCAAAGTTAGTAAGAGCTGAACCGAAGAATACTGGAGTTAATTCACCCGCAAGGATGGCTTCTTCTGAGAATTCATTTCCAGCTTCATTCAGGAGTTCGATATCTTCTTTGACTTGTTCGTAGAATGGGTTGCTGGCAAAGAGCTTGTCTCCATCTTCTAGACTAGCAAAGCGTTCATCCCCTTTGTAAAGTTCCAAGCGTTTATTGTAAAGGTCATAGAGTCCCTCAAAAGCTTTCCCCATCCCGATTGGCCAGTTCATCGGATAGCTAGCAATGCCCAAGATTTCTTCCAATTCTTGCAAGAGGTCTAGTGGCTCACGGCCATCACGGTCAAGCTTGTTCATAAAAGTGAAGACTGGAATACCACGATGTTTGACAACCTCAAACAATTTCTTGGTCTGGGCCTCGATACCCTTGGCAGAGTCCACAACCATGACAGCCGCATCCACCGCCATCAAGGTTCGGTAAGTATCTTCTGAGAAGTCCTCGTGCCCTGGTGTATCTAGGATATTGACACGTTTGCCATCGTAGTCAAACTGCATGACAGATGAGGTTACCGAAATCCCACGTTGTTTCTCGATATCCATCCAGTCAGACTTAGCAAAGTTTCCTGTTTTCTTCCCTTTTACGGTACCAGCCTCACGAATCTCTCCCCCAAAGTAGAGCAACTGCTCAGTGATAGTTGTTTTACCAGCGTCCGGGTGGGAGATGATGGCAAAGGTACGGCGTTTTTTAATTTCTTCTTGAATACTCATAACTTCTCTTTCTTTTTACTTTTTTTTGAATTATTTGAATTTCTAATCGCTCTTTGTTACATTGGACCCTAAAATTCCTTTCAACACTCCATTATATCGGATTTTAGGGAGTTTTTCAATCGCCTACACAAGAAAAAGCAGGTCTCTATAATAGACTTGCTTTTAAATAATAGATATCTCAATTTATATTTTACAATCGAATCTGTATCTTTTTTTACTTACTATGATTTCATGAAAGAGTTGATTCTAAAGTCATTTTCTTTTGCCAGCGTTTCTTAAACAAAATATCAAAGAGCACCAAGGCTGAAGAAAGAATGATTGAAACCAAAAGATACTTGATCCAAATAGGAGCATCTGGAATAAAAGGTGTGGTATTCAAGAGCCCGTAATTCCCACCAGTTACATGATTGACTCCAACTAGGAAAAGGTTGAGAATAAAAGTGTAGGCAATAATGCGATACTTTTTAAGAAGGGTCTTATCATAGTGGTTCATGAGATAAACCAAGGAATTAACCAAAAGGGCATAATGACCAATCAAGAATGAAAAACTGGTAATATGCGGAAAATCATAGGGGTCGAAAACAGGGTAGCCCAAAGCAAACACTGCTCCACTAGCTCCCATGAGGGCAAAATACTGTTTGGTTTTCCATCTGTCTGGCAGGAAGACAACCGCGAACATAGCTAAACGACAATGGTAAAGAGGCAGACTATTTGAAAATGGAATGCTAAAACCAATATACCAAGTGTAAAGAGCTAGCAGTTGCGCTATTTGAACCCACTTAAACAATCGGACAAATTTGGGATTTTTGTAATAAGTAAGAGATCCATAAATAGACAAGGCAAGAAGGCCTATCATGACACCGTACCAAAAAATCGGAATAGGCGGTGGTGTGGTTTGGGTTCTTGTAATAAAATGATGCATAAGATCTCCTTAATTTATTAGCTGACGATTCTTCAGTTTATATTTAACAAATTGATTGATGAGGATGAAAATCCCTGTCATCAAACTAGTTACTATCAAATAATTAACCAAGGCGCCATGATCCCCAATCACAGGGGGATTACTCATAAAGCCATAATTCCCTCCTGTCAAGAGGTTGGCTAGAAAGATAATTGCATTGACACCAAAGGTCATCTGACATATTTTCCAAGCATCCCCTTTTTCAACTTTATAATATCTAATAAGATAAATCAAGCAGTTAGCCAAGAGGGCCCAATGTCCGAAAACATTGTTGACCGACGAAACATGAGGGAAAGGAAACGGATAAAAAACTGGATAAACTAAAGCCATGATAGAGCCAAAAACTCCCACTAAGGCAAAGTATTGTTTGAAAAAGGTCTTATTAGGGGCAAAAAGAATCATCCACATAGCCATGCGACTATGGTAAAAAGGGAGAGCCTCCGATAAGGGCAGGCGTGCCGAAATATACCAAGCGTTGATAATCAGTAATTGAATCAATTGACCCCAATACCAAAAATCTCGATAAGGTTTAGAGGAGGCATAGCGAATTGATAGAGCAGCTATGACTAGCAAAGAAGTAGGTAACAAAATGTACCATGTCCCCAAGTCTGGAGGGACTGTTTTTGTACTGGTAAAAAGTAAATCCCAAATTGTCATATGTTCTCCTTAACTTATTCGAATCGGTAAATGTCTCCATCTTGTTTGCCGACTAAAAACCAATGCTGTTCTTGCTTCTATTTTCAACCATTATATCGAATTAAAATCCTTTTTTCAATTTCTACTTCTTTTCAACTTGACTTACCTTATTTATAGGAAAATATGGTAAAATAGAACAGATAAATAATCATCATTTCACGAAAGGATGCAAGATGAAAATTACGCAAGAAGAGGTAACACACGTTGCCAATCTTTCAAAATTAAAATTCTCAGAAGAAGAAACTGCTGAGTTTGCGACAACCTTGTCTAAGATTGTTGATATGGTCGAGTTGCTCGGCGAAGTCGACACTACTGGTGTCGAACCAACGACTACCATGGCAAATCGCAAGACCGTTCTTCGCCCAGACGTAGCCGAAGAGGGAACTGACCGTGATCGCTTATTTAAAAATGTACCTGAAAAAGACAATTACTATATCAAGGTACCAGCTATCCTGGATGATGGAGGAGATGCCTAATGACTTTTAACAATAAAACCATTGAAGAGTTGCATAATCTCCTTGTTTCTAAGGAAATTTCAGCAACTGAACTAACTCAAGCAACGCTTGAAGATATCAAATCTCGTGAGGAAGCCCTTAATTCTTTTGTTACAATCGCTGAAGATCAAGCTCTTGCTCAGGCTAAAGCTATTGATGAAGCTGGAATCGATGCTGACAATGTTCTTTCTGGGATTCCCCTAGCTGTTAAGGACAACATTTCTACAGATGGTCTCTTAACAACAGCAGCTTCAAAAATGCTCTATAACTACGAACCTATCTTTGATGCCACAGCTGTTGCCAATGCAAAATCTAAGGGTATGATCGTTGTTGGGAAAACTAACATGGACGAATTTGCCATGGGTGGATCAGGTGAGACTTCCTACTACGGTGCAACCAAAAATGCTTGGGACCACAGCAAGGTTCCTGGTGGATCATCAAGTGGTTCTGCTGCAGCTGTAGCTTCAGGGCAAGTCCGTTTATCACTTGGTTCTGATACTGGTGGTTCTATCCGCCAACCTGCTGCCTTTAACGGGATTGTTGGTCTCAAACCAACCTACGGAACAGTTTCACGATTCGGTCTCATTGCCTTCGGTAGCTCATTAGACCAAATTGGTCCTTTTGCACCAACTGTTAAGGAAAATGCTCTCTTGCTCAATGCTATTGCTAGCGAAGATGTCAAAGACTCTACTTCTGCTCCAGTCCGCATTGCTGACTTTACTTCAAAAATCGGTCAAGACATAAAGGGCATGAAAATTGCTTTGCCTAAGGAATATCTTGGTGAAGGGATTGATCCAGAGGTTAAGGAAGCCATTCTGAATGCTGCTAAGCACTTTGAAAAGCTTGGTGCTATCGTCGAAGAAGTTAGCCTTCCCCACTCTAAATACGGGGTTGCGGTTTACTATATCATCGCTTCATCAGAAGCTTCATCAAACTTGCAACGCTTTGATGGTATCCGTTACGGCTACCGTGCAGAAGATGCAACTAATCTTGATGAAATCTATGTAAACAGCCGTAGCCAAGGATTTGGTGATGAAGTGAAACGTCGTATCATGCTAGGTACTTTCAGTCTTTCATCAGGTTACTACGATGCATACTACAAGAAGGCTGGACAAGTCCGTACCCTCATCATCCAAGATTTCGAAAACGTCTTTGCGGATTATGACTTGATTTTGGGACCAACTGCTCCTAGCGTTGCCTACGACTTGGATTCGCTCAACCATGATCCAGTTGCTATGTACTTGGCTGACCTCTTGACCATCCCAGTTAACTTAGCTGGTCTCCCAGGTATTTCTATTCCTGCTGGATTTGTTCAAGGTCTACCAGTAGGACTCCAATTGATTGGTCCTAAGTATTCAGAAGAAACTATCTACCAAGCTGCTGCTGCTTTTGAAGCAACAACAGACTACCACAAACAACAACCCGTGATTTTTGGAGGTGATAACTAATGAACTTTGAAACAGTCATTGGACTTGAAGTCCACGTAGAGCTTAACACCAATTCAAAAATCTTCTCACCTACTTCTGCCCACTTTGGAAACGACCAAAATGCCAATACTAACGTGATTGACTGGTCTTTCCCAGGTGTACTACCAGTTCTCAATAAAGGTGTTGTCGATGCTGGTATCAAGGCTGCACTCGCTCTTAACATGGACATCCATAAGAAGATGCACTTTGACCGCAAGAACTACTTCTACCCAGATAATCCTAAAGCCTACCAAATTTCTCAGTTTGATGAACCAATCGGTTACAACGGCTGGATTGAAGTGGAACTAGAAGATGGTACGACTAAGAGAATCGGTATCGAACGTGCTCACCTAGAAGAAGATGCAGGTAAAAACACGCATGGTACAGATGGTTACTCTTATGTTGACCTCAACCGCCAAGGAGTTCCTTTGATTGAAATCGTATCTGAAGCAGACATGCGTTCACCAGAAGAAGCTTATGCTTATCTAACAGCCCTCAAGGAGGTTATCCAATACGCTGGCATTTCTGATGTTAAGATGGAAGAAGGTTCTATGCGTGTGGATGCCAACATCTCGCTTCGTCCTTATGGTCAAGAGAAATTCGGTACCAAGACTGAGTTGAAAAACCTCAATTCCTTCTCAAACGTTCGTAAGGGGCTTGAATACGAAGTTCAACGACAGGCTGAAATCCTTCGCTCAGGTGGTCAAATCCGCCAAGAAACACGCCGTTATGACGAAGCTAACAAAGCTACTATTCTCATGCGTGTCAAGGAAGGTGCTGCAGACTACCGCTACTTCCCAGAACCAGACCTTCCACTTTTTGAAATTTCTGATGAGTGGATCGAAGAAATGCGCACTGAGTTGCCAGAATTTCCAAAAGAAAGACGTGCACGCTATGTATCTCAACTCGGCTTATCAGACTACGATGCTAGCCAGTTGACTGCTAATAAAGTCACTTCTGACTTCTTTGAAAAAGCTGTTGACCTCGGTGGCGATGCTAAACAAGTCTCTAACTGGCTCCAAGGTGAGGTTGCTCAATTCTTGAATGCCGAAGGCAAGACACTGGAACAAATCGAATTGACTCCAGAGAACTTGGTAGAAATGATTGCTATCATCGAAGATGGTACTATCTCCTCTAAGATTGCTAAGAAAGTCTTTGTTCATCTCGCTAAAAATGGCGGTGGCGCTCGTGAATACGTTGAAAAAGCTGGTATGGTTCAAATCTCAGATCCTGATGTCTTGATTCCAATTATCCACCAAGTCTTTGCGGATAACGAGGCTGCTGTTGCCGACTTCAAGTCAGGTAAACGTAATGCAGACAAAGCCTTTACTGGATTTCTCATGAAGGCGACTAAAGGACAAGCCAACCCACAAGTAGCCCTCAAACTACTTGCCCAAGAATTGGCTAAGCTGAAAGAGAACAAGTAAATATACTTTCGTTAATAGCCTTTTCTACTAAAAAATAGAATAAGGAGAATAAATGAACAAATTTTTACGAGTACTATTTATTTTAGTTATTATCGCCATGTTGGGTGCTTCTATTCTACAAATCTTTCTCCCATCATATATGGGAGAGCATTCTGGTTACGGTATTTCTGCAGGATGGCAAAGAGAAATTGGAATTTGGAATCTAGCTGTCTTAATTATTATTCTTGCCGTTAATATTAAGTACGATTGGTTTTACCTGCGAATTGCCCTTCTTGCCCTCATTATTGGTGGTATAGGAATAGGAACAAATCATTTGTTAAATTTTATTGAATATCATTCTCCTGTTAATGCAATTGGTGCTATCGAGAATTATATACTCGTATTTGGTTGGATTATAGGGTGGTTTATTGAAAATAAAACTATAAAACTCCAAAACTCTTTATAGACATAAAATTTAGCAAAAACTATTTTTGTACTCACATAGTTAGGAGACATATGAAAAAGTTATATACTCTTCTCGCCACTTGTTTATTGTTGTTCTTCTTCACACCATTTAACTCAATTGATGCTGGCGTTGGCCATTCGCGAAGTGGTAGCTCTAGCCGAAGCAGTTCAAGAAGTAGCAGCCGCAGTAGCTCAAGTCGCAGCTCCTCTTATAAAAGTAGCTATCGCTCTGGAAGTAGCTCCTCTAGTTCAGGTGGTTCTTTAGGTACTGGTATGAACATGCTTATCATGTTTGGTGTTGGAGGTTTCTTACTCTACATGTTCATCAAATATCTAAGCGACCAAAATTCATCTTCTGGCAAGTCTTATGGTAGTTCAACTGGATATAATCCACCTATCCATCGCCGAGTAGAACACAACACACTAGCTGTTAATCGTGTCAAATATGGTGATCCAAACTTTGATGCTGATGCCTTCGCTTCATGGGTTAAAGAAGTCTATATTCAGTTGCAGGCAGCCTGGACTAAAAAGGATTGGAATTTGGTTCGCTCTCTCGAAAGTACTAGTCTCTATTCCCAACATAGTACTCAACTCGAAGATCATATTCGGGCAAAAACAACCAATATTTTAGAAAAAGTCTATGTTGAAAATATCCGCATTAAAGATTTCTACGAGAATCCAGATGGAAATGATACTTTAGTGGTTATCCTTTCATCTACACTCAGAGATTATGTTATCGATGATAAGACTCGTAAGGTTATCGAAGGAGACCCTCAACAAGATCTATTTACAGTTTATCAAATGAACTTTATCCGCAAACATGGTAGCCAAACCGAAAACAATGTTCAAGATGAAGCTGTTAGCGACCACTGTCCAAACTGTGGCGCTCCACTTAAAATCTCAGCTATTAGCCAATGTGAATACTGCGGAGCTGATCTCACACGTAGTCCAAACCAATGGGTACTCGATACCTACGATGTTGTGGATGAAGACGAACTTTATAATTAGGAGGAAATTATGGGATTTATTCGTGCCGCCCTATCTTCAGGGCTTAATAGTTTCAACGATAGCAAATTTAAAGAAGCGATCGTACTTCCAAATAACCTAACAGCAGATGCTTTGGCCATTAAAGGTCAACTTCTTTCAAAAGATCCAGATGGCAAATCTAGACAAAGCAATCAAAACACTGGACTACTAACAGATGGTAGTGTCGTTATTGTTCCTCAAGGCTATGTCGCTATTCTAGTGAACAACGGTACCTTCCTTGGAGACGTTTTAGAAGCTGGTAGCCACGAATGGCGTTCTGGAGACAATGCCTGGCTTCTTGAAAAAGGTGGCCTAAAGGGTACTTGGGAAAATTTCAAAAACCGCTTCTCATTTGGTGGTCAAGTCATTACCCAACAAGAAATCATCTTTATTCGTATGCAACCCGTTGCCGGAAATAAATTCGGTACACAGAATGCTGTAGAATACTTCAGTGAACGTTATCAACAATTACTTAACATCCGCTTCTACGGTTTGTTTGATATCAAAGTTGCTGATCCAGTCCTATTCTATGTCAGCTCCATCAGTCAACAAATTGAAGACCATAAAGCCTTTACATTACAAAATGTAGCTCAAGGAACACTTCGACAAAATATCGCACCAAAGATTGCCATTGCAATTGCTAAATTTACCAATGAAAACAAGGTAGATATCTATAGCCTTAATGCCAATCAAGATACTTTCAATGAGCTAGCAAAACAAGAAGTTAACAAGGTATGGACAGGACTTTATGGGATTGAAACAACCAACATTCTACTTGAAGATTTGAGCTATGATCAAGAAAGCTTAGATATTGTCCGTAAACTTGATAGTGAACTTGTCGCTATGAAGTACAATACGATTGAGATTGAAGAACGTCGTGCTCGTAATGAAGCTCTCATCGCTGCTGCTAACAATGAAGGCAATGGCAATGGTATGAACATGATTATGGGAATGAATCTAGGACAAACACTTGGCGGTCAACTCAACCAACAAGCCCAAACTCAAGCTCCTGTTCAAAATAACGGGCAAACTGCAAGCAAGAACTTTTACATCGAGGTAGACGGTAAGTATGTTCTCGTAACTAAAGATGAAGAAGGAAATATCGTACCAGTCAACTAATTCAAGCTCATCTGATATTTGAGAATTATTGCATTTTATGGTACAATAAAGAGTAAACTATTTATTAAAGAGGTAAAAACATGATTGAAGCAAGTAAACTAAAGGCTGGTATGACTTTTGAAACAGCTGAAGGAAAATTGATCCGCGTTTTGGAAGCTAGCCACCACAAACCAGGTAAAGGAAACACTATCATGCGTATGAAATTGCGTGATGTCCGCACTGGTTCAACTTTTGAAACAAGCTACCGTCCAGAAGAAAAATTTGAGCAAGCGATCATCGAAACAGTTCCAGCTCAATACTTGTACAAAATGGACGACACAGCTTACTTCATGAACACAGAAACTTATGACCAATACGAAATTCCTGTTGTGAATGTTGAAAACGAATTGCTTTACATCCTTGAAAACTCAGATGTAAAAATCCAATTCTACGGAACTGAAGTAATCGGTGTAACTGTACCAACTACTGTTGAATTGACCGTTGCTGAAACACAACCATCTATCAAAGGTGCTACTGTTACAGGTTCTGGTAAACCAGCAACAATGGAAACTGGTCTTGTCGTGAACGTTCCAGACTTCATCGAAGCAGGTCAAAAATTGATTATCAACACTGCAGAAGGAACTTACGTTTCTCGCGCCTAATCTCTAGAAACTAGAAAGAGGTCATTCTATGGGAATTGAAGAACAACTTGGCGAAATCGTCATCGCCCCACGTGTACTTGAAAAAATCATTGCTATTGCAACTGCGAAAGTTGAAGGCGTACACTCTTTTTCAAACAAATCAGTATCTGACACCCTTTCAAAACTTTCTCTTGGTCGTGGCGTATATCTAAAAGAAGCAAACGATGAGCTCACAGCTGATATCTACCTCTACCTAGAGTACGGTGTCAAAGTTCCTAAGGTTGCTATGGCTATCCAGAAAGCTGTTAAGGATGCTGTCCGCAATATGGCTGATGTTGAAATCACTGCTGTCAACATTCACGTTGCTGGTATCGTTCCAGATAAAACACCAAAACCAGAATTGAAAGACTTATTCGACGAGGACTTCCTCAATGACTAGTCCATTATTAGAATCTAGACGTGAACTACGTAAGTGTGCTTTCCAAGCCTTGATGAGTCTTGAATATGGTTCAGATCTAGAAACTGCTTGTCGCTTCGCCTACACACATGATCGCGAAGATACAGACGTAAAACTTCCTAACTTCCTTGTAGAGCTCGTTTCTGGTGTCCAAGCTAAAAAGGATGATCTGGACAAACAAATCACACAACATTTGAAAACTGGTTGGACCATCGATCGTCTGACATTGGTAGAAAAGAATTTACTACGCCTAGGAGTTTTTGAAATCACTTCATTTGATACTCCTCAGCTCGTAGCTGTTAACGAAGCCATTGAACTTGCTAAGAGCTTTTCAGATCAAAAGTCAGCCCGTTTCATCAATGGACTCCTCAGTCAATTTGTGACAGAAGAAGATTAAATAATATAGAAAAAGTGTTTGACTCAGATCAAACACTTTTTTTTTTTGCCTTCCACTATCTAAAAAAGTGGTAATAGACATAATTATAAACAAATATCCAGATGGGCTTGGCATAAGTGAGAAAGTTGAAAAAACTATGGCACAGGATGGTGATTTTTAGGTTCTTTGTCCAACGATATACTATAGCAAAGAAAAGACCAGCAAAACTATAAATGATCAAACTGATAGGATCTCGGTGGGTTAGGATCAAATGACTAAGTCCAAAGATAAGAGCTGATAGTATAACATCCAGATAATACTTGGACTGGGGGAAAAAGGTATTCATAAAGTACCCTCTATGAATCAGTTCCTCTAATATAGGTCCGATGACTACTGTTAAACTAAAACTGAGAACAGTTGATAGAAAAGTTGGTTGCCCATTGGAGTATAAAATCGAAAGAAGGTCTTGAAAGATATACTTGTTATCAATTAAGTGATGAAACTGTAATTGATAAGTATCCACCAATTGACGAACAAAATAAGTAGCCACTAGGCTAACTAGAAGGGAAAAGAGAGTTGACCAAGTCCAAGTCTTTTTTTCAAAAATATAGAACATCTCTTTCTTTTTGAGCCAGTAGATAAATAGTAGCAAAAGAGCTATTACTTCAACTGTTGAAAAGATAGAATAGCCATCTATCCCCCATCCTAAAAACTTAGTCAGATACATAATCCCTAACTCTGGTAGATAAACCGATAGAAATACCAGTAAGATAAAGACTCCCAAATGCCCTAGTTTTTTCATACTCACTCCTAAAAAAATACCTTGATGGAGGGGAAAAATAACAACCCCCTATTCAGTTTATCAGTTCCATTTCCTCAACTGTCAATTTTTAATCCTGAAATGAATTTTTGAGAGAAAGCAAAAAGCTAGAACCTTTTTTAGTTCTAGCTGTCTTTTTAATATTTTCTAAAGCGTTGATAACGCTCTTCCAAAAGTTTCTCCGACGATAATTGTTTTAATTGTTCAATTTCTGTTTGAAGTTCATTTTTTACACGAGCTAGCAGCTCTTTGGCAGAGAGGCCTCTCTCTGAAATAACCTTATCTACGACTTCCATCTCCAAAAGTTCATGTGAAGTGATTTTCATCAACTCAGCTGCTTCCATGGCACGCGTACCATCTTTCCACAAGATAGAAGCAAAGCCTTCAGGACTAAGAACTGCATAGATAGAGTTTTCTAGCATCCAAACACGGTCAGCCACTGCTAGAGCTAGAGCTCCACCAGAGCCACCTTCTCCTATAATAATGGCGATAATGGGCACCTTAAGATCGCTCATCTCCATGAGGTTACGAGCAATAGCTTCACCTTGACCACGCTCCTCTGCTCCGACACCAGGATAGGCACCAGCCGTGTTGATAAAGGTTACAACAGGACGACCAAACTTTTCTGCTTGCTTCATCAAACGAAGGGCTTTTCGGTAACCTTCAGGATGAGGTTGACCAAAGTTACGGTTAAGATTATCTTGTAAACTTTTACCTTTTTGGATTCCAACAACAGTCACTGCTTGGTCTCCCAACCAACCGATACCACCAATAATAGCACCATCATCACGGAAGGAGCGATCCCCATGCAACTCAATAAAATCATCAAAAATTCCTGTTGCGAAGTCCAAGGCTGTTAGGCGAGTTTGTTCACGAGCTTCTCTAACGATTTTCGCAATATTCATCAACTCTCCCTCCTGTGTAGTCTTACTAATCGAGCAATCGTATCTGGCAATTCTCGCCGTTTAATAATTGCATCCACAAAACCATGTTCCAGTAAAAACTCTGCTTTCTGGAAGTCTTCTGGTAGGTCTTCTCTTACTGTATTTTCAATCACACGGCGTCCAGCAAAACCTACCAAACTTTGAGGTTCCGCCAAGATAATATCCCCTTCCATTGCAAAGGAAGCTGTTACTCCTCCAGTCGTCGGGTCAGTAAGGATTGTCAGATAAAAGAGACCTGCATTGGAATGACGTTTGACTGTGGCAGAAATTTTGGCCATCTGCATCAAGCTCATGATTCCTTCCTGCATTCGTGCTCCACCAGAAGCTGTAAACAATACGACAGGTAATTTTTCAGCGGTCGCATATTCGAACAAGCGAGTGATTTTCTCACCAACAACTGTCCCCATCGATGCCATGATAAAGTTAGAATCCATGATGCCAAGGGCAACCTTCTCTCCCTTAATCAAAGCTGTTCCTGTTACAACAGCCTCATCAAGACCTGTCCTTTCACGCATCAAAGTCAATTTTCTACGATAGCCTGGAAAATTCAAAGGATCCTGAGTCTCAATCCCTTTAAACATTTCCAAAAACGTCCCCATATCAATGGTTAAAGCTAAACGCTCTTGAGCTGAAATACGGAAGGTATAGCCACAGTGAGGGCATATACGCTCACTCCCCAAGTCCTTTTGGTAAATCGTATATTTGCAACCTGGACATTGGGAGAAGAGCTCATCTGGAACCTCTGGCTTGATCTGAGGTTGATTTACAGTCGAACGATTGGGATTGATTCGAATATATTTATCTTTTTTACTAAATAGAGCCATACATCCCCCTTTTCAGTCTTATACTATTTTTATACTCAATGAAAATCAAAGGGCAAACTAGGAAGCTAGCCGCAGCTTGCTCAAAGCACTGCTTTGAGGTTGTAGATAAGACTGACGAAGTCAGTCACATATATAATCCAAGGCGAAGCTGACGCGGTTTGAAGAGATTCTCGAAGAGTATTACATTATTCTTTTTCTTGATAGTATGGTAAGAAAGTTTCCATCAAGAATGAAGTATCGTAGTCTCCTGCAATCACGCGACGATCTGAAATCAAATCGAGTTGGAAATCAGCATTGGTGACGACTCCTTCAATTTCGAGTTCATAAAGAGCTCGTTGCATTTTCATGAGAGCATCAAAACGATTTTCGCCATGAACAATAATTTTAGCAATCATACTATCATAGTATGGTGGAATGGTATAACCTGGATAAACTGCAGAGTCAACACGCAAGCCGACACCACCACTCGGTAGATAAAGATTGGTAATCTTACCTGGACTTGGTGCAAAATTAAAGGCTGGATTTTCTGCGTTAATTCGACACTCAATGGCGTGTCCTTTTAGAACAATATCTTCTTGCTTCAAGGTCAATGGTTGACCTGCTGCGATACGGATTTGTTCCTTGACAATATCCACACCAGAAACAAATTCGGTTACTGGGTGTTCCACTTGGACACGCGTATTCATCTCCATAAAGTAGAATTTCCCACTTGCTTCATCTAGTAGGAATTCAATCGTACCAGCATTTTCGTAGCCTACAGACTCTGCTGCACGAACAGCTGCAGCACCAATTTCATTACGCAATGTTTTCCCGATAGCAATTGAAGGACTTTCTTCTAAAACTTTTTGGTTATTCCGTTGAAGCGAACAGTCACGCTCACCTAGGTGAATAACATGACCCATCTGGTCAGCAAGAATCTGTACTTCAATATGGCGAGCAGGATAAATCACGCGCTCTAGGTACATAGCCCCGTTACCAAAGTTTGCTTTAGCTTCACTAGAGGCTGTTTCAAAGGCTGATACAAGGTCTTCTACCTTTTCAACCTTACGAATTCCTTTACCACCACCTCCAGCTGAAGCTTTCAGCATAACTGGATAACCAATTTTTTCGGCAACAGCCAGAGCCTCTTCTGCAGTATGAACTTCACCATCTGATCCTGGAATGACAGGCACGTTTGCCTTAATCATTTGAGCACGGGCGTTAATTTTATCCCCCATGATATCCATGACATGAGCTGATGGCCCGATAAATTTGATACCAACTTCTTCACACATGGTTGCAAATTTGGAATTTTCACTTAAAAAACCAAATCCAGGGTGAATAGCTTCAGCTTCAGTCAAGACCGCAGCTGATAGGATGGCATTGATGTTCAGATAAGATTCTGTAGCCTTCCCAGGGCCGATACAGATAGCCTCATCAGCCAAAAGCGTGTGGAGAGCTTCCTTGTCAGCAGTCGAATAGACAGCGACTGTTGCGATTCCTAACTCTCGTGCCGCACGAATAATACGAACAGCAATTTCACCACGATTGGCAATTAAAATCTTACGAAACATGGAAAACCTCCCTAGTTTCCAATAGCAAAGGTCAGAGTCCCGCTTGCTGCAAGCTTACCATCTACTTCTGCCTTCGCTTCTACTACGGCGATTGTGCCACGACGTTTGACAAACGTTGCTGTCATGACAAGCTGATCACCAGGAACAACTTGCTTCTTAAATTTGACTTTGTCCATACCAGCATAGAAAACGAGCTTCCCTTTGTTCTCAGGTTTTGATAATTCCAAAACACCCGCTGTTTGTGCCAAAGCTTCCATAATGAGGACTCCTGGCATAACTGGGTATTGAGGAAAATGACCGTTGAAGAAAGGTTCGTTAATCGTCACATTTTTAATGGCAACAATTGTATCTTCGCTAACTTCTAAGACACGATCCACTAAGAGCATGGGATAGCGGTGTGGCAAAGCTTCTTTAATTCCTTGAATATCAATCATTTGATACGTACCAAGCCTTTCCCGAACTCAACCATCTCTTCATTTTCAACAAGAATTTCTGTGACGACACCATCTTTAGGTGCTGGAATTTCGTTCATGACCTTCATGGCTTCGATGATGACCAAGGTTTGGCCTTTTTTAACAGTATCACCGACTGAAACAAAATTAGGTTTGTCTGGTCCCGCAGCCAAGTAAGCAACTCCGACAAGTGGACTCTCTACTAGATCTCCTTCAGCTACAGATTCAGTAGCGCTTGTTTCTGAAACTACTTCTACAGCTGGTGTTGAAGTTAGAGCTTGAGGTGCTACTGTAGGTGCAGGTGCTGAAACAACTGGTTGAGGTGCTGGACTTGTTTCTGCAACAAGTTTTGCTTCATTCTTGCTGAAGAGTAACTCATCCGTTCCATTTTTATAAGAAAATTCTCTCAAGCTTGACTGGTCAAATTGTGCCATCAAGTCTTTGATTTCATTTAAATTCATCTTTACTTATTCTCCCAACGTTTGAAAGCAAGAACTGCATTATGCCCACCAAATCCAAAAGTGTTTGAGATAGCATAAGGAATTTCACGTTCCACGCCTTGTCCATAAATAACATTTGCTTCAATGTAGTCTGATAATTCTGTTGTTCCGGCTGTCATTGGAACATAGTTGTTACGGATGGCTTCAATTGTTGCAATGGCTTCAACTGCACCAGCTGCACCGAGCAAGTGTCCAGTAAATGACTTGGTTGAAGATACAGGTACTTCCTTACCAAGAACTGCTACGATAGCACCACTCTCCCCTTTTTCATTAGCAGGAGTTGATGTGCCATGAGCATTGACATAGGCTACTTGGTCTGGTGTAATCTCAGCTTCGTCCAAGGCAAGTTTGATAGCTTTAATAGCACCTTGGCCTTCTGGATGTGGTGAAGTCATATGGTAGGCGTCACAAGTGTTCCCGTATCCGACAACTTCAGCTAGGATAGTTGCACCGCGTTTTTCAGCATGCTCTAAACTTTCAAGAACCAACATCCCTGATCCTTCACCCATGACAAATCCATTACGATCCTTATCAAATGGAATAGAAGCACGAGTTGGGTCCTCTGTTGTTGAAAGAGCTGTTAAGGCTTGGAAACCAGCAATGGCAAATGGAGTAATAGAAGATTCTGAACCACCAACTAGCATGATGTCTTGGAAACCAAATTTGATAGAACGGAAGGCATCTCCGATAGCATCATTTGATGAAGCACAAGCTGTATTGATAGATTTACAAATCCCATTTGCCCCAAAGCGCATAGCAACATTCCCTGCAGCCATGTTTGGCAAGGCTTTTGGAAGTGTCAATGGTTTTACACGTTTTGGTCCCTTATCATGAAGTCGAAGCACTTGGTCTTCGATTTCTTTAATTCCACCGATACCTGATGCCACAATGACACCAAAGCGGTCTTTATCAAGTGCTTCAAGGTCAAGATTTGCATTGTTCACTGCTTCTTGAGCTGCATACAAGGCATACAAGGAATAATCATCGAAACGATTAGTATCTTTTTTTACAAAATATTTGTCAAAAGGAAAATCCTGAATTTCTGCCGCATTATGGATATCAAAAGCACTGTGATCAAACTTGGTAATTTCACCAATCCCAATCTTTCCATTTTTTAGATTGTTCCAAAATTCCTCTGGCGTGTTACCAATTGGAGATGTCAATCCATAACCTGTTACTACTACTCGATTTAGTTTCATTTTCATACCTCTATTTTAACTCTTATTGCATGGTTAGTCCACCATCAATTGCGATGACTTGTCCCGTTAGATAATCTTGGCTTGCAAGAAAGGCTGTCACCTCTGCAACTTGTTCAGCTTGGCCAAATTGTTTCATCGGAATTTGTGCCAACATGGCATCTTTTACCTTATCAGATAGAACTGCAGTCATATCTGATTCAATCATGCCAGGAGCAATAGCATTGACACGCACATTACGATTGGCTACCTCACGTGCTACTGATTTAGTAAATCCAATCAAACCTGCCTTTGAAGCAGCGTAGTTCGCTTGACCGATATTTCCCATCAGACCAACGACACTAGACATATTGATAATGGCACCTTCACGAGCTTTTATCATCTGCTTCAAGACCGCTTGTGTCATATTAAAAGCACCCGTTAGATTTACTTTCAAGACCTTTTCAAAATCTTCTTCTGTCATCTTAAGCATAAGAGTATCTTGAGTAATCCCAGCATTATTAACGAGGATGTCAACTGACCCCATCTCTTCAATCGCTTGGTCTACCATGCGTTTTGCATCAGTAAAGTCAGAAACATCACCAGAAATAGCGAGGACCTTCACCCCGTAAGATTTAAATTCGGCAAGAAGCTCCTCGGAGATTTCACCACGACTATTCAAGACAACGTTGGCTCCCAAGTTGGCAAATTTATGAGCGATGGCAAGACCAATCCCTCGACTTGAGCCTGTAATAAAGACATTTTTCTGTTCTAGTTTCATTTTTCTCCTTTCAGAACTTCTACCCATTTTGGTTTAATTTTCTAAGAGTGCTTGGAAGCTTACTTGATCTTCCACATTAGCAAGTTGAGCAGTTTTATCAATCTTTTTGACAAATCCTGACAAGACTTTACCAGGTCCAATTTCGATAAAACGAGTCACGCCAGCTTCTTGCATCACTGCAATGCTTTCATAAAAACGGACAGGTTCCTTAACTTGACGAGTTAAGAGTTCTGCAATTCGGTCTTTTTCCATAACCTTTGCTTCTGTATTGCCAACAAGAGGACAAGCAAAGTCACTAAACTCAACCTCTGTCAGGGCTTGAGCCAATTTTTGACTAGCCACTTCCAATAAAGCTGTATGGAAAGGTCCAGAAACATTTAGGGGAATCAAACGTTTTGCCCCTGCTTCTTGCAAGAGTTCAACTGCACGATCCACTGCTGCCACCTCACCACCAATAACAATCTGACTTGGAGTGTTGTAGTTAGCTGGAGTCACAACGCCAAGTTGAGAAGCTCCTTGACAAGCTTGCTCGATAACTTCAACCGGTGTATTAAGGACAGCCACCATTTTCCCTGATCCCGCAGGTGCTGCTTCTTCCATATAAGACCCACGCTTAGCAACTAGAGCCACCGCATCTTCGAAATCCAAGGCCCCACTAGCTACAAGAGCAGAATATTCTCCAAGAGACAGACCTGCCACCATATCTGGTTGAAAACCTTTCTCCTTTAAAAGACGGTAAATAGCAACTGAAGTAGCTAAAATAGCTGGTTGCGTATACCGAGTCTGATTTAGCTTTGTTTCATCATTGTCAATCAAGTCTCGAAGGTCATAACCCAAGACTTGACTAGCTTGGTCGATTGTTTCCTTGACGATAGCATATTGGTCATAGAGCTCACGTCCCATTCCAAGATACTGAGCTCCTTGACCTGCAAATAGAAAGGCTGTTTTAGTCATTTCTTGTAACTCCTGCCCAACGAGCGGCTTCTTTTTGAATTTTTTCAGCTGCACCGTAGTAAATATCTTTTAAGATTTCTTCAACCGTTTCTTCTTTAGAAACCAAACCTGCAATTTGACCGGCCATCACTGATCCACCATCCACATCACCATGGACAACTGCTTTAGCTAGCGCTCCAGCGCCCATTTGTTCAAAGATTTCTAAATCTGGATTTTCTTGTTTAAAGGCATCTTTTTCAGCTTGCTCGAAATCACGAGTCAATTGGTTTTTGATAGCACGAACTGCGTGACCAAAATGCTGTGCTGAAATGGTTGTATCAATATCACGAGCTTTTAATATTTTAGTTTTATAGTTTGGATGAGCATTTGATTCTTTAGCAACTACGAAACGAGTTCCTACTTGCACAGCTTCTGCACCAAGCATAAATCCAGCTGCTGCTCCCTCACCGTCTGCAATACCACCAGCAGCGATAACAGGGATTGAAACAGCTGCTGCAACTTGACGAACCAAGGTCATGGTTGTTAATTTACCAATATGTCCACCAGCTTCCATACCTTCTGCAATCACAGCATCCGCTCCGATTTTTTCCATGCGTCTGGCCAAAGCGACACTAGGAACTACAGGAATAACAGTGATCCCTGCC
Source organism: Streptococcus infantis (assembly GCF_019929575.1). Classification (GTDB taxonomy): domain Bacteria; phylum Bacillota; class Bacilli; order Lactobacillales; family Streptococcaceae; genus Streptococcus; species Streptococcus infantis_L. Next base: position 20,531 of record NZ_JAHZPU010000020.1, read on the forward strand.
TCATGGAATCGTTCCATGTATTTACTTGGGTTTCCTGCACCAGTTGTGACTACCTTAACCCCTTCTTCAATAACGAGGTCGACGATATCTTCCACAAATGGAGACAAGAGCATGATATTGACACCAAAAGGCTTGTCTGTCAAAGATTTGATCTTATCGATATTCGCTTTAACCACTTCTTTAGGTGCATTTCCTCCACCGATGATACCGAGCCCACCAGCTTTCGAAACAGCTCCAGCCAAGTCGCCATCTGCCACCCAGGCCATTCCACCTTGGAAGATTGGATATTTAATGTTTAATAGTTCAGTAATACGTGTTTTCATATTGCCTCCATAAGTCTTGCTTACGTAATAGTTCGAATTCATTATAATTTGACTGTCAAACTATTACCTAAACAAGAGGGAGCGGGTTCCCCCTACTCCTTCTTCATTTATTTTATACTCTTCAAAAATCAAATTCAAACCACGTCAGCCTCGCCTTGCCGTATTCTAGTACAGCCTTCGGCTAGCTTCCTAGTTTGCTCTTTGATTTTCATTGAGTATTAATTATTTTGTTTGCTCTTCAACGTAAGCAACCAAGTCACCAACTGTTTTCAAGTTGTCTTCAGCTTCGATTTGGATATCAAAAGCATCTTCGATTTCTGAGATTACTTGGAACAAGTCCAATGAATCTGCATCCAAATCATCAAAAGTAGATTCAAGTGTTACTTCTGATGCATCTTTTCCAAGTTCTTCAACGATAATTTCTTGTACTTTTTCAAATACTGCCATGATAGACTCCTTTAAAATAAATAGTTTTTATAACAATGTGTTCACCACATGATTACCTAAATTGTAACAATAAGCGTGCCCCATGTCAAACCTCCACCGAAGCCTGACAAGAGAATATTTTGGCTACCATCCAAACGAATGAGCCCTTCCTCTACACACTCTGAAAGTAGGATCGGAATACTTGCCGCACTGGTATTTCCATACCTAGTCATATTGGCAGGAAGCTTGTCTCGATCTACACCGATCTTTCTAGCCATCTTATCTAGAATGCGGATATTAGCTTGATGAAGCAAGAGATAATCTAGTTCTTCTGCCGACAGAGGACTCTCTACTATAGTATTTTTTATAGACTTAGCAACATCTCGAATCGCAAAATCAAAAACTGCTCGACCATCCATTCTCAAGAAAGCATCGGGCTTTTCTTGATTTGAAAATGGTGAAGTTAAACCAGTCTGTCCATATGTCAAACACTCACTTCGCGAACCATCGCTATTGAGGCTCTCCGCTAGGAAATGTGGCTCTTCGCTTGCTTCTAACAAGATGCCCCCAGCTCCATCTCCAAATAGGACAGCAGTTGAGCGATCTGACCAGTCTAAAGCTTTTGACATGGTTTCACTTCCTATGACCAGACCCTTACGATAAACTCCTGAAGAGATGAACTTCTCTGCAGTTGATAGGGCAAAGATAAAGCCACTACAGGCAGCTGTTAAGTCATAGGCAAAAGCCTTGTGAGCGCCGATTTTAGCCTGAACACGAGCGGCTGTTGAAGGCATCATCGAGTCAGGTGTCATCGTAGCTAGAATGATAAAATCCAACTCTTCAGCAGAAATTCCTGACTTCTCCAGGAGTCGTTTTGCAACTGCCGTTGCCAAATCTCCTGTTGATTCTGTCTTAGAAATGCGACGTTCCTTAATCCCAGTTCGACTTGAAATCCATTCATCACTCGTATCCATGACCTGAGCTAAATCCTCATTTGTGATAATCTGCTCTGGTACATAATGAGCAACCTGGCTTATTTTTGCAAAAGCCATTATTTCAAATCCTCCAAAAATTGATAAAGATTGGTCAAACCTTTACTCATGACGTCCATTTCCTCTGGGCTCATGCCTTCAATAATTCTTTCGACCATGGCCTTATGGAAACGTTTATGGAGACGATGTACGAGTCGACCTTTCTTGGTCAAATGCAGATGTACTACACGACGATCCTGATCTGAACGTAAGCGTTCGATGTAACCTTTTCGTTCCAAGTTGTTCAAGCTAGTTGTCACTGTTCCTAGAGTTACCATCAGCTCTTTGGACACTTGACTTGGTGTCACATCTGGAAACTTACCAATCACATCAATCGTGTGCATTTCCTTGATAGAGATGTCCTTGAAACGACTACCTCGCAAACTCACTTCCTCAATCACCAGGACGTTATTAAAAATAGATGTTAAATAGTCATTGATCCGTTGGTAGTCCAATTCTCTTCCCTCCCTTATCAAAAAAGTTTAACTATCAAAACATTTGATAAAAAAAGTATATCAAACTTCAAAGAATTGTGCAAGTATTTTTTTATTTTCCGATAAATTTTGGACGTCGTCTCTCAGAATGTGCACGAACACCTTCTTTGAAATCCTCCGTATAAGATAGAGATTTTTGCAATTCCAGTTCTAACTGTGCGTACTCGTGCCACTGCTTAAACTCGCTCTCCCAGACTAACTTCTTAACAGCAGCGTAGGAGTTAGAAGAACCTCGTCTCAACTTCTTCAATAGTTGCTCTCTTGTCTTTTCTAATTGATCACTAGCACAAAGACGATAGACTGCTCCAGCTTCCAGTGCTTTTTCTGCTGTGAAAGCTTCACCCGTCATAGCTAATTGCGTCGCCCGAGTTGCACCAAGTGATCGTGTAAGCAAGAATAAACCTCCCGCGTCTGGAGCCAAGCCCACACCTACAAAGGCCTGGATGAATTTAGCTTTGTCAGAAGCAATACAGAAATCAACTGCTAAAGCCATATTAGCCGCTGCCCCAGCAACTGCTCCATCCACCTCCATAATGACTGGTTTAGGAATTTGTTTAATCTTATAGGAAATCGTATTTACTAACTCTGCAATTTGGGTGAGGGAGGCAATATCATCCTCTTCGACAGCACGTTTCATTTCTACTAGATCGCCCCCAACAGAGAAGACTTTGCCAGCAGCATTAATGAGAATAAACGAAACCGAAGCATCTTTTTCAGCCAATTCCAATGCTTCTAGAATTTCTTGACACATAGGAATATGAAAACCATTGGCCACCTCAGGACGATTTAAAGTTAGTATCGCTAAATCGTCTTGAACTTGATAGAGAATATGATTCATAGGCACTCCTTTTAATTTACAACGAAGAATAAATTATTTTATTTTCAAATTATATCTTTTTCTAACTTTTTAAACAAGAGAAAAATCGACCGAAAGTGTCTCGGCCGATTTTAAAATCTTAGTTTGGTCTCTAAAAATACAGGAAAACCAGTACTTGTATCATCCATGAAATCATAAATCACTTCAAGCATTCGTCCTCCTTCTCTCTGATAAAGCTGTTCTTTGTTGGAGCCTTTATAGTAGAATTCTCCTGAAATCATGTAAAAAACACGATTTGGATCTTCAAGGTAGGCAAAAAGATTTCCTGTAAAAGGAGCTTCCTTATCCCCGTCCTTGGTGACCAGACTTGTAGCTAAGAGTTTCGTGATTCCTCTAAATTGTCCACTTTCATCTGTTCGACAATAAAACTTGACTCTAGCTTCATAGTCAGGATTGACGATAATTTTTTCAGAGAGAATTCGATAGGTCCTTGCCTTACTATCTGACAAGCCGATAGATAAGATAATTTTAGCCCTCTCAACCGAAATCTGACCTTCCTGAGCATATTCCATCGCTAATTCTTCTCCGGTCAAACGACCACTGGGAAGAGGATGAGAACTTGCTCCGATATTGGTAGGAATCATCATGAAGGTAAGGACTAGTAAGATCAAACAAACCACTCTTTTAATCATCTTCCCCCAACTCCTTTCATCAGAAGAGTATTTCCTCTTACATCTTTATTATAAGCTTTCCTGATGAGACTTTCAAACAATTATATAGGATATTTTCCAGATTGAAAAAAGCCCCTCTTTCTGCTATAATCGTATAAAATACTTACTTTAGGAGTTCTTATGAAGGTTGTAAAATTTGGTGGAAGCTCACTTGCCTCTGCTAGTCAGTTAGAAAAAGTTTTAAATATTGTCAAAAGTGACCCAGAACGTCGTTTTGTGGTTGTATCTGCCCCTGGTAAACGCGATTCCGGAGACACTAAGGTTACAGATGCCTTGATTAAATACCACCGCGACTATGTAGCTGGAAACGACATTAGCAAAAGCCAAAATTGGATTATTAATCGCTATGCTGCTATGGTTAGCGAATTAGGTCTTAAACCAGCCGTTTTAGATAAAATTTCAAAAAGCATTCGCTCTCTGGCTACTCTTCCAATTGAAGATAATAAGTTTCTCTATGATACCTTTCTAGCAGCTGGAGAAAATAACAATGCCAAATTGATTGCAGCCTACTTTAACCAAAATGGCTTGGAAGCGCGTTATGTTCATCCTAGAGAAGCTGGTATCGTTGTGACAAGCGAACCTGGAAATGCACGTATCATCCCATCAAGTTACGATAAAATCGAGGAATTGACAAATTCAACTGAAGTTCTTGTTATCCCTGGTTTCTTCGGTGTTACGAAAGAAGATCAAATTTGTACCTTCTCACGTGGGGGATCAGATATTACTGGTTCCATCATCGCTGCTGGTGTCAAGGCTGACCTCTATGAAAACTTTACTGATGTAGACGGAATCTTTGCAGCTCACCCTGGTATTATCCATAAGCCACACTCTATCCCAGAATTAACCTACCGTGAAATGCGTGAATTGGCCTATGCAGGATTCTCTGTACTACACGATGAAGCACTTCTACCAGCCTACCGTGGGAAAATTCCTCTGGTTATCAAAAATACCAACAATCCTGAGCATCCAGGTACTCGTATCGTTCTAAAACACAGTAGTGATGAATTTCCAGTTGTAGGAATTGCTGGGGATTCTGGCTTTGTCAGCATCAATATGTCTAAATATCTCATGAACCGCGAAATCGGTTTTGGTCGTAAAGTTCTTCAGATTCTTGAGGACCTTAATATTGGTTGGGAACACATGCCAACTGGTATCGATGACCTGTCTATCATTTTACGTTCACGAGAATTGACTCCGATTAAGGAAGAAGAAATCCTTCGTCAGTTAGTTCAAAAAGCAGAGGTAGACCACGCTGAAATCGAACACGACCTCTCTATCATTATGATTGTTGGGGAAAAAATGAAGCGTCATATCGGGGTAACTGCTACAGCCACTCGTGCCTTATCTGAGAACAACATCAACATCCAAATGATGTCACAAGGTTCTAGTGAAGTTTCTATCATGTTTGTTGTCCATAAAGACCAAGAAAAAGCCGCTCTTAAAGCTCTCTACCAAGCATTTTTCGGTGAAAATAAGGAAGACTAAACATGGCACAATCCCTCAACAAGGTCGTCGACTTGCAAACAACTGGAACCTCCTATCTCTCCATTACAGGAAAGGTTGGAAAATTTCTGGTTGGAGATCATGCGCTAGAATTTTACGCAGATCGTAATGTCGAGGACTATATTCAAATCCCATGGTCCAGCGTTAACCAAATTGGAGCCAATGTTTCAGGTCGCAAGGTTAGTCGGCATTTTGAAGTCTTTACAGATCAAGGAAAATTTCTCTTCGCCTCAAAAGACTCTGGAAAAATCCTTAAGATTGCTCGTGAAAAATTGGGAAATGACAAGGTAGTCAAACTTCCTACCTTAGTCCAAATCATTGGTCGAAAAATTAAAAATCTATTTGCAAAAAAATAAAAAGTTTAGTATAATCATAGCAACGGATAAGTAGGTTACTTCCTTCTTTCAGAAAGTCTGCGGATGCTGCGAGCAGATAGAAGATTTAATTGAAATTCTACCGTTGTTTTAAATCAAATACAGAATCAAGTGCACACCTGTGAAGTTGGATGGAACCGTGGCCCTGCCACTCCAACGCTTTGTCAGGTGTGCTTTTTTCATAAAGGAGTTTATATGTTAGATATCAAACGTATTCGTACAGACTTTGATGCTGTCGCTGAAAAACTAGCTACACGTGGTGTAGATGCTGCTATCTTGAACGAGATGAAAGAAATCGATGCCAAACGACGTGACATCTTGGTCAAGGTTGAAACCCTCAAGGCTGAGCGTAACACGGTTTCTGCTGAAATTGCTCAAGCTAAGCGCAACAAGGAAAATGCCGATGACAAGATTGCTGCTATGCAAACCCTATCTGCTGAGGTCAAAGCACTCGATGCAGAATTGGCTGAAATCGATGCTAAATTAACAGAATTTACCACTACTCTTCCAAACATCCCAGCTGATAGCGTGCCTATCGGTGCAGACGAAGATGATAACGTAGAAGTTCGCCGTTGGGGAACTCCTCGCGAGTTCGACTTTGAACCAAAAGCTCACTGGGATCTAGGTGAAGATCTTGGTATTCTTGACTGGGAACGTGGTGGAAAGGTAACTGGAGCGCGCTTCCTCTTCTATAAAGGACTTGGGGCTCGTTTGGAACGTGCTATCTACAACTTCATGTTGGATGAGCATGGAAAAGAAGGCTACACTGAAGTCATCACACCTTACATGGTTAACCATGATTCTATGTTCGGTACTGGTCAATATCCAAAATTCAAAGAAGATACGTTTGAATTGAAAGATACGAACTACGTCCTCATTCCTACTGCTGAAGTTCCTCTGACCAACTACTATCGTGATGAAATTCTTGATGGAAAAGACTTACCAATCTACTTTACTGCTATGAGCCCATCATTCCGTTCTGAAGCTGGTTCAGCTGGTCGTGATACTCGTGGTTTGATTCGTTTACACCAATTCCACAAGGTAGAAATGGTGAAATTTGCCAAACCTGAAGAGTCATACGAAGAACTAGAAAAGATGACAGCCAACGCTGAAAACATCCTTCAAAAACTCAACCTTCCATACCGTGTGGTTGCTCTCTCTACTGGAGATATGGGCTTCTCTGCTGCTAAGACTTATGACTTGGAAGTATGGATCCCTGCGCAAAATACCTACCGTGAAATCTCAAGCTGTTCAAATACAGAAGATTTCCAAGCTCGTCGTGCCCAAATCCGTTACCGTGATGAAGCCGATGGTAAGGTTAAACTTCTTCATACTTTGAATGGTTCTGGACTTGCTGTTGGACGTACAGTCGCTGCTATCCTTGAAAACTATCAAAACGAAGATGGTTCTGTGACCATTCCAGAAGTTCTTCGTCCATACATGGGTGGAGCTGAAGTTATCAAACCATAATTAATAGATGTAAAAAGAGGAGGCTGAGCTTCCTCTTTTTGAGTAATTCAAAAGAAACAGGTAGAAATCTTTCATTCTACCTGTTTTTATTTATTTCTTAGTAGCCACCCATCATTGATGGATCCATAGCTGGCGCTGGTGCAGCGGGTTCTGGTTTGTTAGCTACGACTGCTTCTGTTGTTAGAATCAAGCTTGCTACTGAAGCTGCATTCTGAAGGGCTGAACGACTAACCTTGACAGGATCGATAATTCCTGCTTCAATCATGTTGACCCATTCACCTGTTGCAGCATTGAAGCCTGTTCCAAGCTCTGCATTTTTCAAACGATCGATAACAATTGAACCTTCATAACCTGCATTATAAGCGATTTGGCGTACAGGTTCTTCCAAGGCACGAAGAACAATGTTACGTCCTGTTGCTTCATCACCTTCTAACTCCAAGGCAGCAACGGCAGAGATAACATTAACAAGGGCAGTACCACCACCTGCAACGATTCCTTCTTCTACTGCTGCACGAGTAGCGTTAAGAGCATCTTCGATGCGGAGTTTCATTTCTTTCAATTCTGTTTCAGTCGCAGCACCAACCTTGATGACTGCTACCCCACCTGACAATTTAGCCAAGCGTTCTTGGAGTTTTTCACGGTCAAATTCTGAAGTTGTTGTTTCGATTTGTGACTTGATGACAGCAATACGGTTAGCAATTGCTTCAGGATTACCTGCACCTTCTACAATGACTGTACTATCTTTATCAACAGACACTTTAGCTGCTTGACCAAGCGCTTCGATAGTAGCATCTTTCAATTCAAGACCAAGATCTTCTGTGATAACAGTTCCACCTGTCAAAATTGCGATGTCTTCCAACATTGCTTTACGACGGTCCCCGAAACCAGGTGCCTTAACAGCAACTACGTTGAAAGTTCCACGAATCTTATTCAAAACAAGAGTTGGAAGAGCTTCACCGTCAACGTCATCAGCAATAATCAAGAGTGGACGACTGCTTTGTAGAATGCTTTCTAGCAGTGGCAAGATTTCTTGGATATTTGAAATTTTCTTGTCAGTGATTAAAATGTATGGATTTTCAAGGTCTGCAACCATTTTTTCATTATCTGTCACCATGTACTGTGATAGATACCCACGGTCAAATTGCATTCCTTCTACGACTTCAAGCTCTGTTTCCATACCACGTGATTCTTCAATAGTGATAACACCATCTTTACCAACTTTTTCCATGGCTTCAGAGATGTACTCACCTACTTTTTCAGAACGAGAGGATACAGCAGCAACCTGCGCGATGGCTTCTTTATTAGCAACAGGGATAGCCGTATTCTTCAAAGCTTCTACTGCTGCAGCAACCGCTGCTTCAATCCCACGACGAATACCGATTGGGTTTGCGCCAGCCGTAACGTTTTTGATTCCTTCACGAACAATAGCTTGGGTCAAAACTGTTGCAGTAGTTGTCCCGTCACCAGCAATATCATTGGTTTTAGAAGCCACTTCTGACACCAATTTAGCACCCATATTTTCAAAATGGTCTTCTAGTTCGATTTCTTTAGCGATTGTTACACCATCATTGGTAATCAATGGTGAGCCGAATGATTTTTCAAGAACAACATTACGGCCTTTAGGCCCCAAGGTTACTTTAACTGTATCAGCTAGGATATCAACACCACGTACCATAGCTGAACGAGCATCTGATGAAAATTTAATGTCTTTTGCCATACTTACTTCCTCCTCTTATTCTTCCACGATTGCTAAGATGTTAGCTTCACCAACGATGACATATTTTTCGTCACCATCTTTGACCTCGATACCTGCATGAGCTTCAACCAAAACCTGATCTCCAACTTTTACACTTGGGGCGACTAGCTCACCGCTCAAGGTACGAACACCTTGTCCTGTAGCCACTACTTTAGCTGTTTTTGTTTTTTCTTGAGCTGATCCTGCAAGGACAAAGCCTCCAACAGTTTGTTCTTTTTCTTCAATTTTCAAGACCACGCGGTCTCCTAATGGTTTCAACATCTGCTTTCCTCCATAAGATAATCATATTGTTAGCACTCTTTACGTATGAGTGCTAAACCATAGTTCTATTGTATCACTTAGTCAGAAATAGTCAAGAAAAAAACACCTCAAAAATGAATGAGATGTTCCTTTAATATTAATTGAGAATCGTCAATTTTTGATTGAAATCATTGATAACCTTTTGGAGATTGATCCGCCCTCGGTAGATACCATATCCAAAAACCACCATTCCCAATATTCCAACCAAAGCAAGTAAAATTCCGAAAATTAAGATTGTGAGGAAGCTTTTATGAAAGAGATAAATCAAGACCATACCTATACTGGCAATGATAAAGAGTAAGCTAAACCAACGGCCAAGATTTTCAATCATATGACGTTGATACCTAATTTCTGTTTCATATCCATTAACAAGTTCTTGTTTTGTAACCATGAAAATCCTCCTGACAAAAATTGAGAATGAAGGGGAAGAGAAGGAGGTTAGTCTACTTCATTCTCAAAATTTTCTACTAGTAAATATGTGCTTTTCTTGAGCTTAGTAATTAAGATGTGGGTCAAAGATACCTAGAGCAACACCGACCAAAGCGACAACAACTAGAAGCAACATAACTTTGTTTGGTGAAACTTTTTTCTTAGACATTAACCACCAGCAAATAGTGATGAAAGTTGCTGTCAAGAGACCTGGATAAACACCATCAATCTTTTCTTGGATATTTAAGAAGACTTTTCCTTCAGAATTCTCAAATTGAAGGGCTGTTGTAACAGACACCCAAGTTGCTGCTACCGCACCGATAACCATACCGCCGACAACGCTGATTGCTTTACGAAGTGCTTGTCCTTTTGGTCCTACTAGGAATTCAACGGCTTTATCCCCCAATTGATATCCTTTGAAGAAGGCAAAGCGCATACCAAAGTATACTAAGAGGTTCCATACGACGATGTAGAAGATAGCACCAGCGACGTTACCACCTTTAGAAAGACCAAGGGCAATCCCCAAAAGAACTGGAATCAAGGTCCCAACGACCAAAGAGTCACCGATACCAGCGATTGGACCCATCAAACCGGCACGCATACCATTGATGGTTTCACCATCTACTGCATCTCCATTTGCACGCGCTTCTTCCAAACCAGCCGTAATCCCTACAACGAGAGAGCCAAGTTGTGGTTCAGTATTGAAGAAAGCAGTATAGGTTTGCATAGCATCTTTTTGTTCTTCTTTTGTATCATACATTTCTTCTACGATTGGAAGCATAGAAGTCAAGTAGCCAAAGGTTTGCATGTGTTCTTGAGAGAAACAAGTCAAATGACCATAATACCAATGATGAAATGCTTTTGCTAATGTTTTCTTTGAAATTTTCTTTCTATCAGCCATTTTAAATATCCTCCTCATCATCGTCTACGTAAACAACCCCAGCCGGAGCAGCTTTCATAGATTTAATCACTTCAAGTTCATAGTAGATTACTGCAAAGATCAATGAAACAACCGCACTAGCTACCAAGTTCAATCCTAGAGATTTAGCCAAGGTAAATCCAACAAAGAATGGAATGAAGTCAGTTGCTTTTGTAACAATTTGTTTCAACAAGATAGCAATACCGACACATGGGAGAAGAGCTCCGACTGTAAAGAGAGCTTTCATCCAGAAACCATCCATAGGAAGGTAAAGTTTCATCAAATCAACCATGTTTTCACCATATTTAGTGATAATCATAGTTGGAAGGAAAGAGAAGAGGAAGTGAGAGATCCAAGGATAAATCCAGTCAACTGCGTAGAGTTTTTTAAAGTTTCCTTCTTCAACAGCTTTCCAACCAATGTGTTGCCAAAGCAAGTTCATTGTAGCTGTACCGTAGAAAAGAACAGTACCGATTGTCCCAACGGCCGCACCGATTGGGGCTGCAGCTGCTGCAATTCCAGCTTCGTCTGTGATGTGATTTGCATGCACAAACAAGATAGCAAGAGGAACACCGATATAAGAGATTGCACGAACATCGGCAGATACGGTTCCACCAGGTGTTACCAAGGCGATATAAACAACTTGAAGGGCAACCCCGACCATAATACCGGTTGTCACATCTCCAAGAATTAAACCTGAAATCAACCCACCGATCAAGGGACGACCGAGTGTATAGTTCCCGATACTGGAACCTCCCATACCAGGCATTGAAGACAAGCTGGCGAAAACAGCAAGCAAGATTGCTTGAATCCATGAAATTGTCATAACAAACTCTCCTTTTGTTTGTAAATTTATTTACCTAACTAATAAAACTGTTAGGTTTAAAAACCAAATTTAGATTTGGGCAGTGTACAATAAGTTGTGTAAACACAAAAAGGAATAAATCCTGTATAGTAGAGTTGCAACACATTTACTAGAAA
>NZ_JAHZPU010000021.1 GCF_019929575.1 Streptococcus infantis
CTCTATACTGTTTTTTGCAACTCTAGTATATCAGATGAACATGTCTTTTGTGTTGCACTTCATTTTACAACAGGGCGGAAGAAAATATTTTCAAATCAATTGAAAAAATTCTGAAAATTATATTGACACTTGGCTGAAAAGGGACTATAATGAATAAAAAGTCAAAAAGGAGTTTATAATGAAATTTTCAAAAGTAATGTCCCTAGCAGGAGTAACGCTGTTAGCATCAGGTGTTTTGGCAGCTTGCTCAGGTTCAGGATCCAGTGCAAAAGGTGAGAAAACTTTTTCTTATGTTTATGAAACAGACCCAGATAGCCTCAACTATCTGACAACAGGTAAGGCTGCGGTTGCTAATATCACAAGTAATGTCGTTGATGGTTTGATGGAAAATGACCGTTATGGGAACTTCGTGCCATCTTTGGCAGAGGACTGGTCAGTTTCTAAAGACGGTTTGACTTACACTTATACAATCCGTAAAGATGCTAAGTGGTACACTTCTGAGGGTGAAGAATATGCGCCAGTGAAAGCCCAAGATTTTGTAACAGGTCTTAAATATGCAGCTGATAATAAGTCAGAAGCCCTTTATCTTGTTCAAGAATCTATTAAAGGTCTTGATGCTTATGTAAAAGGTGAAGTTAAAGACTTCTCAGAAGTTGGAATCAAGGCTGTAGATGATCAAACAGTTCAATACACTTTGAACAAACCAGAAAGCTTCTGGAACTCTAAGACAACCATGGGTATTCTTGCACCAGTCAATGAAGAATTCCTTACTTCTAAAGGAAGTGACTTTGCCAAAGCAACTGATCCAAGCAGTATCCTTTATAATGGTCCTTTCTTGTTGAAATCATTAGTAGCAAAATCTTCAGTAGAATTTGAAAAGAATCCAAACTACTGGGATAAGGACAATGTTCATATTGATAAAGTAAAACTATCATTCTGGGATGGTCAAGACAATAACAAACTTGCAGAAACCTTTAAAGATGGTGGTTTCTCAATGGCTCGTCTCTTCCCAACAAGTGGAAGCTACTCTGAACTTGAAAAAGAGTTTAAAGACAATATCGTTTATACACCACAAGATTCTTCAACCTTCTTAGTTGGTACAAATATTGACCGTCAGTCTTACAAATATACTTCTAAGACTACAGACGAGCAAAAGACTTCAACTAAGAAAGCTCTTCTTAACAAAGACTTCCGTCAAGCTATTGCCTTCGGTTTCGATAGAACAGCATATGCTTCTCAAGTTAATGGAGAAAGTGGAGCAAGCAAACTCCTTCGTAACTTGTTCGTACCACCAACATTTGTTCAAGCAGATGGTAAAAACTTTGGAGAGTTAGTTAAGGAAAAATTAGTGACCTATGGTGATGAGTGGAAAGATGTTAATCTAGACGATGCTCAAGACGGTCTTTACAATCCTGAAAAAGCAAAAGCAGAATTTGCTAAGGCTAAGACAGCTCTCCAAGCGGAAGGTGTTCAATTCCCAATCCACTTGGATATGCCTGTTGACCAAACCAATACTACAAAAGTTCAACGTGTTCAATCATTGAAACAATCGCTTGAAGCAACATTAGGAACTGACAATGTCGTTATTGATATCCAACAACTACAAAAAGATGAAGTCCTCAATGTTACTTACTTTGCTGAAACGGCTGCCGGTGAAGATTGGGACCTTTCAGATAACGTTGGTTGGTCTCCAGACTACATCGACCCATCTACATACCTTGATATCATCAAACCATCAGTAGGTGAAAATACTAAGACTTACCTAGGATTTGATTCGGGCACAAACAATGCAGCTGCTAAACAAGTTGGTTTAGAAGATTACGAAAAGATGGTTGTTGAAGCTGGAAATGAAGACACTGACGTTTCAAAACGTTATGATAAATATGCTGCAGCCCAAGCTTGGTTGACAGATAGTGCATTGATTATTCCAACGACTTCTCAAACTGGACGTCCAATGTTGTCTAAGATGGTACCATTCACACTTCCATTTGCTTACTCAGGTAACAAGGGAACAAGTGAAGCCCTCTTGTACAAATACCTTGAACTTCAAGATAAACCAGTAGCTGCTGATGATTATCAAAAAGCTCAAGATAAATGGAAGAAAGAAAAAGAAGAATCTAATAAAAAAGCGCAAGAAGATCTTGCAAATCATGTCAAATAAGAAAAAAGAGGCCGGACAAAAAGTCTGGCCTTTTGATATCATTCCTGAGACATCAGTTTGACATTTTGGTTATTGGTTCAAGCACTGCATTGAAGTAGTAGAACAGACTTTCTAAGTCACGCCCCAGTTCATAGATAAACTACATAAACACAAGGTAACTTTTATCTATAATTTTAAACAGTTTTCCCGACTATTTAACTTGTGTTTAGGATAAGGTTGCGATTGAGATAACTTTGACAGTTTTTAGTTTGTTCAGTTGTTTCTCTTCCTATTTTTAAAAAGTTTGATAGAAACTATATAGAAAAAACTGAGGTGTTATTCTCAGTTTTTTCTATATTTTATTGCTGTCTTCGTGGATTTTGTTGAGGTTGGTTTTGTTGTTGAGAATTTGCAGATGAGTTTGGTTGCGTTGCATTTGGATTAGTAGTACCATTCGTATTTTCGTTTGAAGAGCTTTCACTTTCAGTTGTTGAAGTTGAACTTGAGCTAGAGCTCTCTGTTGTCGAACTTGCTTGAGTTGATTGTGGAATCCAGTTGCTACGTGCCCCATTCTTGAAGACGTAGTCACCGCTTCTATAAAGTCCTTCTGGCATTTTCCAGTCACCAGGATGATCGTCCTCTGCTAGATACTGCATCATAGAACGATAGATACTAGTGGCAACTGTAAAGCCATCACCAACGATTGGAGTAAGGCGGTTTGAGTAACCAGTCCAGACTGCCATTGAATATTTACGGGTATAACCAACAAACATTTCATCCGGAGCAACAAATTGACTTGTTTTAATGTGGTTTTCTATCTCTTCATCAGTGTAGTTTGATGTACCAGTTTTACCTGCTTGTGGAAGCCATGAAATATAAGCGTCTCGACCTGTACCAGAGTATAATACTGTTTTCATCATTTCTGTCATCATATAGGCGGTTGTTTCTTTCATAGCACGAGTACCTTGATCAGAAAACTCTTTTGAACTACCGTCGCTAAAGACAACTTTATTGATATACATTGGTTTGTGATAGATACCACCGTTAGCAAATGCAGCATAGGCAGCAGCCATTTTTTCACTACTTGCACCGTACTGTTTACCTGATTCAGTCGTATTACTTGAAATTGCGTTTGCATATACCATGGTTGGATAATCAATGCCAAGTCCATTTAAGAATTTTTTGGCTTTATCAAGTCCAACTCTATCGAGAGTTTCGACTGCTGGTACGTTACGAGATTGTTGGATAGCAGTTTGAAGAGTGATGTTACCATAATAGCCACGATCCCAGTTGTAGACTGGAGTGCTAGTACCTGGGAAGTTATATGGTACATCCTTAAGCATATAAGCAGTTGAGTCATAGATATCGTACTCAAGTGCAGGTGCATAGTCCGTAATTGGTTTCATAGTTGAACCCCAGTCACGGTTTGTTTCCACTGCTTGGTTAGTACCAAAGGATACATTGCTAGCTTGGTGACGAGATCCGAGTTGGGCAATAACTTTACCATTTGATACATCAACGATAGTAGAAGCTGCTTGGATATCATCATCAGGATAGTTTACGTATTGATCAGTGTTATAGACGTCCCAAAGGTGTTTTTGTACCTCTTGGTCGACGTTTGTATAGACTTCCATACCTGTTGTTAATAGATTATAACCTGTCTCTTGTTCTACTTGATCAATAACCTCTTTAAGATAGTTATCCATGTACTGTGGATAGCTATTAAGAGATTTTAGACTTTGAAGTCCATCTGTGATTGGAGTATTGATGGCTGTTTCATATTGTTCGGCTGTAAGGTATCCTTGCCTTTGCATTTCTGACAAAACGAGGTTTCGTCTTTCAAGGGCAGCTTCAGGATGAGAATAAGGATCGTACTGGTTTGGAGCCTGTGGCATACCTGCTAAGAGTGCTAGCTGTGGAATGGACAAATCTTTGAGATCCTTACCATAGTAGTTCTCTGCAGCAGTCTGCATACCATAGTTACCATTTGACATGTAGACCTTATTGACGTAATAGGTCAATAATTCTTGTTTAGTTGCAGTTCGCTCTAGCTGGATAGCTAACCAAGCCTCTTGAACTTTACGGGATAGGGTTTGATCAGCTGTTGATGTTGAGAAGTAGGTCAATTTTATCAACTGCTGAGTCAAAGTCGATCCACCTTGAAGACCGCTATTGCTTCGAAGGTTACGAAGGAAAGCTCCTGCTATACGAATGCTATCAATTCCTCTATGGTTAAAGAAACGGTGATCCTCGATAGAGACAATCGCATTGACAAGATCGGTAGGAATGTCACTACTTTGAGCATTGACACGACGTTCAGCACCTAAATCTGCGATTAGTTCATTTTTGCTATCATAAATTTTACTTGATGTAGTTGCAACAAGTTTGCTCTCGGAAAGTTCAGGAGCCTTATTTGCATAGTAAAGAAAGACACCACCACCAACCAGGAAAGCTGCGATAAATAAGCTAATCACACCAATGCCGAGGTATTTAGCGATGCGTAAGATAGTTTGTTTGTTCATATTGTTTTACCACCTAGTAAATGTTGTTTGACTGTATCAAGGTAAGGAATTTGTGGAAAAGCAGACTGCTCAATCACATAACCGAATTCTTTGATATAGTCAAGCGGCATTGACTTTTTACCCATATCCTGATGATAAAAACGGATGAGGTCAAGTGCCGGCAATAAATACGTTTCTTGATAAGAAGAAAAATGAAGAAGGACAAAGCAAATTCCTTTTTGTTCAAGGACTTGTTCCATATGCCGAATCTGATGAGGATGGAAGTTCTTCATCGGAATCGCATGTTTTTGCTTGGTTTCCTTGGCTTCGAAATCGATGTAAAACCCTTCATAAACTCCAGAATAATCGGTAGTCGATGCTTGTCTAAAATAAGCTTCAACAATCTTAGCACGACTACGCTGAGGATAGTCTACGCGGACAATCTGAACGGGAGTTGGTTTCTTATGGATAACAGCTAAACCGTGTGTCAGATAATAATCGTTTGTAGCATTGATCATCTTCTCAAAGGTCATCCCACGATTTGCGAAATTTTTAGTTTGTGAGGTGACTTGTTGTTTTTTTTTCGATGAAAGTTTATGAGGATAGTTGACCATAATTCTCCTTATTGGTACAATAACATCACTCTATTATACCATAAAAGTGAACAGAAAGGGTGAAAAAATGCATACTGCCTTGGTTTTAGGCTATTCTAGCTTTGATTTAGGATTGTTTAATGACAAAGATATTCGTTTAAAAATTATTAAAAAAGCCATTCGTAGAGATTTGGAAAAAATGGCTGACGAAGGGTTGAAATGGTTGGTGTTTACGGGAACTCTGGGATTTGAATACTGGGTTTTGGAGGTGGCCAGAGATATGAAAGATGACTTTGGTTTCCAACTTGCGACTATCTTTGATTTTGAGACTCATGGGGAAAACTGGAATGAGGGGAATCGGGTTAAACTTAGTGAATTTAAACAAGTTGATTTTGTTAAATACGCCTATCCGAACTATGAACACAAGGGTCAATTACGAGATTATCAACTTTTCTTACTTGAAAATACAGATGGAGCCTATCTTTTTTATGATGAAGAAAATGAAACAAAACTGAAGTATTTTTACGAACTGATGAAAAAGAAAGACAACTATATTACAAAAAGATTAACATTTGAGGAATTAAACGAAGTAGCTGAAAATTTTTCCGAAAATTGAGCCTTTGACCTTGCTTTTTGTTTGCCTTTTTTTATATAATAATACTAGCAACTGAGAATGGAGAGAGACATGGCAAGTATTATTTTTACAGCAAAAGATATTTTTGAGCAGGATTTTGGAAGAGAAGTACGTGGATATAGTAAAGCAGAGGTTGATGAATTCTTGGATGACGTCATCAAGGATTATGAAACTTATGCAGCATTAGTAAAGTCACTCCGTTTAGAAATTGCAGAGTTGAAAGAGGAATTGGCGAAAAAACCTCAAGTGACTCCAGTAGCTTCTGAACCAGCAGAGCTTGGAAGTACAACTTCTATGACAAACTTTGATATTTTGAAACGTTTGAATCGTCTTGAAAAAGAAGTATTTGGCAAACAAATCATGGATAATTCTGATTTCTAAGAATACTTCTGTTGTGCAATTTTTGGATAATCGCGTGAAGAGAGTTTCTTTTCATGAGGAAAGTCCATGCTAGCACAGGCTGTGATGCCTGTAGTGTTTGTGCTAGGCGAAACCATAAGCCTAGGGACGAGAAATCGTTACGGCAGTTGAAATGGCTAAGTCTTAGGATATGTCAGAGTAGACTTGAAAGTGCCACAGTGACGGAGTCTCTCTGGAAACAGAGAGAGTGGAACGCGGTAAACCCCTCAAGCTAGCAACCCAAATTTTGGTCGGGGCATGGAGTGCGCGGAAACGAACGTAGTACTCTGACTGCTAGCAGCTAGAGCTGCTAGTGGTAGACAGATGATTATCGAAGGAAGTGGTCCTAGTCACTTCTGGAACAAAACATGGCTTATAGAAAATTGCATATAGGTTGGGGCTGAGAATATTCTCAACCTCATTTTTTAAAGTGAATAAAGAAAGGTCTATAAAAGACTGAAATGAAAACAACATTTAATTTAATTGCGACTGCTGCGGCGGGTTTGGAAGCTGTAGTTGGACGTGAAGTAAGAGATTTGGGTTATGATTGTCAAGTTGAAAATGGGCGAGTTCGTTTTCAAGGTGATGTTAAAGCGATTATCCAAACGAACCTGTGGCTAAGAGCTGCGGATAGAATCAAAATTGTTGTGGGAACTTTTCCTGCAAAAACATTTGAAGAGCTCTTCCAAGGTGTTTTTGCTCTAGATTGGGAGAACTATCTCCCACTTGGAGCCCGTTTCCCAATTGCCAAGGCTAAGTGTGTCAAGTCAAAATTACACAATGAGCCAAGTGTGCAGGCAATTTCTAAGAAGGCAGTTGTTAAGAAACTACAAAAACACTATGCACGACCAGAAGGTGTTCCCCTGATGGAGAATGGCCCAGAGTTCAAGATTGAAGTTTCCATTTTGAAAGATGTAGCGACTGTTATGATTGATACGACCGGATCAAGTCTCTTTAAACGTGGTTACCGTACTGAAAAGGGTGGAGCTCCGATCAAAGAAAATATGGCTGCTGCAATTTTGCAATTGTCAAACTGGTATCCTGATAAGCCCTTGATTGATCCAACCTGTGGTTCAGGAACCTTCTGTATCGAGGCGGCTATGATTGCACGCAAGATGGCTCCTGGTTTGCGTCGTTCCTTTGCTTTTGAAGAATGGAACTGGGTCAGTGATCGTTTGATTCAAGAAGTTAGAACTGAAGCTAGTAAGCAGATAGATCGAGAGATTGAACTGGACATTATGGGTTGTGATATCGACGGACGTATGGTGGAAATTGCCAAAGCCAATGCGCAGGCGGCGGGAGTATCTGGAGATATTCTCTTTAAACAGATGCGCGTACAGGATTTACGTACGGACAAGATTAATGGAGTCATTATCTCTAACCCGCCTTATGGTGAACGCCTGTCAGATGATGCAGGAGTAACAAAGCTTTATGTTGAAATGGGTGAGGTTTTTGAACCTCTCAAGACTTGGAGTAAGTTTATTCTGACTAGTGATGAAGCCTTTGAAAGCAAATATGGTAGTCAGGCAGACAAAAAACGAAAACTCTATAATGGTACTTTGAAAGTTGATCTATATCAATACTTTGGTCAACGTGTCAAAAGAAATTTGACAGATTAGAAAGGAGCTGCCATGGATCCGAAGGATAAAAAAGAAGAATTGTTAGAACCGGAGAAAATCTCCCAAGAACCTCAGTTTGACTTTGAGGAAGCTAAGGATTTGACAGTTGGACAAGTTATTCGAAAAAATGAAGAAATCGAAGCAGGTGTAACTCCTGATGATACGATTTTGGACAAATATATTAAACAACACCGTGAAGAAATCGAAGCTGATAAATTTACAAACATTCAGGCGAAGAAAGAGGAACTTCAAAGTCTAGATGATTTGATCCAAGATGCTAAAGAAACGATTGAAGAAGAGGTGGAACCAGTAGAAGAAGTCTCTGAATCAGAAAAGTTTGCTGAAGAAGAGGGAGTAGCAACTGAAGAAGTTCTCCTTTCGCCACTAGAAGAAACTTTAGTTATGGATAAAAATCTTGTAGAGGAAGTATTTGAATCAGAACAGGTAGAAAATGAGGAAACTTTACAAGAAGAAACCCCAATTCTAGCTCGCTCTCTTCAAGAAGAGGATGAGCCACGACGCAAAAAACTGTGGGTTATCTTGTCAGCTCTTTTAGCGATTATTGTCTTGATTATTGGGGGTAGCTACTACGTTTATCGTCAAATTACGCGTTCTTCCCAAGAAATTCAGTCTCAGTCATCTGATGCAGGTTTAGTAAGCAATCAAGCAATACTCGATCAATTTAACAGTCTCTATGACACTTTTTATACTGATGAGAATAAAACTGCCCTAAAAAATAGTCAGTTTAGTCAATTGAGTCAGCTCAAAGAGCTATTAGATAAACTTGAGGGTGCTAAAGAACATACTCTTGCAAAATCAAAATATGATAGCCTTGAAACACAAATCAAGGCAGTACAAGATGTTAATGCTCAATTTGAAACCCCAGCTATCACTGATGGTGTCTTAGATACGAATGCTAAGATTAAGGCAGATGCTAAATTTACCGAAGTTAAGACTGGGAATACTGAAATTGATAAACTGCTAGATAAGGCTATTAGTCTCGGTAAGAGTCAACTTTCAAGTTCTACAAGCTCTAGCAGTAGTCAATCAAGTTCATCAAATCAAACAGAGTCAAACTCAGCAACTGAAAGCAATGCTAGCAGCTCTGCTAATGCATCAACTTCAGCGGGTGAAACAGCCTCAGCAAATAATATCCTTAATAGTGGACTAGCAAGCAATGGTGTGAACCTACAAAGAAGTGTCAGTCGAGTACCTTACAATCAAGCTGCTGTTAGTGATAGTAGTAATCCTGCTTGGACTTTTGCAGATGGTGTCCTTGAACGAATTCTTGAGACTTCGCGTGCGCGTGGCTACATTACAGGCAACCAATATATTTTGGAACCTGTGAATATTGTTAATGGTAACGGCTACTATAATCTTTATAAACCAGATGGTACCTATCTCTTTACCCTTAATTGTAAGACAGGTTACTTTGTAGGGAATGGTTCTGGACATGCGGATGATTTAGACTACTAGTCAAATTGTTACAAAATTCTTTCTTTTCACAGATAAACATGATAAAATAAAACATATTAAACAAGAGGAGTGTCACATGACAAAAGCTAACTTTGGTGTTGTTGGTATGGCCGTAATGGGTCGTAACCTTGCCCTTAATATTGAATCCCGTGGTTATACAGTTGCTATTTATAACCGTAGTAAAGAAAAAACTGAAGATGTGATTGCTTGCCACCCTGATAAAAACTTCGTGCCAAGCTATGATATCGAAAGCTTCGTAAATTCAATTGAAAAACCACGTCGTATCATGCTTATGGTTCAAGCAGGACCTGGTACAGATGCGACGATTCAAGCCCTTCTTCCACACTTGGATAAAGGTGATATTTTGATCGACGGAGGAAACACTTTCTATAAAGATACCATCCGTCGTAATGAAGAATTGGCAAACTCAGGTATCAACTTTATCGGTACTGGTGTATCTGGTGGTGAAAAAGGTGCCCTTGAAGGTCCTTCTATCATGCCTGGTGGACAAAAAGAAGCTTACGACTTGGTGGCTGATGTTCTTGAAGAAATCTCAGCTAAAGCACCAGAAGATGGAAAACCATGTGTGACATACATCGGTCCTGATGGAGCTGGTCACTATGTGAAAATGGTCCACAATGGTATCGAGTACGGTGATATGCAATTGATCGCAGAAAGCTACGATCTTATGCAACACTTGCTTGGTCTTTCTGCAGAAGATATGGCTGAAATCTTTACTGAGTGGAACAAGGGTGAATTGGACAGCTACTTGATCGAAATCACAGCTGATATCTTGGGCCGTAAAGACGATGAAGGCCAAGATGGACCAATCGTAGACTACATCCTTGATGCTGCAGGTAACAAGGGAACTGGTAAATGGACTAGCCAATCAGCGCTTGACCTTGGTGTGCCATTGTCACTCATTACTGAGTCAGTATTTGCTCGTTACATCTCTACTTACAAAGAAGAGCGTGTACATGCTAGCAAGGTGCTTCCAAAACCAGCTGCTTTCAAATTTGAAGGAGATAAGGCTGAGTTGATTGAAAAAATCCGCCAAGCCCTTTACTTCTCAAAAATCATCTCATACGCACAAGGTTTTGCTCAATTGCGTGTAGCTTCTAAAGAAAACAACTGGAACTTGCCATTTGCGGACATCGCATCTATCTGGCGTGATGGATGTATCATCCGTTCACGTTTCTTGCAAAAGATCACAGATGCATACAACCGTGATGCAGATCTTGCTAACCTTCTTTTGGATGAGTACTTCTTGGACGTAACTGCTAAGTACCAACAATCTGTTCGTGATATTGTAGCTCTTGCTGTTCAAGCTGGAGTACCAGTACCAACATTCTCAGCAGCTATTACTTACTTTGATAGCTACCGTTCAGCTGATCTTCCAGCTAATTTGATCCAAGCACAACGTGACTACTTTGGTGCCCACACTTACCAACGTAAAGACAAAGAAGGAACTTTCCACTACTCTTGGTATGACGAAAAATAAGTAGGTCAGCCATGGGGAAACGGATTTTATTACTTGAGAAAGAAAGAAATCTAGCTCATTTTTTAAGTCTGGAACTCCAAAAAGAGCAATACCGAGTTGATCAGGTAGAAGAGGGACAAAAAGCCCTCTCCATCGCTCTTCAGACAGACTATGACTTGATTTTACTGAATGCTCATCTAGGGGATATGACAGCCCAGGATTTTGCAGATAAGTTGAGTCGAACCAAGCCAGCTGCGGTGATCATGATCTTGGACCATCGAGAAGAATTGCAAGACCAACTTGAAACAATCCAGCGTTTCGCTGTTTCATATATCTATAAACCTATCATTATTGATGATTTGGTCAGTCGTATTTCAGCTATCTTCCGAGGTCGAGATTTCATCGACCAACACTGTAGTCGGATGAAAGTTCCGACAGCTTATCGTAATCTGCGTATGGATGTTGAACACCATACAGTATATCGTGGCGATGAAATGATTGCTCTCACTCGTCGTGAATATGACCTCTTAGCTACCCTTATGGGAAGCAAGAAGGTTTTGACTCGTGAACAATTGCTGGAAAGTGTTTGGAAGTATGAAAGTGCGACCGAAACCAATATAGTGGACGTTTATATCCGTTATCTACGTAGCAAACTTGACGTAAAAGGTCAAAAGAGCTATATTAAAACCGTGCGTGGTGTTGGTTACACCATGCAAGAATAGAAAAGCAGTTGCAGTTTTGTAACTGCTTTTTTTGAGTCGTTGAAATGTTGACATATGATTTGATTTTTGCTACAATCATTTTGGAGGAAACAAGAATGAAATTTTTGAAAAAAATGATACAAGTTGGGCTTGCAGTATTTTTCGTAAGTCTGTTAGCAACAAGTACAGTATTTGCGGATGATGCTGATTCAGAAGGCTGGAAATTTGTTCAAGAAAATGGTAGAACCTACTACAAGAAGGGTGATATCAAAGAAAAGGCCTGGCGAGTGATAGATGGGAAGTACTATTATTTTGATCATGTATCAGGAGAAATGGTTGTCGGCTGGCAATATATCCCGTTTCCATCTAAAGGTAGTACAATTGGTCCTTACCCAAATGGTTTAAGATTAGAATCTATGCCAATGCCACAATGGTATTACTTTAACCAAGATGGCGTACTACAAGAATTTGTTGGCTGGCAACAATTAGAGGTAAAAGATTCCTTAACCGTTGGGAAAAAACATGGTGAAGGCTGGGAAGGTCCAGAAGTTCTTAAATTAGCATACTACTACTTTGATCAAGATCATTCATTAAAAACAGGTTGGCTTTACGATCAGTCTAACTGGTATTACCTAGCAAAAACAGGAAATTCTGGGAATAAGAATCTTGGTGGTGAGAGACGTTCTGGTTGGATTAACGACAATTCGACTTGGTACTATCTCAATCCAACAACTGCTGCAATGCAAACTGGTTGGCAGTATCTTGGTAACAAGTGGTACTATCTCCGTTCATCAGGTGCTATGGCGACCGGTTGGTATCTAGATGGTTCAACTTGGTATTATTTAGATACTCAAAATGGTGATATGAAAACTGGCTGGATTTATGTCGATAATACTTGGTATTACCTCCGTTCGTCAGGAGCTATGGTGACAGGTTGGTTCCAAGCTAATGGTAAATGGTACTATGCTTATAGTTCAGGTGCCCTAGCTGTAAATACCACAGTAGGTGGCTACCAGGTCAACTATAATGGCGAGTGGGTACAGTAATGAAAACAAGCGATTGTGAAAGGAAACAATCGCTTTTTTTGTGAAAATATAATAAAATAGAAAGGAATAAAGTTCTAAAATTTTATCTAGAAACAGATGATTTTCATCTGATAGTAGGATTAAATGACAAAAGAAGTTGGTGTCGGTCAGGCACATAGTAAAATTATTTTAATAGGAGAGCATGCAGTGGTTTATGGCTACCCAGCCATCTCTTTACCTCTTTTAGAGGTAGAGGTGACTTGTCGGGTGGTTCCAGCAGATACACCATGGCGTCTTTTTGAAGAGGATACCTTGTCCATGGCAGTTTATGCTTCTCTCGAGTATTTAAATATCCAGGATGCTTGCATCCGTTGTCAAATTGACTCGGCTATTCCTGAAAAACGTGGGATGGGTTCTTCAGCAGCTATCAGTATTGCGGCCATTCGAGCGGTATTTGATTATTACCAAGCAGAACTTCCACATGATGTGTTAGAAATTTTGGTCAATCGGGCGGAGATGATTGCCCATATGAATCCTAGTGGTTTAGATGCTAAAACTTGCCTAAGTGACCAGCCTATTCGTTTTATCAAGAATGTTGGTTTTGAAGAATTAACAATGGATTTGTCAGCTTATCTGGTCATTGCAGATACTGGAGTTTATGGACATACTCGTGAAGCTATCCAAGTCGTACAGAGCAAGGGCAAGGATGCCTTACCTTTCTTGCATGCACTAGGAGAGTTGACCCAAGAAGCAGAAAAAGCTATTCAAACAAAAGATACCATGAAGCTAGGAGAAATTCTAACCAAAGCTCATGGAAATCTAAAAGAAATCGGAGTTAGTAGCCCTGAGGCAGATGCCTTGGTTGAAACTGCCATTGAACATGGTGCTCTAGGTGCCAAGATGAGTGGTGGTGGTCTAGGTGGCTGTATCATTGCCTTGGTTGCTAATGTCAGCCAAGCGCAAGAACTAGCAGATAGATTAGAAGAGAAAGGAGCTGTTCAGACATGGATCGAAAGCCTGTAACAGTACGTTCCTATGCCAATATTGCTATTATCAAATATTGGGGTAAGAAAGCAGAAAAAGAGATGGTTCCTGCGACTAGCAGTATCTCTCTAACCTTAGAAAATATGTATACGGAGACAACACTTTCTCCTTTGCCAGCAGATGCAAGCTCGGATGCTTTCTACATCAATGGTCAGTTGCAAAATGAAGCTGAACATAAAAAAATGAGTAAAATCATTGACCGCTACCGTCCTGAAGGAGCAGGTTTTGTTCGTATTGACACCAAGAACAATATGCCGACAGCAGCAGGTCTTTCTTCAAGTTCTAGTGGTTTGTCTGCCCTGGTAAAAGCCTGCAATGCTTACTTCCAATTAGGGCTAGATCGTAAAGAATTAGCTTTGGAAGCTAAGTTCGCATCTGGTTCTTCATCTCGTAGTTTTTATGGACCTTTGGCAGCTTGGGACAAGGATAGTGGAGAGATTTATCCAGTCGAGACTGACTTGAAACTAGCTATGATCATGTTGGTCTTGGAAGACCAGAAAAAACCAATCTCTAGTCGAGATGGGATGAAACTCTGTGTGGAAACTTCGACAACATTTAATGAGTGGATTCGTCAGTCTGAGCAAGACTACAAGGATATGCTGGTCTACCTCAAGGAAAACGACTTTGAGAAGGTTGGAGAATTAACAGAGAAAAATGCTCTCGCTATGCATGCTACGACAAAAACTGCAAATCCACCTTTTTCTTATCTGACAGATGCTAGTTATGAGGCTATGGATTTCGTTCGTCAGCTTAGAGAACAAGGAGAAGCTTGCTACTTTACCATGGATGCAGGGCCTAATGTCAAGGTTCTTTGTTTAGAAAAAGACTTGGAACATCTATCAGAACTCTTAGGTCAACGCTATCGCTTAATCGTTTCAAAAACAAAGGATTTGAGCCAAGATGACGATTGTTAAAACTTGTGGGAAGCTCTATTGGGCTGGGGAGTATGCCATTTTAGAACCAGGACAGTTGGCGCTAATAAAGGCTATTCCCATCTATATGACGGCTGAGATTAAAATATCTGATGCTTATCGACTCTACTCAGATATGTTTACTTATAGTGTAGATATGCGCCCAGATTCTTCCTATGCTTTGATCCAAGAAACAGTTACTTTGGTGGAGGACTATCTGACTGCCCAAGGAGTTGAATTACAGCCTTTTTCTATAGATATTCGCGGGAAAATGGAGCGTGAAGGTAAGAAGTTTGGTCTGGGTTCTAGTGGTAGTGTCGTTGTTTTGGTTATCAAGGCCATGCTTGCTTTTTATGAAAGGCCAGCTGAAAGAGACCTCTTGTTTAAACTGGCGAGTGCAGTCCTTCTCAAACGTGGGGATAATGGCTCTATGGGAGACATCGCCTGTATCGTTTCAGAAGACCTGGTCCTCTATCAGTCTTTTGATCGTGAGAAAGTGGCACAATGGCTAGAAAAGGAAGACTTGCCAACTGTATTAGCACGTGATTGGGGCTTTTCTATTAGGAGTGTTGAACCGGCCTTGGACTTTGATTTTTTGGTTGGTTGGACCAAGGAAGTAGCTGTGTCTAGTCATATGGTCAAGCAAATCAAGAATAATATGAACGCTAGCTTCTTGCAGGCTTCAAAAGAAACAGTAGCTAACTTGGTAAAGGCTTTGCAGACAGGTCAAGAAGAAACCATTATTGCCTTGTTAGAACAAGCCAGCCAACTTTTAGAAGGTTTGAGTTCAGATATTTACACCCCTTCTCTCAGACAATTAAAAGATGCAAGCAGAGACTTAATAGTTGTCGCAAAAAGTAGTGGTGCTGGTGGTGGAGACTGTGGGATAGCTCTCAGTTTTGACCAAGATTCGACCACATTACTGAAAAAACGCTGGGCTGATCTTGGGATTGAGCTCTTGTATCAAGAAAGGATAGGACATGACGATAAATCGGAAGGATGAGCACATCCGCTATGCCCTTGAACAAAAAAGTTCTTATAATAGTTTTGATGAAGTTGAATTGATTCATTCTTCTCTACCCTTATATGACTTAGATGAGATTGATCTTTCGACAGAATTTGCAGATCGCAAATGGGACTTTCCTTTTTATATAAACGCCATGACAGGCGGTAGTGACAAGGGAAGAGAAATCAATCAAAAATTGGCTCAGGTGGCAGATGCTTGTGGGATTTTATTTGTGACAGGTTCTTACAGCGCTGCACTTAAGGATCCATCAGATGATTCTTTTTCCGTGAAGTCAAATCATCCTGACCTCCTTCTTGGAACCAATATTGGCTTGGACAAACCTGTTGAACTAGGATTACAAACGGTCAAAGAGATGAATCCCCTTCTCCTGCAAGTTCATGTCAATGTCATGCAAGAATTGCTCATGCCAGAAGGCGAGCGTCAATTTAGATTGTGGCAAAATAATCTGAAAGATTATGCTGATCAAATCTCAGCACCTCTTGTTTTAAAAGAAGTCGGTTTTGGTATGGATGTGAAGACCATTGCTAAGGCATATGAGATGGGGATACGTACAGTTGATTTGTCTGGCCGTGGTGGGACTAGCTTTGCCTATATCGAAAATCGTCGTAGCGGTCAACGGGACTACCTCAATGATTGGGGGCAATCGACCATGCAAGCCCTTCTAAATGCCCAAGACTGGAAAGATAAGATGGAACTTTTGGTAAGTGGAGGAGTGCGCAATCCACTAGATATCATCAAATGCCTGGTCTTTGGAGCAAAAGCAGTTGGCCTATCACGCACCATGTTAGAGTTAGTTGAAAACTACTCAGTGGATGTCGTTATTACTATTGTTGAAAGCTGGAAGGAAGACCTACGTCTAATCATGTGTGCCCTTAATTGTGCAAAAATTGAGGATTTGCAGCAGGTCGACTATCTCCTTTATGGAAAATTAAAAGAAGCAAAAGATCAACTATAAGGAGGTCGGGATTTTGGTCCCGGTCTTTTTATCATTCCTCAGACTGATGTGACATTTTGGTTTTGTGATACAATAAAATGGAGAGGACGGATACATGCGAAAATTTCAAATTTTTCTATTTATTGAAGCTTGTTTATTGACAGGAGCTCTGATTATGATGGTATCAGAGCATTTTTCCCGTTTTCTGCTGATCTTGCTCTTGTTTTTACTGCTGATTCGATACTATACTGGAAGACAGGGGAATAACTTCATATTAGTGGCAGTGAGCATCCTATTTTTCTTTATCATCATGCTCAATCCCTTTGTCATTTTAGCCATCTTTGTGGCCTTGATATACAGCCTGTTCTTGCTCTATCCTATGATGAATCAGGAAAAAGAAGACACCAATCTGATTTTTGAAGAAGTAGTGACGGTGAAGAGGGAGAAAAATCGCTGGTTTGGGAACCTCCACCATTTTTCAAGTTACCAGACTTGTCGCTTTGATGATATCAACCTTTTTCGTCTCATGGGGAAAGATACTGTTCATCTAGAGCACGTGATTTTAAGCAATCATGATAATGTCATCATCTTGAGAAAACTGGTCGGTACGACTAGAATTATCGTACCAGTGGATGTGGAGGTCAGTCTCAGTGTCAATTCTCTGTATGGAGATTTAACCTTCTTTGACCAACCTAAGCGTTCTTTACGCAATGAACAATTCCATCAAGAAACCAGGGATTATCTCAAGAGTCCTAAGAGTGTGAAGATTCTTTTGACAACCATGGTTGGAGATGTTGAGGTGGTGCGAGGATGAAAAAACAGCCCTATATTTTAATTGGTCTCACTTCATTACTCTTTGTCGCCTTTCTATTTCGAAGTATTTTTAAGGTTCTGGATTTAGAGTGGAGCTCTCTCTTCCAAGATTTAGAAAAGACAGAAAAAATCGTATTTCTGGCTTTGATGTTTAGTTTTGCCCTGGCCTTTTTGTTTGTCCTATTCTGGACAATGGTTGACGAAATTTCAAAGAGAAGAATCCAAGCAAATCTCAAACGTCTCCTAGCTGGCAAAGATATTGAAAGACTGGGAGATGCTGACCTAGACGCAAGTTTTAGAAATTTGTCAGGAAAGCTCGGTTTGTTGACAGAAGCGATTCAAAAAGCAGACAATCAAGCCTTGGTCAAAGAAGAAGTGATTATTGAAAAGGAGCGCAAGCGAATCGCGCGTGATTTACATGATACGGTCAGTCAAGAAATTTTTGCTGCCCATATGATTTTATCAGGACTCAGTCAACAAGCTTCCAAATTAGACAGAGAGAAGATGCAACCACAACTCCAAAGTGTGACTGCCATTTTAGAGACAGCTCAAAGAGACTTGCGTATTCTACTCTTGCATTTGCGTCCTATTGAACTGGAACAAAAGAGTTTGGTGGAGGGTATTCAGCTACTCCTCAAAGAGCTAGAAGAAAAAAGTGAGCTCAAAGTTAGCTTTAAATATCAGGTAACTGCACTACCTAAAAAGATTGAGGAGCATGTCTTCCGAATTGTACAAGAATTGATTAGTAATACACTTCGTCATGCACAAGCTTCATGTCTAGATGTTTACCTTTATCAAACGGAAACGGAATTACAGTTGAAGGTTGCAGACAATGGTCGTGGTTTTCAGCTGGATGATGTTGATGAACTGAGCTATGGTCTGCGAAATATCAAAGAACGAGTGGAAGATATGGCTGGGACTATACAATTACTAACAGCTCCCAAGCAAGGTTTAGCAGTGGATATTCGCATTCCCTTGCTTGATTTGGATAGATAAGAGGAAGTAAGATGAAACTATTATTGGTAGATGACCACCAAATGGTGCGTCTGGGTTTAAAAAGTTATTTTGAATTACAAGATGATGTAGAGGTTGTAGGAGAAGCAACCAATGGCGCGGAGGGAATTTCTATGGCCTTGGAGCTTCGGCCAGATGTGATTGTCATGGATATTGTTATGCCTGAAGTCAATGGGATTGATGCAACACTAGCTATTCTCAAAGAATGGCCAGAGGCTAAAATCTTGATTGTGACATCTTACCTAGATAATGAAAAAATCATGCCGGTTTTGAATGCTGGAGCTAGAGGATATATGCTTAAGACTTCTAGCGCGGACGAATTGCTGCACGCTGTCCGTAAGGTAGCAGCCGGTGAATTTGCTATTGAACAAGAGGTGAGCAAGAAGGTAGAATACAACCGTAATCATATTGAACTTCACGAGGACTTGACTGCGCGTGAACGGGATGTTCTCCAACTAATCGCTAAGGGCTATGAAAATCAGCGGATCGCAGATGAATTGTTTATCTCCCTCAAAACTGTAAAAACTCATGTTTCAAACATCCTTGCTAAACTTCAGGTTAGCGACCGCACCCAGGCAGCAGTCTATGCCTTTCAGCATCACTTGGTAGGCCATGAAGACTTCTAGATGATTTTTTTGGAGTGAAATCAAAACTCTCTGTTTCAGAGGTAATTTTTTCTTTGAAATAAGTTTTTAATGTTTTTTCTTGATAAATTGGATACGTTAAGCAAAAAACAGTAATCTAGGATTAACAAGTATCTCAAGCGGTCCTGAAAACTCGGTTCTGACTTGAAAAAAGTTACTAGTATATGATATAATAGACTGTATTTAAAAAAATTTTAAGGAGAAATGACAGAATGTCTGTATCATTTGAAAACAAAGAAACAAACCGTGGTGTCTTGACTTTCACTATCTCTCAAGACCAAATCAAACCAGAATTGGACCGTGTCTTCAACTCAGTGAAGAAATCTCTTAATGTTCCAGGTTTCCGTAAAGGTCACCTTCCACGCCCTATCTTCGACAAAAAATTTGGTGAAGAGTCACTTTACCAAGACGTTATGAACGCTCTTTTGCCAAATGCTTATGAAGCTGCTGTAAAAGAAGCTGGTCTTGAAGTGGTTGCTCAACCAAAAATTGACGTAACTTTAATGGAAAAAGGACAAGACTGGGTTATCACTGCTGAAGTTGTTACAAAACCTGAAGTAAAATTGGGTGACTACAAAAACCTTGAAGTATCAGTTGATGTAGAAAAAGAAGTAACTGATGCTGACGTTGAAGAGCGTATCGAACGTGAACGCAACAACTTGGCTGAATTGGTTATCAAAGAAGCTGCTGCTGAAAATGGCGATACTGTAGTCATCGACTTCGTTGGTTCTATCGACGGTGTTGAATTTGACGGAGGAAAAGGTGAAAACTTCTCACTTGGACTTGGTTCAGGTCAGTTCATCCCTGGTTTCGAAGACCAATTGGTAGGTCACTCAGCTGGTGAAACTGTTGATGTAGTCGTAACATTCCCAGAAGACTACCAAGCAGAAGACCTTGCAGGTAAAGAAGCTAAATTCGTGACAACTATCCACGAAGTAAAAGCTAAAGAAGTTCCAGCTCTTGACGATGAACTTGCAAAAGACATCGACGAAGAAGTTGAAACACTTGCTGAATTGAAAGAAAAATACCGCAAGGAATTGGCTGCTGCTAAAGAAGAAGCTTACAAAGATGCAGTTGAAGGTGCAGCAATTGATAAAGCTGTAGAAAACGCTGAAATTGTAGAACTTCCAGAAGAAATGATCCACGAAGAAGTTCACCGTTCAGTAAATGAATTCCTTGGAAACTTGCAACGTCAAGGTATCAACCCTGACATGTACTTCCAAATCACTGGAACTACTCAAGAAGATCTTCACAAACAATACGAGGGAGAAGCTGAGTCACGTACTAAGACTAACCTTGTTATCGAAGCAGTTGCGAAAGCAGAAGGATTTGATGCTTCAGAAGAAGAAATCCAAAAAGAAATCGAGCAATTGGCAACAGACTACAACATGGAAGTTGCTCAAGTACAAAGCTTGCTTTCAGCTGATATGTTGAAACACGATATTGCAGTGAAGAAAGCTGTTGAATTGATCACAAGCACTGCAACAGTAAAATAATCTTTACAAGATAAAAGCCCACCGGATTCGGTGGGTTTTCTTATGCTTTATTTTCCGAAAAATTCTTGCAGGTCTTCTTCAGTAATCCCAATCATGGCTGGGATACTAGACCAGTTGTCTTCGGTTAGAATGTAGGATTGTTCAGTATCTGTAATTGGTGTAGCTTCAGTAGCTGATTTACTAGTTCCATCAGTTGATTCTATTAAGTCAGCGAAACGTTCAATTAGATAGGTCTTACGAGCCGTTCCGATGTGCTGAGTTGCATAGTCAAAGGCCTGTAATTCACCTAGTAAAATGAGCTTACTTTTTGCACGAGTGATGGCAGTGTAGATGAGATTGCGCTCCAGCATGCGTTTGCTTGCACTGGTGATAGGCAGGATAACAACTGGAAACTCGCTACCCTGAGACTTATGGATACTCATGGCATAGGCTAGGCGAATCTTGTACCATTCATTTCGAGGATAGGAGACCTCATTGCCGTCAAAATCGATGACAATTTCATCTTGCTTGGATTCAGTGTATTTTCCTGGAATCAAGTCTGTGATGTAGCCTAAGTCACCGTTAAAGACATTGACCTCTGCATCGTTGACTAGGTGAATGACCTTATCTCCTGTTCGATAGTGACACTGAGGAGCTTCAAAGCTAAGCAGGTCTTTTTGTGGAGGATTGAGCAGGTCTTGCATGAGCTGGTTGATGGCATCAATACCAGCAGTTCCGCGGTACATAGGGGCAAGAACTTGAATATCACGAGCAGGGATGCCACTTCTGATAGCAGCACCTAGGATTTTTTCAATGCTTGCAGGGATATGGTTACTAGCGATTTCAAAGTAGGAGCGATCTGCTTTTTTCTGGGTAAAATCTGCAGGCAATATTCCCTGACGAATCTGACTTGCAAGAGTGACGATGGTCGATTCTTCGCTCTGACGGTAGATTCTTTCCAAACGTGTTTGAGGGATGGTTGATATCTGGAGCAAGTCGGCTAGGACTTGACCAGGACTGACAGAAGGCAGCTGGTCACTATCACCAACGATGAGGATTTTACTGTTAGAGGAGATATTGGAGAAGAGATGGTTAGCTAGCCAAGTATCTACCATCGAAAACTCATCAACAATGATAAAGTCAGCATCCAGATAATCTTCCAGATGGCTGGTATCGTCGTCTCCAGTCATACCCAAGTGGCGGTGAATAGTTGCACTTGGTAGTCCTGTCAATTCATTCATGCGACGAGCCGCGCGACCGGTTGGAGCGGCTAGGAGAATGGGCAGATTGCTCTTTTTCTTGAGATCTAGTCCTTCTAAGAGAGCATAGACAGCGATAATGCCGTTGATAACAGTAGTCTTACCTGTACCAGGTCCACCTGTAAGGATAAAGACCTTGTTCTGGATAGCATCGCAGATGGCCTGTTTTTGAATGCTATCATACTCAATCCCCAGTTCTTCCTCAACAGTTGTGATATGGTCTTGGATGGTTTCTAGATCCTGTTTTTTACTCTGCCCTTTTTCGAGAATTCTGATGAGATGGCTACGAATGCCTTCCTCTGCAAAAAAGAGACTATTATCAAAGATTTTGGTATCAATCTGCTGTACCTTATCTTCTTCAATCAGATAAGCAAGCTCTTGGGCAACTTGACTCGGCTCTAGTTCGACTGGACGGGAGGATTCAAGAAGGTTGAGGGTTTGCTCCAACAAGTCTCTAGCTTCCATGTAGGTATCTCCCGTTTCCATGCAACCTTGAAAGAGACTATGGACGAGACCAGCACGGAAACGTTCGGGAGCCTGGCTCTCAATCCCCAATTCTTGGGCCAATTGGTCAGCGATGGTAAATCCCAAGCCCTTGATATCCTCGACCAGTTGATAGGGATAATTCTCGACAATCTCTAGCGTTTCTTCCTTGTAAAAGTCTTGAATCTGAAAGGCCAGTTTATTAGGAATGCCGTAATTAGCCAGTTTGGCTAAGACCATCTCTGTTCCGTAATTAAGACGAAGAGTTGAGATGAAGGCTTCACGATTTTTAGCAGAGAGTCCAGAGATTGATTGGAGTTTGTCTGGATTTTCTAAGATTTTGTCAATAGTATTCTCCCCGTAGATATCCACAATTTTCTGGGCTGTTTTGAGTCCAATTCCCTTAAAATGGCTGCTGGAGAAATACTTGACCAAGCCCTTACTAGTCGGCTTGGCTCTCTCATAGCGAGTCATTTGTAGTTGTTCACCATATTTGGAGTGTTGGACAATTTGTCCCCAAAAGGTGTATTCCTCTCCTTCAATGATATCAGCCATAGTACCTGTGACTATGATTTCATAATCATCAAAGTCTTCAGCATTGGTATCATCAATATCTAGGAGCAAAATACGGAAAAAATTGCTGACATTTTCAAAGATAATGCGCTCAATGGTGCCTGAAAAATAAACTTCCATAAAATTCCTTACAATAGTTTCTGAGAAAATGTATCTCAGATTTATACTCTTTAAAAATCAAATTCAAACCACGTCAGCTTCGCCTTGCCGTACTCAAGTACAGCCTGCGGCTTGCTTCCTAGTTTGCTCTTTGATTTTCATTGAGTATTAGTCAAAATAGAATGAGAAGAGGCTGAGATGGATAATTCTCGGCCTCTTCCTTGTTTTTAAAATGTTCCGATACGCTTAAGTGGCCAGAAGCGGAATTTGGCTTCTCCGGTTATATCTTTTGCTTTAAAGGTGCCAACATGTCGACTGTCGCTAGATACCAGACGGTCATCACCCAGTAGGAGGTATTCACCCTCTGGTACAGTGAAGGTAAAGCTAGTGTTGTAATTAACATCTAGGGTAAAGGCCTGAGCCTTTTGAGCTAAAGTTCTAAAGTATTCTCCCTTTTTACCATCCCAACCAGATCCAGTATAGGTGCTTTGGAGTTTATCTTCCTTGAAACGCTTAAGGTATTCTGCTAAATAGGGTTCATCAGTTTCTTCACCATTAATATAGAGTTTATCGTTGTCATAACGAATAGTATCTCCTGGCATACCAATGACCCGTTTAACGATATCCTTGTTCCCATCGTCTTCATGAGCAACCACAATATCAAAACGATTGATTGGGAGATGCTTAACCACAAAGAGGATTTCTCCATCTGCCAGGGTAGGATCCATGGAATGTCCTTCTACACGGACATTGCTCCAGAGAAAGAGACGGCTAAGACCTACTAGTGTAATAAGTAGGAAGATAACTCCCCACTCTTTTAAAAACGATTTTAAATATTTCATAATTTACCTTTCTAGCATTTTTTTTGCTTTTTCAGTATTTTTAAAGTGTAGTTTGGCGCAGAAGTTGAGTCCCTGCATACCATAAGCACGAAGAATTTGGCTAGCTACCTTATCAGAAGCTGTTCCAGCCCCGCTTGGAAGTTGATAACCAAGTTCTCTACCCAGATTTTCGAGATTTTCTAGAAAGAGATCACGCGCAATGATAGAACTTACTGCGACAGCCAAGTACTTACCTTCAGCTTTTTCCTCTAGGCTGACTGGATTAGAAAAATGATTGGCTTCATTTTTTAAGTACTTCTCATAGTTTTGAGTACTAGTAAAGGCATCAATCACAATCTTTTCTGGCTGGACTCCCTTTTGGAGAAGGAGAAAAATGGCTTGATTGTGCAGGGCTACCTTGACAGAAACGGCATTGTAGCGCTCACCGATGACTTCATTATACTTGCTTGGAGAAAGCAGTAGAGCTTGGTGCTGAATTTTTTCCTTAAGCAGAGGAGCAAGCTGACGAATCTTTTGGTCTGTCAGAGTCTTAGAATCCCCTACACCTAATTTTCGCAGAAAGTCATGCTGGTCAGGAGTCACAAAGGATGCTACTACAGCCAGACCACCAAAGTAGGAACCATTTCCTACTTCGTCAGTTCCAATCATCGGAAAGTTTTGTCCACTAGCTACTGGGCTGACCTGATAACCAAAAAAGCTGGCGTAACGTTCAGCAGCTTCTCCTTGCAAGAGCACTTTTCCTGATGTGTAGATGGAAACACTTGTCTGCGGAAGCTTCAAAAAATAGCGAATATAAGGATTTTTACTAGGAGTCAGTGCTTGTTCATATTTCTGAACAAAGGCTTGGATTTCCTTTTCGCTCGGAGTTAATGTAATACTTGCCATAACTCTTATTGTACCATAAAAGCCGTAGAATTGGTAAAAACTGACAAACTTAGTGAAATTTGGTATAATATCGTGAGGTGAATTTTATGGCAAATTTAAATCGATACAAGTTTACATTCGGAAAAAAAACATTGACCCTAACAACTGAGCATGACAACCTCTTTATGGAGGAAATTGCCAAGGTCGCAACAGAAAAATATGAAGCAATTAAAGAGCAGATGCCTGGAGCGGATGATGAGACAATCGCTATTTTATTAGCAGTCAATAGCTTGTCAACTCAACTCAGTCGTGAGATTGAATTTGATGATAAGGAACAAGAATTAGACGCCCTCCGTCATCAAGTTGTAGCGACTAAACAAGAACAGAGCAAGATTGAGGATTCCCTATGATTTCCGTCCTTCTCTTATTGGTTCTTGCATGGAGCTTTTATATCGGCTATCGTAGAGGTTTGGTTTTACAGATTTACTATTTTGTAGCAACTGTGATTTCAGCTCTTCTTGCAGGAAATTTTTATCAATCTTTAGGGAAACAATTTGATTTGTTGATCCCATATGCAAGTCCACAGGAAGGGCAGGGAACCTTCTTTTTCCCATCCGATCAACTTTTCCAACTGGACAAGGTCTTTTATGCAGGGATTGGTTACCTCTTAGCCTTTACTATATTTTATTGCATTGGTCGTTTGGTGGGTCTCTTTCTTAATCTTCTACCGACTAAAAAACTAGAGGGCCAATATTTCCGTATAGGTGCAGGTGTTTTATCTCTGGCTGTGACCTTATTTGTCCTCCAGATGATACTGACCATTCTTGCGACTGTTCCTTTACAAATTGTTCAAAATTCACTTGAAAACAGTTTTGTAGCTAAACATATTATCCAGAGTGTTCCCATCACTAGTCATGTGATTAAACAACTTTGGGTAACCAAAATAATCGGATAAAAGGGCGGGAACAATTCCTAGCCTTTTGTTTACAATTTCCTACTCTTCGGAAATCAAATTCAAACCACGTCAGCTTCGCCTTGGATTATATATGTGACTGACTTCGTCAGTCTTATCTACAACCTCAAAGCAGTGCTTTGAGCAACCTACGGGTCGCTTCCTAGTTTGCTCTCTGATTTTCATTGAGTATCAATAGTTTAGGAGCCTTTTTGAAAAGAGTGAGAATTTAAAAAAATCGTTCGCTCATTACGAAGGAAAAGAAAATGAATAAAAAGATACTAGAAACATTAGAATTTAATAAGGTTAAGGCTTTATTTGAGCCCCATCTTTTGACGGAACAAGGGTTAGAGCAGTTAAAAGAACTTGTTCCAACAGGTAAAGGGGATAAGATTAGACAAGCTTTTGCAGAAATGAAGGAGATGCAAGAACTCTTTGTCGAACATCCTCATTTCAGCATTTCGGGAACAAAAGATATTATTGCAACTAGCAAACGTTTGGAGATGGGTGCTGACCTCAACATCGAGGAATTTCTCCTTCTCAAGCGTGTCATATTTGCCAGTCGTGAGTTGAAGAATTTCTATGACAATCTTGAAAATGTACGTTTGGATCACCTGGCAAGTTGGTTTGAGAAACTTCATGATTTTCCACATTTACAGGGAAATTTACAAGCCATCAACGAAGCTGGATTTATTGAGAACTTTGCTAGTGAGGACTTGGCACGAATCCGTCGAAAAATCCATGATAGTGAAAGTCAAGTCAGAGATGTCTTGCAAGACCTTCTCAAGCAAAAGTCACAGATGTTGACTGAAGGTATCATCGCAAGTAGAAATGGTCGCCAAGTTCTTCCTGTAAAAAATACCTATCGTAATAAGATTGCTGGTGTAGTACATGATATCTCTGCTAGTGGTAATACTGTCTATATCGAACCGCGTGAAGTAGTCAAGCTAAGTGAAGAAATCGCAAGTCTTCGTGCAGACGAACGCTATGAGATGATGCGTATTCTTCAAGAACTCTCTGAAAGAGTAAGACCTCATGCAGCTGAAATCGCCAATGATGCTTGGATTATTGGACATTTGGACCTCATTCGTGCTAAGGTCCGCTTTATCCAAGAGACGGAGGCTGTAGTACCTCAAGTATCTGAGGGACAGGAGATTCAACTTCTTCACGTTCGTCATCCCTTGGTGAAGAATGCTGTTGCCAATGATGTGTATTTTGGTCAGGATCTAACAGCTATTGTCATCACTGGTCCCAATACGGGTGGTAAGACCATTATGCTCAAAACCTTAGGTTTGACGCAGTTGATGGCCCAGTCAGGTTTGCCGATTCTAGCCGATAAGGGCAGTCGAGTAGGGATTTTCGAGGAGATTTTCGCAGATATCGGAGACGAACAATCCATTGAGCAAAGTCTGTCAACCTTCTCTAGTCACATGACTAATATCGTAGATATTCTTGGTAAGGTCAATCAAAACTCGCTCTTGCTACTTGATGAGCTTGGAGCAGGAACAGATCCCCAAGAAGGTGCAGCCCTTGCTATGTCAATCCTAGAAGACTTGCGTTTGCGGCAAGTTAAGACCATGGCAACCACTCACTATCCTGAACTAAAAGCTTATGGTATTGAAACGGCCTATGTTCAGAATGCTAGCATGGAATTTGATACAGCTAGCCTGCGCCCAACCTATCGCTTTATGCAGGGAGTTCCAGGTCGAAGCAATGCCTTTGAGATTGCTAAACGTCTAGGTTTGTCAGATGTCATTGTAGGTGACGCTAGTAAGCAAATTGACCAAGACAACGATGTCAATCGCATTATTGAACAATTGGAAGAGCAGACACTGGAAAGCCGGAAACGTCTTGAAAATATTCGTCAAGTCGAGCAAGAAAATCTCAAGATGAATCGTGCCCTTAAAAAACTCTATAACGAGCTCAATCGTGAGAAGGAAACTGAACTCAATAAGGCGCGTGAGCAAGCTGCTGAAATTGTTGACTTGGCTCTGGCTGAAAGTGACGATATTTTAAAAAATCTTCACAGTAAATCTCAACTGAAACCGCACGAGATTATCGAAGCCAAAGCTAAGCTCAAAAAATTAGCACCTGAAAAAGTTGACCTTTCTAAAAACAAGGTCCTCCAAAAGGCTAAGAAAAAACGAGCTCCAAAAGTTGGAGATGATATTATCGTTTTAAGCTATGGTCAACGTGGTACCTTGACCAATCAACTCAAGGATGGTCGTTGGGAAGCACAGGTTGGCTTGATTAAGATGACGCTTGAAGAAAAAGAGTTTGACTTGGTTCAGGCTCAGCAAGAAGCACCAGTCAAGAAGAAACAAGTCAACGTCGTCAAACGTGCAGCAGGCAAAGGCCCACAGGCTCGACTAGACCTTCGTGGCAAACGCTACGAGGAAGCTATGGAAGCCTTGGATGCCTTTATCGACCAAGCCCTGCTCAACAATATGGCCCAAGTCGACATCATCCATGGTATCGGTACAGGTGTCATCCGTGAAGGGGTGACTAAGTACCTGCAAAGAAACAAACAGGTCAAGAGCTTTGGCTATGCACCACAAAATGCAGGTGGAAGTGGCGCAACCATTGTAACCTTTAAGGGATAAAGCGAAACGAATGAAAATTATAATAAAATTTTCTGAAGATATTGACAAGGACAGTTTTTTCTTGTAAAATGATAAAAAATTAAATACAACACCGAATGAAGTTTAATAGAAGTGGAAAGTCCTTTGATTTTTCATGACTGTAAATGGACGGAACTCTGGAGAGACCGTAAAGGCACCGAAGGGGCAAGGCAGGCAACTGCTCAAACTCTCAGGTAAAAGGACAGAGCAATGATAGAGCGCTTTTTGGCATTTATCGATGCATTCCAGAGTACATGTTTTTAACATGTGCTCTTTCTTTTGGGGTTGAATAGATAGGAGAAAAGGATGTTAAATTTGCTAAAAGAGCTGGATGCTCTGGTATGGGGGCCACCCCTTTTAATTTTATTAGTTGGTACAGGGATTTACTTAACCCTTCGTTTAGGACTCTTACAAATCTTGCGTCTTCCTAAGGCTTTCCAGCTTATTTTTACCAAGGATAAGGGGCATGGAGATGTGTCGAGCTTTGCTGCCTTGTGTACAGCCCTAGCAGCAACTGTTGGTACAGGAAATATTATCGGGGTGGCAACGGCTATCAAGGTCGGTGGCCCAGGAGCTCTTTTTTGGATGTGGGTGGCTGCTTTCTTTGGAATGGCAACCAAGTATGCAGAAGGACTACTTGCTATCAAATATCGAACCAAGGATGATCATGGTGCGGTAGCAGGAGGACCGATGCATTATATTCTTCTAGGGATGGGCGAAAAATGGCGCCCTCTTGCAATCTTCTTTGCTGTAGCTGGAGTACTAGTTGCACTTTTAGGGATTGGTACTTTTACCCAGGTGAATTCCATTACAGAATCCGTGCAAAATACGGCTAGTATTGATCCGACAATTACTGCACTTGTTTTATCTATTTTCGTAGGGATCGCAGTCTTTGGTGGGCTCAAGTCCATTTCTAAGGTTTCAACCACAGTTGTTCCTTTTATGGCTATTGTCTACATTTTGGGAACCTTGACAGTCATTTTCTTTAATATCGATAAAGTACCGGCAACACTTTCACTGATTCTCACATCAGCTTTTAGTCCCATAGCTGCAGTGGGAGGATTTGCAGGAGCTAGTGTTCGGATGGCTATCCAAAATGGTGTGGCACGTGGGGTCTTCTCAAATGAGTCTGGCTTGGGTTCAGCTCCAATAGCTGCTGCTGCAGCCAAAACAAATGAACCAGTGGAACAAGGTTTGATTTCCATGACAGGAACCTTTATTGATACTCTGATCATCTGTACCCTGACTGGATTGACCATCTTGGTGACAGGTGTTTGGAATGGTAATTTAGACGGAGTTACTCTGACTCAGTCAGCTTTTTCTACAGTCTTTTCTTTCTTTGGACCTGCTCTTTTAACAATCTTTTTGGTACTTTTTGCCTTTACCACGATTTTAGGATGGAACTACTACGGAGAGCGTTGTTTTGAGTTTCTCTTTGGTGTTCGCTTTATCTGGCTTTATCGTGTGGTCTTTGTTGCTATGGTCTTACTGGGTGGATTCATCGAGTTGGATATGGTCTGGATTATCGCTGATATCGTCAATGCCCTCATGGCTCTACCAAACTTGATTGCCCTCTTGGCCTTGTCGCCAGTCGTTATCGCTGAGACTAAGAAGTATTTTGGTAAATCATAAGAGATCCCTCATTCCTTAATTTTTGAACTTGCTTACTCGCAAGATAATGCCCTAGATATGGTTCTTGGTGTCAGTTTGGCAACCCTCTGTAACTATGCCAATAATCTGGCAAATACACCGATTAATCCAGAATTACAACCTTATGCATAAGATATAGAAAAAGAATGGAAACTGAGATGTTCAGGCTCCATTTTGGGGTGCTTTTTTAAGCGCTTTTATGCTATACTGATAGTAACGTAATTTTCGGAGGTTAGTATGAAAAAACTCCCCTTAGCCTTTTCAGGTTGCTTATTGGGATTGGCTGGTGCAGGAAATCTCATCTTGGATATTTTTCCACTATTATCACACGTATTTAGTTTGTCAGGCTTGATTTTATGGTTTTATTTTTTAGTAAGTCACCTCAGTAACTGGAATGAAAGCAAGCAAGAATTGAAGAAAGCCCCTGTTTTGTCAGGAATGGCAACCTTTCCTATGGCAGGGATGATTTTATCAACTTATCTACTGCGAGTTCTATCAACTACGATGGGCCCCTTAGCACAAGTTCTTTGGTGGTTTTCGTTTCTACTCGATGTTTGTTTGATTCTGTATTTTACAACGGCTTATGTTTTTACAAAACCAAGAACGAGTGCAACGCCAAGCTGGACAGTTCTTTATGTAGGAATAGCAGTAGCGAGCTTGACCTACCCAGTGGTGGGCATTGTTGGGATTGCCTATGGAGCTTGGATTTTTGGTTTTATCTTAACTCTTATCCTTTACCCTCTAATTTATCAAGATTTAAGGAAAAATCCATTACCGATCGCTTTGCTGGGGCAAGAAGGGATCTATTGCGCCCCCTTCTCACTCCTTTTGGCAGCACTAGTGAGAGTAGGAGGCTATGGTCTTCCTAGTTGGATTTTGCTAGTTATGATCCTTGCATCACAGGGCTTCTTTTTCTTTGTTCTTAGTCGCTTGCCAAGGATTTTAAAACAGGGATTTCAACCAGCTTTTTCAGCCCTAACCTTCCCAACCATCATCACAGCAACATCATTAAAAATGGCTCAAGGCATTCTGCAGTTTCCAGTCCTTAATCTCCTCGTTTGGTTAGAGATTATCATTTGTTTATCAATCCTTGTCTACGTATTAGTAGAATATGTGAGATATTTAAGGAACTAAAACAACCCCTAGCACGGAGTGAACTGCACCCCCAAAGTTAGACAGAAAAAATCTAACTTTGGGGGTATTTTATTATGAAATTAACTTATGAGGA
>NZ_JAHZPU010000022.1 GCF_019929575.1 Streptococcus infantis
AGTCAGCTCAAACAGCTTGAAAGATACTCGCTTAATCAGAGGAACAACTTTGTTGCACTTGACTTGACAATTGGGGGATTGATATTATGCGTTTTATCATGAAAATATTTACTGGAATTTTGCAATAAAGTGAGTTTTTGTCAATCTGCTTTTAAACAATAATCCAAGCAGTTTCTTACTTCTCCTTGTGCAACGATAAAAAACTGTAGACCATAGTCCCAAAGATGGCTCCAATACTAAGACCAAAGACCAGTAAGGGGATCATTATCTCTGTTTGGATGATTTTTTCCAAGAAA
This sequence comes from Streptococcus infantis, assembly GCF_019929575.1. Taxonomy (GTDB): domain Bacteria; phylum Bacillota; class Bacilli; order Lactobacillales; family Streptococcaceae; genus Streptococcus; species Streptococcus infantis_L. The sequence goes on from NZ_JAHZPU010000022.1 coordinate 297, forward strand.
GTTGAAAGGGACATCTGTTGAACGAAGAGTTTATGAAAGAGCAACAGAGCAAATAAGCCAATCTCAATACTTATAAATACCAACCAACTACGAACTTTTATTTGGTGTTTGCTGTAGGTTTTGTAGATGATTTCTGATTTGTCATCCTTTTCAAGATGAAGCTCTTGGACGGCTCTTTGAGCTTTTATACTCATGAACAGAATGAGTCCAAAATAGATGTAGGGCATAACATTTCGAACAATTTCTATAAAGCGTCCGAACAAAATATAGAACAGGAAGAGAAAGAAGGAAGAGTAAAAGATTTGGACCATGGAACGGGCGCAAGCCTTGTAGATAACCTCTTGACGGCATTCGTCAAAAGGTCCTTGTATATGAAAGAAATTTCGAAGTAAGCGAGTTGTTAAGTCTTCTTTTTGCATGGGTAATTTCTCCTAAATGAACGATGTTATTTTGTTTCTTTTGCGAATTGATAGAGATAATAAAGATAAGTAATAGAAGAAAGGATAGCGATAGTGAACAGTAAATAATATTTCCAATTGCTTGAAATGAGTGTCAGTTGTGGTAAGGATAGAAAGGATAGAATCATAAAGAATAGTGCTAAGTTGAGTATGCGCGTTGTTTGGGAGTCGATCTTTAGATAAGTCAATCCTTTGTTGAGTGCTGGAACAAAGACTGGAAGTAGGACTATATCGTAGATTGGCAAGTTCCCTGAAACGATGATGAAGGTGAGTAGAGAAGCAAACAAAAGATGATAGGTAAGTAAAGTTACTAGTGATTTCATAAGCGTTCTCCTAATCGTCGTCTTGCTCTTCCTTGGCTTTTTGAATCCGAAGGGAGATACCGCTCTGCATGATCAATCCGAAGAATAAAGTTGCTACGATAGTTGTCACAAAATGTCCTGTATTTAAAAGAGAACTAAGATAATTTTTACTATCATCCGTCAAGACATTAAGAAGTGGTATTCCAAATAACATGACTGATCCATAGATTAGACCCGCTTTCAGACCAGGAAAACGTAACTGTTTCTTTTCCTTTTGGCTCAACATATCAGGATCGATGGCTGTGATACCCGTTTTCTTGGTTTGAGAGAGCACATAGAAGGCACAAACCATGGAAATACCAAATATCACCAGAGGATAACCGATAGCAACTATTTCTGGATATTTGGTAGCGAGGACGAGCGGAATAAGATTGCCAAATATCATCAGATAAAAGAGAATCATAAAGACTTGGTTACCGATACGATCGGCCTCTCGCTGTTTGTGTTCATCAAGGGGGCCTGAAATGCCATAGATGCGTTTGATCAGTTTTTCATTGAGGGATTCTTTTTTCATAAGCATTCTCCTAATCCTCATCTTGCTCTTTCTTAGCTTTTTCAATGCGACGGGAGATGAGGAACTGTATGCTCGCTCCGAAGAAGATAGAACCGAGAATGCTTGATACACCATTTCTTATAGTGAGAAGAGAATGAAGATAGTCCTGACCTTCACCTATGAGTATACCGAGAAGAGGAGTTATAAAAAACATCCATAGACCAAAGAACAAACCTGCTTTAAGACCTGGGTAGTGTAGTTGCTTACTTTCTTTCTCGCTCAGCATATCTGGTTCAATAGTTGTAATCCCTGTTTTTTGCATTTGGTAGGTGAGATATCCAGCAGCGATGAGGGCAATCACTAAAATTAGAGGAGGATAGACTAGAGCCACTAGCTGAGGATATTTATAGGCTAGAACGAGTGGAATAAGATTTCCGAAAATCATCAGATAAAAGAGAATCATAAAGACTTTATTTCCAATGCGGTCAGCCTCACGTCGTTTGTATTCGTCAAGCGGATCAGAAATACCGTAAGTGCGTTTGATCAGTTTTTCCGTGAAGGTTTCTTTTTTCATTTTTCTTCTCCTTTTTAAAAATCATCCTCCCAAAAGAGACTGTTGAGGTCAGTTTGGAGGCTTCGAGCGAGATTGAGACAGAGTTCCAGGGTGGGATTGTACTTGTCGTTTTCAATCATGTTGATGGTTTGTCTCGAGACACCGATATCCTTGGCGAGCTCGAGTTGGGACTTGCCCAGTTCCTTGCGGAATTCTTTTACACGATTCATGCTTCCTCCTTTTTAGTTTATGTCATATATATTTGACTATAGTATATTCTTTTAAGAACACAATGTCAACTATTTTTGACATATTTTTAAAAGAATCTTGGTGATAATATTTCTATGTGAAAATCTTCTAGCGATTTTATGGTATAATGAAGGAAAATAATAGTGATTTGGATACCCTGAATGCTATCCAATAAAGAAAGAGCAGAAAATGAACCATAAGATTGCAATTTTATCAGACATTCATGGCAACACGACGGCTTTAGCTGGAGTGCTTGAGGACGCTAAAAATTTGGGAACGACTGAATATTGGCTTTTGGGAGATATTTTTCTTCCTGGGCCGGGAGCAAATGACTTGGTGGCTCTGTTGAAAGACCTACCCATTACAGCATCCGTTCGAGGGAACTGGGATGATTGTGTGTTAGTGGCTTTAGGCGGGCTCTATGGTCTAGAAGATCCCGAAGAAATTCAGTTTCTCAGGATGACTCAGTATCTGATGGAGCGCATAAACCCTGAGCATATTGATTGGTTGAGAAAGCTACCTATGATAGCCAAGAAAGAAGTAGAAGGCTTGCGCTTTTCTCTTTCACATAATTTACCTGAGAAAAATTATGGTGGTGATTTGCTGGTTGAAAATGATACCGAAAAATTTGACCAGCTACTTGATGAAGCTACAGATGTAGCCGTCTATGGACATGTCCATAAACAGCTTTTGCGTTATGGTAGTCAAGGGCAACAAATCATCAATCCAGGTTCGATTGGTATGCCTTATTTTGACTGGAATGGGCTGAAAAATCACCGAGCTCAGTATGCCTTACTTGAAGTTGAAAATGGTGAATTAGTCAATATTCAATTTCGAAAAATTGCCTATGACTATGAAGCAGAACTAGAATCAGCCAAGGCCAAAGGACTTCCTTTTATCGAAATGTATGAGGAATTACGACGTGAGGACAACTATCAAGGCCATAATAGAGATTTGTTAGCCAGCCTCAATGAAAAACATGGTTATATCAAGGATGTCAAAAACTATTTTGATTTTTGGTAAAAGGTGCTTTAACGAACAGATACTAAATAAACGATTGGACGAGCCAATCGTTTTTAATATATCTTATTGTAATTGAGATTGATCTGGTAAGTAAGAACCACCGAGATAGGTTTTGCTGAGTTTTTCAAGGGTTCCATCTTGGTAGAGTTCTTTGAGGACCTTGTCAAATTGTTCTTTAAATTCTTTTTGGTCGCTTGAGAAGATGATGTAGTTGTTTGGATTGTCATTGCTCGCCAAGTCGACTACGTTCAAGTCTAAGCCACGGTCTTGGATAATTTTTTGAACAGAGATTTTATCAAAGATTAGGAAATCAAATTCACCATTGGCGAGGTCAGTCAGGCGTTTAGCGACATCCTCACCAGAGTATTGGATGGTGGCAGGATTGTCTGAGTGATTTTGATTCCAGTCCGTAACAACCTTGGCAGTAGAAGTTCCAGTGTCATCCTGGGTTGTTTTACCAGCGATGTCTTGAAGAGAGGTAAGAGCCTTGTCTTTTCTGCTCACAAGAACCAAAGGATTTTTTGCGATAGGTAGCGAGTAGAGGTATTTGTCTGCTCTTTCTTTGGTGTAGCTCAAGTTGTTGGCAGCAGCTTGGTAACGGCCAGCATCAACTCCAGGGAAGATACTCTCCCAAGCTGTTTTTTGAAATTCAATCTTGTATTGATCTAGTTTTTCATCGACCGCTTTTAAAACTTCAACATCATATCCAGTTAGGCTACCATCTTGTTCAAAGTCAAAAGGTGGGATGTCTCCGGCAGTGGCTACGACAATGGTTTTAGGGCTAGTAGTAGAAGTTGAAGCACTTTCCTGTTTAGATTGTCCACAGGCCACTAACAAGGGACTAATGGCTAATAATAAGAATAATTTTTTCATGTGTGTCTCCTTTACTTAATGGTATCTAGCTTACCAGACAATCAATCATATATCCAATATATATTTTTTATGGAGACGATAGAGAAACATTATAATTTTAAAATGGAGCCTAGAACTGAAAGTGGAATTTGAAAAAAGATAATTTGTTTCACTAATGAAAAAACTCTGCAAGCTCTTTCAAAATATGGTAAAATGGAAGCAGTAGAAATAGAAAAGGAAATCAATTATGAAATTTCTTGAGTTAAATAAAAAACGTCATGCGACCAAGCATTTTATTGATAAACCGGTTGATCCTAAGGATGTTCGTACAGCTATCGAAATCGCAACCTTGGCACCAAGCGCTCACAACAGTCAGCCTTGGAAGTTTGTCGTGGTTCGTGAGAGAAATTCTGAATTAGCAAAATTGGCTTACGGTTCAAACTTTGAGCAAGTAGCATCTGCCCCTGTAACCATTGCCTTGTTTACAGATACTGACCTAGCTAAACGAGCTCGCAAGATTGCTCGAATTGGTGGTGCCAATAATTTCTCAGAAGAACAACTACAGTACTTTATGAAAAATCTTCCAGCAGAATTTGCACGTTATAACGAACAGCAAGTCAGTGACTACTTGGCTCTTAATGCTGGGCTTGTAGCTATGAACTTGGTCCTTGCTTTGACTGACCAGGGAATTGGTTCAAACATTATCCTTGGTTTTGACAAATCAAAAGCCAATGAAGTCTTGGAAATCGAAGAACGTTTCCGCCCAGAACTTTTGATCACAGTGGGTTACACAGATGAGAAGTTAGAACCAAGCTACCGCTTGCCAGTAGATGAAATTATCGAAAAAAGATAGGAAGAAAACATGACAACAATTGATTTTACAGCAGAAGTAGAAAAACGCAAAGAAGACCTTTTGGCCGACTTATTCAGCCTTTTGGAAATCAACTCAGAACGTGATGATAGCAAGGCTGATGCTCAGCATCCATTTGGACCTGGTCCAGTAAAAGCTTTGGAGAAATTCCTTGAAATCGCAGACCGTGATGGTTATCCAACAAAAAATGTCGACAACTATGCAGGACATTTTGAGTTTGGTGAAGGTAAGGAAGTTCTTGGAATCTTTGCCCACATGGACGTGGTACCGGCGGGTAGCGGTTGGGACACTGATCCTTACACTCCAACTATCAAAGATGGTCGTCTTTATGCGCGTGGTGCTTCTGATGATAAGGGACCAACTACAGCGTGTTACTATGGTTTGAAAATCATTAAAGAACTTGGTCTTCCAACTTCTAAAAAAGTTCGCTTTATTGTCGGAACTGATGAAGAATCAGGTTGGGCAGACATGGACTACTACTTTGAACATGTAGGACTTGCGAAGCCAGACTTCGGTTTCTCTCCAGATGCTGAATTCCCAATTATCAATGGTGAAAAAGGAAATATCACAGAATATCTCCATTTTGCCGGTGAAAACAAGGGAGCAGCTCGTCTTCACAGCTTTACAGGTGGTTTGCGTGAAAATATGGTTCCTGAATCAGCGACTGCAGTCGTTTCAGGTGACTTGGCTGACTTGCAAGCGAAACTAGATGCCTTTGTCGCAGAGCACAAACTTAGAGGAGAAATCCAAGAAGAAAACGGTCGATATAAGGTTACTATTATCGGTAAATCTGCCCACGGTGCTATGCCTGCTTCAGGTGTCAATGGTGCGACTTATCTTGCTCTCTTCCTTAGCCAGTTTGCCTTTGAAGGACCTGCAAAAGACTACCTTGACATTGCTGGTAAGATTCTCTTGAATGACCATGAAGGGAAGAACTTGAAAGTTGCTCATGTGGATGAAAAGATGGGTGCCCTTTCTATGAATGCAGGTGTCTTCCGCTTTGACGAAGCAAGTACTGATAATACTATTGCCCTCAACTTCCGTTATCCAAAAGGAACAAGTCCAGAGCAAATCAAGTCAGTTCTTGAAAACTTGCCAGTTGCTTCAGTTAGTTTGTCAGAACACGGACATACACCTCACTATGTACCAATGGAAGATCCGCTTGTCCAAACCTTGTTGAGCGTTTATGAAAAACAAACGGGTCTTCAAGGGCATGAACAAGTTATCGGGGGTGGAACTTTTGGACGCCTCTTAGAACGTGGTGTAGCCTATGGTGCTATGTTCCCAGACTCTATCGACACTATGCACCAAGCCAACGAATTTATCGCCTTGGACGATCTCTTCCGTGCAGCAGCCATCTATGCTGAAGCTATTTACGAATTGATCAAATAATGCTATAGAAGTCTGAGATTGTATGCTTAGACTTCTTTTTGGAGGGAAAACAGATGTCTCAAATCGAAAACATCAAACAAGCCATTATGGCAGATCCACAAAATGCCAGTTATACGAAACAAGGTATCGAGCCTCTCTTTGCAGCACCAAAGACAGCTCGGATCAATATCATTGGGCAGGCACCTGGTCTTAAAACTCAGGAAGCAGGGCTGTACTGGAAGGATAAAAGTGGGGATCGATTGCGAGACTGGTTGGGTGTGGATGAGGATACCTTTTACAATTCAGGTTATTTTGCAGTCATGCCCATGGATTTCTATTTTCCAGGACATGGGAAATCCGGTGATTTACCGCCTAGACCTGGTTTTGCAGAAAAGTGGCACCCAGAACTCTTGAAAGAGTTACCGTATATCCAATTGACGCTCTTGATTGGGCAGTATGCACAGGCATACTATCTGCATGAGAAAGTCAGTGGAAAGGTAACGGATCGTGTACATCGATTTAAAGATTATTTGCCAGATTATTTCCCTCTAGTACACCCGTCACCTCGGAACCAAATCTGGATGAAAAAAAATCCTTGGTTTGAAGCAGAAGTCCTGCCTGACTTGAAAGATAAAATCCAAAAAATTCTCGGAGATGAACAATGAAAGAAATTACTTTTAATGATTTTTACCAACTATACCAGAAAGAGTCGCTTTCTCTATTGGATGTGAGAGAAGTTGAGGAATTTGAGGTTCTTCATTTAGAAGGTGCTCGTAATTTTCCTCTCAGCCAACTAGCCGATACTTATGAGCAACTAGACAAAGCCCAGTCTTACTATGTGATTTGTAAATCAGGAATGCGTTCAGCACGTGCCTGTCAATTTTTAGCAGAACAAGGCTATGAGGTTATCAATGTCCAAGGTGGCATGGATGCTTTAGAATAAGAAAACCTCCCTTTAAGACCTAAAATAAGAAAGGTTTTAAAGGGAGTTTATTTGCTCTAAAAATCAGAAAATTGAAAACATTTTAGAATTGTTCCGTGAGAGCCTTTTCAAGCCTTTAAACATGTTATACTAAGAAAGTATTTTATTTTTTATAAGGAGAGTTTATGGCTAAAAAAGGTGCTTTAACAGGATTACTCCTGTTTGGAATATTTTTTGGAGCAGGTAACTTAATTTTCCCTCCAACTCTGGGCGCTCAGTCTGGAGATAACTTCCTCCCTGCTATTGCAGGATTTGTATTTTCAGGTGTCGGGATTGCTGTCCTAACCTTGATTATCGGAACCCTTAATCCTAAGGGGTATATCTATGAAATTTCTAAGAAAATTTCTCCATGGTTTGCGACAGTTTATCTAGCAGTTTTGTACTTGTCGATTGGTCCATTCTTTGCGATTCCGCGTACAGCGACAACTTCTTTTGCAGTAGGGATTAGTCCACTCTTGGCCGAAGCAGATAAGGGATTAGGCTTGATTGTTTTCACACTTATCTACTTTGTTGCAGCTTATCTGATTGCTCTTAATCCTTCAAAGATTTTGGATCGTATTGGTCGTGTCTTGACTCCAGTTTTTGCCCTCTTAATTGTTGTTCTGGTCATCCTTGGAGCCTTTAAATACGGTGGAAATGCACCACAAGCGGCTTCAGGAGCTTATCAGGCTTCAGCATTTGGAGCAGGATTCCTTGAAGGATATAACACTCTAGATGCTCTTGCCTCTGTTGCCTTCAGTGTAATCGCTGTTCAAACCTTGAAACAACTTGGATTTTCAAGTAAAAAAGAGTATATTTCAACTATTTGGGTAGTCGGTATTGTCGTAGCAATTGGCTTTAGTGCCCTTTACATCGGCTTAGGTTACCTTGGAAATCACTTCCCGATGACAGAAGAAGCGATGAAGGGTGGAACTCCAGGAGTTTATATCTTGTCGCAAGCGACCCAAGAAATCTTTGGTTCAACAGCTCAATTATTCCTAGCAGCCATGGTAACAGTAACCTGCTTCACAACGACTGTAGGTTTGATTGTTTCAACTGCTGAATTCTTTAACGGACGTTTCCCACAACTTAGCTATAAGGTTTATGCGACTGTCTTTACCTTGATTGGTTTTGCAATTGCCAACCTTGGTCTTGATGCAATCATCAAATATTCTATCCCTGTCCTAGTTATCTTGTACCCAATTACGATTGCCATTGTCATGATTGTGATTGTGAACAAGTTTGTTGCTCTTTCAAAACCAGGAATGCAATTAACTGTTGGTATTGTCACAGCCATTGCTATTGCAAGTGTTTTAGGATCTACTTTTAAAGTTGAGGTCCTTGCAAATATCGTGAACGCTCTACCATTTGCGGAGGCTTCTCTGCCATGGTTGGTACCAGCTATTATCGGAATTCTACTTTCTCTTGTTCTTCCAAATAAACAAGAAAGTGAAGCTTTTGAAATGGAATAGAAAAAAACTTGGCATGAGCCAAGTTTTTTCTATTTAGTCTTAGTTGCTTAGTTTTTTTCTGTATAACCAAGGTCTGTTAACATTTTTTTAGAGGCTTTAAAACTTACGTTTTTTCCAACGCCTGAGTATTCTTCTGGTAAAGCTTTTCTAAGTTCGTCAATGCTTGCAACTGAAAGATCGATTTCAAGATCTTGAACGACTTTAGCATCTTTAACTTCGATTGAGAAAGTTACCCCTTTAAGTCCCTTATAGCCTTTGTAGGTTTCTTCAAGAACACTTTTTACAGCATCTGCTGTATTATTGAGGACTTCAGGATCAGCGACATTATGAGCGGTTTGTTTCACAACGTTATCACCATCAACTGTATAGATCAATGTTGATTGGACACCGGGCTAAGAATCATTTACAAAAGTAACAGTTTTTAGTTCGGCTTTCTTTTCAGCTTTTTCAGCTTCAGTAGTTTTTACCTCAGTTGACTCTACTTTTGAAGAGTTAGAAGTTGTTGATGATTGTTTTGAACATCCCAACAAGAATGCCAAGGGTAAAGCTAAGAGAAGTGTCATTTTAAAATATTTGTTCATATTTTTTCCTTTCTTCCTAAGAACTACTTTTGTTATACCATAAAGTAATTTTACATTCAAAGTATATTTGCTTTTCCTTTTTGCACATACTAAAATGGGAAAAGTGATATAATGGTAGCAAGAGGTGAAGAAATGAATCAAACTGTAGAATATATCAAAGAACTAACTGCTATCGCATCCCCAACTGGTTTCACACGTGAAATTACGAATTATTTAGTTGAGACTCTTGAAAAACTAGGTTATCAACCAATCCGTACTGCTAAAGGTGGAGTGAATGTTACCATTAAAGGTAAAAATGACCAGCAACAGCGTTATGTGACCGCCCATGTGGATACCTTGGGAGCTATCGTTCGCGCTGTTAAACCAGATGGTCGTCTTAAAATGGACCGTATTGGTGGCTACCCTTGGAATATGATTGAAGGCGAAAACTGTACAGTTCATGTGGCTAGCACAGGTAAAACGTTATCTGGAACGATTTTGATCCACCAGACTTCTTGTCATGTATACAAGGACGCTGGAACTGCTGAACGCACGCAGGACAATATGGAAGTGCGTTTGGATGAAAAAGTGACCAATGAAAAAGAAACACGCGCACTTGGTATTGAGGTTGGTGACTTTATCAGCTTTGACCCACGAACTGTCGTAACTGAGAAAGGCTTTATCAAATCGCGTCATTTGGATGATAAGGTCAGTGCAGCTATCCTTCTAAATCTCCTTAAAGCCTATAAGGAAGAAGGGATTGAACTTCCTGTCACTACGCATTTTGCCTTCTCGGTCTTTGAAGAAGTGGGGCATGGTGCTAACTCAAGTATCCCAAGTCAAGTTGTCGAATATCTAGCGGTAGATATGGGAGCAATGGGAGATGACCAGCAGACGGATGAGTACACAGTGTCTATCTGTGTCAAAGATGCTTCAGGTCCTTATCACTACGAATTCCGTCAACATCTGGTTGCTCTAGCAAAAGACCAAGACATTCCATTTAAACTCGATATCTATCCATTTTACGGTTCGGATGCTTCTGCAGCCATGTCAGCTGGCGCAGAGGTCAAACACGCTCTCCTAGGAGCGGGTATCGAGTCTAGTCACTCTTACGAGCGAACTCATATCGATTCTGTAGTTGCTACTGAGCGTATGGTGGACGCTTATCTTAAGAGTGAGTTGGTGGACTAGGATGTGCCTAATTTGTGAACGAATTGAATTGATTAAGGCAGGGGAAAATCCCTACTTTGTAAAGGAACTAGAAACAGGATATGTCGTAATTGGTGACCACCAGTATTTTGAAGGCTATACTCTCTTCTTAGCCAAGGAACATGTTACAGAATTACATCATCTAAAACCAAGTATCAAACTTCGCTTTTTAGAGGAAATGAGTCTAGTCCAGGAAGCTGTCTCTATAGCTTTTTCAGCTCAAAAGATGAATGTAGAGTTGTTAGGAAATGGGGATGCACATGCTCACTGGCATATTTTTCCGAGACGAGAGGGTGATATGAAGGGACACGGGCTTAACGGTTGTGGCCCAGTTTGGTGGGTCCCATGGGAAGAAATGGTTGCTGAGGAATATCACGTTAAAGATCGGAGACTGGAAAACTTGATTGCGACATTATCAGAAACTTTAAACCAGATAGTAAAATGAAAGGATTAAAGATGAAGAAAAGATATCTTGTATTATCAGGATTATTAGCATTGACATTAGCAGCTTGTTCGCAAGAAAAACCAGCAACTACAGAGGCTAAGTCTTCTACAGAACAAAAGACTGTAGAAGAAGGAACCGCGGGAAGTAAGTCTCAAGAAGCTAGTCAAAAGAAAGCTCAAGTGGTCAACAAAGGAGATCACTACAGCATTCAAGGAAAGTACGATGAGATTGTTGTCGCTAATAAGCATTATCCTATGTCAAAAGACTACAATCCTGGAGAAAATCCTACAGCAAAGGCGGAGTTGTTGAAGCTTATTGCAGCTATGCAACAAGCAGGATTCCCAATTAGTGATCACTATAGTGGTTTTAGAAGTTATGAAACTCAAACTCAGCTTTATCAAAACTATGTAAATAAAGATGGCAAGGCTGAAGCTGACCGCTATTCGGCAAGACCTGGTTATAGTGAACACCAAACTGGTCTGGCTTTTGACCTGATCGGAACAAATGGAGACCTAGTCACTGAAGAAAAGGCAGCCCAATGGCTTTTGGACCATGCAGCAGACTATGGCTTTGTCGTTCGTTATCTAAAAGGTAAGGAAAAGGAAACGGGTTATATGGCTGAGGAATGGCACCTTCGCTATGTTGGCAAAGAAGCCAAAGAAATCGCAGCTAGTGGTCTCAGTTTAGAAGAGTACTATGGCTTTGAAGGTGGAGACTATGTTGATTAGTCGCAAAACATCTTGCAAGATTACTTAAATTTTGATAAAATGAATAATAATTAAATAGGAATCTGCAAGACTAGTATCTCAGGGGAAGTATATCAGGGAGGAGAGCCGTGACTGAAAGCTCTCTATATGAAAGCTGGGTGAATTCACTTGCCTATGGATTCAGAAATAAAGGTCTGACTTGTCAGATGAAAACGGATGGTACCGCGTGTCAACGCTCCGAGTGGAGTTTTTGGCATGTGGTTTTCTTTTTATCTTACGAGAGACTGATGGAGGAATTATGTCAACTATTGAAGAACAATTAAAAGCGCTTCGTGAAGAAACGCTAGCTAGCTTGAAGCAGATTACTGCTGAAAATGAAAAAGAGATGCAAGATTTGCGAGTCTCAGTCCTTGGTAAAAAAGGGTCACTGACTGAAATCCTTAAAGGGATGAAAGACGTTTCTGCTGAAATGCGCCCTGTTATCGGAAAACACGTCAATGAGGCTCGTGATGTCCTAACAGCTGCCTTTGAAGAAACAGCTAAGCTCTTGGAAGAAAAGAAAGTGGAAGCTCAACTAGCAAGTGAAAGCATAGATGTGACACTTCCAGGTCGTCCAGTTGCGACTGGTCACCGTCACGTTCTTACACAAACTAGTGAAGAAATCGAGGATATCTTCATCGGTATGGGTTACCAAGTCGTGGATGGATTTGAAGTGGAGCAAGATTACTACAACTTCGAACGTATGAACCTTCCAAAAGACCACCCAGCCCGTGATATGCAGGACACTTTCTACATCACAGAAGAAATCTTGCTCCGTACCCACACGTCTCCAGTTCAGGCGCGTGCGATGGATGCCCATGATTTTTCTAATGGTCCTTTGAAGATGATCTCACCAGGGCGAGTATTCCGTCGTGATACGGACGATGCAACCCACAGTCACCAATTCCACCAAATCGAAGGCTTGGTTGTTGGGAAAAACATCTCTATGGCCGATCTTCAAGGAACGCTTCAGTTGATTGTACAAAAAATGTTTGGCGAAGAGCGTCAAATTCGTTTGCGCCCATCTTACTTCCCATTCACAGAGCCATCTGTTGAAGTTGACGTTTCATGCTTCAAGTGTGGAGGAGACGGCTGTAACGTATGTAAGAAAACAGGTTGGATCGAGATTATGGGTGCCGGTATGGTTCACCCACGTGTCCTTGAGATGAGTGGTATCGATGCGACTGTTTACTCTGGTTTTGCCTTTGGTCTTGGTCAAGAGCGTGTAGCCATGCTTCGTTACGGTATCAACGATATCCGTGGATTCTACCAAGGGGATGTCCGCTTCTCAGAACAGTTTAAATAAGATTGAAACCTGAAACACAGTCCTATACAGTTCTAGTCATTTCCTCTCGGTGAGAAATGGCAAGAGCTTACTCGAAGAAAAAGAAAGGAATTGAAAAGGTCTCGATTGATGAGATCTTACGATCAGAATTATGTTAGTATCATATAAATGGTTAAAAGAATTGGTGGACATTGATGTGCCATCACAAGAGTTGGCTGAGAAAATGTCAACTACAGGGATCGAAGTAGAAGGTGTTGAATCACCAGCTGCCGGTCTCTCAAAAATTGTTGTCGGTGAGGTCTTGTCTTGCGAAGATGTGCCAGAAACTCACCTTCATGTTTGTCAGGTTAACGTTGGCGAAGAAGAAGCCCGTCAAATCGTCTGTGGAGCACCAAATGTTCGTGCAGGTATCAAGGTTATGGTGGCACTTCCGGGAGCTCGTATCGCTGACAATTACAAAATCAAAAAAGGGAAAATCCGTGGTTTAGAATCTCTCGGAATGATCTGCTCCCTTGGTGAATTGGGTATTTCTGACTCAGTTGTACCTAAGGAATTTGCAGATGGCATCCAAATCTTGCCAGAAAATGCCGTTCCAGGTGAGGAAGTCTTCTCATACCTAGACTTGGATGATGAAATTATCGAACTTTCTATCACACCAAACCGTGCAGACGCTCTTTCTATGCGTGGAGTAGCGCACGAAGTAGCAGCCATCTATGACAAGGCAGTCAACTTTAAAGAATTTACCTTAACAGAAACAGACCAAGCTGCAGCCGATGCTCTTTCTGTCAGCATTGAGACAGACAAGGCTCCTTACTATGCGGCTCGTATCTTGGATAATGTGACCATCACACCAAGTCCACAATGGTTGCAAAATCTTCTCATGAATGAAGGTATCCGTCCGATTAACAATGTAGTTGACGTAACCAACTATATCTTACTTTACTTTGGTCAGCCGATGCATGCCTTTGACTTGGATACCTTTGAAGGAAGCGAGATCCGTGTGCGTGAAGCGCGTGCTGGTGAAAAATTGGTAACCTTAGACGGTGAAGAACGTGAGTTGGAAACGAATGACCTCGTGATTACGGTCGCTGACAAACCAGTAGCCCTTGCAGGTGTTATGGGTGGTCAGGCTACAGAAATCTCTGAAAACTCTAGTCGTGTTGTCCTTGAAGCTGCTGTTTTCAATGGCAAATCTATCCGTAAGACTAGCGGTCGTCTCAACCTTCGTTCAGAATCATCTTCTCGCTTTGAAAAAGGCATCAATGTGGCAACAGTCAATGAAGCCCTTGATGCGGCAGCCAGCATGATTGCAGAGCTTGCAGGAGCAACAGTGCGTAAGGGCATTGTTTCAGCAGGTGAGCTTGACACTTCTGATGTGGAAGTTTCTTCAACTCTTGCTGATGTCAACCGTGTCCTCGGTACAGAGCTTTCATTTGCTGATGTTGAAGATGTCTTCCGTCGTCTTGGCTTCGGTCTTTCTGGAAATGTAGATAGCTTCACAGTAAGCGTACCACGTCGTCGTTGGGATATCACTATCGAGGCTGACCTCTTTGAAGAAATCGCTCGTATCTATGGCTATGATCGCTTGCCAACCAGTCTTCCAAAAGACGATGGTACCGCTGGTGAATTGACTGCGACACAAAAACTCCGTCGTCAAGTTCGTACCATTGCAGAAGGAGCAGGCTTGACAGAAATCATTACCTACGCTCTAACAACTCCTGAAAAAGCGGTTGAATTTACGACTGCCCCAAGTAACTTAACAGAGCTCATGTGGCCAATGACTGTGGACCGTTCTGTTCTCCGTCAAAATATGGTTTCAGGTATCCTTGATACAGTTGCCTACAACGTAGCACGTAAGAACAAAGACTTGGCTCTTTATGAGATTGGAAAAGTCTTTGAACAAACTGGTAATCCAAAAGAAGACTTGCCAAATGAGATCAACAGCTTTGCCTTTGCCTTGACTGGCTTAGTCGCTGAAAAAGACTTCCAAACAGCAGCAGTTCCTGTTGACTTCTTCTATGCTAAGGGAATTTTGGAAGCTCTCTTTGCTCGCTTGGGTCTTGAAGTGACTTATACAGCAACTTCTGAAATTGCTAGTCTTCACCCAGGACGTACAGCCTTGATCTCACTCGGTGACCAAGTCCTTGGTTTCCTCGGTCAAGTACATCCTGTTACAGCCAAGGCTTACGATATTCCAGAAACTTATGTAGCAGAGCTCAACCTTTCAGCTATTGAGACAGCTCTTCAACCAGCCGCTCCATTTGTGGAAATCACCAAATTCCCAGCGGTGAGCCGTGATATCGCCCTTCTCCTCAAGGCAGAAGTCACTCACCAAGAAGTTGTAGATGCTATCCAGGCTGCAGGCGTGAAACGATTGACAGATATCAAACTCTTTGACGTTTTCTCAGGCGAAAAATTGGGACTAGGTATGAAGTCAATGGCTTATAGCTTGACCTTCCAAAATCCAGAAGATAGCTTGACTGACGAAGAAGTCGCACGCTACATGGAAAAAATCCAAGCATCACTCGAAGAAAAAGTGAATGCAGAAGTGCGTTAAAAACCTTCAATCCATCCCTAGGGATGGATTTTTTAGTAGAAAAAATCATCAAGCTTTAGCCTGATGATTGAATCAAATTGACGGGGAAACAACTCCTTTTTAATACTGTTACAAGATGATCAGACATCGGTATTTTTTGTCATCCAATCAGCTATGAAGTGATAAGTATCGTTTCGATTATTCTCGTTTAGAATTTCGTGACGAGCCTCTTCAACTAGTCGGAGGCTTACTTTCGAATGTGAAGCCTTTAGGAGTTTTACAAATCTCTCTATACCTTTGCCATTTTCACCTAGAGGGTCTTCTTGCCCCGAAATAACGAGAATAGGAAGTTGGGCTGGGATCTCATCAATCACTTGTTTACTAGCTACTTGGTTAGAAAAGTAAAAAATAGATCTGTACATAGGAATAGTAGGTATGAATTGACAGAATGGATCCTTCAGATAAGCTTGATTGGATTCTTCATTTTTTGAGAGCCAATCGACAGATGTTTTAGGATTCTTAATACTACGGTTAAAACTGTCAGTGGACAGGTAGGTTAGTAGTTTACTACGGTGTTTATTCCCTTTTATAAGTCGGATGTATTCTGTTAGGATGAGAGCGAATCGAGTCAGAAATTGAGGTTGTTGACCAGTCGCCATGATAATCAAGGCATTGATAGGTGGTTTTCGCTTAGCTACATAATAGCGACACATAAGAGAACCCATAGAATGCCCTAGAAGGACGATTGGAAGTTCTGGATAGCTTTCTTGAATTAAAGAGGTCACTCTTTCAATATCATCGATGAGTTCCTCGGGAGATTCAGGAAAGACTCCGAGTTGACTTGGATTTTGAGCAGTATAACCGTGGCCGAGATGATCATGGCCGATAACAGTAAAGCCTTCGTTATTCATGGCTAGAGCAAATTCTTCATATCGTTCTACGTATTCTACCATGCCATGTACAATCTGAAGAATGGCTTTTGGTTGTTCAGCTTCCCAAATGATTAAGTTATTGTTGTTTGGTTCGAGTTTAAGTCTTTTTTTCATATCAGATTCCTTGCTTATGATAATCTATAGTCTATCAAAAATATACCATAAAATAGCACGATAAGCTAGGCAGAATGATGAAGATTAGTAGTAACAATTCAGGACTGAAAATGAACATTTGAGGACATAGCCAACGGATTTATCAAGAAATGAGTATAATAAATTTATCACTTAAAATCTGGAGGACTAAAATGCTTGGTGATGAGCCAATAAAGTCCTTATCCAGTAAATATCCTTCTTGAAATCAAGATTTAAAAATGTACATAAATCATTGTAAATGCTATCAAAAAGGAGTATAATAAGTGCAATAAATTTCGGAGGTGGATGATGCTCGAAGTAAGAAATCTAGAGAAAAGTTTTGGGCCTAAGCAAGTTTTGTTTGGTGTTGACTTTCAAGCAAGACCAGGGCGTATTTTAGGGCTGGTTGGTAAAAATGGAGCTGGGAAAACAACTATTTTTCACAGTATTTTGAAATTTTTAGACTATCAAGGGGAGATTGAGCTTGATGGTCAAGACATTCGTCAGGAGACCTATGCTCGCATTGGTTATCTACCCGAAGAACGCAGTCTTATGCCTAAATTGACAGTCCTTGAACAAGTTCGTTACTTGGCGACCCTAAAAGGCATGGACACCAAGGAAATCAAAGAAAAACTCCCTCAATGGATGGAAAAATTGGAAGTCAAGGGAAAATTGACGGATAAGATCAAAAGTCTCTCAAAAGGAAATCAACAGAAGATTCAGTTGATTATCACTTTGATTCATGAACCAGATTTGATTATCCTAGATGAGCCTTTTAGTGGCTTGGATCCAGTTAATACCGAACTTCTTAAGCGGGTTATCTTGAAAGAAAAAGAACGCGGCGCGACCATTATCTTTTCTGACCATGTCATGACCAATGTCGAAGAGCTTTGTGATGATATCCTCATGATTCGAGATGGACGTGTGGTCTTGCATGGACCGGTTCAAGAAGTCCGCAATCAATACGGCAAAACACGACTTTTTGTTTCAAGTGAACGAAGCAAGGAAGAACTGGAGAGTCTTCCTCATGTCAAACAGGTTAGCTTGACCAAGCAAGGTAGTTGGAAGTTGATTTTAGATGATGAAAGTGCAGGTAGAGAACTCTTCCCAATATTGACTCAAGGTCAATATATCGCGACTTTTGATCAACAAGCTCCAACAATCGATGAAATCTTTAAATTAGAATCAGGGGTGGAAGTATGAGAAATATGTGGGTTGTAATCAAAGAAACCTATCTAAGACATGTCAAGTCGTGGAGTTTCTTCTTTATGGTGATTTCGCCTTTCCTCTTTTTAGGTCTTTCTGGAGGAATTGGTGTTCTCCAAGGTTCTTCCTTGGCTCAAAATAGTAAGGTAGCAGTAGTTAGTTCTGTTCCTCTTGTTACAGAAGAACTTAAATCGACCAATGGTCTTAACTTTGACTATAAGGATGAAGCAAGTGCCCAAGCCGCTATCAAAGATGAGAAAATAAAAGGCTATCTGACCATTGACCAGGAGAATAGTGTCCTCAAGGCAGTCTATCATGGTGAGACTTCACTAGAGAGTGGCATTAAGTTAGCAGTGACCGCTAAGTTGAATGAACTCCAATCCCAACTCAACCGTTCAGAAGCAAATTTGTCTCAGGAACAGGAAAAACGCTTGGCTCAAACAATTCAATTCACAGAACAGATTGATGAAGCCAAGGAAAATAAAAAGATGGTCCAAACCTTTGCGGCTGCAGGACTAGGTTTCTTCCTCTATATGATTTTGATTACTTATGCTAGTGTTACTGCTCAAGAGGTAGCTAGTGAAAAAGGAACCAAAATCATGGAAGTGGTCTTCTCAAGCATTCGTGCTAGCCATTATTTCTACGCCCGCATGATTGCCTTACTTCTTGTTATTTTGACTCATATTGGTATTTATGTTGTAGGTGGTCTTGGAGCTATTTTCTTCTTTAAGGATATGCCTATCTTGGCTAATTCAGGTATTCTAAATCACTTGGGAGAAGCCTTTTCGATCAATACCTTATTGTTTGTCTTGGTTAGTCTCTTTATGTATGTGGTCTTGGCTGCCTTCTTAGGTTCTATGGTTTCACGACCTGAAGACTCTGGTAAGGCCTTATCGCCTTTGATGCTTTTGATTATGGTAGGTTTCATTGGGGTAACTGTATTAGGAACTTCTGGTGATAATTTAATCTTGAAAATCGGTTCTTACATTCCATTCGTTTCAACCTTCTTTATGCCTTTCAGAGCTATCAATGGTTACGCAAATGGACTAGAGGCTTGGATTTCGCTTGCTATAACGGTGATTTTTGCAGTAACTGCAACAGCCTTTATCGGACGCATGTATGCTAGTTTGGTCCTTCAAACGGATGATTTGGGGATCTGGAAAACCTTTAAACGAGCTTTAAGTTATAAATAAAGTATCGGACCTGTGAGTGTATCTCCCAGGTCTTTTATACTCTTCGAAAATCTCTTCAAACCACGTCAGCTTCCATCTGCAACCTCAAAACAGTGTTTTGAGCAGCCTGTGGCTAGCTTCCTAGTTTGCTCTTTGATTTTCATTGAGTATTAATTAGCTGAAATATTTCACATTTATTTCTCCTAAACCTTTGACTATTAGGCAAAATTATCGTACAATAAAGAGTACATGATAAAATGAGATCAGAGTTTATCCACTCTGGCGTTAGTAGTAAAAAATGAGGAGAAACGCTTTGGAATTAGAAGTATTTGCTGGGCAAGAAAAAAGTGAACTATCTATGATTGAGGTGGCTCGTGCCATCTTGGAACTCCGTGGTCGTGATCACGAAATGCATTTTAGTGATTTGGTTAATGAAATCCAAAACTATCTCGGTACCTCTAATAGCGATATTCGTGAAGCTTTGCCTTTGTTCTACACAGAGTTGAACTTTGACGGTAGCTTTATCTCCCTTGGAGATAACAAATGGGGGCTTCGTTCATGGTATGGAGTCGATGAAATCGATGAGGAAATCATTGCTCTTGAAGAAAGTGATGATGAAGAAGTAACACCTAAGGCTAAGAAAAAACGTGTCAACGCCTTCATGGATGGTGATGCAGATGCTATTGATTACAGTGCAGATGATCCAGAAGATGAGGATGCATACGAAGAAGATCCAGCTCTTTCTTATGATGATGAAAATCCAGATGATGAGAAAAATGAAGTGGAAGCCTACGATGCTGAAATCAATGAAATTGCACCGGATGATCTAGATGAAGAAGTCGATCTTAATGAAGAGGACGACGAAGACTCTGAAGAAGAGGAAGAATAAAAATAAAAAGGGGTTGGAGCTGGAGTCGGTCTATCAAGTCTCGATTTCCTAGATCCAGCCTCTTTTTTAGTTTCTAGTTTGAATGAGTTATGCAAAATAGAATGCCAAGTCAACGATTTGTTCTATTTGACAAATGCTTTATTTTGAGGTAATATATTGTTCGGGCACCTCTTTTAGAGGTCGGAGCTTCCTAGTTATTAGGGAGCTATTTTTGTTTTTTCCAGGAAGCTTTTCTTCTTGGGGTGTAGTTATTGATGAAGGTCTTGTTTTCTCAATCCCCTGTTAGTAAACAAGACCTTGAGCATTTTAGAAAGAGGAATCTATGTCTACGAAATATATTTTTGTCACTGGTGGTGTGGTATCGTCTATTGGGAAAGGGATCGTTGCAGCGAGCCTTGGGCGTCTTTTGAAAAACCGTGGTTTGAAGGTGACCATTCAAAAATTTGACCCTTATATCAATATCGACCCAGGAACCATGAGCCCATATCAGCACGGGGAAGTATTTGTAACTGATGATGGGGCTGAGACAGACTTGGACTTGGGTCACTATGAGCGTTTTATTGATATTAACCTTAATAAATACTCAAACGTGACAACTGGTAAAATCTACAGCGAAGTTCTTCGCAAAGAACGCCGTGGAGAGTACCTTGGAGCAACTGTCCAAGTTATTCCTCATATTACAGATGCCTTGAAAGAAAAAATCAAGCGTGCTGCTCTTACGACAGATTCTGATGTCATTATTACAGAGGTTGGTGGAACAGTCGGCGATATCGAGTCCCTTCCATTCTTAGAAGCTCTTCGTCAGATGAAGGCAGATGTCGGCGCTGATAACGTCATGTATATCCATACAACCTTGCTTCCTTACCTCAAGGTAGCTGGTGAAATGAAAACCAAACCAACTCAACACTCTGTCAAGGAATTGCGTGGTTTGGGAATCCAACCAAATATGTTGGTTATACGTACTGAAAAGCCAGCTGGACAAGGAATTAAAAATAAACTAGCCCAGTTCTGTGATGTGGCGCCAGAAGCAGTCATCGAGTCATTAGATGTCGATCATCTTTACCAAATCCCGCTTAATCTGCAAGCACAAGGTATGGACCAAATCGTCTGTGACCATTTGAAAATAGATGCACCTGCAGCAGATATGACAGAGTGGTCAGCTATGGTTGATAAGGTCATGAACCTCAAAAAACAAGTCAAGATTGCCCTTGTTGGTAAGTATGTTGAGTTGCAAGATGCCTACATCTCCGTTGTTGAAGCCTTGAAACACTCTGGTTATGCCAATGATGCAGAAGTCAAGATTGATTGGGTCAATGCTAACGATGTGACAGCTGACAATGTGGCAGAACTCCTATCTGATGCTGACGGAATCATCGTGCCAGGTGGTTTTGGTCAACGTGGAACAGAAGGTAAGATTGAAGCGATTCGCTATGCGCGTGAAAATGATGTACCAATGCTGGGAGTCTGCTTGGGTATGCAGTTGACCTGTATCGAGTTTGCCCGAAATGTCTTAGGTCTTGAAGGAGCTAATTCAGCAGAGCTAAATCCTGATACCAAATACCCTATCATCGATATCATGCGTGATCAGATTGATGTTGAGGACATGGGTGGTACCCTTCGTTTGGGACTTTATCCTTCTAAGTTAAAACGTGGTTCTAAGGCAGCGGCAGCTTATCATAACAAAGAGGTGGTGCAACGCCGTCACCGTCACCGTTATGAGTTTAACAATGCTTTTCGTGAACAGTTTGAAGGAGCAGGTTTTGTCTTTTCAGGTGTTTCACCAGACAACCGCTTGGTAGAAATTGTGGAAATTCCAGAAAACAAATTCTTTGTGGCTTGTCAATACCACCCAGAGCTTTCAAGTCGTCCAAACCGCCCAGAAGAACTTTACACTGCTTTTGTAACAGCAGCGGTTGAAAATAGTAAATAGACAGAATAAAACCTTTGAGAGTTATCTCAGAGGTTTTTCCTATATACATTTAGGATATCTCTTGCAAAAAAATAACATAGTGATATAATTAACATGGATAAAAACAGGAGGAAATCTCATGAAAAAAATCACACTATTTAGTTTGTCTTTAGCAGGTTTAGCTTTACTAGCTTTTCCTCATTCAGGAAAGGCGTTCGAGCTTGAAGAAGAATGGGTTATTAAGGGTGGTGTTCAATATCAAGATGGCAAAATTCTCCGATTTAATAACGGCCATGAAGTAGATATCAAAGTCTTGGATTTGCCCAAAAACGAAAAAATTGAATGGAAAGTCACTTTAAATGGTCAAGATCAGACTGTCAATTTTCTAGGTCAAGAAAAGGACAAGTCTATGGTCGGTACAGAGGGGCGTTACCTGAATTTCTACGTACCCTATGGCTATAGAGGGGATATCAAGGTAGAAGCCAAGAGCGGAAATGAAGTAAAGACCTGGTCCACTAAAGTAGTTGATGATGTATATCATGACGGTGGAAAGAGTGGTTACTTCCGTATTGAAGAATCAAACGATCAATACATCTACATTGATACCAAATGGGACTATCGAACTAAGACTTACACTGCAACCTTACCAGAGACTGTCAATGGTCAAAAAGTCTATGCTTGGGCAGATTATGACAATGGTGAGTTGAAACTTGCAAAACCAGAAACTATCAGTCATTCTTATAAGGGTGGGGGAGCTTTCCAAGAACTTTATCCAATTATAAAAACAGAAAGCTGGCTAAAATCTAAACAAAACTGGTACTATCAAAAACAAGGACAACTAGTTAAAGATGCTTGGATTAAGGACAATGGAAGCTGGTATTTTATGGATGATAAAGGGGTTATGTTTAATCAAACATGGCTTCATCAAGGTGGTAGCTGGTATGCCTTTAAATCATCAGGAGCTATGATTTCAGCTGATTGGTTGTATGATAACGGCTCTTGGTATTACCTAAAAGACTCAGGTTCTATGGCGACAGGCTGGCTTAAAGATGGTGGTACTTGGTATTACCTAGAAGACTCAGGTTCAATGGCAACAGGTTGGGTCAAAGATAAGGGCTCTTGGTACTATCTAAAAGATTCAGGTGCAATGGCAACAGGCTGGATCAAAGATAATGGTAAGTGGTACTATCTGGCTTCATCTGGTAATATGCTTAGCAACACACGCACACCAGATGGTTACTATGTAGATGCCAGTGGCGCTTGGAAATAAATGTTAAACAGAGAAAATCTATTAAGGAGATAGATTTTCTTTTTTTCATTTTCACAATTATGAAAATCTGGAAAAAGGACATTATTTTTGGTAAGATAAGGGTATGGATTTTGAAAAAATTGAACAAGCATATACCTATTTACTAGAAAATGTCCAAATCATCCAAAATGATTTGACGACAAATTTTTACGATGCCTTGATTGAGCAAAATGGAATCTATCTGGATGGTCAGACAAATCTGGAAGATGTCAAGAAAAATAATCAAGCATTAAAACGATTGGCACTTCGAAAAGAAGAGTGGTTGCGAACCTACCAATTCTTATTAATGAAGGCAGCGCAAACAGAACCTCTCCAAGCAAATCACCAGTTTACACCAGATGCCATTGGTCACTTGATGATTTTTCTGATGGAGCAACTGTGGCCTGCTGAGAATCTAAGTTTATTAGAGTTGGGGTCTGGGATGGGAATTCTAGGTGCTAGTTTCTTAACGTCCATGAACAAAAAGGTAGATTACCTTGGGATTGAACTAGATGACCTCTTGATCGATCTGGCTGCAAGCATGGCAGAAGTTATGGATCTTCAAATGGGCTTTGTCCAAGGAGATGCAGTACGTCCACAAGTATTAAAAGAAAGTGATATTATTGTGAGCGACCTCCCGATTGGCTACTACCCAGACGATCAGATTGCCTCACGTTACCAAGTGGCAGCAAAGAATGAACATACTTACGCTCATCATCTATTAATGGAGCAATCTCTCAAGTATCTGAAGACGGGAGGCTATGCTATTTTCCTTGCTCCAACAGATCTTTTGACGAGTCCCCAGAGTGATCTCTTGAAAGGATGGTTAACTGAACAGGCTCAACTAGTCGCTATCATAGCTTTACCAGAGGATCTCTTCGCTCAAGGAGCCCAGTCTAAGACCATTTTTGTTTTGCAAAAGAAGGTGGGAGAAGGGACAGAGCCCTTTGTTTATCCACTTACTAGCCTTCGGGATCCTGAAATTTTGTTGGAATTTAAGGAAAATTTTCAAAATTGGTGTCAAGAACATGAAATCTAGTATAAATTTTGATATAATAGTTGAAAACGCTTAAAAAAGGGGAAACATTATGACAAAAACCATTGCAATTAACGCTGGAAGCTCTAGCTTGAAATGGCAACTTTACCAAATGCCAGAAGAAAAAGTGCTTGCAAAAGGGTTGATTGAGCGAATTGGATTGAAAGATTCTATTTCTACAGTTAAGTTCGATGGTCGCTCAGAACAACAAGTCCTTGACATTGACAACCATACTTTGGCAGTTAAGATTTTGCTTGATGACTTGATCCGTTTTGATATTATTAAATCTTATGATGAAATTACTGGTGTTGGACACCGTGTTGTTGCAGGTGGAGAATACTTCAAAGAGTCTACAGTCGTTGAAGGGGATGTTCTAGAAAAAATCGAAGAACTAGGACTTCTTGCTCCATTGCACAACCCTGCAAACGCTGCGGGTATTCGTGCCTTCAAAGAATTGTTGCCAGAGATCACAAGTGTAGCAGTCTTTGACACATCATTCCACACAACAATGCCAGAGAAAGCCTACCGTTATCCATTACCAACTAAGTATTATACAGAAAACAAGGTTCGTAAATATGGAGCTCACGGTACAAGCCACCAGTATGTTGCTCAAGAAGCAGCAAAACTCTTGGGACGTCCACTTGAAGAGTTGAAATTGATTACCTGCCATATCGGTAATGGTGCTTCTATCACAGCTGTTAAGGGTGGGAAATCTGTTGATACCTCAATGGGATTCACTCCACTTGGTGGTGTTATGATGGGAACTCGTACAGGGGATATTGATCCAGCCATCATTCCTTATTTAATGCAATATACAGAGGACTTTAACAAGCCTGAGGACATCAGTCGTATCCTCAATCGTGAGTCAGGGTTGATGGGTGTTTCAGGTAAGTCTAGTGATATGCGTGATGTTCAAGCAGCAATGGAAGCAGGTGATCCTGATGCAACATTGGCTCTTGAAATGTACGTTGACCGTATCCAGAAACACATCGGACAATACTTGGCTGTCCTAAACGGAGCAGATGCCATTATCTTTACTGCAGGAGTTGGTGAAAATGCAACTGGTGTGCGTGAAAAAGTTATCACTGGTATTTCTTGGTTCGGTTGTGATGTAGATCCAGAGAAAAATGTCTTTGGTGTGACTGGAGATATCTCAACAGAAGCAGCAAAAATTCGTGTACTTGTTATTCCAACGGATGAAGAACTCGTTATCGCGCGTGATGTTGAACGTTTGAAAAAATAAAAGAACAAAAAATTGACCTTTCTTATTGAAGGTCGATTTTTTTGATCTAGTAGAACTACCATTTAGTCAGCGAAACTTCACCACTATTGAGCCAAATTTTTTCACCAGTGGTTAATTCTATCTGTAGTTGTCCTTGGTCAGAGATGTCACAGGCTTTACCTGAGATAGTTTGGTGCTCTTGCTTAAAGGAGACTTCTTTTCCTAAAACGATAGAGCGTTTTTTATAGAGATAGAGGAGTTCATCGGCTTCTGTTTCGTAGAAACATTTCCAGATTTCAGCAATCAATTCATTGCGAGTAATGGGAGTATTTTGAGTAAATAGGCTTCCAGCTTTAGTTTGTAGATTCTTGGGAAAATCAGCGATAGAAAAGTTGATCCCGACCCCAATGATAACATCTGTAACGAGTCCAGTTTCGACGGAGGTAATGGCTTCTGTTAGAATACCAGCAATTTTTTTCTGGTTCAGATAAATGTCATTGACCCACTTGATATCCACATCAATCAAACTAAGATTCTTGATAGCCTTGTAGATAGCCCCAGCTGTTAGAAGTGTATAGGCGGGAAGTTTCTGGTAAGGGAGATTGGGTTGTAGGTGAAGGGACATGTAAATTCCCCCCTTATCAGGTGAGTAATAAGGACGTTGAAAACGACCGCGTCCCATAGTTTGGCTAGTGGAAAGGTAGAGTTTATCCCCTTTAGCACCAGCTTCCATAGCCTCTTTAGCATCGGTTTGGGTAGATTTTGTTGAGGGTTTAAACTGGACAGTAATGGAACTATTCGCTTCGATTTCCTGAGGCAAGATAAGGTCTCCGTCCAGAAGTTTATACCCACGATTTTTGATACTGTCAATCTCCAGACCCTCTTGTTGGAGACGTTGGATCGCCTTCCATACGGAAGTTCGAGATAGGTTTAATCTCTCAGCTATTTTTTCTCCGCTTAGATAATCAGTTTCAGTAGCTAGTATTTTATAGACTTCTTGGTAGGATTTCATGCTAGACCCTTTCTGGAACAATTAGATTTATTGTACCATATTTTTAAAAAAGGGATAGCGATTTTCAAGTAATCTTAGCTAACTATAAAATTTTACCCAGTTTTAGTTAGGAGTATAGAGGCAAAGAGGTTTTCAAATCTCTTGAAAAATGGTAAAATGTTTTAATAACTTATTTATCTGAATGTGATATTCAGAAGGAAAGGATCTGTTGTGAAATCAATAGGTGTCATTGAAAAGTTAAAAAGTTTATCGAAACAAGAAGGACTTCTTTTAGGAGTTATTCTGAGTATTTTTCTCCCTTTTTATCTTTTTGTTATTATTTTTATCTCTTACTTACTTTGGTTAGTATATACCGGGGAGATGAAGGGAATCTTGAAACGTTTGTCTCAACACCCTATCTTGCTCTTTTTTATTGCTTATAGCACTGCAATTTCTCTTCTAGCACAAAATGTGATGGGAGTAGTTTCTTCGGTGGCCATGTTTCTGTTTGCCATCTTCTTTTACTATTACCAAGCTCAATTGACTCCTAAATTTTTCAGGTTGGCGATTGAAGGAGTTTTAGCCTCGAGTGTCTTGGCAGCAGTCTTTGCAGCCTTGGAACATTTCCAAATTGTAAAGAAATTTGATTATACCTTCCTCTCACCACGGATGCAGGTTTGGCATCAAAACCGAGCGGAGGTTGCCTTCTTTAACCCTAATTACTATGGAATTATCTGTTGTTTCTGTATCATGATTGGTTTTTATCTGATTAGCACAACTAAGTTAAGGTGGTTACGAATCTTTTCTATGATTGCCATCTTTGCTAATTTATTCGGTTTAAACTTTACGCAGAATCGGACGGCTTTTCCAGCCATCATCTTTGGAGCCATCATTTACCTCTTCACGACCATTAAAAACTGGCGTGCCTTCTGGCTTAGTATAGGAGTTTTTGGGGTTGGTTTAGCCTTTCTATTTTCGAGTGATTTGGGTGTTCGAATGGGAACCTTAGATTCATCTATGGAAGAACGTGTTTCTATCTGGAATGCTGGAATGGCCTTGTTTAAGCAAAATCCATTCTGGGGTGAAGGACCGCTAACCTACATGCACTCTTTCCCTCGTATTGGAGCACCTTATCATGAACATGCTCATAGTATTTATATAGATACGATTTTGAGTTATGGAGTTGTCGGTACCGTTCTCTTGGGGATTGCCTCTGCCACTCCGGTACGAATGTTGATTGATATGAGTCAAGTACCTAGTAAGCGTCCTATCCTTGGACTTTACCTCTCTTTCTTGACAGTAGTAGCTGTGCACGGAATTTTTGATTTGGCTCTCTTTTGGATTCAATCATCTTTTATTTTCCTGTTAGTGATGTGTAGTTTACCACTAAAACATAGTATGATTGATGAATTAGTTGATTAAGGAAAGAGGCTGGGACAAAAGTCCTAGCCTCTCAATTGTCTTTGGATTATCGAGCAAGACGCAGTGGTTGAGTGGGCTCTACTACGCTGATTTTATCAGCTTTTACAGCCCTACTCAACTGTGCGGAGGTGGGACGACGAAATCGAATTCTAACGAATTACCGATTTCTGTCCCACTCTCTTTTTTCAACTCAATTATTGTATAGCTTGAACCAAGTCTTCAGCTTGTTGTTTTAGGGAAGTAGCAACACTGTCTTCAAGGACTAGTTTACCATCTACCCAAGCAGAATCATTGATACGAACTGCAGTGAATTCACCTACAACTTGTGTACGGATGAATGGCAAGAGGTCTTTGTAGATTGCAAAGAGTTGTTCATGACCTGCATTTGCTACTGAAGACACAGTAACAATTTTATCTTGAAGGGCAGATGAACCACGAGTTTCAGATAAGTCAAGAGCGCGTGAAAGCCAATCAAGCAAGTTTTTAACTGTTCCAGGAATTGAGAAGTTGTAGACTGGAGAGAAAATCCAGATAGCATCAGCAGCCAGAACAGCTTCACGAACTGCTGCTACAGCTGGAAGAGTTGGAACTTCAAGTTCTTGGTTAAAAAGTGGGATTGCTGAGTAGTCAAGGTAGCTAATCTCAGCTTTTCCTGCAAGAGCTTTTTCGGCTTCTAGCGCCATTTGGTGGTTGAAGGAACCTTCACGAAGTGAACCAACGATAAATAATACTTTTTTAGACATAGGGAGTCTCCTTTATATTTTAATCAGAGCTTTCTCTGTTGTTATAAACAATGTTACAACAAAACGAAATCATTTGCAAGAAATCTGCTCAGAAAATAAAAATCGATGATAGTCAAGATTATTTTTAGGAGTAGAGATTATGAAAAGTCTGTGAAATCAATGATTCAAGCGTCATATACTCCTGTCATAAGAGAAGTTCCGAGCCAAATCCTCCTCCTTTATTCACTTGTAATTCACTTGGATAGATGGTAAAATAGACGAGTGAAAATGAGACAGAAAAAAGAAAAAAATTCCTTATTATTTCAGTACAGCATTGGTTTGACCCTGTTGGCTCTAGTTGTGACTTCTTCCTTTCTCTATTTGGTGTGGCTTAGCATGAAGCCTTATCAGACAGCAAAGGTGGAAGGGGAAAAACTGGCTAAGCAGTATGCGAATCTAGAAACGGTCAGCCAAGTTGATATCTTTAATGGCTTAGAAAGCTATTATAGCGTTCTTGGTCAAGATAAGAATCAGAAACCAGTTGCTGTTTTAATAGAGAAAAGTAATAACAATATTTACGTATATCAACTAGAAAATGGTACTTCACAAGAAAAAGCAGAAGCAGTTGTTAGAGAAAAAGGAGCTACTGAAATTGATACGGTTACCTTTGGACGCTATGCTGAAAAGCCTGTTTGGGAAATCAAGT
Organism: Streptococcus infantis; assembly: GCF_019929575.1. Classification (GTDB taxonomy): domain Bacteria; phylum Bacillota; class Bacilli; order Lactobacillales; family Streptococcaceae; genus Streptococcus; species Streptococcus infantis_L. Next base: position 29,370 of record NZ_JAHZPU010000022.1, read on the forward strand.
CTGGAGGAGACTATTATCTAGTAGATTTTGAAACTGGTGCCCTAATCGAAAAGGAGAAGCTATGAAATTATCTAAACGTGTCTTAGAAATGGAAGAAAGTGTGACTTTGGCTAGTGATGCAAGAGCAAAGAAGTTAAAGGCTGAAGGAAAAGATGTACTTTTCTTAACTTTAGGTCAGCCCGATTTCCATACTCCTGAAAATATTCAAGATGCTGCTGTTGCAGCCATTCGAGATGGACGTGCTTCTTTCTATACGGTAGCTTCAGGTTTGCCTGAGTTAAAAGCAGCAGTCAATACCTATTTTGAGCGTTATTATGGTTATTCCGTAGCGGCTAATGAGGTTACTTTTGCGACTGGTGCTAAGTTTTCCCTTTATACTTTCTTTATGGCTGTGATCAACCCTGGTGATGAGGTCATTATTCCAACACCTTACTGGGTTAGCTATGGAGACCAGGTTAAGATGGCCGAAGGTGTTCCAGTATTTGTCCAAGCCAAAGAAGACAATCACTTTAAAGTAACTGTAGAGCAATTAGAAGCAGCTCGTACAGATAAGACCAAGGTCTTGGTTCTTAACTCACCATCTAATCCGACTGGGATGATCTATTCTCGTGAGGAACTCTTGGCCATTGGAAATTGGGCTGTTGAACATGACATTCTCATCCTAGCAGATGATATTTATGGTCGTTTGGTCTATAACGGAAATGAATTCGTCCCAATCTCTAGTCTATCAGAAGCCATTCGCAAGCAAACCATTGTCATTAACGGGGTATCAAAAGCCTACGCAATGACAGGTTGGCGTGTAGGTTATGCAGTGGGTGATCCAGCAATCATCGCTGCCATGAGCAAATTGACTGGTCAAACAACTTCTAACCTAACCGCTGTTTCACAATACGCAACAATCGAGGCACTAACTGGACCGCAAGATTCTGTGGAAGTTATGCGTCAAGCATTTGAAGAACGTTTGAATACCATCTATCCACTCTTGTGTGAAGTCCCTGGTTTTGAAGTTGTCAAACCACAAGGAGCTTTCTATCTCTTTCCTAATGTTAAAAAAGCTATGGAGATGAAAGGTTATAGCGATGTAACAGCATTTACAACGGCTATCCTTGAGGAAGTAGGTCTGGCTTTGATTACTGGTGCTGGATTTGGAGCACCAGAGAATGTTCGTCTCAGCTATGCGACAGACTTGGATACATTGAAGGAAGCCATCCGTCGTCTCCACCAATTTATGGAAAATTAAAAATGAGAATCTTCGTCGTTTAGACGGAGATTTTTTTGGCCCTGTTGTAAAATGAAGTGCAACACAAAAGACATGTTCATCTGATATACTAGAGTTGCAAAAAACAGTATAGAGG
>NZ_JAHZPU010000023.1 GCF_019929575.1 Streptococcus infantis
CGATTTTGAATCTATGCCACTCCATACAGAATATCAGCTAACAGAAAAAGGCAAATCACTGATGCCGATTTTAAAGGACTTAAATCAATGGGGAAAAGAATGTCTGCAATAAATTTTTGGCTGGGGGCACCATACGGAGCCCAATCCTTTAGTTGATCTTTCTAACAATTTACGGCCTAATTTGGTTGTATTAGATTTGGCAACTCCATAAGAAAACTAAACGAATCAACCAAGCTTTGTTGCGCAGCAAAAAACGGGGATAATTCTAGAAAAAGTGTATAAGAAAACCACGAAGTTAATACCAAACTTCGCGGTTTTTGTTTATGTGACTATTAGTCCGTCTCGCTCCGTGAGGTGCGAGACAAATAAACCACCCGCTATGCGGGTGCGCGTCGAAGGTTATACCAAAAAAACTCCAAACGCGATACAATAAAGGTGTTCAAGCCAATTGTAAAGCGAAAGGAGAAAACCATGGTACAAAAGTCTCATAGTTTATCACACACAAAGTGGCACTGTAAGTATCACATTGTGTTCACCCCTAAGTATAGACGAAAAGTCATCTATAATCAATATCGGAGTAGTTTAGGTGAAATATTTCATCGCTTGTGTAGTTATAAAGGTGTTGAAATTATCGAAGGACACTTGATGCCAGATCATGTACATATGTTAGTAAGTATTCCACCGAGGATAAGTGTTTCAAGTTTTATGGGGTATTTAAAAGGTAAGAGTGCACTCATGATGTTTGACAAACACGCCAATTTGAAATATAAGTTTGGAAATCGGCATTTCTGGGCGGAAGGTTATTATGTGAGTACAGTAGGGCTTAATGAAGCCACAATTAAGAAATATATTCAAGAGCAGGAAATGCATGATATAGCACTAGATAAATTGAGTGTAAAAGAATATGAGGATCCCTTTAGGGATAGTGGCAAGTAATACTAAAGCCTCTTTAAGAGGCAAGTGACGAGTCAAGAGCAATGAGGCTTGAACAACGTGAAAGCCAGCGTCTTTAGGCGCTGGCTGGGAATTTGGGCTTATAGCCCTGGTGCAAACCACCCGTTAGACGGGTGGTTATGATTTTCTTAATAAGTCAATACAAAGTATTTCTTCTTACCACGGCGGATAACGGTCAATTCGTTTTCCAATTTATCGCTATCACTCAAGACATAGTCAAGGTCTTGGATGCGATCACCATTGACGTAGATAGCACCGTTTTGGACGTCTTCACGGGCTTGGCGTTTTGAGTTAACCACGCCAGAAGACACGAGGAGTTCCACGATATTGTGGTTTTCGTCTGCTTGTACTTGGTAGTTTGGCACACCACGAAGTCCTTGTTTGAGTTCTTTGACAGAAAGGTTTTTGATGTTTCCTGCAAAGAGTTGCTCTGTGATATTGAGGGCTTCCTTGTAGGCTTCTTCTCCGTGAACAAGAGTCACGACTTCACGAGCCAAGACTTTTTGAGCCAAGCGTTCGTGTGGCACCGCTTCAAATTGTTTGCGGATGTCTTCAATCTCGTCTAATGACAAGAAAGTAAAGATTTTCAAGAAGCGAACAGCGTCAGCGTCCATAACGTTCATCCAGAATTGGTACATTTCGTATGGGGAAGTCTTTTCAGGATTGAGCCAAACAGCGTTTCCTTCAGATTTACCAAATTTCTTACCAGTCGCGTCTGTGATGAGTGGAACAGTGATTACGTGACCAGTCTTGTCAGCCTTACGACGAAGCAATTCTGTACCAGCAGTCATATTTCCCCATTGGTCAGAACCACCGATTTGAAGGGTTACATTGTGCTCTTGGTTCAAAACAAAGAAGTCATACCCTTGCATGATTTGGTAGGCAAACTCAGTGTAAGAAATCCCTGTTTCAATACGTTTCTTCACAGACTCCTTGCTCATCATGTAGTTGACAGTGAAGTATTTTCCGATATCACGGAGGAAGTCAATGAAGCTGATGCTGCCAAACCAGTCGTAGTTGTTGACCATAACAGCTTTATTTTCACCATTTTCAAAATCAAGAAAGCGAGAAAGTTGTCCTTGGATAGACTTGACCCAGCCATCTACTGTGTCTTTTGTTTGGAGACTACGCTCAGCATCTTTGAAGGACGGATCTCCGATGAGACCTGTAGCACCGCCAACGAGCGCATAAGGTTTGTGACCTGCTAGCTGCAAACGACGACTTGTCAAGATTGCGACAAGGTGACCTAGGTGAAGGCTGTCAGCAGTTGGATCGTAGCCAGTATAATAAGAAACTTGACCTTCTTCTAGGGCTTTACGCAAAGCTTCTTCATCAGTCGTTTGAAAAATCAAACCACGCTCTTTTAGCTCATCAAAAATGTGCATGTGTCTTTTCTCCTTTTTAAAATATTGTTTCTACCTATTTTACCACAAACTTGGCAAATAACCTAGTAAAATCGGGAAGAAAGTTGCTGCTTGGACTTTTTTGGAAACGAGTGAAATATGGTATAATAGCACTAGCTTATACTCAATGAAAATCAAAGAGCAAACTAGGAAGCTAGCCGAAGGCTGTACTCGAGTACGGCAAGGCGAGACTGACGTGGTTTGAATTTGATTTTTGAAGAGTATTATTTTCAGAGAAATAGATAAAAACAGTTAAGAAAGGGGCTGAAAGATGTCTCATATTATTGAATTGCCAGAGGTTTTGGCCAACCAGATTGCGGCAGGAGAAGTTATCGAACGTCCTGCCAGCGTAGTTAAAGAGTTGGTTGAAAATGCTATCGATGCTGGTTCTAGCCAGATTATCGTTGAGATCGAAGAAGCTGGTCTTAAGAAAATCCAAATCACCGATAACGGGCACGGGATTGCCCACGATGAAGTCGAGTTAGCCCTCCGCCGTCATGCGACTAGTAAGATTAAGAATCAAGCGGATCTCTTTCGGATTCGGACCCTCGGTTTTCGTGGTGAAGCCTTGCCTTCTATCGCTTCTGTTAGTGTACTGACTCTTTTGACTGCAGTAGAGGGTGCAAGTCACGGGACCAAGTTAGTTGCTCGTGGGGGAGAAGTAGAAGAAATCATCCCAGCGACCAGCCCTGTTGGGACCAAGGTTTGTGTGGAGGATCTTTTTTTCAATACACCAGCTCGTCTCAAGTATATGAAGAGTCAGCAGGCGGAGTTGTCTCACATCATTGATGTTGTCAACCGTTTGGGGCTAGCCCATCCTGAGATTTCCTTTAGCCTGATTAGCGATGGCAAGGAGATGACACGGACAGCTGGGACGGGTCAACTGCGTCAAGCCATTGCTGGGATTTATGGTTTAGCCAGTGCCAAAAAGATGGTTGAGATTGAAAATTCTGACCTAGACTTTGAAATTTCAGGTTTTGTCTCATTACCTGAATTGACGCGGGCTAATCGCAACTACATCAGCCTCTTTATCAATGGACGTTATATCAAAAACTTCCTGCTCAATCGTGCTATTTTAGATGGTTACGGCAGTAAGCTCATGGTGGGGCGTTTTCCACTAGCCGTTATTCACATTCATATCGATCCTTATCTAGCAGATGTCAATGTACATCCAACCAAGCAAGAAGTGCGGATTTCCAAGGAAAGAGAACTGATGGCGCTGGTTTCAGAAGCTATCGCAAAGAGTCTAAAGGAACAGACCTTGATTCCAGATGCCTTGGAAAATCTTGCAAAGTCTACCGTTCGCAATCGTGAAAAAGTAGAGCAAACCATTCTCCCACTTAAAGAAAACAATCTCTACTACGAGCAAACGGAAGCAACAAGCTCTATTCCAGCTGAGGTTTCAGACAGTCAAGTAGACTTGACTGAAGAGAAACAGGATTTGAGCCTCTTCGCTAAGGAAACATTGGATCAGTTGACCAAGCCAGCTAAACTGCATTTTGCAGAGAGAAGGCCTGTCAGCTACGACCAATTGGATCATCCAGAGTTAGATATGGCTAGTTTGGATAAGGCTTATGATAAGTTGGAGCGCGAAGAGTCGTCGAGTTTTCCAGAGTTGGAATTTTTCGGGCAAATGCACGGAACCTATCTCTTTGCTCAAGGTCGAGATGGTCTCTACATCATAGACCAGCATGCGGCCCAGGAACGGGTTAAGTACGAAGAGTACCGCGAAAGTATTGGCAATGTTGACCAGAGTCAGCAGCAGCTCCTAGTGCCCTATATCTTTGAATTTCCGGCGGATGATGTCCTTCGTCTCAAGGAAAGAATGCCTCTTTTAGAGGAAGTTGGTGTCTTTCTAGCAGAGTATGGAGAAAATCAATTCATCCTTCGGGAACATCCCATTTGGATGGCAGAAGAGGAAATCGAGTCAGGTATCTATGAGATGTGTGATATGCTCCTCTTGACCAAGGAAGTTTCTATCAAGAAATACCGAGCAGAGCTGGCCATTATGATGTCCTGCAAACGCTCAATCAAAGCCAACCATCGTATCGATGATCACTCAGCTAGACAACTCCTCTATCAGCTCTCTCAATGTGACAACCCCTACAACTGTCCACACGGACGTCCTGTTTTGGTGCATTTTACCAAGTCAGACATGGAAAAGATGTTCCGTCGCATTCAGGAAAATCACACGAGTCTACGAGAACTAGGCAAATACTAATACTCTTCGAAAATCTCTTTAAACTGCGTCAGCCTTACCTTGCCTAATTCAAGTTGTGCCTACGGTTAGCTTCCTAGCTTACTATTTGATTTTCATTGAGTATAAATTGAAGGGAAAATTATGTACGAATATCTAAAAGGTATCATTACCAAAATTACTGCTAAATACATCGTTCTAGAAGCTAACGGCATCGGCTACATCCTGCATGTAGCCAACCCCTATGCTTACTCAGGACAAGTCAATCAAGAAGCGCAAATCTACGTGCATCAAGTAGTTCGCGAAGACGCTCATCTACTTTACGGTTTCCGTTCAGAAGACGAGAAAAAACTCTTTCTCAGCTTGATTTCGGTGTCGGGCATTGGCCCGGTTTCTGCTCTGGCTATTATTGCGGCGGATGACAATGCAGGCCTTGTCCAAGCTATCGAAAGCAAGAACATCACTTACTTGACCAAGTTTCCGAAGATCGGCAAGAAAACAGCCCAACAGATGGTTTTGGACCTAGAAGGTAAGGTGGTTGTGGCAGGTGATGACCTCCCTGCTAAGACTGCTACTCCATCTAGCAACGACAACCAAGAATTGGAAGAAGCCATGGAAGCCATGTTGGCCTTGGGTTACAAGGCGACCGAGCTTAAGAAGATCAAGAAATTCTTTGAAGGAACTTCAGATACTGCTGAAAACTACATCAAATCTGCCCTTAAGATGTTGGTGAAATAGGAGATTTCTATGCCAAAACGCTGTGGCTGGGTCAAAATGACCAATCCGTTATATATAGCTTACCATGATGAGGAATGGGGCCAACCTCTCCATGATGACCAAGCGCTTTTTGAGTTGCTCTGTATGGAGACCTATCAGGCTGGTCTATCTTGGGAGACGGTGCTCAATAAACGGCAGGCCTTCCGTCAAGCTTTTCATGGTTACCAAATTCAAGCTGTTGCAGACATGACGGATGAAGAACTGGAATCTTTGTTAGAAAATCCAGCTATCATTCGTCATCGCGCCAAGATTTTTGCGACGCGTGCTAATGCTCAAGCCTTTTTACAAGTCCAGGACGAATTTGGATCGTTTGATGCTTATCTCTGGTCTTTTGTAGATGGGAAAACCATCGTTAATGATATCTGGGACTACAGTCAAGCACCAGCCAAAACGCCTTTGTCTGAAAAAATATCCAAGGATCTCAAAAAACGTGGCTTCAAGTTCACAGGACCAGTCGCTGTTTTATCCTTTCTACAAGCTGCAGGGCTAGTTGATGACCATGAGAATGATTGTGAATGGAAGGGTCTTAAATGATGTCTAACAAAAATAAGGGAATTCTGATTTTTGGGCTCCTCTATACCATTCTCTTTGTGTTTGATGGCGTTAGATGGTTGGCTTCCTTGATGCCGTCTACCATTGCAAATTATCTAGTCTATGTAGTATTAGCACTATACGGCTCTTTCTTGTTCAAGGATAGATTAATCCAACAATGGAATGAGATTAGAAAAACTAAAAGAAAATTCTTCTTTGGCGTCTTAACAGGATGGCTCTTTCTCATTCTGATGACTGTTGCCTTTGGATTTGTATCAGAGTTGTTGAGGCAGTTTTTTTGGCTGGTCGAACAAGGTCTAAATCAGTCGAATATTCAAAGCAACTTTCAAGAGCAACCAATACTGATAGCAGTTTTCGCCTGCATCATTGGACCTTTGGTGGAAGAACTCTTTTTCCGTCAGCTCTTATTGCATCACTTGCAGAAAAGTCTGCCAAGTTGGCTAAGCATTCTTCTGGTAGGATTTATCTTTGCACTGACTCATATGCATAATTTAAGTTTATCAGAGTGGGTCGGTGCAGTCGGATACCTAGGTGGTGGCCTTGCCTTTTCTATTATTTATGTGAAAGAAAAGGAGAACATCTACTATCCCCTACTGGTTCATATGTTAGGCAATAGCCTATCCTTTATTATTTTAGCTATCGGTAGTATGTGATGAAAATGCTAGTAACGATACTGAAAAAAGCTGAGAAATTCATCTCAGCTTTCTTTGTTATAGTCAAAGCGAATGACTTGCTTCGTTGCATCTACATAGGCGTGGACTCCGAAGGGGACGATCGCTCTTGGAGTTGCGTGTCCGATATTCAGATTATAGACAATCGGGATATTGCTGTCAATGATATCCAATAGTGCCTCTTTATAGTCGTCATAGAAAGTTTCATCCATAGGTTTTCCGACCAAGAGTCCACTGATAACCTCGAATATCCCATTTTCCTTTAAAGTCTGCAACATCTTTTTGAAATATTCTGGCTCAGGCTTTTCTTCGCTTGTCTCTAGCAAGAGGATTTTTTCTTCCCAGTCTGACAAGTCAGGGAAAAGTTTGTATTTTTGGCAGAGCTCCGTGCTGTCTGCGTATCGAGAGTTGTCAAAGATATCGTAGAGAGATTCGAGACAACCACCGAGGATTTCTCCCTCGAACTGGGCATTTCCTTGTAACAAGTCAAAACCAGTATTTGTATGATTGATACGAGGTGTTCCCAAGGCTTTGGGACTAAAATCAGTCCGTTCCTCGTACCAAACGTTACTAGGGCGAATTTCTGAGATTCTACCAGTCTCAATCAATTCTTTAAAGTAGTGAAGGCTATAGTCAAGCATTTCCTTGTCTAATTCACAAATGTCTGCTAAAAAGGATTGACCATAAAAAGTCTTGATTCCTAGTTTATGCAACATGAGATGGTTCATGGTTGTATCTGAGAAGCCAAGAAAAATTTTTTGATTGATAACCTTTTGTAGTTGGTCATTTTCAAAAAGATAGGGTAATAAACGATAGGTATCGTTTCCACCGATGGCGCATAGGATCATGTCGATACTATCATCAGAAAAGGCCTGAATCAAATCCTCTGCACGAGCTTCAGGATGTTCTTTAATAAAGTCTAAGCCTTTTAGCGAATGCGGTAAAAAGATAGGATTGAGGCCTAGTCCCTTGAGACGTTGAACACCCAAGTCTACTTCGTGTTTGACAAAGTCTTCTCCGATAATGCCACTAGACAAACTAACAATACCAATAGTAGAAACCATATCTCATCCTCCTAGAAATAAATTGATGCTATTGTATCACAAAGGATGAGGAGAAACAACAAGAATTAGAATCAGAAAAAGGCTTTTAGATCACGAAAGTAGTAAAAAAGCAACCGTTCGATGTGGTTGCTTTTTATAGTAGTTGCATTCTTATAGAGCAGTAAGGAAGGTCAGTCCGCCAAGGACAACCCCGGCCGAGTTTGGAATGATTAGAATCCAATCTTTCTTAGGCTCTTTTGTCCATCCATAAATGACCCAGATTAAGCAAGAAACAGCTGCTGATAAAGGTTGGAATGGTTGAGCTTTATTTCCTTGTAAATTGGCAAAAATTTGGGGGATGTAGGCTATAAATACAATAATTCCGATAAAGGCACCAATTGAACCGACAATTTGATTAATTCTCTGTTTTGTCATATATATTTCTCCTTATTACTTTATTAGCATAACAGAAAAACAACTTGGAATCAAGGATAAAACCTCGGGATTCCAAGGGAAGACTTTACATTAGAATGTTATTAGAAAATGTGTCTACTTCTTTTGAGAATCGAAAAATGATTTGGAGACAGAATAAAAGTAGTGTGTCTACAAAACACACTACTTTTTTTGTTTATCTTAATATCTAGCAGGTCCTGCGCTTGCACTCTTAATGTTGAAACGTTTTTTGAGATAGAAACGTAGGGCAAGGAGAGCTCCTCCAATGACCAACAAAACAAGTGGTGGGAGACTAATGTTGATGGCTTGTGGAAGGAAGTTACTCAAGAAGAGGATGAAGACCCAAGCAAACATAGTCGCTAACATAACCAAAAGTGATTTCCAGAATGGAGGGCGTTGGCTGCGGTCGGTATCTGGTCCGTAGTAACGGTAAATGAAGTGATAGAGAAGGTAGAAGGCAACTCCACCAAAGGCTCCTACACTGATAAGTGTCACCAATCCGTAGGCAACGGGTTGGTTTGAGAAGAAGCTCATCAAGGCACTAACTACTGCAAATAATCCTGTGATGAAAAGGGCTGAATCCAACATCATCAATTTTGGATCGTCGTTTTCTTTTGGATGTTCTTTTTCGTACTGCTCTTTTTCGCTGAAGCTATGAGCCCAGTGAGTTGGTGCTCCGTAGATAGAACGTGCTGTCACTCCCTTTGGTTGTTCTTCAAGGATACGAGGAATGACTTCTTCAAGGATAGCCTTGATTTCGGCATCGGTTTTCCCGTCCTTGAGAAATTGCTGGGTTGCAATATGGATAAATTCCTGGTTTTTCTTTGTTAATTCTTGTAAATCAATCTGTGACATAATAACTCCTGTTTAGAACCATTTTTTATGGATGAGGTAAAGAGTGAGGGAAACACTCATAGCAAAGGCGATAAAGACGATGAGCCAGAAAGCGTGCGGTTCTCCGTTTAAAGGAATTTCATTATCCTTAAAGTTCATTCCGTAGGCTGAGAAAATCATGGTCGGCACAGACATAACGATGGTCACGAGGGCCAAGGTTTTCATGATATTGTTCTGGTTGTTTGAAATGATAGAGGCAAAGGTCTCTGTCATAGAGTGAAGGACGTTTCCATAGATATCTGCCATCTCGATGGCCTGTTGCGTTTCAATCAAGGTATCTTCAAGTAAATCTTCGTCTTCAAGGTATTTCTTAATATTGCTAGTTGCGCTGGTCAATTTTTTAATCACGCGCTCATTTGTCTTCAGAGAAGCTTTGAAGTAGACGATGGTCTTTTCCAACTCCATGAGTTCGATCAATTCTTCGTTTCGAGTAGATTTGTGAAGTTGACTCTCAATCTGCTCACTCTTACGTTCGATGGAACGGAGGGCGGTTAGGTAAATCTCCGCATTGCGGTAGAGAATCTGGAAGATAAAGCGGGAACGCATAAAGGTATAGAAATTTCGAAGCCTACGATTGATAAAGACATCAAGAAGTGGTAGAGGTTCCAAACAAGTGGTAATAATGGCCTCTTCTGTGATGATAATCCCCAAGGGAATAGTCACATAGTAGGTCTGGTTGTTTCTTTCCTCAGTAATGGGGACGTCTACGATAATCAAGGTGTACTCATCTTCGATGGTGATACGAGACATCTCTTCCGCATCGAGCGGTGCACGGAGGTCTGCGATATCAATATCAAAGGCTGAGGCGATTTCCATCGATTCGCTTTGTGTAGGATTGACGAGATTGATCCAAGTGCCCGGCTGGAGCGTATCAATCTCTTTAAATTCAGTTGTAGTTGAGAGAAAGACTTGCTTCATATCTCTTATCCTTTCCTAATCTAATCCGTGTTTCAGTGATTTTTGACACCGTACTATTATACTACAAATTCGGCTTTTTTGGTAATAGAATTTCACTTTTTTTGGTATAATGGAAAGCAACAATGGACTAGAAAGAAGTAACATGCAAGATAAGATTGTCATCCATGGGGCACGCGCCCATAATTTAAAAAATATTGACGTGGAAATTCCACGAGACAAGCTAGTTGTGGTGACGGGGCTGTCGGGTTCGGGCAAGTCCAGTCTTGCCTTTGATACTCTTTATGCAGAAGGGCAACGCCGCTATGTAGAGAGTCTATCAGCCTACGCTCGTCAGTTCTTAGGGAATATGGAAAAACCAGATGTGGACTCTATCGATGGTCTTAGTCCTGCTATTTCCATTGACCAGAAGACGACCAGTAAAAATCCTCGTTCGACGGTTGGGACAACGACGGAAATCAACGACTATCTGCGTCTCCTCTATGCTCGTGTAGGAACACCCTACTGTATCAATGGACATGGGGCTATCAAGGCTTCTTCTGTTGAACAGATTGTAGACAAGGTTTTAGAATTGCCAGAGCGCCAGCGTCTGCAGATTTTGGCTCCTGTTATTCGTAAGAAAAAGGGTCAGCATAAGACGCTGATTGAAAAGATTCAAAAAGATGGTTACGTCCGTGTCCGTGTCGATGGAGTTGTCTACGATGTGACCGAAGTTCCTGAACTTGAAAAAAATAAACAACACAACATTGACGTGGTGGTAGACCGTATTATCATCAAGGAAGGTATCCGTAGTCGTCTCTTTGATTCGGTTGAAGCAGCCCTTCGTATCGCAGAAGGTTATGTGGTTATCGATACCATGGATGATTCGGAGTTACTCTTCTCAGAACACTACGCTTGTCCAGTATGTGGCTTTACGGTTCCAGAACTAGAACCTCGTCTCTTCTCTTTCAATGCACCGTTTGGTTCATGTAGTGAGTGTGATGGTTTGGGGATCAAGCTAGAGGTTGATACGGATCTAGTAGTGCCAGATGCTAGTAAGACCCTTGGTGAGGGAGCATTAGCACCTTGGAACCCTATCTCTTCTAACTATTATCCAAATATGCTAGAACAAGCCATGACAGCCTTCGGAGTGGACATGGATAGGCCTTTTGAGGACTTGTCTGAGGCGGATAAACATCTCATTTTTTATGGTTCAGATGGGAAAGAATTCCATTTCCACTATGAGAATGAATTCGGCGGAGTTCGTGATATCGACATTCCATTTGAAGGAGTGCTTGGTAATATCAAGCGTCGCTACCATGAAACCAATAGCGACTACACTCGTACTCAGATGCGTCTTTATATGAATGAGCTGACTTGTGGCACTTGTCATGGTTATCGTCTCAATGACCAAGCCTTATCTGTTCGAGTAGGGGGAGAAAAAGGACTCCATATCGGAGAAATTTCAGACCTCTCCATTGCAGACCATTTGGAGGTCATTGATCAACTAACCCTATCTGAAAATGAAGCTATCATCGCTCGTCCTATCCTGAAGGAAATCAAGGATCGCTTGACCTTCCTCAATAACGTGGGCCTTAACTATCTGACGCTTTCTCGTTCAGCAGGAACATTATCAGGAGGGGAGAGTCAACGTATTCGTTTGGCGACTCAGATTGGTTCCAATCTCTCAGGTGTCCTTTATATCCTGGACGAGCCGTCAATCGGTCTTCACCAGAGGGACAATGATCGTTTGATTGCCAGTCTGAAAAAAATGCGCGATTTGGGTAACACTCTCATCGTGGTAGAACACGATGAAGACACCATGCGAGAAGCCGATTATCTGATTGACGTCGGTCCTGGAGCAGGGGTCTTTGGTGGAGAAATTGTTGCTGCAGGAACGCCTAAGCAGGTAGCTCGCAACAGCAAATCCATTACAGGACAGTATCTGTCAGGTAAACGTGCAATTCCAGTACCGACGGAACGCCGTGTTGGGAATGGACGCTTTATTGAAGTGACAGGAGCGCGTGAGAACAACTTGCAAAACATCACCGCTCGCTTCCCACTCGGAAAATTCATTGCGGTGACAGGTGTCTCTGGCTCAGGGAAGTCGACCCTCGTTAACAGTATTCTCAAAAAAGCCATTGCTCAAAAATTCAATCGCAATTCAGACAAACCTGGTAAGTTTAAGACGATTACAGGAATCGAACATATCGACCGTCTGATAGATATTGACCAGAGTCCAATTGGACGAACACCGAGGTCCAACCCTGCGACCTATACAGGTGTCTTTGATGACATTCGAGACCTCTTTTCTCAGACAAATGAAGCCAAGATTCGTGGCTATAAGAAGGGGCGTTTCAGTTTCAACGTCAAGGGCGGTCGCTGTGAAGCTTGCTCGGGTGACGGGATTATCAAGATTGAGATGCACTTCTTGCCAGATGTTTACGTAGCCTGCGAAGTCTGTCATGGGACTCGCTACAACAGTGAAACGCTAGAAGTTCACTACAAGGAAAAGAATATCTCGCAAGTCTTGGATATGACGGTCAATGACGCAGTAGAATTTTTCCAACATATTCCGAAAATTCAACGCAAACTCCAGACCATCAAAGATGTTGGTCTAGGTTATGTGACCTTGGGACAACCAGCTACGACACTTTCTGGAGGGGAGGCCCAGCGTATGAAGCTGGCTAGTGAACTCCACAAGCGCTCAACAGGGAAGTCTTTCTACATTTTAGATGAACCGACAACTGGTTTGCATACTGAGGACATCGCTCGACTACTCACCGTTTTGTCTCGCTTTGTCGATGATGGCAATACAGTTCTCGTCATTGAGCACAATCTAGATGTTATCAAAACAGCAGATCATATTATCGACCTAGGACCAGAAGGTGGTGTTGGCGGTGGTACTATTATCGCAACAGGAACACCAGAGGAAGTAGCTGCCAATGAAGCTAGCTATACAGGACAGTATTTGAAAGGAAAGTTACATCATGAATAAACGTGTGCAAGCATTTTTAGATAAGATGCAAGAAAAAGAACTAGATGGAATCATTATCAATAACCTTAAAAATGTCTACTATTTGACAGGATTTTGGGGTTCAAATGGGACAGTCTTCATCAGCCGTGACCGTCAGGTCTTGGTGACAGATGCCCGCTATATCATCGCTGCTAAGCAAGAAGTAACTGGTTTTGAGATTTTTGCAGAGCGTGATGAGTTAGCTACTATCGCAAAGATTGCAAAAGATATGGGGCTTTCTCGTATCGGGTTTGAAGATGAGATCTCAGTTTCTTATTACCATCGCATGCAAACCGCCTTTGAAGGTTTGGAATTACTTCCTCAATCTCAGTTTGTTGAAGCCCTTCGCATGATTAAGGATGAGACAGAAATTGCGACTATTCGCAAGGCTTGTTCCATCTCAGACCAAGCTTTCCATGATGCTCTTGACTTTATCAAGCCAGGTAAGACAGAGATTGAAATTGCCAACTTCCTTGATTTCCGTATGCGTAAGTTGGGAGCGGCAGATTTGTCTTTTGACACAATCTTAGCGAGTGGCATCAACTCTTCTAAACCCCACGCTCATCCTATGCATAAGCCAGTAGAACTAGGCGAAGCTATCACTATGGACTTCGGTTGTCTTTATGATCACTATGTGAGTGACATGACACGAACTGTTTACCTAGGTCATGTTAGTGAGGAGCAAGAAGAAATTTACAACACTGTTTTAAAGGCTAACCAAGCATTGATTGACCAAGCTAAGGCTGGCTTAGGTTTCCGTGACTTTGACAAGATTCCTCGTGATATCATTGTGGAAGCGGGCTATGGAGAATACTTTACACACGGTATCGGACACGGTATCGGACTTGATATCCACGAAGAACCTTACTTTAGTCAAACTTCAAAAGAAGTCATTAAAACTGGTATGGTCTTGACTGATGAACCTGGTATCTATATCGAAGGTAAATACGGAGTTCGTATCGAAGATGATATCCTGATTACAGATAACGGTTGTGAGTTGTTGACCCTTGCTCCAAAAGAATTGATTGTTATCTAAGAAAAATGAGATAAATCGTTGACTTTTATATTTTAAAGGTTTATACTGAAAGGCGAAAACGGTAGGTGAGGCTACCATAGGGATACGGATGACTACCGCAAAGCAGTGGAGACACTACTCGTTGGTCAACAGTCCTGGTCGCGAAGGTCAAGACTAAGCTCATTACATTGCCCTATGGAGTTAAAGCTTGAAGGAAAACAGATAATGAGTTTTTTGTCCTGCCATTTTATGGCAGGACTTTCTGCTGTTTTAGCACAAAGGAAGGAGACAAACGATGCAAATTGACGATCATCCAGAACCGCACATACACAGCCAATCGCTGATTTGTGTCGTTCTGTCCTTATAAAGTGATTGGTTCCTGTGTATGATACTCTTCGAAAATCAAATTCAAACCACGTCAACGTCGCCTTGCCGTATATGTGTTACTGACTTCGTCAGTTCTATCCACAACCTCAAAACGGTGTTTTGAGCAACCTGCGGCTAGTTTCCTAGTTTGCTCTTTGATTTTCATTGAGTATGAAATTATCATTCATACAGATAGGAGAAACCAATGAAAACTACAAAAGAAAGACTAGCAGCAGCTATTCAAACTCCATTAAAAGATAGTCTAGCTTTTTACCATACAAGTCTAAAAGGCTTAGACCAAGAACAAGTCGAAGAAAACCGTGACCTATATGGTGAAAACACCATCACAAAAGGTCAAGAGGATTCCATCTTTAAAAAGATTTATGAGTCCATTATCAATCCTTTCACAATCATTTTGCTTGTGATTGCCTTTATTTCTCTCGTTACAAACGTTTGGCTTGCCAAACCTGGTCAAGAGGACCCAACGACCTCTATCATTATCGTTGTCTTGGTATTGATTTCAGGAGGGATTCGTTTTGTCCAAGAGTTGCGAAGCGATAAGGCAACAACCAACCTTTCAAAAATGATTGTCAATACGGCAACCGTCATTCGTGATGATCTTGAACAAGAGTTGCCAATCGATGAGTTGGTTGTGGGAGATCTCGTGAAATTGAGTGCGGGAGACATGATTCCAGCCGATGTTATCTTATTTGAATCCCGTGACTTTTTCGTTCAACAATCAGGTTTGACTGGAGAAAGTGATGCAGTTGAAAAGCTAGCTTTAAATAAAGCCACTAGTCAAAATATAGATAGCCTTTTAGAAGCAGAATCCTTGGCCTTTATGGGAACAAACGTTATCTCAGGAAGTGCTACGGCTATGGTTCTAGCGGTTGGTGATGACACCATGATGGGAGCCATCGAGCAAACTCTTAATACCTATGATGAACCAACTTCTTTTGAACGTGAAATGAACAGCATTTCCTGGCTCTTGATCCGCTTGATGCTTGTCATGGTTCCAATCGTGTTTTTCGCAAATGGTTTGACCGATGGAGACTGGCTAGAGGCTGGAGTGTTTGCCTTGAGCGTGGGTGTCGGACTTACACCAGAAATGCTTCCCATGATTATTACAGCTAGCTTGGCAAAAGGTTCTATCATCATGGCCAAAGAAAAGGTCGTCATTAAAAAACTCAATGCCATCCAGGACTTAGGAGCAATCGATATCCTATGTACGGATAAAACTGGAACTTTAACGCAAGATGAGATTGTTTTAGAGTATCCTTTGGATATACATGGCGATTTGGATATGGCAGTCTTAAGAAGAGCTTATCTAAATTCACATTTTCAAACAGGTTTGAAGAACTTGATGGACCGTGCTATCATCAGTAGAACTGAAAAAGAAGCCAAGGAACATGTTATCCTACAAAATCTAGACACCAGCTTCCAAAAAATCGACGAACTACCATTTGATTTTGAACGTAGACGTATGAGTGTTATCGTCAAAGATGACAGCAATGTTGTTAGTATGGTGACCAAAGGCGCTTTGGAAGAAATGTTAACTATTTCGACACATGTGGAATACCACGGAGAAATCATTCCCCTAACCGAAGACATTCGCCAAGAGGTACTAGCAGAAGTTGGTCAATTAAACCGTCAAGGTTTGCGTGTGTTAGGTGTTGGCTACAAGTCAGATCTACGAGAAGATTATGCCTATGCTGTGACTGATGAGAGTGACATGATTCTTACTGGTTACCTTGCCTTCTTGGATCCACCAAAACCGTCAGCAGCACCAGCTATTCAGGCTTTGCTTGAACATGGTGTCAGCACAAAAATTTTAACTGGGGATAACGAAAAAGTAACTCAAGCCATCTGTGAAAAGGTTGGTTTGGACGTTGAACATATGCTCTTGGGATCTGATGTCGACAAAATGACAGATCAAGAATTGGCTGAAGCGGTTGAAAGAGTGACAGTATTTGCTAAATTGTCTCCTGACCAAAAAGCTCGTATCATTCTACAGTTAAAGAGAAATGGTCATGGTGTTGGTTATATGGGAGATGGTATCAACGATGCTCCTTCCATGAAGGTTGCAGATGTGGGTATTTCTGTTGATACTGCAGTCGATATTGCCAAAGAAACAGCGGATGTTATTTTGCTAGATAAGGATCTCATGGTTCTTGAAACGGGTATCGTGGAAGGACGTAAGGTCTATGCCAACATGACCAAGTACATTAAGATGACCGTCAGTTCAAACTTTGGGAATATCTTCTCACTCCTTGTTGCGAGTATCTTCTTACCATTTCTACCAATGGCTCCTGTACATCTAATCGTCCTAAATCTAGTTTATGATTTGTCCTGTGTGGCTTTGCCGTTTGATAATGTGGATCAAGACTTCCTCAAACAACCCCATACATGGGAAGCAAAATCCATTACGCGATTTATGGTCTGGATGGGCCCGATCTCATCTGTCTTTGATATTTTAACCTTTATCTTCCTCTACCTTATCATTGTTCCTATGATTACAGGTCACCATTATATTCACGGATCTGAATCTGCCCTTCAGTTTATTATCTTGTTTCAGACAGGATGGTTCATAGAATCTATGTGGTCTCAAACCATGGTCATCCATATGCTTCGTACAGCAAAAGTTCCTTTTGTACAAAGCAGACCAGCTTGGCTTGTGATTTTGATGACTCTGGTTGCAGCCTTTTTCGTAACCAGTCTACCTTATGGACCACTAGTAAATATACTTCGTCTAGCACCGTTAGGACTTCCTTACTTCTTGTTTTTAATCTGTATTATTTTCTTGTATATGTTTAGCGTCACAGTTATTAAGAAATTTTACATTAAGAAGTATAAAGAATGGTTATAGTTCGTCTTTTGTCAAGAAAAAAGTTCAAAAATTGCCAAAAAAGTTAAAATTTTTTTAAAATAGGTCGCAAGTCCGATGTTTTTTATGGTATAATAGTTTAAACTGATAGTAACATGTAGCGAAAGGGGTAGGTACATGATCAAAATTTATACAGTCTCAAGTTGTACTAGCTGTAAAAAAGCGAAGACCTGGCTCAATGCCCACCAGTTAAGTTATAAAGAACAAAACCTCGGTAAGGAAGGAATTTCGAGAGAAGAACTACTTGATATTTTGACAAAAACAGACAATGGAATTGCAAGTATCGTATCATCGAAAAATCGTTATGCAAAGGCCCTTGGTGTTGATATCGAAGATTTGAGTGTGAATGAAGTTCTCAACTTAATTATGGAAACACCACGTATCTTGAAAAGTCCGATTCTTGTAGATGAGAAACGCCTACAAGTCGGCTATAAGGAAGACGATATCCGTGCCTTTTTGCCACGCTCTGTTCGTAATGTGGAAAATGCAGAAGCGCGTTTACGTGCGGCTCTATAAAACATCAAGGCTGGGAGTGACTCCTGGCCTTCTCTAATATTTATCAATTTTAAAAGGTGAAGATTTATGAAAAAGTTAGTAATCGGAATGTTCGTTGCTTTGTTTATGTTGGTGGGGTGTGGACAAAAAAAAGAGTCTACAGAGTCTACGACTGAAAGTACGCAGGAAGCTCTTCAATCAACCTTACCCATCCTAGAAAATGCAACTAATAATACAGTGGTTACCAAGACGATTATTTTGCCTGTTGATGAAAATGGGAATCAACAGACCCAAATAGTTACATACAAAGGTAAGCAATTCTTGAGTTTAACCATTATTCAGAAACGTCCAGTCACAGATGATCTAAAGCAGTTTATTGCTGAGCAAGGTTTAGAAGAAACCAAAAAAGCTTTAAAAGAGGCTGAAGATAAGGATGAAACAGTTCAAGCAGCTCGAAAAATTTCAGGATTTACCATTGAAACGACTCTTTTAAATGAGAAAGAAATGGAAACTAAGACAAGCTATGATTTCCAAACACTGGATCTCAAAAAAGCCAGCGAAAACGAATACTTGAAGAATGTTGGACTGGAAAACCTATTGAAAAACGAACCAGAGGACTATATTGCTAATCGTGTTGCAAATGGGGCAACAATCCAGTAAAAAGTCATAGAAAATCAGCAGAATCAGACTGTGTGATTTGTAGAACGACCGTGAATGTGCTATAATAGTACTATTCTAAGGAAAGAGGGTGTTAGAATGGGATTTACTGAAGAAACCGTACGTTTTAAATTGGATGATTCCAATAAAAAAGAGATCAGCGAAACATTGACAGATGTCTATGCTTCCTTGAACGAAAAGGGCTATAACCCTATTAATCAGATCGTGGGCTATGTTCTCAGTGGAGACCCAGCTTACGTTCCTCGTTATAACAATGCACGAAATCAAATCCGTAAGTATGAGCGAGATGAAATCGTTGAAGAATTGGTTCGCTACTACCTTAAAGGACAAGGAGTCGATCTATAATCTATGAGAATTATGGGATTGGACGTTGGTTCCAAAACGGTAGGAGTGGCAATTAGCGATCCGTTAGGCTTTACGGCACAAGGGCTTGAAATTATTCAAATCAATGAAGAACAAGGAGAGTTCGGTTTTGAACGCCTCAAGGAGCTCGTTGATACCTATAAGGTAGACCGTTTTGTTGTTGGTTTGCCTAAAAACATGAACAATACCAGTGGACCGCGCGTGGAAGCTAGTCAAGCCTATGGAGCCAAACTAGAAGAACTCTTTGGTCTACCAGTAGAGTATCAAGATGAACGCCTAACTACGGTTGCTGCAGAGCGTATGTTGATTGAGCAAGCAGATATTAGTCGCAATAAGCGTAAAAAAGTTATTGATAAACTAGCCGCTCAATTGATTTTGCAAAATTATTTAGATAGAAAATTTTAAGACAGAGGAGAAAATATGTCACACAATCACAACCATGATCACGAAGAACGTGAATTAATTACACTTGTTGATGAGCAGGGAAATGAAACCTTGTTTGAAATCCTTTTGACTATTGACGGAAAAGAAGAATTTGGTAAAAACTATGTTCTTCTTGTACCAGTTAACGCAGAAGAAGATGAAAACGGCGAAGTCGAAATCCAAGCATACTCATTCATCGAAAATGAAGATGGAACAGAAGGCGAATTGCAACCAATCCCTGAAGATTCAGAAGATGAATGGAACATGATTGAAGAAGTCTTCAACAGCTTTATGGAGGAGTAAAAACGTCCAGTGGACGTTTTTAGCCCTGCGCTAGAAATTAGAAACGCAGGTAGTCTGGTAGACTGTATCAGCCCAGCTCCTTGAAATAAGAGAGAGTTGGTAAGTCCGGGGAACATTTTTAGTTCATATGGAAATAAAATCTAGCTAGGGATTAGCTAATTAGGTAAGAGGTTGGGATAAAAATCCCAACCTCACTTTTTATTAGTCATCAAATGTTGACACAGTAGCTGATTGTACTTTTTGGTGAAAATTTCATTTTTTCTATCCGCAACCTTCAACAATCAAATGAATTGTTGAAGCCTCGCGGGGCTGGGACTACGAAATCGAGAATTCGTCAATCGATTTCTGTCCTATCGCCTTTTTTATTAAGGAGATACATATGTTTGAAGTTGAAGAATGGCTTCATAGTCGAATCGGTTTGAATTTTAGATCAGGTTTGGGGCGGATGCAGAGAGCGGTAAACTTACTGGGAAATCCTGAGCAAACCTATCCTATTATCCATGTGACAGGGACAAATGGAAAGGGGTCAACCATTGCCTTTATGAGGGAACTCTTTGTTTCTCATGGCAAGAAGGTTGGAATCTTTACTTCGCCCCACATTGTTAGCATCCATGATCGGATTTGTATCAATGGTCAACCGATATCGGACGCAGACTTTATCCGTTTGGCAAATCAAGTTAAGAAAATGGAGCAAAGACTTTTAGAAACACATGACCAATTGTCTTTTTTTGAGTTGTTAACCGTGATTGCTTTGCTTTATTTTAAAGAACAAGAGGTGGATCTAGTTCTATTAGAAGTTGGAATTGGTGGCTTACTGGACACGACTAATGTGGTAACTGGAGAAATCTCACTTATTACATCGATCGGCCGCGACCACCAGGAGACCTTGGGCAATAGTTTGGAAGAAATCGCTGAACAGAAAGCAGGTATTTTTAAACCAGGTAAGTCAGCTGTTATTTCCAACTTAACACCGGAAGCACAGGTTGTTTGTCAAAGGACTGCCAATGATTTGGATGTAACTCTCTACCAAGCTGACCGAGATTTTTCTTTCAAATCTGGACATTTTTCTTCTTCTCTAGTGGACTTGAACCAATTAAAACTAGGTTTAGAAGGAGCTTATCAAGAGGAGAACGCTGCCCTTGCCTTGCAAGCATTTCTGTTATTTATGAATCAGAGAGGTGAGGTGGTCAATCAAGAAGCCATCCGGCGTGCCTTGAAAACAACTAACTGGGCGGGGCGTCTAGAAGCTATTACAGAGCACATTTATCTAGATGGCGCCCATAATCTACCGGCTTTAGAGCGATTGGTTGAATTTGTTCAGGAGAAAATCCAGCAAGGTTATCATCCACAAATCCTTTTTGGTGCTTTGAAGAGAAAAGATTATAGTGGAATGCTTACTTATTTGACAGATTATTTACCTGATACAGCTCTCTATGTGACGAGTTTTGACTATCAGGATTCCTTGGACGACCAAGATTTGAGTGACTATCATAGAGTTTCCTCATATCGAGATTTTATAGATGACTTTGAAGCTTCTGCAGGGGAGAAGAACTTGCTTTTTGTGACAGGTTCCCTCTATTTTATATCTGAAGTTCGTGCCTACCTTATAAAAATATAGTTGGTTGATTGACCTTATTTCCTTTGTTTGATATAGTATAGGTGGAATGGTTCTGCAGTTTTTCTGCCTTTAGCTCCAGAAAGAAAGGAGATATTATGTCACTAAAAAAATTTACACTGTCTCTTGCTACTGTGGCAAGTCTTAGTCTCTTAGCTGCTTGTTCGTCAACAACGAAGCCGGCATCTTCATCCCAAGCAAGTACTAGTTCTGAAGTGAGCACTAGTCAAGTATCAGAAACCAGCGCTTCTAGTTCTACTACCAGTTCAACGGCTGACACAGCTACTAAGATAGATGGGACCTATAAGGGGCAAGACGAGGGTGATAGCATTACTCTTGTAGTTACTGGAAATACTGGAACATGGACAGAAGTTGAAGCGGACGGAGATCAAGAAGTGAAGAAGGTAACCTTCGAACCAGAAAGTCAGAGAGTCTTTATTGGAGATGATATCAAGATTTATGTGGCAGAAGAGAACCAGATTATTATCGATGACATGGACCGTGAGGTTTCGGATCGTATCGTTTTAAAGAAATAGACATCATTTGTAGGGATTTGAATCTGGATAAAAAGGTTCAAATCCTTTTCTCGTTGACTTTGAATACAAAAAAATTCCATACTTTTAAGGTGGATAAAGTCCACCAAAAAAGTATAGAATGAGTGAAATTAAAGAAATCTTTCTTGTAAAAAGTGAGCAACTCCATCTTCTTCGTTGGTCAGTGGCAACTGTTCATCTGCGAAAGAAAGTAGAGCGGGATTAGCATTTTTCATGGCATATCCTCTACCTGCAAAGGAGAGCATTTCTTGGTCATTGTGTTCGTCACCAAAGGCAATCAGGTTCTGTCTGTCTATATTCATGACATTTAGAAGGTATTCAAGGGCAAAGGCCTTGTGAACACCTTTGGGTGCGCATTCGAGGATGTTTAAAGGACCACCCCAAGTATTGATATTAAGCTGATGCTTGTAAAAGCTAGTCATCTCTTCTGCTAGTGCATATTTATCGTCTGCCCTAGTTTGTAATAAAATACAGTTAGGCCCCTTAGTCACTAAGTCAGACTTGAATTGATTTTCAGGGCGAAAATTTTCAACACCAAACAATTTAGGATCTGCAATTTCCTTGTCTGGTGCTGTAATGTAAAACTTTTTACGGTATTCACCTGCGATAAAGTCTGCTTCAATCTCCTCTTTTCGTTTCACGATATCCAAGAGATATTTTTTGTCCACAGTAAGGCATTTTTCATGTTTCCAAGCCCTACCAGGTAGGTGAGTGAGCGAACCGTTGAAGTTAATCATAGGAGTCTCAAGTTCAAGTTGGTCATAAAAATCTTTGGCCATACGATATGGGCGACCGGTTGCGATAACCACATGGTGGCCTTTCTTAGAAATTTTTTTAATGGTTTCTTTTGTAAAGTCAGAGAGTTTGCTTTCTCCATTAAGTAAGGTACCGTCTAAGTCCACGGCAATCATTTTTTTAGTCATAAAATCCTCCCGAATTTAGTTCAGATAAGATGTTTCCTATTATATCAAAAAGCTGAAAGAAAAGCTGACTATAAGCGAGAATAGAAAGAATAATATCTCGTAAGAATTTTTAAAAATAGGAAAAACAGCTTGAAAATGTGAATGATTAGTGATATAATAGTAGTATTGTTCGTAAAATGACAAAGGAGATTAAAAATGGACAAACTATTTAAACTAAAAGAGCACGGGACAGATGTCCGTACAGAGGTTCTTGCTGGTTTAACAACTTTCTTTGCAATGAGTTATATTCTCTTTGTAAACCCTCAAATGCTCTCACAAACAGGAATGCCTGTTCAAGGTGTGTTCTTGGCGACAATCATTGGTTCTGTTGTGGGAACTTTAATGATGGCTTTCTATGCTAACTTGCCATATGCCCAAGCACCAGGTATGGGACTAAATGCCTTTTTCACATTTACAGTTGTATTTGGGATGGGCTATACTTGGAAAGAAGCTCTTGGAATGGTCTTTATCTGTGGGATTATTTCGTTGATTATTACATTGACCAATGTTCGTAAAATGATCATTGAGTCTATTCCTGCAACTCTTCGTTCAGCCATTTCAGCTGGTATTGGTGTTTTCCTTGCCTATGTTGGGATTAAGAATGCTGGTCTCTTGAAATTCTCGATTGACCCAGGTACTTATACAGTAGCAGGTGAAGGAGCAGATAAGGCTCAAGCGGCACTTACTGCAAACTCAGCAGCTGTCCCAGGATTGGTAGACTTCAACACTCCAGCTGTTTTAGTAGCTCTTGCAGGTCTTGCTATTACTATCTTCTTCGTTGTTAAAGGTATCAAAGGCGGTATCATCCTTTCTATTTTGACAACAACAGTTCTTGCGATTGCTGTTGGTCTTGTTGATTTGTCTAGCATTGACTTTGCAAGCAATAATCTTTCATCAGCAGTTAACGACCTAGGAACTTTGTTTGGTGCTGCTCTTGGTTCAGAAGGATTGGGATCTCTGATTTCAAACACTTCTCGTTTGCCAGAAACCTTGATGGCCATTCTTGCTTTCTCATTGACAGATATTTTTGATACTATCGGTACTCTTATCGGTACTGGTGAAAAAGTTGGTATCATTGCAACAAGTGGTGAAAACCATGAGTCAGCTAAATTGGATAAGGCTCTTTACTCTGACTTGGTGGCAACTTCAGTAGGTGCTATTGCAGGTACTTCAAACGTTACAACTTATGTTGAGTCTGCAGCGGGTATCGGTGCTGGTGGACGTACTGGTTTGACAGCTTTGGTTGTTGCCATCTGTTTTGCCCTATCAAGCTTCTTTAGCCCACTTCTAGCAATTGTTCCAACAGCTGCAACTGCACCAATTTTGATCATCGTCGGAATTATGATGCTTTCTAACTTGAAAAATATTCCTTGGGATGATATGGCTGAAGCTGTTCCAGCTTTCTTCACATCTATCTTTATGGGATTCAGCTACTCAATCACACAAGGGATTGCTGTTGGTTTCTTAACTTATACTTTGACGAAGGTTGTCAAAGGTCAAGTGAAAGATGTGCATGTCATGATTTGGATTTTGGATGCCTTGTTTATCTTGAACTACATCAGTATGGCTCTTAACTAATGACAAAAACTAAAAAAAGAGGGGAGTCTCCTCTTTTTTTGTTGATGGAAATATCACAAAATAAAACTTTTTGGTATAATAATTACATGTACACAAAAAATGAAGATGAGTTGATTGCACTTGGGGAAGACCTAGGGCACTTGTTAGAAAAAAATGATGTGTTGATTTTGACTGGTGAATTAGGTGCTGGGAAAACAACGCTAACAACGGGTCTAGCTAAGGGATTAGGCATTCATCAAATGATTAAGAGTCCTACTTATACCATTGTTAGAGAATATGAAGGACGTCTACCCTTGTATCACTTAGATGTTTATCGCATCGAAGGGGATGCAGATTCTATCGACTTGGATGAATTCCTTTTTGGTTCAGGTGTAACGGTTATTGAGTGGGGACATCTATTGGGGGAAAATCTTCCATCAGATTATCTGGAGTTAGAAATCCTTAAAAAAGATGAGGGCCGAGAAATCGTCTTTCATGCTCATGGCCAAAGAGCGACAGAACTTTTGAAAGGATTGACGGATGGAGTATGATCTTTTAATCCGTGAAGCGGAAGCCCAGGATGCTTCAGTGGTCATTGCTCTCTTAGATCAAATTGGTCAAGAGACTAGTTTTACCAGTCTGGATGAAAATGGGATTGCAATGAGTGAGTCTGAAATGCAACATTTTTTGGATAAGCAGGCCCAGTCGGATAATCAAATTACCCTACTCGCTTTTTTGAATGATGAGTTAGTAGGAATCATCAATACAACAGCTGATCAACGTCCGCGAGTCCGTCATATTGGAGATGTCTTTTTAGGAATAAAAAAAGCTTACTGGGGAAATGGTCTCGGTAGTATCTTGATGGAAGAAATTATTGAATGGGCCAAATCAAGTGGTAGTATTCGACGTTTACAATTGACAGTTCAAAAAAGAAATCTTGCTGCGGTGCATCTGTATGAAAAAATGGGCTTTAACATAGAAGGATTACAGGAACGTGGTGCTTGTATAGAAGGAGGAGAGTTTCTAGATGTTTACCTAATGGGTCAACTGATAGACGAATAAGAGTATGGCAAAAAAGATAATCGGAATGTTTTTAGGCTTTGTTCTTGTGACAGTACTTGGTGTGGGAGCTTATGCCTATACGATCTACCAACAGAGTACGCAGACTTTGGCTAAAACCTATAAAAAAATTGGAGAAGAAACCAAGGTCATTGAAGCGACTGAACCTCTGACGATTTTGCTTATGGGAGTGGACACAGGGAATGTTGAACGTACAGATCCATGGGCTGGTAATAGTGATTCAATGATCTTGGTGACAGTGAATCCTAAAACAAAGAAGACAGTCATGATGAGTTTGGAGCGCGATATTCTCACACAAATTCAGCAACCAGATGGTAGTGTAACGGAGGCTAAACTCAATGCTGCCTACGCCAATGGTGGAGCAGAGTTGTCTATTTCAACGATTCAAAAAATGATGAATATCCATATCGACAGATATGTGATGGTCAACATGCATGGACTTCAAAGAATGGTTGATGCAGTAGGTGGAATTACAGTGAACAACACTCTAGGTTTCCCAATCTCTATCCAAGATCAGGAACCATTTAATACAATTTCTATCGGTGTTGGTGAACAGAAGCTAAATGGTGAAGAAGCCCTTGTTTATTCACGTATGCGTTATCAGGATCCAGAAGGAGACTATGGTCGTCAAAAACGTCAGCGTGAAGTGATTCAAAAAGTTGTTGAGAAGATTCTTAGTCTGAACAGTGTGAGTCACTATCAAGAGATTCTGAAGGCTCTTAGTGACAATATGCAGACAAATATCGAGATTACAACAACAACGATTCCTCAGTTGATGGGTTATCAAGATTCGTTTAAGAATATTGAGTCTCAACAATTGCGTGGAGAGGATGCAATGCTTCAAGGGACATCTTACCAAATCGTGACATCTGAGCATATGTTAGAGATGCAAAATCTTTTACGCCGTTCGCTCGGGCAACCAGAGGTTACGAATTTGGAGACTAACGTAGTCTTGTATGAGAATCTTTATGGTCAGGGTCAGTTGCCTCAATCTACTAGTGTTGCAGTAGAAGAGTTAGAATAATAGGAAACTATTGGTCAAATCGTAGGAATTATCCTGCGATTTTTTCAAAGAAATCCGAATAGGTAAGTAGGAGGAAAAAATGAAAGCAGAAATTATAGCTGTTGGAACAGAGATTTTGACAGGCCAAATTGTCAATACCAATGCGCAATTCTTGTCTGAAAAGTTGGCTGAAATCGGTGTAGATGTCTATTTTCAGACAGCTGTAGGAGATAACGAGGCTCGTCTCTTATCCTTGTTAGAAATTGCTCAGAATCGCAGTAGTCTAGTTATTTTAACAGGTGGCTTGGGGCCAACGGAAGATGATTTGACCAAGCAAACTTTGGCTCAATTTTTAGGACGTGACTTGACTTTTGATCCTCAGGCTCAGGCTAAGCTAGATGACTTTTTTGCTCATCGACCAGACTATGCTAGAACTCCAAATAATGAACGCCAGGCTCAAATCGTTCAAGGTTCAACTCCATTACCAAACGAAACAGGACTGGCAGTCGGTGGCATGATCGAGGTGGCTGGGGTAACCTACGTCGTTCTACCAGGACCTCCAAGTGAATTGAAACCTATGGTCTTAAATGAGTTGCTTCCAAGATTGACAACGGGATCTAAGCTCTATTCACGTGTGCTTCGTTTCTTTGGCATTGGTGAGAGCCAGCTAGTGACCATTCTATCAGATTTGATTGACCAGCAGACGGATCCCACCTTGGCACCTTATGCTAAAACTGGGGAAGTGACGCTTCGCTTATCGACCAAGGCTAAGAGTCAAGAAGAAGCGGATCGTGTTCTAGATACTTTAGAACAAAAAATCCTTGAAAGAGAAACTTTTGAGGGTGTTTCACTTCGAGAAATTTGCTATGGCTATGGGGAAGAAACCAGCTTGGCTAGCCTGGTAGTAGAAGAGTTGAAAAAGCAAAAGAAAACTATCACTGCAGCAGAAAGCTTGACTGCAGGTCTTTTTCAAGCTACTTTGGCTGATTTCTCAGGTGTATCTGCTATCTTTAAAGGTGGTTTTGTGACCTATAGCCTTGAAGAAAAAGCTAAGATGCTTGATATTCCACATGCTGAATTGGAAAAACACGGAGTCGTCTCAGCCTTTACTGCTGAAAAAATGGCTGAACAGGCACGAATCAAGACCCAGTCAGATTTTGGAATTAGTTTGACAGGAGTGGCTGGACCAGATAGTCTAGAAGGACATCCAGCAGGTACCGTCTTTATC
This sequence comes from Streptococcus infantis, assembly GCF_019929575.1. Lineage (GTDB taxonomy): Bacteria > Bacillota > Bacilli > Lactobacillales > Streptococcaceae > Streptococcus > Streptococcus infantis_L. The sequence continues at coordinate 27,381 of NZ_JAHZPU010000023.1, forward strand.
GCTTTGGCGCAAGTTTCGGGGACAGAAGTTATCCAGGCCAATATCGCAGGTGGAAGTCGTGCAGATGTGCGAGAAATTGCAGTCTTACATGCCTTTAACCTAGTTCGCAAAGCTTTATTAAGTGCTGGAGATTTGTTATAATAGAAGAAGGTCTAAGGACTATTAGAATACAGGAGAATATAATGGCGAAAAAACCAACAAAAAAATTAGACGAAATTGGCAAAAAATTTGGTGCTGATCGTGAAAAAGCCCTAAACGATGCCCTTAAATTGATTGAAAAAGATTTCGGTAAGGGATCAATCATGCGCTTGGGTGAACGTGCAGAGCAAAAGGTCCAAGTGATGAGCTCAGGTTCTTTGGCTCTTGATATCGCACTCGGATCAGGTGGTTATCCAAAGGGACGTATCATCGAAATCTACGGGCCAGAATCATCAGGTAAGACAACGGTTGCCCTTCATGCGGTAGCGCAAGCGCAAAAAGAAGGCGGAATTGCTGCCTTTATCGATGCGGAGCACGCTCTTGATCCAGCCTATGCAGCAGCGCTTGGTGTTAATATCGATGAATTGCTCTTGTCACAACCAGATTCAGGTGAGCAAGGTCTTGAAATTGCTGGGAAATTGATTGACTCAGGTGCAGTTGATCTTGTTGTTATCGACTCAGTTGCTGCCCTTGTACCTCGTGCAGAAATCGATGGAGATATCGGAGATAGCCACGTTGGTCTTCAAGCTCGTATGATGAGCCAGGCTATGCGTAAACTCGGAGCTTCTATTAATAAGACTAAGACAATCGCTATCTTCATTAACCAATTGCGTGAAAAAGTAGGAGTTATGTTTGGTAATCCAGAGACAACTCCTGGTGGACGTGCCCTTAAATTCTACGCTTCTGTCCGTTTGGATGTTCGTGGAAGCACACAAATCAAGGGAACTGGTGATCAAAAAGATACGAGCGTAGGTAAGGAAACCAAGATTAAGGTTGTTAAAAATAAGGTGGCTCCACCATTTAAAGAAGCCTTTGTTGAAATCATGTATGGTGAAGGAATTTCAAGAACTGGTGAGCTTTTGAAGATTGCAAGTGATCTTGACATCATCAAGAAAGCAGGAGCATGGTATTCTTACAAAGACGAAAAGATCGGTCAAGGTTCTGAAAATGCTAAGAAATACTTGGCAGATCACCCAGAAGTCTTTGATGAGATTGACCACCAAGTTCGTGTCAAGTTTGGCTTGATTGAAGATGATGCAGTAGCTGATGAAAAAGTTGCACCTGCGGAATCAGAAGTAGCTAATCAAGAAGTGACTCTTGACCTTGGCGATGATCTTGAAATCGAAATTGAAGATTAAAAAGTAAAAGTGGCGGAGGAATCCCCACTTTTCTGTTATCTTGGACTAAAGAACTGATACTCAATGAAAATCAAAGAGCAAACTAGGAAGCTAGCCGCAGGCTGTACTTGAGTACGGCAAGGTGAAGCTGACG
>NZ_JAHZPU010000024.1 GCF_019929575.1 Streptococcus infantis
TCTATACTGTTTTTTGCAACTCTAGTATATCAGATGAACATGTCTTTTGTGTTGCACTTCATTTTACAACAGGGCCTAAAAAATTTTTATTAATTATACCATAATTATTGCAAGGATTCTATTTGTTACCATAAGAGGAACGTACAGACGACAAATAGAATATCCCGAATCAAATGACTGTAGAATGATACCTCCTGTCTCAAATTTTTGGGGAATAAAAAACTGAGAAATAGAGCACCAAGACCAATATAAAAAGCAATCGATAAAATGGTGATTGGATTACGTAGGAAGATTAAAATGGAAATGATGATGATGGAAAATCTCACTTCCTTACTACTGGCATTCTTTTGCAGTCTTTTCCATTTTTTCAAGGGGAGAAAGGTGACGAGATCAACTCCAAAGAGAAAAAAGAAGGAAGGGAGGATGAGTTCCACGGCTTCTTTTTGAAGTAAGTTGACAGTAACGATAGTCTCTGATAGAACCAGCCCAACTCCACAGAGATTGACCACAATCATCATACTATAAAATAAAAAGATAAAGCGACTCCTATCAATCAGTCTATCTCTTTTCAGGTTGTGACTAGATAAATAATGCATAAAGGCACAAGACCCAGATAAGCCCAATAAAGCCAGTAGAAAATAAAAACAGGATTGTTTGAGGGCCAGAGAGGTTCCAGACCAAAAGATACAACTACAAAGTGCCAGTTGGATTAAGGCAAAGAACAAGAGTAGTCGAATTGATTTTATGACTTTTTCCATAAAGTATCCCCTATATTTTTTTCTTATTATAGCTAAAAGATAGGAGAGAAAAGTCCTTAAATTCCCAATTGTCGATTTTTAGGGCTGTCTTGTCTTTTGAAACTAAAAAATCCCCCTTCAAGGGTTCCTTGAAGAGAGGAGATAGGTGATCTAACGTTTAGACCAAGTGCGCTTCATAAAGAGCAGTATGATTGGATAGATTTCAAGACGTCCTGCAATCATTGCAAATGATAGCAGAAGTTTTGAAAATGGGCTAAAAATTGAGAAACTTGCAGTTGTTCCTAAAATAGGACCGATATTGTTAAAACAACTGAAAACAGCACTCGTGACAACCATTAAATTATTGGTATCTAAACTGACGATGAAAATCAAACTGAGTAGAATCATGATATAAACCACAAAGTACTTCAGAATCTTGTGTTGGGTATCCTTATCAATAACCGTTTGATTAACCTGAAGGGTTAACACACGGTGAGGTGATATGGTAGACAAGACTTGATTTTTAGCAATCTTAGAAAGGATGACTCCGCGAATAACCTTGAGACCACCTGCAGTGGAGCCAGCAGAACCACCGATTGCCATCAACATTAGCAAAATGTATTGAGAAAACAAAGGCCAGTTCGTGATATCTCCATATCCAAAACCGGTAGTGGTGATGATGTTGGATACTTGGAAGAAGGCCATCTCAAAGCTTTGAGAAACTCCGCTATAGAGGTGGAGTGTGTTTAGCGTGATTAAGCCAGTTGATATGGCTACAATCAAGAGATATGCTCGGAGTTCTTCATCAAAAAAGAATTCCTTGATACGACGGAGCATGAGGTAGTAGTAGAGGTTGAAATTGACACCAAACATCAAAACCCCGATACTTGTCAGATAGGTAATGAGAGAACTGTGATAGTGGGCAATTCCATCATTATAAACAGTAAAGCCACCTGTACCAGCAGTACCCATAGCGATGACAAAACTATCGTAGAGTGGCATCCCAGCAAGGTAATAAATAACCACAAAGAGGGCGAACATAGCGAGATATAGGATATAAAGGATTTGAGCTGTATTTTTTAGCTTAGATACAACCTTGCCAAATACTGGTCCTGGAACCTCAGCCTTCATAACTTCTAGGTGACTATTTTTAGCATTGTCCATAATAGCTAGAGCAAAAACCAGCACCCCCATCCCTCCGATAAGGTGAGTAAAACTCCTCCAAAATAGAAGGGAACGGCTTAAGACAGAAACATCATTTAAAATGGTTGCTCCCGTTGTTGTGAAGCCAGAACTAATCTCAAAGAAGGCGTCTATCATATTGGGAATTTGTCCTGAAAAGACAAAGGGAAGGGCACCAAAGAATGACCAGAGAATCCAACAGAGAGCTACAATTAAGATCCCTTCTTTTGCATAGATTCGCTGTTTTTTAGGCTTACTGATAATTCCCAGAAGACCTAGAACAACAAGGATTCCGATGGTAGAGAAAAGAGCTGTAAAAACTTGACTCGATTCTCGATAATAAAGAGCAATGCTAACTGGAACTAAGAGTAGACCAGCCTCGATCAAGAGTAGCTTTGCAAGAAGAAATCGTACCATACTTCTATTCATAGCTTACCTCTCTAACAGATCATAGATCTTGGTGATATTTGATAGTAGTGTGATGACAACTAACTTATCACCGACTTGAAGGCTATCTTCACCAGTTGGGAAGATTGTTTTTCCATTGCGGATAATAGCAGCAATTAAAATATCTTTTTTGAGTTTCAATTGAGACAAAGGTTTACCAGTCATCTTGTTAGCTTCCTTGATAAGGAATTGAAGAGTTTCAACCTGTCCATTTGCTAGGTGGTGCATGGCTTGAAGGTCTGAATATTGGGCATTGGCACGACCATGGATAAAGTGCATAATCGTATCAACAGCGATAGTTTTTGGTGTGATGATACTAGAAAACTCAGGTGCATGGATAATTTCTAGGAGACTAGTTCGATTGACCTTAGTGATGTTTTTCTGAACACCAACACTATCCAAGAACATAGATGTAATAATGTTTTCTTCGTCAACTCCAGTAAGGGTTGCGACAGCATCGTAGTGTTGGGCACTTTCTTCTAGGAGAATATCTTTTGCAGTCCCATCCCCTTGTACAATGTAGAGTTTTGGATATTTTTGACTGAAAAATGCTGCGCGATCTGGATTGAGTTCAATGACCTTGGTATCAATACGGCTATCTTTCAAAATACCAACAAGGTAGTAGGCGATTTTGCCGGCACCGATAATGAGTAAACTCTTAACTACACGAGATTTGACATAGTTATGAAAAAGCATCATATCGACACGATGACCTGTTACAAAGATACGGTCTTTATCTTCTAAAATAAGGTCGCCACTAGGGATCATCAGTTTATGATCGCGCTCAATAGCACAGACAATCACATTGCCAAACTTTTTCCGGAAGTCTGCGATAGACATCTGACAGATATTGCTATCCTTATGGACAACAAATTCCATCAAACTAACCAAGCCACCTGCAAAACGCTCAACAGAAAGAGCATTTGGGAAGTCGATGATGTTAGCAATAGCACGAGCCGCTAGGAGTTCTGGATTGACAATGAGAGAAAATCCGAGAATATTTTTTTCTTTAAAGTAAGGGTTGGAATACTCAGGATTGCGGACACGGACGATGGTTTCTTTAGCCCCCATCTTTTTAGCTAAGACAGCAGAGACCATATTGACCTCGTCATATTGAGTCATAGCGATGAAAATATCGCAGTCTTGAACATTGGCAGCTTCTAGCATGGCAAAGTCAGCCCCATTACCTGCAATTCCAATAATATCAAAACGGCTTGTCATGTAATTAAGAACGGTTTCGTTCTGTTCAATTAAGACAACATCATGATTGTCAGCGACAAGTGAACGACAAAGGGCAGAACCAACTTTCCCCCCTCCGACAAGAATAATCTTCATGTTATATAACCTACTTTTTCAATATATATCTATCATACTCTTTTTTAGAATAAAATGCACTCGGCAACCGACTCTTTTCATTATTAGGGTGGGAAATTGTCCTATTGATAATCTTCCTTGTTCAAAATTTAAGATATAAATCAGCTATTTTCGTCTAATTCTAATGAATACAGAAACATTTTTAACTAATGTAAATATGTTTGTAAAAAAATTGAAAAAAACAAGTCATTTCTATTGACAATCAAGCTGAAAGTGATATACTAAAACAGTAGTTTCGCTGATTTACTTCAAACCTGTTGTGAGGTAAGTTAACGATGCCTTAACCACGCTGTTTGCTGAGCTAGACTCCGGGCAGTGTGGCTATTTTTTTGCACTAGTGAGAGGAATCAAGGCATGGCAAATCACATTGTATTATTTGAACCCCAAATTCCACAAAATACGGGTAATATTGCTCGTACCTGCGCAGCAACGAATGCGCCCCTTCATATTATTAAACCGATGGGCTTTCCTATCGATGACCGTAAGATGAAGCGAGCAGGTCTAGATTATTGGGACAAGCTTGAGATTCATTTTTATGATAGTTTGGCTGATTTTATGGAAAAAATGGATGGTCAGCTCTACTTGATTTCCAAGTTTGCAGAAAAAGTCTATTCAGATGCAGATTTCACGACAGAAGGAGATCATTATTTTCTTTTTGGGAGAGAAGATAAGGGCTTGCCTGAGGAATTTATGCGTGAGCATCCAGAAAAAGCTCTCCGCATTCCCATGAATGATGAGCATGTTCGTAGTCTCAATGTTTCAAATACAGTTTGTATGATTGTTTATGAGGCACTTCGTCAACAAAACTTTGCGGGCCTCGAACTGGTTCACACTTACGAAACAGATAAGTTGAAATAAACACTTAGATAAAATGCTTGCGCTTGCAAGCTTTTTTTGTTATCATAAAGGGGTCTTCAGGGCAGGGTGAAATTCCCGACCGGCGGTAAATTTGACTAGCTATTTTAGCTTTCTCGTCGTTGTCTTGTCTCGATATACTTTAAGTATTATCTTCGACTACGACGCCTAGATAAATCTAAAATATCTTAGCCAAATAAGTCCGCGAGCGCAAGCTGATGTGGTGAGATTCCACAACCGACAGTATAGTCTGGATGGGAGAAGACGAAAGAATGGCTTTGTCTATTCTAATTGATTTTTTATAGGTAAATTGCAACCGCTTGCTTAAACAGAGTGAGGGGAAACTTTTGGAATATAAAAATAGAGGGTAGATAGAGGAATCCTTTCCAACTTCTTCTGATTTTATAGAAAATTGGAGGAACCTGTTATGACAAACACACGTCGACTTTCGACCATTGCAATTCTATCAGCACTTTCATTTGTGCTGATGTACTTTGACTTTCCGCTTTTGCCAGCGGCATCCTTTTTGAGGATTGAGTTCAGTATTTTACCGGTCCTTGTGGGCTTGGTAGTCTTGGATTTACCAGCAGCTTTTGGAGTGCTTTTCCTTCGGTCCTTGTTGAAAATCCTTCTCAACAATCAAGGGGTTAGTACCTATATTGGTTTACCGATGAATATTGTTGCCTTAGGAGTTTTTGTACTTGCTTTTGGTCTGATTTGGAAAAAAGATCGAACAACCATGCGTTTTGTCCTAGCTTCACTAGCTGGTACGCTTGGTTTGACTTTAGCTATGCTAGTTTTAAACTATGTTTATGCTGTTCCTTTGTACGCTAAGTTTGCTAACTTTGATATTGAAAAAATACTAGGACTAAGCAACTATCTACTGACTATGGTTTTGCCTTTTAATCTAATCGAAGGCATTATCTTTGCTCTTGCATTTTGGTTGATTTATGTCTTTTTAAAACCAACTTTGAAACACTATGAAAAATAAACAAACATATTTGATGAAGGGCTCTTTTGCCCTTTTACTATTTGTAATTCTGGGTTATATTGTTAAATTTTACCCAGAGATGCTGGCCGGTTTTGATCAACCAATTCAGACAGCCATTAGAGGAGATTTACCTGATGCCTTAACGTTTCTTTTTCGGATCATCACGCACTTAATTGATATCCCAGTCATTGTTACCTGGGTTTTAATTGTAGCCTTGATTTTTTATCGGAAACAATGGAAGATGGAAAGTTATCTCATGCTGGGGAATCTAGCTTTAGCTGGAATCTTAATCGTAACTTTTAAGAATATTTATCAACGACCGCGCCCAGAAATTCTACACCTGGTAGAGGAAAAAGGTTTTTCTTTCCCTAGTGGACATTCTCTGGCAGTTACAATCATGGTAGGAACTTTGATTGTGATTTTTAGCCAAAGGATTATGAATTCAACTTGGAGAAAAGTTGTGCAAATTGGACTCGGTATCTACTTAGTCAGTGTATTGGTATCAAGAATCTATCTGGGAGTTCACTATCCATCAGATGTTCTTGCCAGCCTTTGTGTAGGTCTAGGAGTTTTATTTATGGAGTTTCCATTCTATGACAAACTTCGTTTTCAATGGCGCTTTACAGGTAAGCAGAAGTGAGGATCAAATTCCCTTGAGGAGAAAGAAATGAAAGTCAATATAACAGATCTTCATCCAACTCAACTATACTTATCAGAAAAGAAGTTGCAAGATATTCAGATGCTTTATCAGTCGGTAGAACTAAACAATGTTGATCCAATTAGCATTCTTGCGTTTGGAGATTGTTTGTTGATTACAGACGGACATCATAGGGCTTATCAGGCTTTATTGGCAGGTCAGGATACGATTTCTGCTGAGTTTGATAGAGATGGAGGTGATGAACTATATCATCTCTATGCGCAAGCTTGTGAGAAAAGAAAGATATACTCTATTCTGGATTTAAAAAATCGTATCTTACCACAAGATGAATATGAAGCAAAATGGTACAACTGGTGTGATGGTTTTAATCAAGCAGCGACTCTCTTATTAAAAAAGAAGTTAAAATGAAACAAGTCATTCAAATAGATAGTTCTTTACGCTTGGTTCCTTATTTTTTAACGGATCATCGTGATGTAGCTTTGACTTGGAATCAGGGTGTAGAATCGGTTGAACTTGTAGATGGTGTCAGTGTATAAAAATTGAATGCTAGGTATTCCAATAATCGCTCAAAATAGAGCGGTTTTTTGTTTGTAGTTAAGAGCTCTTTCACGAAAGAAATGATAGTCGAATTCAGTTATAAAATTTCTCGAAAAATAGAATTTTTCTCTTGCATTTTTTTTAAAATAGTGTATAATAGATGGGTATGTGTAAAGCATACTTGTGGGAGGTAAAAATCTTATATTACCGCCAAAACCACAAAGGAGGATTTAAAAATGGCTAAAAAAGTCGAAAAACTTGTAAAATTGCAAATCCCTGCTGGTAAAGCTACACCAGCTCCACCGGTTGGACCTGCTCTTGGTCAAGCTGGTATCAACATCATGGGATTCACAAAAGAGTTCAACGCTCGTACAGCTGATCAAGCTGGTATGATCATTCCAGTCGTTATCTCAGTTTACGAAGATAAATCATTTACTTTCATCACTAAAACACCACCAGCTGCTGTTCTTTTGAAAAAAGCTGCAGGTGTTGAAAAAGGATCAGGTACACCTAACAAAACAAAAGTTGCTTCAGTTACTCGTGCGCAAGTACAAGAAATTGCTGAAACTAAGATGCCAGATTTGAACGCTGCAAACCTTGAGTCTGCAATGCGTATGATCGAAGGTACTGCTCGTTCTATGGGATTCAACGTTGTTGACTAATCAATAACATCCCAAGATAACCCGCAAGACTTCATCATTTCGAGAAGTGACGTGGGAGATGAAAATCGATTGAACCACTTACAAGGAGAATAGAAAATGGCTAAAAAAAGCAAACAACTTCGTGCTGCTCTTGAGAAAATCGACAGCACAAAAGCATACAGCGTAGAAGAAGCTGTAGCTCTTGCAAAAGAAACTAACTTTGCAAAATTTGACGCAACTGTAGAAGTTGCTTACAACTTGAATATCGACGTGAAAAAAGCTGATCAACAAATCCGTGGAGCAATGGTATTGCCAAACGGTACTGGTAAAACAGCTCGCGTTCTTGTATTTGCACGTGGTGCAAAAGCTGAAGAAGCAAAAGCTGCTGGTGCAGACTTCGTTGGTGAAGACGACCTTGTTGCGAAAATCAACGACGGTTGGTTGGACTTCGACGTAGTTATCGCTACACCTGACATGATGGCTCTTGTTGGACGTCTTGGACGTGTCCTTGGACCACGTAACTTGATGCCAAACCCTAAAACTGGTACTGTAACAATGGATGTTGCTAAAGCAGTTGAAGAGTCTAAAGGTGGTAAGATCACTTACCGTGCTGACCGTGCAGGTATCGTACAAGCTATCATCGGTAAAGTTTCATTTGAAGCTGACAAGTTGGTTGAAAACTTCAAAGCATTCAACGAAACAATCCAAAAAGCTAAACCAGCTACAGCTAAAGGAACTTACGTAACAAGCTTGACAATCACAACTACTCAAGGTGTTGGTATCAAGGTTGACGTTAACTCACTTTAATAAGTAGTTTATACAGAGAGAACGAGTACGAAAGTGCTCGTTTTTTTTGGGTACGATGGGCATGTCGTTCATCTGGATTTGTAATACTCTTCAAAACCACGTTAGCTTTGTCTTGCCGTACTCAAGTACAGTATCCAGCTAACATCCTAGTTTGCTCTTTGATTTCCATTGAGTATTATTTGTGGGTACCATTTACTAGTGAACCTGTTAGCGAATCTCAAGTCTGACGCTTAAAATAAGAATAGGCAGAGGAAGGGATAGAGAAATCGTAGCTCTACGAATAGAAAGGTGGAGGTTAGTAGATCGGATGAAGATGAGAGCAATTCCAAAGTATAAAAATAGTCGTAACCTGAATGTGTATATGATTCGAGGAGTTGAATTCGAGCTATAGAGGTAATAATAAATTTATGCTATACTCATGGTGGCTTGTATGCTTTTGATTCTAGTTTATCAAACAATAGATTAGAATTGTCAGACAATATCATTTTATGTTATAATGAAGAAAAAAACAGAGGTGTTCAAATGTCAGAAGCAGGTCATAAGTTTTTAGCAAAATTGGGGAAAAAACGCTTGCGTCCAGGTGGAAAACGTGCCACAGATTGGTTAATTGCGGAAGGAAAATTTTCAAAAGAAAAGAGAATATTAGAGGTTGCGTGTAATAGGGGAACTACAGCAATTGAGTTGGCACAGCGTTTTGGTTGTAAGATAACTGCTGTTGATATGGATGCTCAAGCTTTAGAAGTGGCTAAAAAATCTGCTGAAACGGCAGGTGTTGGGCATCTAATCAGGTTTGAAAGAGCTAATGCAATGAAACTTCCTTATGAAGATGCTAGTTTTGATATTGTTATAAATGAAGCTATGCTGACTATGCAAGCCGATCAAGCTAAGAAAAAATGTGTAATGGAGTATCTAAGGGTTTTAAAACCTGAAGGTCTTCTTTTGACACATGATGTGCTTCTTAAGGAAGCTAAAGAGTCTGTCAGACAGGAATTGTCACAAGCAATTCATGTAAATGTAGGTCCTTTAACTCAAGAAGGTTGGGAACAGGTGATGATAGAATCAGGTTATCATGATGTGAAAGTATTGACTGGTGAAATGACATTAATGAAATTATCAGGTATGATTTATGACGAAGGTTGGCTAGGAACTTTGAAAATTTGTGTAAATGCTTGTAAAAAGGAGAATAGAAAGCAGTTTTTAACGATGTATAAAATGTTTGCTAAGAATAAACAGAAATTGGGCTTTATTGCTATGGCTAGTCATAAAACGTCAAATCGTTAGATAATCATTGAAGTTAACTTTTCCTGTCAATCGAAAGTGATTATGTCCCAAAAAAATGGTGATATTGAGGGCAATTATTTTCATTTCATTTGACACGAGGAACCCTTGAAGCTGTTTTGTTAGCTAAACCAAGGCTAGTCTTAGCCTTAGCTCGCCAGCCTAACAGCTCCAAGCCTCATATCAAATGAAATTCTTTCCTCATACTGCTGGCTTTCTCTCTCCTAAGTTTACCGAATAGAGTGATTTCCTTTAAGGAAAAGCTTCCCATTTAGCGATAATATGATGGTTATCAAACTTCTAATGTAGCAAAATATTGGCGAATTCGTTCAGGTCTTAGCCAAGAAGATACAGCCTTGGCTACAGAGCTAAATCTTTCACTTGCTTTACAGAATTTCGGCATCAAAAATGTAGATTTTGCAACTGTTTGGGGGCAACAACACACAGAGGCAGAAGTTTCTGGTGATTCGACAAGTAATTTTATTGAATGGGTAAATAGTAGTTTAAAATAGTTTTTACTTTATGATAATACTTATAAAAGGTTGAAGACAGTTTGTCTCAACCTTTTTTCTATTCAAAAAATATAAATACGTATAAACTTTCTAATTTATTTGATATTGTAAAGTATCTAGATAGAAAATTCAGAAAATTGTTTCTTTTGTCTTGAAAATTTTTGAAAAAATGGTATTATAGAAACAAGTCATTTTATTGAGAAGAGAAAGGGGAACGATGGAGAAAATCATTTTAGACTCACCTAAGACGGGATCTGATCTTGTTTTGGAAACACTACGTGACTTAGGAATTGATACGATTTTTGGTTATCCTGGTGGAGCGGTACTTCCTTTGTATGATGCTATTTATAATTTTAAGGGAATCCGCCATATTCTAGGTCGCCATGAGCAGGGCTGTCTTCACGAAGCTGAAGGCTATGCTAAGTCAACAGGAAAACTGGGTGTTGCAGTCGTCACAAGCGGACCAGGAGCTACAAATGCCATTACAGGGATCGCTGATGCTATGAGCGATAGTGTTCCCCTTTTAGTCTTTACCGGCCAAGTAGCACGTGCTGGAATTGGGAAAGATGCTTTCCAAGAAGCAGATATTGTTGGTATTACCATGCCAATTACCAAGTACAACTATCAGGTTCGTGAGACAGCTGATATTCCACGTGTGATTACAGAGGCTGTACATATTGCAACTACAGGTCGCCCAGGACCAGTTGTCATTGACTTACCGAAAGATGTTTCTGCCCTTGAAACGGACTTCGTCTATACATCAGAGATAGATTTACCAAGTTATCAACCAACTCTAGAGCCTAATGAGATGCAAATCAAGAAAATCCTGAAACAACTCTCTAAGGCTAAGAAACCAGTCTTATTGGCTGGTGGTGGTATTAGTTATGCTGAGGCTGCAGCAGAGTTAAATGAATTTGCAGAGCGTTATCAAATTCCAGTTGTGACAAGTCTTTTGGGACAAGGAACAATCACAACTAGCCATCCACTTTTTTTGGGAATGGGCGGGATGCATGGTTCCTTTGCAGCTAACATTGCGATGACAGAAGCAGATTTCATGATTTCGATTGGTTGTCGTTTTGATGACCGTTTGACTGGTAATCCTAAGACATTTGCGAAGAATGCCAAAGTAGCGCATATTGATATCGATCCAGCAGAGATTGGTAAGATTATCGCTGTTGATATCCCAGTTGTCGGAGATGCTAAAAAGGCCTTGCAGCAGTTGCTAGCGGAGCCAATCGTTCGTAACAATACTGAAAAATGGATTGAAAAAGTTACCAAAGATAAGAATCGTGTTCGTTCTTATGATAAGAAGGAGCGTGTCGTCCAACCACAAGCAGTTATTGAACGAATTGGTGAATTGACTAAGGGTGATGCCATTGTCGTAACTGACGTCGGACAACACCAAATGTGGACAGCTCAATACTATCCATACCAAAACGAGCGTCAACTCGTAACTTCAGGTGGACTAGGAACCATGGGATTTGGAGTTCCTGCAGCCATTGGAGCAAAAATTGCTAATCCAGATAAGGAGGTCGTGCTCTTTGTCGGTGATGGTGGTTTCCAAATGACCAATCAGGAATTAGCAATCTTGAACATCTACAAGATTCCAATCAAGGTCATCATGCTTAATAACCATTCACTTGGGATGGTTCGTCAATGGCAAGAAGCCTTCTACGATGGTCGAACATCAGAGTCAGTCTTTGATAGCCTTCCTGACTTCCAATTGATGGCTCAAGCCTATGGAATTAAGAATTATAAATTTGATAATCCTGAAACCCTTGAGAAGGATTTGGAAGTCATCATGGAAGATGTACCAATGTTTATTGAAGTAGACATTTCTCGTAAAGAACATGTTTTACCGATGGTACCAGCTGGTAAGAGTAATCATGAGATGTTGGGGGTGAAGTTTAATGCGTAGAATGTTAACAGCCAAACTTCAAAACCGTTCAGGTGTTCTCAATCGCTTCACAGGAGTCTTATCGAGACGTCAAGTCAATATCGAAAGCATTTCTGTTGGCGCAACGGAAAATCCTAATGTATCACGAATTACCATTATCATTGATGTTGTTTCACATGATGAGGTTGAGCAAATCATCAAACAACTTAATCGTCAGATTGATGTGATTCGCATTCGTGATATCACGGATCAACCCCACTTAGAACGAGAAGTAATTCTTATAAAGGTTTCAGCGCCTGCTGAAAAACGTGCAGAAATTTTGGCTATTATCCAACCTTTCCGTGCAACAGTAGTCGATGTAGCTCCAAGTTCCATTACCATTCAGATGACAGGAAATGCAGAAAAGAGTGAAGCCTTAATTCGAGTGATTCGACCATATGGTATTAAAAATATTGCTCGAACGGGTGCAACTGGATTTACCCGAGATTAAAGATCCAACCTAAATTTGTTAAAACAGCCTATAAGGCAAAAAAATAGAAAAGAGAGAAATAACTATGGCAGTTCAAATGGAATACGAAAAAGATGTAAAAGTAGCGGCACTTGACGGTAAAAAAATCGCCGTTATCGGTTATGGTTCACAAGGACATGCACACGCTCAAAACTTGCGTGATTCAGGTCACGATGTGATCATTGGTGTACGTCCAGGTAAATCTTTTGACAAAGCAAAAGAAGATGGATTTGACACTTACACAGTAGCAGAAGCTACTAAATTGGCAGATGTTATCATGATTTTGGCACCAGATGAAATCCAAGCTGACCTTTATGCGGAAGAAGTGGCTCCAAACTTGGAAGCTGGGAATGCTGTCGGATTTGCACATGGTTTCAACATTCACTTTGAATTCATCAAAGTTCCTGCAGATGTTGATGTCTTCATGTGTGCTCCTAAAGGACCAGGACACTTGGTACGTCGTACTTACGAAGAAGGATTTGGTGTTCCAGCACTTTATGCAGTTTATCAAGACGCGACTGGAAATGCGAAAGATATCGCTATGGGCTGGGCAAAAGGTGTTGGTTCAGCACGCGTTGGACTTCTTGAAACAAGCTTTAAAGAAGAAACAGAAGAAGATTTGTTCGGTGAACAAGCCGTTCTTTGTGGTGGTTTGACTGCCTTGATGGAAGCAGGTTTCGAAGTCTTGACTGAAGCTGGATACGCTCCAGAATTGGCTTACTTTGAAGTTCTTCACGAAATGAAATTGATCGTTGACTTGATCTACGAGGGTGGATTCAAAAAAATGCGTCAATCAATTTCAAACACTGCTGAATATGGTGACTATGTTTCAGGTCCACGTGTAATCACTGAACAAGTCAAAGAAAACATGAAAGCAGTTCTTGCGGACATCCAAAATGGTAAATTCGCCAACGACTTTGTGAATGACTACAAATCTGGACGTCCAAAATTGACTGCCTATCGTGAACAAGCAGCTAATCTTGAAATTGAAAAAGTTGGTGCAGAATTGCGTAAAGCAATGCCATTTGTCGGTAAAAACGACGATGATGCATTCAAAATCTACAACTAATTTTTGAGAACAGAAACAGAAGGCGAGTTGGGGGGAACCTAACTCGCTTTTTATATTGAAAACTCATCGAGGAGGAGTTTATGCTAAGAGCAAAAGATGTGGTGAAAGCCCACAAGATTCTGAGTGGTGTAGTGGTCAATACCCCACTTGATTACGATCATTATTTATCCGAAAAATACGGTGCGAAAATTTATCTTAAAAAGGAAAATGCCCAACGAGTCCGCTCTTTTAAAATTCGTGGGGCTTATTACGCTATTTCCCAATTGACAAAAGAGGAACGTGAACGTGGTGTGGTATGTGCTTCAGCGGGAAACCACGCTCAAGGTGTTGCTTACACATGCAATGAAATGAAAATTCCTGCAACAATCTTTATGCCAATTACAACACCTCAACAGAAAATAGGTCAGGTTCGTTTCTTCGGAGGAGATTTTGTTACTATCAAATTAGTAGGGGATACTTTTGATGCCTCAGCCAAGGCTGCTCAAGACTTTACTGCAGCTGAAAATCGTACTTTTATTGACCCTTTTGATGATCCCTATGTTCAAGCAGGTCAGGGTACGGTAGCCTATGAAATTTTAGAAGAAGCACGAAAAGAATCCATTGATTTCGATACCGTCTTGGTACCAGTAGGAGGTGGAGGACTCATTTCGGGAGTTTCTACTTATATTAAAGAAACAAATCCAGCAATTGAAGTGATCGGTGTAGAAGCTAATGGAGCCCGTTCGATGAAAGCTGCATTTGAAGCTGGGGGACCGGTCAAACTTAAAGAAATTGATAAATTTGCGGATGGAATTGCCGTGCAAAAAGTAGGCCAGTTGACTTATGAAGCAACACGAAAAAATGTAGAAACCCTTATCGGTGTAGATGAAGGCTTAATTTCTGAGACCTTAATTGATCTATATTCTAAACAAGGAATCGTAGCAGAACCTGCGGGTGCTGCTAGTGTTGCAGCCTTGGAAATATTGTCCGATTATATTAAGGGCAAGACCATTTGTTGTATCATCTCTGGAGGAAATAATGACATCAACCGTATGCCAGAGATGGAAGAACGCGCTTTGATCTATGATGGCATCAAGCATTACTTTGTAGTGAATTTTCCACAACGTCCGGGAGCACTTCGAGAATTTGTAAATGATATCTTAGGACCACATGATGATATTACTCGTTTTGAATATATCAAACGAGCTAGCAAGGGAACTGGCCCAGTACTAATAGGAATTGCACTTGCTGATAAACATGATTATGCGGGATTGATTCACCGGATGGAGAAGTTTGACCCATCTTATATTAACCTGAATGGGAATGAGACCCTATATAATATGCTTGTTTAATATACTTGAAATTTTTATCATATCATTTGCCTAACCTATTTACAAGTGCTATAATGTAAATGAAGAAAGGGGGAGATTCCCATGGTTTTAAAACTTATACTTGTTCTAATTATTCTAATGCTTATTGTAGGAGCTATACTAATGAGCTCAATCTATGTTGTTCGACAACAATCAGTAGCTATCATTGAACGATTTGGTAAGTATCAAAAGTTGAGCAATAGTGGTATTCACCTAAGAGCACCATTTGGGATTGATAAAATTGCAGCTCGTGTACAACTACGTCTCTTGCAAAGTGAAATCGTTGTGGAGACCAAGACTCAAGATAATGTATTTGTGACGATGAATGTTGCGACACAGTACCGAGTAAATGAACAAAATGTTACAGATGCTTACTATAAACTAATGAGACCTGAAGCTCAAATCAAATCTTATATTGAAGATGCATTGCGCTCATCAGTTCCTAAGTTAACTTTGGATGAATTGTTTGAGAAAAAGGATGAAATTGCATTAGAAGTTCAAAAACAAGTAGCGGAAGAAATGTCAACGTATGGGTACATTATCGTCAAAACGCTCATTACCAAAGTAGAGCCGGATGCGGAAGTCAAGCAATCAATGAATGAAATCAATGCTGCTCAACGTAAGAGAGTAGCGGCACAAGAATTGGCCGAAGCAGATAAAATTAAAATCGTAACAGCGGCCGAAGCAGAGGCAGAAAAGGATCGCCTACATGGTGTGGGGATCGCAGAGCAACGAAAAGCAATTGTTGATGGACTTGCTGATTCTATTAAAGAGTTAAAGGGGGCTAATGTTGAATTAACTGAAGAGCAAATAATGTCAATCTTGTTAACTAACCAGTATTTAGACACATTGAATAATTTTGCTGAAAAAGATGGAAATAATACAATATTCTTGCCAGCAAATCCTAATGGAGTTGAAGATATACGAACCCATATACTTTCGGCTTTGAAAGCCAAATAATTGTAATCTTAATGTGTTTATTTTTTGACAAATGTTCCAAAAACGTTTACAATTAAAGAACGCAAAGAAAAAAATAGGAGAACAACATGGCTAAGTCTAACTTTGAAAAAGTAGAATCAGTTGTTGGCTGGGTTCGTGATAAGAAAATCACAGGCTATCGTATTTCTAAGGAAACCAATGCACGTGAGATGTCTATCATTGCTTTAGCTCAAGGACGTGCAAAAGTTAAAAATATTTCCTTCGAGACAGCCCTTGGCTTAATTGATTTCTATGATAAAAATCATGAAAAATTTGAAGATTAGTCTTTGGATACAGGCAGATTCTTAAAAGGAGTCTGCCTTTTCATTTTTATGGATAATAAAAAAAGCTGCTTTCTTGCAGCTTTTTCTTATCCAAGATAGCGTTGTAGAAACTCTCTTGTACGCTCTTCTTTAGGATTCGTAAAGAGATCTTCAGGATTTCCTTCTTCAGCAATAACACCCTTGTCCATAAAGATGACACGATTTGAAACGTCTCGGGCGAACTCCATTTCGTGAGTTACGACAATCATAGTCAAACCTTCTTGAGCCAAATCTTGCATGATTTTAAGAACTTCTCCAACCATTTCAGGGTCAAGAGCAGATGTCGGTTCATCAAAAAGGATGGCATCGGGATTCATAGAAAGGGCACGAGCAATGGCGACTCGTTGTTTTTGACCGCCAGACAGTTGTTTTGGCTTAGCTTGCCAGTAGCGTTCTCCCATTCCTACTTTTTCAAGATTTTCTTTGGCAATTTTTTCAGCTTCTGCACGTTCACGCTTGAGTACAGCTGTTTGCGCTACAATGGTGTTTTCAAGAACATTGAGGTTTTCAAAGAGGTTAAAGGATTGGAAAACCATCCCCAGTTTTTCTCGATAATGAGTAAGATTATAACCTTTTTCAAGAACATTTTCTCCGTGATAGAGGATTTCTCCCTCGGTCGGTATTTCTAGTAGGTTGATCGAACGTAGGAAAGTGGATTTACCACTACCTGAATTTCCGATGATAGAAATAACCTCACCTTTATGAACAGTAAGGGAAATATCTTTTAAAACCTCATTTTGTCCGAAGGATTTTTTGAGGTGTTTGATTTCAAGGATTGGTTGATTCATTATTTCAAATCCTCCGTTTGCATTTGATTAGCACCTGTTGTATAGGTATCCATATCCATGCTACGTTCGATAAAGCGCAAGATACGGGTTACGGTAAAGGTGAGGACAAAGTAGATAACAGCGATAATGGTAAAGGTTTGGAAGTATTGGTAGGTTTGGGTTGCTACCGTATTTCCTGAGAAGTAAAGCTCCACAACCGAGATAACGTTCAATACAGAAGTATCCTTGATGTTGATGACAAATTCATTACCAGTCGCAGGTAAAATGTTGCGAACGACCTGTGGTAGGACAACCTTACGCATGGTTTGATTGTGGGTCATTCCAAGTGCAGTCGCCGCTTCAAATTGTCCCTTGTCAACAGCCAGAATACCACCACGGACGATTTCTGTCATGTAGGCACCAGTGTTGATAGAAACGATAAAGATTGCAGCCAATGTCCGGTCTAGGTTGATTCCAAAAGCTTGGGCAGTTCCATAGTAGATAACCATAGATTGTACAATCATCGGTGTACCACGGAAGATTTCAATATAGACACTAAGTAACCAGCCAAGCGCTTTTTGCAAGACTGCTACAAAGTTGTTTTCAGAGAGTGGAGCAGTACGGAAGACACCGATTGCTAGACCAATAACCAAACCTGTGATAGTACCGATGATGGAAATCAAAAGTGTGACACCAGCTCCTCGCAAGAGTTGTTGCCAGTTTTCTGCAAGAATTTTTGCCACTTGAGCAAAGAAGCTGCTTTGTTCTTCGCTACTGGTAGCTTCAACAGGTTGTTCCTTAATCATACGATCCATGAGAGCAACTTGCTCATCTTTAGTGATGGTTTCGATGCTAGCATTGATTTGACTGATACGTTCGTCATCCTTTCGAAGACCGATAGCGATAGAAGTATCTTCTTCTCCAGTTTTAAAACCAGGTTCAGGCTGAATCATTTTGAACTTAGCGTTCGCTGACTCGGCAGTTAGGGCCTCTGGTCGTTCAGAAACATAGGCATCAATAACACCAGCTTCAAGAGCTTGACGCATTTGGGCGAAATCTCCCATGGCTGTCTCTTTCTTAGCACCTGGGATTTGTGAAATCAAATCATAAAGGTAAACCCCTTGCTGAGAGGTGATTTTAGCACCATCAAAATCGTTTAAGGTTGCAGCGTTGGCGTAGGTAGAGTCTTTCTTAACTAAAAGAACGGGTTCACTAGTGTAGTAGCTACTTGAAAAAGCAATTTCTTGCTTACGCTCAGCAGTGGGACTCATACCAGCGATGATCATGTCGATCTTTCCAGAAGTAAGGGCTGGAACCAGACCTTCCCATTTTGTCTTAACGATGAGGGGTTCTTTTCCTAAATCCTTAGCAATTTTCTTAGCAATCTGAACGTCATAACCATTGGCGTACTGGTTGGTTCCGTCAATCTTGACAGCACCGTTGCTATCGTCGTCTTGTGTCCAGTTGAAGGGAGCGTAAGCTGCTTCCATCCCGATGCGTAAATATTCATCAGCTTGGACAGTATTCATCAGGCCTAGGGTTAATGCAAGACCTGTAAATATAGATAAGAATAATTTCTTCATGTGTTCTCCTATTTCTAGTCTCAAAATGACTTCTCTCTATTGTATCGAAAATTAGCAAGTTTTTCAATCCTAGTAAACCCTTACTTAGAAAAAAATGATATAATGAGAAAAAGGTCAAAAGAGGCTATATTATGAAAAAAAGATGGTTAATAGTACTTGTATTTACTTGTCTGATAATTGTTCCCAAACTGGTTTTTGCCGTGGATTTTAGCATTCCATCCTACAGAGGAGAACTGTATATTCATGCAGATAATACAGCGGAATTTAGGCAGAAGATAGTTTACCAGTTCGAGGATGATTTTAATGGCCAAATCGTGGGGCTTGGTCGTGCAGGCAAGATGCCTAACGGATTTGAAATTGATCCTCATCCAATGGTTGAGGCCTTTAAAAATGGTCATAAAATCGAAAATCTTACTAGCGAAGTGACAGAAGAAACGAATGGTTATACTGTTAAAGTCTATAATCCAGGTCAGGAAGGGGACAGGGTCGAAGTGGAACTTACCTGGCAATTGAAAAACCTTCTTTTCTTATATGATGATATCGCTGAATTAAATTGGCAACCCTTAACAGACAGTTCGGAATCTATTGAAAAGTTTGAGTTTCATGTAAGCGGAGAGAAGGGGGCTGAAAAACTCTTTTTCCACACAGGTCAACTTTATAGAGAGGGAAGGATTGAACAGAGCGGTCATGACTATACTATTCGCTTAGACAATCTTCCGTCTAAGCGCGGAGTTGAGTTGCATGCCTACTGGCCTCGAACTGATTTTGCTAGCGCTACAGATCAGGGCTTAAAAGGGAATCGTTTAGAAGAGTTTAATAAGATAGAAGAGTCGATTGTTAGAGAAAAAGAGCAGAGTAAACAACTCGTTACTTGGGTGTTTCCTTCAATACTTTCCATCTCCTTGTTATTGAGTATCTGCTTCTATTTTATTTATAGAAGAAAAACCACTCCTTCAGTCAAATATGCCAAAAATCATCGTCTCTACGAACCACCAATGGAATTAGAGCCTATGGTTTTATCAGAGGCTGTCTACTCGACCTCCTTGGAGGAAGTGAGTCCTCTAATCAAAGGAGTAGGCAAATTCACCTTCAACCAGCTTATTCAGGCTACCTTACTAGATGTAATCGACCGTGGTAATGTCTCTATTATTTCAGAAGGAGATGTAGTTGCTTTAAGGTTAGTAAAAGAAGATGGCTTGGCAAGCTTTGAGAGGACCTGCCTCAATCTGGCCTTTTCAGGTAAAAAAGAAGTTGCTGTTTCCGATTTGTTTGCAGATTATAAGGTCTCTGAGAGCCTTTACCGTGGAGCGAAAGCTACTGATGAAAAACGGATTCAAACAAAAGGCCGTAAGCTCAAATATTCTTTTGAAAGAGCATTGAAAGAGATGCAAGAAGGGGTCAAGGACCGAGTCTCTTTCTTGGGGCTACCAGCTTATTATCGTCCCTTGACTAGCGGGGAAAAGGTCTTGCAAGTGAGTATGGGTGTTTCTACTATTTTCTCACTAATTATCGGATTTGGTTTGTTCTTGTACAGTTTGGACGTTCATGGCTATCTTTATCTCCCCTTGCCAATACTTGGCTCATTAGGTTTAATTTTGGCTGTTTTCTATTATTGGAAGCTTCGACTAGATAATCGTGATGGTGTCCTAAATGAAGCAGGAGCAGAGGTCTATTATCTTTGGACGAGCTTTGAAAATATGTTGCGTGAGATTGCACGACTGGATCAGGCTGAATTGGAAAGTATTGTGGTCTGGAATCGCCTCTTAGTCTATGCGACCTTATTTGGCTATGCGGATAAGGTCAGTCATTTGATGAAGGTTCATCACATACAAGTAGAAAATCCAGATATCAATCTCTATGTAGCTTATAGCTGGCACAGTATGTTTTATCATTCAACAGCACAAATGAGCCATTATGCTAGTGTCGCAAATACAGCAAGTACCTTTTCTGTATCATCCGGAAGCGGTAGTTCTGGTGGTGGTTTCTCAGGCGGTGGCGGTGGTGGAAGTGTTGGTGCTTTCTAAAGAAAACTCAACACAGCCTTTAAAAGTATGATATAATGGAGGGTAGAAAAAGGAGTAATCTATGTATTTTTTTGAAATTTTAAAATCGATCTTTTTTGGGATTGTTGAAGGAATAACGGAGTGGTTGCCGATTTCAAGTACTGGTCACCTGATCCTAGTGGAAGAATTTGTCCAATATAAAGACCAAAGTGAAGCCTTTATGTCTATGTTTAACGTGGTTATTCAACTTGGTGCAATCTTAGCCGTTATGGTTATCTACTTTAACAAACTTAATCCTTTCAAACCAGGGAAAGATAAAGTTCAAGTTCGTAGAACTTGGCAATTATGGTCGAAAGTATTTGTTGCGACTCTCCCTCTTCTCCTTGTCTTTAAGTTTGATGACTGGTTTGATACCCATTTCCACAATATGGTTTCAGTAGCCATTATGTTGATTGTTTATGGGGTTGCCTTTATCTATCTTGAAAAACGTAACAAAGCGCAAGCGATTGAGCCAACAGTCACAGAGCTAGACAAGTTGCCTTATAAAACGGCCCTCTATATCGGACTTTTCCAAGTCTTGGCTCTTTTACCTGGGACTAGCCGTTCGGGTGCCACTATCGTTGGTGGTTTGTTAAATGGGACTAGTCGTTCAGTGGTAACAGAATTTACCTTCTATCTAGGAATTCCAGTTATGTTTGGAGCCAGTGCTTTGAAGATTTTTAAATTTATCAAAGCGGGAGAAGTGCTGAGTTTTGGTCAATTCTTCTTGCTCTTGGTAGCAATGGTAGTGGCTTTTGCAGTCAGCATGGTTGCCATTCGTTTCTTGACCAGCTATGTAAAAAAACACGACTTTACAATGTTTGGAAAATACCGTATTGTCCTAGGTAGTGTCTTACTACTTTATAGCTTCGTTCGATTATTTGTATAAGAAAAAAGCCTTGAGGGAAGCTGCTTCCTTCAAGGTTTTAAAATCCAGTCACAGTGACACCCAATAAGCGAACGTCTTTATCTTTATCTGTCAGAGATTCGTAAAGTTGGATAGCCATTTGTGAAATAGTTTCAGCATCTTGGATCTTTTGAGATAAGCTTTTCCGCTTAGTCATTGTAGAAAAGTCAGCATAGCGGATTTTTAAAATAACAATCTTTCCAGATTTTTCATGTTTTTGAAGACTCAGGGCAACTCTTTCCGAAAGGAGAGTTAGCTCTTTTTTGATATCCTCTTCTAAATTGAGAATTTTACTATAAGTTTTTTCTTTTCCAATAGATTTACGAATGCGATTGGATTTGACGGGAGAATTATCAATGCCACGAGCCTTGCGATACAAGTCAAAACCGAGTCGACCAAAACGATCAATGAGACTAATTTCAGAAATTTTTAAAAGATCAGCACCTGTAAATACCCCCATTTGATGCAATTTCTCAACTGTTTTCTTACCTACACCGTGGAATTTAGCGATATCCATTTGTTTGAGAAAATCCTCAGCTTCATCAGGAAGAATAACTGTCAGACCTCGAGGTTTTTGGTAATCGCTGGCTATTTTAGCTAAGAATTTATTATAAGACACACCAGCAGAAGCGGTCAGATGAAGTTCTTGCCAAATATCTTGTTGAATTAGTCGAGCGATTTTAACAGCTGACTTGATACCGAGTTTGTTTTCAGTCACGTCTAGATAAGCTTCATCGATACTCATAGGCTCGATATTATCCGTATAACGTTTGAAAATAGCTCGAATCTGTTGACCGACAGCAGTATATTTTTCGTAGTTTCCAGAAATGAAAACAGCTTGAGGGCAACGTTCATAGGCTTCTTTAGAACTCATAGCTGAGTGGATGCCAAAGACTCGCGCTTCATAACTACAGGTAGAAACAACTCCTCGACCACCTGTTTTTCTAGGATCGCTACCAATAATAACTGGTTTCCCTGTAAGTTTGGGATTGTCTCGAATTTCAACAGCAGCAAAAAAGGCATCCATATCAATATGGATGATTTTACGAGATAAATCATTCATTAGTGGAAAAATCAACATGGAGAAACCTCTCAGTGCTAGTTTGTTTAATTTTATTATACTCTTTTTCTGAAAAAAAGAAAATCAAATAACCTCTTTCAAAAATATAATACAGTTTGTGGTATATTTTGAACTGTATTAGAAAAGAAAGTGTTAAAAAAGTGAGTTTTTAGTTGTTGAAATCGTTTACTGTGTGTTATACTGAATACATGAATGTAACAGATGACTGTTACTAGAAAGAAAAAAGAGGACATTAACATGGTTGTTAAGACAGTTGTTGAAGCACAGGACATTTTTGACAAAGCTTGGGAAGGCTTTAAAGGTGTTGACTGGAAAGAAAAAGCAAGTGTATCACGCTTTGTACAAGCAAACTACACTCCTTATGATGGAGATGAAAGCTTCCTTGCAGGACCAACAGAACGTTCACTCCACATCAAAAAAATCGTAGAAGAAACTAAAGCACACTACGAAGAAACTCGTTTCCCAATGGATACTCGTCCAACTTCTATCGCTGATATCCCTGCAGGATTCATCGACAAAGAAAACGAAGTTATCTTTGGTATCCAAAATGATGAACTCTTCAAATTGAACTTCATGCCAAAAGGTGGTATCCGTATGGCTGAAACTACTTTGAAAGAAAATGGATACGAACCAGATCCAGCTGTTCACGAAATCTTTACTAAATACGTAACAACAGTTAACGACGGTATCTTCCGTGCTTATACTTCAAACATCCGTCGTGCTCGCCACGCTCACACTGTAACTGGTCTTCCAGATGCATACTCACGTGGACGTATCATCGGTGTTTATGCACGTCTTGCTCTTTACGGAGCAGACTACTTGATGCAAGAAAAAGTCAACGACTGGAATGCAATCAAAGAAATCGATGAAGAAACAATCCGCCTTCGTGAAGAAGTAAACCTTCAATACCAAGCATTGCAACAAGTTGTACGCTTGGGTGACCTTTACGGAGTTGATGTTCGTAAACCAGCGATGAACGTTAAAGAAGCTATCCAATGGGTTAACATTGCCTTTATGGCTGTCTGCCGTGTTATCAACGGTGCGGCTACATCTCTTGGACGTGTGCCAATCGTATTGGATATCTTTGCAGAACGTGACCTTGCTCGTGGTACATTTACTGAATCAGAAATCCAAGAATTTGTTGATGATTTCGTTATGAAACTTCGTACAGTTAAATTTGCTCGTACAAAAGCTTACGACCAATTGTACTCAGGTGACCCAACCTTCATCACAACATCTATGGCTGGTATGGGTAACGACGGTCGTCACCGTGTTACTAAGATGGACTACCGTTTCTTGAACACTCTTGACAACATCGGTAACTCTCCAGAACCAAACTTGACAGTTCTTTGGACTGACAAATTGCCATACAACTTCCGTCGCTATTGTATGCACATGAGCCACAAACACTCTTCAATCCAATACGAAGGTGTTACAACAATGGCTAAAGACGGATACGGTGAAATGAGCTGTATCTCATGTTGTGTATCTCCACTTGACCCAGAAAACGAAGAACAACGTCACAACATCCAGTACTTCGGTGCTCGCGTTAACGTTCTTAAAGCTCTTCTTACTGGTTTGAACGGTGGTTACGACGATGTTCATAAAGACTACAAAGTATTTGACATCGACCCAATCCGTGACGAAGTCCTTGAATTCGAATCAGTTAAAGCTAACTTTGAAAAATCTCTTGACTGGTTGACTGACACTTACGTAGATGCTTTGAACATCATCCACTACATGACTGATAAGTACAACTACGAAGCTGTTCAAATGGCCTTCTTGCCAACTAAACAACGTGCTAACATGGGATTCGGTATTTGTGGATTTGCTAACACTGTTGATACATTGTCAGCTATCAAGTACGCTACAGTTAAACCAATCCGTGATGAAAATGGATACATCTACGATTACGAAACAATCGGTGAATACCCACGTTGGGGTGAAGATGACCCACGTTCAAACGAATTGGCAGAATGGTTGATCGAAGCTTACACAACTCGTCTACGTAGCCACAAACTTTACAAAGACGCAGAAGCTACTGTATCACTTTTGACAATCACATCTAACGTTGCTTACTCTAAACAAACTGGTAACTCACCAGTCCACAAAGGTGTATACCTCAACGAAGATGGTTCTGTGAACTTGTCTAAACTTGAATTCTTCTCACCAGGTGCTAACCCATCTAACAAAGCTAAAGGTGGATGGTTGCAAAACTTGAACTCACTTGCTAGCCTTGACTTTGGTTACGCAGCTGATGGTATCTCATTGACAACTCAAGTATCACCTCGCGCTCTTGGTAAAACTCGTGACGAACAAGTTGATAACTTGGTAACAATCCTTGATGGTTACTTCGAAAACGGTGGACAACACGTTAACTTGAACGTTATGGACTTGAACGATGTTTACGAAAAGATCATGTCAGGTGAAGACGTAATCGTACGTATCTCAGGATACTGTGTAAATACTAAGTACCTCACTCCAGAACAAAAAACTGAATTGACACAACGTGTCTTCCACGAAGTTCTTTCAATGGATGATGCATTGAGCTAAGATTCATAAATAGTAAATCAAAACCAGTCACTTTGACTGGTTTTTTTGCTATAAAAAAAAATTTTAAAAAAGTTGGTCAAAATTGGTCAAATCTATTGACTATTACTGACCAAAGTGATAAACTAAGAACATAAGGATTAGGAAATCCTTAGAAATCCTTGATTTTAAGGTGATTGTTTATGTTATCTTAAGATCAAAGTATGGGTAAAACCTAGAAAAGAGGTACAACCTATGATGAACATTAGTATTTTTAGAAGTCCAATTACAAAACCTGTATTGGATAAAGAAAAACCTGAAATTATACGTAGAGTAGCAAATAGCTAGTCTAAATTTTTTAAAACAAAGGTCAGAGAAAGTCAAATTATTTTGACTAACTAATTTTGAAAACAAACGAGGTATGAAATATGAATAACAACTTTAATAATTTTAACAACATGGATGATTTATTTAACCAATTGATGGGTGGTATGCGTGGATACAGTTCAGAAAACCGTCGTTACTTGATTAACGGTCGTGAAGTAACACCTGAAGAATTCGCTATTTACCGTCAAACAGGTCACCTTCCAAGCGAAGGAAGTGAACAAGCTCAGTACGTTCAAGGTAAAGCTATGAAACAAGATGGGATTCTTGCAAAACTTGGACGTAACTTAACATCAGAAGCTCGTGAAGGTAAGTTGGATCCAGTTATTGGACGTAATAAAGAGATTCAAGAAACTTCTGAAATTCTTTCTCGCCGTACTAAGAACAATCCTGTTCTTGTTGGTGATGCTGGTGTTGGTAAAACAGCAGTAGTAGAAGGTCTTGCTCAAGCTATCGTGAATGGTGATGTTCCAGCAGCCATCAAGAATAAAGAAATTATTTCTATTGATATTTCAGGTCTCGAAGCTGGTACTCAATACCGTGGTAGCTTTGAAGAAAACATTCAAAACTTGGTAAATGAGGTTAAAGAAGCTGGAAACATTATCCTCTTCTTCGATGAAATTCATCAAATCCTAGGTGCAGGTAGCACAGGTGATGGTCAAGGTTCTAAAGGTCTTGCGGATATCTTGAAACCTGCTCTATCGCGTGGTGAATTGACAGTAATTGGTGCAACAACTCAAGATGAATACCGTAACACCATTTTGAAAAACGCTGCCCTTGCTCGTCGTTTCAACGAAGTTAAGGTCAATGCTCCTTCTGCTGAAGATACCTTCAAGATTCTCCAAGGGATCCGTGACCTTTATGAAAAACACCACAATGTTGTCTTGCCAGATGAAGTCTTGAAAGCGGCTGTTGATTACTCAGTACAATATATTCCTCAACGTAGCTTGCCTGATAAGGCTATTGACCTAGTCGATGTAACAGCTGCTCACTTGGCTGCTCAACACCCAGTAACAGATGTACATGCAGTTGAGCATGAAATCGAAGAAGAAAAAGCTAAACAAGAAGCTGCAGCTGCTAAAGAGGATTATGAAGCGGCATTAAATGCAAAAATTCGTATCGAAGAACTTGAAAAGAAAATTGCCAACCATACAGAAGATCACAAGGTAACTGCAACGGTAAATGATGTAGCTGAGTCTGTCGAACGGATGACTGGAATCCCAGTATCACAAATGGGTGCAACCGATATCGAACGTTTGAAAGATATGGGTCATCGTTTGCAAACCAAAGTTATCGGTCAAGACAAAGCCGTTGAAGCTGTTTCAAAAGCGATTCGTCGGAACCGTGCAGGCTTTGACGAAGGCAACCGTCCAATCGGTAGCTTCCTCTTTGTAGGACCTACTGGTGTCGGTAAGACTGAGTTGGCTAAACAATTGGCCCTTGATATGTTTGGTACTAAAGATGCCATTATCCGTTTGGACATGTCAGAATACAGCGATCGCACAGCTGTTTCTAAATTAATTGGTACAACTGCCGGTTATGTTGGTTACGATGACAACAACAATACCTTGACGGAACGTGTTCGTCGCAATCCATACTCTATCGTCCTTCTTGACGAGATTGAAAAGGCAGATCCACAAGTAATCACCCTTCTCCTTCAAGTCTTGGATGACGGTCGTTTGACTGATGGTCAAGGGAATACTGTTAACTTCAAGAATACAGTGATTATCGCAACTTCAAACGCAGGATTTGGTTATGAAGCTAACTTGACAGAAGATGCAGACAAACCAGAACTCATGGATCGTTTGAAACCTTACTTCCGTCCAGAATTCCTCAACCGCTTTAACGCAGTGATCGAGTTCTCACACTTGAGCAAGGAAGACCTTTCTAAGATTGTTGATTTGATGTTAGCTGAAGTTAATAAGACGCTTGCTAAGAAAGACATCGACTTAACAGTAAGTGATGCAGCCAAGGAATACATGACCGAAGAAGGTTACGATGAAGTCATGGGTGTTCGTCCACTCCGTCGTGTGGTTGAACAACAAATCCGTGACAAAGTCACAGATTTCCACTTGGATAACTTGGATGCTAAACACCTAGAAGCTGATATGGAAGATGGTGAACTTGTCATCAGAGAAAAAGCCTAAATCAAAGTTTTGCGAATCAAAAAAGGAACCAGTTGAAAAAACTGGTTCTTTTGTGTTAAATGACATGACGCTCAAAGGCATCATCTGAGATTCCTTGTTCAAGAATCAATTTTGCCCATTCCTTAGCTGAAAATAGACTATGATCCTTGTAGTTACCACAAGACTCAATGGTAGTTCCTGGGACATCTTCCCAAGTTGTAGTCTCAGCGATTTCCTTTAGTGAATCCTTGATGACAGCAGCGATTTCTGCGCTAGTATGACGTCCCCACATAATCATATGGAAACCTGTACGACACCCAAATGGTGAACAATCAATCATCCCGTCAATGCGAGTACGGATGAGTTTGGCCAAGAGGTGCTCTATCGTATGAAGACCAGCAGTAGGGATTGAGTCCTCGTTTGGTTGAACCAAGCGAATATCAAAGTTTGAAATGATATCTCCCTTAGGACCTGTTTCTTCTCCGATTAAACGGACATAAGGTGCTTTGACAATAGTGTGATCGAGTTCAAAACTTTCAACAATAACTTCTTTTGACATGGTATTTCCTTTCAACTTTCTTCTTTCATTATATCATAAAGATATATTTGATAAATGTCTATAATAGAAATTTTCCTAAAAAGATTTTCACATTAGAAATATAGGAAGAAAATATTCCCCAATTGTCAAGTCAAGTGCAACAAAGTTGTTCCTCTGATTAAGCGAGTATCTTTCAAGCTGTTTGAGCTG
>NZ_JAHZPU010000025.1 GCF_019929575.1 Streptococcus infantis
GTCAGCTCAAACAGCTTGAAAGATACTCGCTTAATCAGAGGAACAACTTTGTTGCACTTGACTTGACAATTGGGGACTTCTTTTTTATGGCTCAGTAGGTAGC
The DNA here is from genome assembly GCF_019929575.1 of Streptococcus infantis. Classification (GTDB taxonomy): domain Bacteria; phylum Bacillota; class Bacilli; order Lactobacillales; family Streptococcaceae; genus Streptococcus; species Streptococcus infantis_L. The sequence goes on from NZ_JAHZPU010000025.1 coordinate 104, forward strand.
GGAAAGACCTATCTTGCCTGCTCCATTGCAAATAGCCTTATTGAACAGTATCAAATAGGCGTTAAAATAAGAAATTTTGCACAGATTATCAATGAACTGCAAAAGGGAGGATTTGATTTTGACAAGAACGCATATATTGAATCCCTTGTGAATACTTCCGTTCTTATCTTGGATGACTTAGGAATAGAAAGAGATACAAGCTATGCCAAAGAGCAAGTATATAACATCGTGAATAACAGGTACTTAAAACAGAAACCGACTATCTTCACTACTAACCTTTCCTACGACACAATCCAAAATTGTAAGGATAGCGTAGAGTATCAAAGAATCTACTCAAGAATCATAGAGATGTGTATTCCTGTTATGGTTGTAGGAGAAGATTTTAGAAAGGTTATTCAAAAGGACAAACTGAATCGGAATAAGGACAGACTGCTGAATGGAGGTGAGAGAAGTTGATCAATGAAGAAATAGCAAGAAAAACACTGAATATGGAAGTTAGAGCTGCTAAAGTAACAGGAAAGCTAATTCTGAACTTGTTAAAGAAATTGATGAAAGAAGCAGAAAAACTTGGAGGACTTGAAAAGCTGGTTAATGCTAACGGAAATGAAGTAAAGCTAAAAGATATGGTTAAAAAGGGACAGCTTGAAGAAATTCCGGTTGAAGAAGCAGAGCTGAAAGAACTGAAAAAAGAGCTAAATAGATACGGTGTTAAGTTTTCGGTGATGAAAGATAAGGAAACAGGTAAATTCTCAGTATTTTTCCAAGCCAAAGATATGAAAGTAATGGACAAAGCATTTAAGCACGCTCTTTCCGAATCAGAAAAGAAAACGGAAAGAAAAGAATCTATCCATAAGAATATTGAGAAGTTCAAGGAGATGGCTAAAAACTCTGTTTCCAAAGATAGAATCAAGAATAAACAAAAGGAGCAGAGCCTATGATAGATAAGATATTAAAGGACATCAAAGGCTTATTTAAGGTGCAAGATAAGGTAAAGTTTCTAAAGCAGAACATTCCCTATCTTGCATTTTTCTATTTAGGAAACATCTTTTCCCATCATGTAAGAAGCTATGTTGGAGGAGATGTGATAGATAAAATATTTCAGGGGATATTGGAGCTTAACACAATGAGCTTTCTTCCGAGTATTCATCCGGCGAATATTTTAATAGGTATAGGAATGGCTGCTTTAATCAAATTCGTTGTCTATACAAAAGGAAAAAACGCTAAAAAGTTTAGGCAGGGAAAAGAGTATGGTTCGGCAAGATGGGGAACGAAAAAAGATATAGAGCCATATATGGATGAAAAGTTTCAAAATAATATTTTGCTTACTCAAACTGAGCGATTAACAATGAATGGTAGACCATCTAATCCAAAGTATGCGAGAAATAAGAATGTTCTTGTCATCGGTGGATCAGGAAGTGGAAAAACCCGATTTTATGTCAAACCTAACTTAATGCAGATGCACAGCAGCTATTGTGTAACTGATCCGAAAGGAACGATAGTCCTTGAGTGCGGTAAGATGCTTGAAGATAACGGATATGAGATAAAAATCTTAAATACAATTAACTTCAAAAAGAGCATGAAGTACAATCCATTCGCTTATCTCAGAAGTGAAAAAGATATACTCAAATTAGTACAGACAATCATCGCAAACACCAAGGGAGAAGGAGAAAAAGCAGGAGAAGATTTTTGGGTGAAAGCTGAGAAGCTCTATTACACTGCACTTATAGGATACATCTTCTATGAAGCTCCAAGAGAAGAAAAGAACTTTGCAACACTTCTCGATATGATAGACGCTTCAGAAGTTAGAGAAGATGATGAAACCTATATGAATCCGATAGACAGACTCTTTGAAGCACTGGAGAAGAAAGAACCTACACACTTTGCAGTGAAGCAATATAAAAAGTACAAATTGGCTGCGGGAAAAACTGCCAAATCTATTCTTATCTCTTGTGGTGCAAGGCTTGCTCCTTTTGATATTCATGAACTTAGGGACTTGATGAAAGAAGATGAACTTGAGCTTGATACACTGGGAGATAGAAAAACAGCACTATTTGTTATTATCTCTGATACCGATGATACCTTTAACTTTGTGGTGTCTATTATGTATTCACAGTTATTTAATCTCTTATGTGATAAAGCCGATGATGTATATGGCGGAAGATTACCTGTTCATGTGAGGTGCTTACTTGATGAATTTGCAAACATCGGCTTAATTCCAAAGTTTGAAAAGCTCATAGCGACAATAAGATCAAGAGAGATTTCAGCGAGTATTATTTTACAAGCACAATCTCAGTTAAAGGCAATCTATAAAGACAACGCCGATACAATCGTAGGTAACTGTGACAGTACCCTGTTTCTTGGTGGAAAGGAAAAGACAACACTTAAAGAACTTTCTGAAACACTTGGAAAAGAAACTATCGACCTGTATAACACATCAGAAACAAGAAGTAATCAAAAGTCGTTTGGACTTAACTATCAAAAGACAGGTAAGGAACTGATGAGCCAAGATGAAATAACTGTCATGGACGGAAGCAAATGTATCTTTCAGCTTAGAGGCGTCAGACCTTTTCTTTCGGATAAGTATGATATTACAAAGCATAAGAACTATAAACTGCTTGAGGATTATGACAAGAAGAATGTGTTTGACATAGAAAGCTATATGAAGCGAAAAGGTAAAGCAAAGATGAATAGAGAAACCGTTATTACGAAGATAGTGTAATAGATTACAAAATATGGTATAATAAAAATATCATAAATTATTTTGTATTGTTACCTGTAATTTCAATCTTGTTATCATGTGTTTCTGTCAGCCTAACAAAGAAACTTACTGAAACTGTTGATTTTAAAATCACATTGAAGGGGGGACTTATTATGGAAATGATAAGAAATATGGGTGGATGCGGCACATTTCGGGATGGCTCCATATGAAAAAAGAAACATAGGTTGAATTACATTTAACATAGATTTGTGCTGGGGGTTCAAATCCCCCGCATCCCGCCAATTATATAGTTTTAGTGACAGCAAGTCTAAAAAAGATTTGCTGTTTTTTATTACCTTAAAATCAGGAGGTAAGATGCTAAGGATCAGAAGTCCCACTTAAAGGAAAATTAAATAGTAATAGTATCAGCGATTGGAAAAGTAATACTTCTGGTCGCTTTTTTTATTGAAATGAAAAGGAGAAATTTAAAAAGATGAAACAAGAAATGATTAACATCAACGCCAACTTAGTGGCGGAACCTACTTTCTCAAACCTTGAAAAAGACGGAGAAACGGTAGAAGTTGCAAACTTCACGCTTGTAAAAAAGTACGGTAAAGGCAAGGAGTATATTAACTGTGCAGCCTATGGAGAAAAAGCTGAGAAAGCAAAGGAGTTTGAAAAAGGCGATTTAATTCATATCTTTGGTTACTTTAAGAAGCGTGAAAAAGAGGGAAAGACTTACAAAAACTTTGTAGTGAAGTCCTACAACAAGATTGAAAAGAAAGAAGAAAATGAGGAGGAATAACTTATGGCATTTTTTACACAGGCAGTTAATGTATTAAAGATTTTGGTTATGGCAGTAGGTGCAGGACTTGGAGCATGGGGCGTTATCAACTTGATGGAAGGATATGGTAATGACAATCCCGGTGCTAAGAGCCAAGGTATTAAGCAGCTTATGGCTGGAGGAGGGATCGTTCTTATTGGACTTAAGCTCATTCCACTACTTGCCAATGTACTCAATTAAGAAGAAAAGGAGAGCTTAGATGTTTGGAATATTCGACAAGATAGAAGAATTCTTTAAGGAACTTCTACTGGGCGGTATTCAAGCAAACTTAGAGTCCATGTTTCTTGACATCAACGATAAAGTTGGTGCAGTTGCAACAGATGTAGGTAAAACGCCTATGGGGTGGAACGGAGATGTATTTGCCTTTATAAAAAGCATTAACGATTCCGTTATCATTCCAATAGCGGGACTAATCATCACAGCAGTTCTTTGTATCGAGCTTATCAATATGGTAATGCAAAAGAACAATATGCACGATACAGATACCTTTGAATTTTTCAAGTACATCATCAAGATGTGGATTGCTGTATGGTTAGTATCCCATGCCTTTGAGTTTTCAATGGCAGTTTTTGATGTGGCACAGCACATGGTAAATAAGGCGGCAGGGGTGATAAATACCTCTGCCACCGTTTCCGGAGATCAGATAGTGGCAATGATGGATACCCTAAAAGAAAAGGGGCTTGGAGAGCTTGTCATGATTCTCTTTGAAACCTCACTCATCAAGGTTGCTATACAGGTAATATCCGTTGTGATTATGCTTGTAGTTTACGGAAGAATGTTTGAGATTTATGTTTACTCATCGGTTTCAGCTATTCCATTTGCCACAATGGGAAACAAGGAGTGGGGACAGATTGGAACAAACTACATCAAAGGACTATTTGCACTTGGACTACAAGGACTCTTTTTAATGGTTTGTCTTGGAATTTACGCAGTTTTAGTTAAGATGATTATGATAACAGATATACACACAAGTACCATGACGATACTTGGCTATGCGGTTTTGCTGGGGTTAATGATGCTAAAGAGCGGAACACTGGCCAAAAGTGTATTAAATGCACACTAAAAGAAAGGAAAGATAGTATGGATAAAAGAAAAACATTATTGATAGCAGTAGTAATTGGAGCAGGTATTATGGCGATAATTGATAGGATCAGGCTTCATAATAAGGTGGAAGAATTGGAAGAAAAAACAGAGGACATTGGTCGCTGCCATAACGATTTTTACCTAATGCAGCAAAGATATAACAAGAACACAGACGAACAGCTTGCGACTATTCAGGAAGAAATCGGCTTTGTATATGAACACTTTGAGGAGCTGTCAAAGGGTAAAGAAGATGGGAGGTAAGATATGGCATATGTACCAATCCCTAAAGACTTAAATAAGGTAAAGACAAAGGTTGCTTTTAACCTAACGAAAAGGCAGCTCATAGGCTTCACACTTGCAGGACTGGTTGGAATACCAGTCTATTTATTTATGAGGAAGTTTGTGCTAAATGACATAGCTGTCATATTCCTTATCGTATCCACGCTTCCTATCTTTTTCATCACACTATTTGAAAAGGATGGACTGACATTTGAGAAATACTTTAAGAACATTTATCTTCATAAGTTTTATCAACCGCAAAAGAGAGTGAGAAAGGAGGTTTACCTTGAACAAGAAAAGAAAAATTCAGCAAATAAAACTCATGCAAAACGAAAAGGCATTGAGAAGTCAAAAGCGGGACTTAAAGAAAAGTAATTGCAAGTCAAAAAAAGATAAGGGAGGAATCCTTGACCTTATCTTTAAGAAAGAACCGAAAAGATATACGGTAGAAGATACCATTCCCTATCTAAGGCTTTTAAAAAGCGGAATATGCCAGCTTGATGAAAGGCACTTCAGTAAAAGTATAGCCTTTCAGGACATTAACTATCAGCTTGCCTTAGATGAAGATAGGGACTTGATTTTTAATCAGTTTGCAAACTTTCTAAATTCTTTTGATCCAAGTATCAGCATTGAGTTTTCATATATCAATCAGCTCGGACGAAATGAAGAAATGAAGTCGGCAATTCAGATACCGGATAAAAAGGACGGTTTCGACGATATACGCTTTGAATTTAGAGAGATGCTTAAAAGCCAGATTGTAAAGGGAAATAACGGACTTAAAAAATCAAAATATATAACCTTTACAGTAGAAGCAGACAATTTAGAGCAGGCTACATCAAAACTTGAAAGACTGGAGATAGATATATTGTCTAATCTCAAAAGTATGGGGGTTCGTGCTGAAAGTCTTACAGGAGAAGAAAGGCTAAAGATACTTCACGATATATTAAATCCGAATAAGACCTTTGAGTTTTCCTATAAGGACTTAAAGAAAAGAGAAAGCACTAAGACATATATTGCTCCTGATGAATTTAACTTTATGCCAAGCAGATATTTTAAGTTTGGAAAATTTATCGGTGCAGTCAGCCACTTTCAAATCCTTGCAAGTGAGCTATCTGACCGTATGCTATCTGAGTTTTTGGATATTGATGATAACATCAATATCTCTTTTCATATTAAGGCAATTGATCAGTCAGAAGCCATTAAGATGGTAAAAAGAAAAAACACCGATATTGATAAGATGCGAATTGAGGAAAATAAGAAGGCGGTAAGAAGCGGTTATGATATGGACATTCTTCCATCGGACTTAATTACCTATGGTGAGGATGTAAAGAGCCTCTTAAAAGACTTGCAGACAAGAGATGAGCGAATGTTTGTAGTAAGTATCGTCTTTATGAATTTTGCAAGGACAGTGCAAAAGCTCGATAACACAATTGCTCAAATAAGCTCCATTGCAAATAAGCATAACTGTAAGCTGAAAAGACTTGACCATACGCAGGAACAGGGACTTATCAGCGTGCTGCCTCTTGGGGTGAATAAGATTGAAATAGATAGAGGATTGACAAGCTCATCAACGGCAGTATTTATGCCATTTACCACAGAGGAGCTTTTTATCAATTCAAGTAATAGTCTTTACTACGGACTAAATGCCCTAAGCCATAACCTGATTATGGCAGATAGAAAGAAATTAAAGAACCCAAACGGTCTAATCCTCGGAACTCCGGGCAGCGGTAAATCCTTTAGTGCCAAAAGAGAAATGGCAAATGCGATTTTAGTAACAGATGATGATGTGATTATCTGCGATCCGGAAGGAGAGTATGGAAACCTCGTAAGGCAGTTTAAGGGAGAAGTCATTAAGGTCAGCAGTAAGTCAAAGGATTACCTGAATCCCCTTGATATAAACATGAACTACGGTGATGGAGATGCACCGCTGAAAGACAAGGCAAACTTTATTATGAGTATGCTTGAGCTTGTAGTAGGCGGTAGTGGTCTTACAGCAGAAGAAAAGTCCGTTATAGATAGGTGCCTTCCTAAAATCTATGAAAAGTATTTTGAAAACCCAGAGCCTTGTAATATGCCAATACTGCAAGACCTATACGATATGTTAAAAGGACAGGAGGAAAAGGTTGGTAAGAAGCTGGCAACAGAGATGGAAATCTATGTATCAGGTTCTCTTAATGTCTTTAATCACAGGTCAAATGTGGATTTGAATAAGAAGCTGCTTTGTTTTGATATTAAGGAGCTTGGAAGTCAGCTAAAGAAAATAGGAATGCTTGTCATTCAGGATCAGGTGTGGAATAAGGTGTCACAAAACAGAGGAAACAAGTCTACAAGGTACTATATCGACGAGTTTCATTTACTTTTAAAAGATGAGCAGACAGCATCCTATTCTGTAGAGATTTGGAAAAGATTTCGTAAATGGGGAGGTATCCCGACAGGTATCACGCAAAATGTCAAAGACCTACTTATGAGTAAGGAGATAGAAAATATCTTTGATAATACGGACTTTGTCTTAATGCTAAATCAGGCTTCGGGAGATAGAGAAATCTTAGCAAGGAAACTTAAAATCTCACTTCCACAGCTCAGATATGTTACTAACTCTAATGAGGGTGAGGGACTCTTATTCTTTGGAAATACTATTGTGCCTTTCCTTGATAAGTTTCCGAAAGATACAATTTTATATCAGAAGATGACTACCAAGCCGGAAGAAGTGAGGTAGCCTATGGGAAAGAAGCTGAAAAAGGATTTTAAGGAAAGGCATAAGGCAAGCCTTGAAAGAGAGATATTTCATAGTAAAACAGATACTATACCTGAAGAAAGTAGGCTAAAACATAACGATGATTACAGAGGTAAAATCGTTCATGAGAAAGAACGGTTTCAGGATAAAGTTCATAAAAAGACAAGTAAGATAAATGACGATGATGATCCTTTAGGAAAAGACCTTGATAATGATGGGATTATAGACAGATACGACAATGACTTTAGGGACAGCGACTACTTTGAATCGACCTATGATGTAGATGATAATCTCCATAAAAAAGATGAGTTTATTGGAAGTTCCTCTAAAAATTATAAGGCTCAAAAGAGCAGGTATAAGAGGAAAATCTACACCGATAGTCTTTATACAAGGAAAAAGGATGATGTGTTAAAGGAGAATAAGCCTGAAGATAAAAAGACTGGAAAAGATACTGCAAGCAAAAAAGTTCATAGCAGTATTTATAAAGAGCAGAAGAAAAAGCTAAAAAAAGACATGGTAAAGGTATCTACCCTTTCAGGACTTGCTAAAGGAAGTGAAACCGTAAGAGATTACTTATCTCATGGAAGTGATGAAAATCAAGGCGTAGAGGCAGGAGAAAAGACAGCAGATACAAGCTCAAACCTCATTCATGGCATAAAGAAATATTCTGATAGGAAAAGAGCTAAAAGGGGCTATGACCTTACAAATAAGGACTATAAAATCAGAAAGCGTAAGTCAAAGTTGGAATTTCGTGATGCCAAAAAGGAACTGAAAAAGACGGATGAGTATAAAAGAGCAAGTGCATATAAAAGATTTCAAAAGAAAAATCAGGTAAAGGCAGCAATTTCTCGTGAGAATAAGTCAAGGCTTAGAGATCGAATTAAAGAGGGACTTATCGGAACACTGAAAAGCTCAAAGGATATGATTATCCGAAAAGCAAAAGGACTAATGCTTATTTTCATAGGTATCATTATCTTAGGGACTTTTGTGATTAACTTTGCAGGAACGGGAATGACAGGCTTTATGAACTCTACAAGCTCTGTGCTTACAACAAGCTATTTATCAAAGCCAAATGTCCTAAGTGAAATCAATCAGAAATTTTCAGATATGGAGGGTGAGCTTCAAAGTGAAGTTGACCATGTGAAAGAAAATTATCCCGGATATGATGAATATATCTTAAATAATACAGAATACATCGGTCATAATGTCCATGAGCTTTTATCCTACATTACATCAAGGTGCGGAGAGGTAAAGAGTGTATCGGAAGTAGAATCCATATTAAAAGAATTATTTGAGTCCATGTATGACCTTGAGTATAGGGAAGAAATTGAAATCAGATACAGGACGGTTACGGAAACCTATACCGATGAAGATGGCAATGAATATACCGAAAGCCACGAAGAACCTTATGAGTATAAAAAACTCATCGTAACGCTTCATAAAAAAGAGATGGACAGCATTATCCGAAAGGTCTTTGCAAACTATCCCGATAATCTAAAGCACTATGAAGCCTTGTTCCTTGCACAAGGCAATATGGGAGAAGCCTTTGGTAATTCTGACCTTATCAGTGCAAATGGAGGTATCGGCGGTGGAAAAGAGTATGAGGCATCTACGGAAGTACAAAAGAAGATTATTAATGCTGCATACATTACGCCATCTCCGGGTGCAGGCTGGTGTGCCATGTGGGTATCACAGGTATATCAAAATGCAGGACTTGGATATATAGGCGGGAATGCCTGTGATATGTACCGAAACTATACCTTTACATCAGACAGGTCAAAGCTCAAGGTCGGAATGCTTGTGGCAGTCGAAAGCAGCAGTAGCGGAAGCAGTGCAGGGCTTACCTATGGTCATGTAGGTATTTACATTGGAGATGGAAAAGTGATTGATAACATCGGTCGAGTAAGAGTAACTACCTTAGATGATTGGATAGCAACATTTTGTAAGCACCATCCCGTAGGATTTGGTTTTCCGCCAAACGTAAAGAAATAGGAGGTAAGAATTTGAAAAAGGAACTGATAGCTGTAAAAAACAGAATAAAGAAGTTAAATGATAAAAAGGCTCTGATTGATGAAGAATTGGAGCCTTTATTCATTCGTGAAGAAGAGCTTGAAAATGAAGAAATCATTGCCATTTGCAGAAAGAATAACATCACAATCAGCGATTTGATGGCAAAGGTAAACCGACAAAAAGCAGAAATGAAAAAGGAGAAAACAAATGAAAACCAGTTTGAAAAAGAATAATAAGTTTTGGACGGTAGCACTTGCGGTAATTGTAAGTATTAGTTGTATTTTAGGTCTTTGGACGGTTGTTTATGCACAGGAGCAAAAATCTGAAGCTCCAACAAAAAACGAAGCTGTTCAAACGGAAGTTGAAGTAAATGTAAGGTATATCTTTGAAGATGAAAAGGTCTTTAAGGAAGAAAAGATAAAGGCTGAGAAAGGACAACTTATTGATAGCGGAGATCTTCCAATGCTCCCAGATGATATGAAATTCATTGATGAATTTCTGTTTTATGAGGTAAAGGGAGATGGAAAAGATGAGATTATCCGTAAGGTAGCAAAGATGGAGGTTAAGGATAAGGAAACGCAGACAGAGCTTTCTAAAGACGATATTTCAAAAATAGAAAAAGAGGCAAAAGAGCTTCAGGATAAACTTGATAAGTTAAATTGCGAACTTAAGGACAAAGACAAATTAAGTGATAAGCAAAAGAATAAAATTAAAGACCTTGAAGATGAAATTGATAGCCTGAAAGAAAAAATGAAGAAAGATAAGGGAAATAAGGACTTATCAGAAGATATGAAAAAGGAAATAGATAAGCTGACGGAAAAGGTGAAAGAGCTTGAGAAAAAGGCAACTGAAACAAATAAAGCTCCTGTAACATCACAATCAGTTACACCGATTAGTCCTATTTCCGGAATTAAGACAAGTTCAGGTATTTCTCCTCAAACACCACAGACTTCTGTAAGTAGTACCGGTAAAGGCTCATCGGATTCGATAAGCTCAGGTAATACTACAAAGGATACCGGTAAAGGCAAAACGGAAGTAAAGGAGAAAGAAAAGGAAATTCGTTATCCTAATAAGCTGACAGCTAAAACGCCTGCTAACAATAACAGCCAAGATTCAGCTATGGATGGCACAAGTAAGAGTGTAAATACCAATAAGGGAGTAGCTTCTGCACCGTCAAAGGCAAGAGCTTCCGTTACGGAAAATAAGGATAATGCGAATAAAGATTACCCGATTCATCATGGGGATAGCAGCGATAACAAAGAAACGGATCAATATTCCGCTGATGCAAGGCAGTTTATTACCTTTCAAACTAAAAACGGTAAGACCTTTCATTTAATCATCAATCATGATGAAGATAGTGAGAATGTAATGCTTCTTACGGAAGTATCTGAAGATGATCTCTTAAACATGGTAGAGAAAAAAGAAGCACCAAAGCAGGAAGTAGTAAAAGAAGAACCTGTTAAGGAAGAAGTAAAGCCTGAGAAGAAGGACGAAAAGAGTAATTTAGGAACCTATATTATTTTGCTTCTTGTAGTAGGTGGTGCATTAGGAGCAGGCTACTATTTTAAGGTTTTGAAAAAGAAAGAAGATAAAGAACTTGAAGCCTTAGAGGAGGAAGATGATGATTTCTTTTCTGAATCTGAAAGTGAAGAAGAAACAAATGATGCAGATGAAGCAGAAGATGAGCAGTAATGCTGCATCAAAAACAATACAGTATTTGGTGCAAATGCAGGGCGGGAGAGTAACATCTTTCGCCCTATTTTGATTTATAACAGGAGGAAAACACAGATGAAGTTAGTTATTGCAGAAAAGCCGAGTGTTGCAATCTCCATTGCAAAGGTCATTGGAGCAAATAAAAAGAAAGACGGATATTATGAAGGAAACGGATATAGGGTGAGCTGGTGCGTTGGACACCTAATTCAAATGGCAAATCCGGATGCTTATGATGAAAAGTACGCCAAGTGGAATATGGCTGATTTACCGATTATTCCGAGCGACTACAAGTATGAAGTAGCAAAGGCAACCAAGAAGCAGTTTAACATCCTTAAAAAGCTGATGAATGATAAGGAGGTTGATACGGTTATCAATGCGTGCGATGCAGGTCGTGAGGGAGAAAGTATTTTTAGACTTGTATATAATCAAGTGAATTGTAAAAAGAAGATGAAACGCCTTTGGATTTCTTCAATGGAAGATAGTGCCATTAAAGAGGGTTTTGATAACCTAACAGACGGAAAAGACTATGATAATCTCTTTGAATCAGCACAGGCAAGAGCTATTGCGGATTGGTTAGTCGGAATGAATATTAGTAGGCTCTACTCTTGTCTGTATCAGCAGAATTACAGTGTTGGCAGAGTGCAGACACCTACCCTTGCCATGATTGTAAAAAGAGATGATGAGATAGCAAATTATCAGAAAGAAAAATATTACACAGTAGAGCTTTCTATGAATGGATTTACACTCTCCACAGACAGAATTGATGATGAAGTTGCTGCTGAACAGCTTATAAGTTTAGTAGGCGATAAGATTGAAATAACCGATGTCATTCAGAAAGAAAAGATTACTAAACCTGATTTACCCTTTGATCTTACAACACTTCAAAGAGAGTGCAATAAGTATTTCGGATATAGTGCTAAACAGACACTTGATTATGCCCAAAGCCTTTATGAGAAAAAGCTCATCACCTATCCAAGAACAGACAGCAGATGTTTAACGGAAGATATGATTGTAAGTACGGTCAATAACATCTTGGGTAAGAATGACTTTGACACAGGGCGTATTAAGACGGTATTTAACTCTAAAAAGGTTACGGATTATCATGCGATTATTCCGACAATCAGTTCATTAAAGGAAGATGTTTCGGAGCTTCCTCCAAGCGAAGCAAAAGTTTATTTCCTTATATCCGATAAATTTCACGCAAGTGTAGGCTATCCACTCATTGAAAATATAACGAAGATAGTAGCTGAATTTGACGGCTTTGAATTTACAAGTTCAGGAAAGGTAATTAAAGACGAGGGGTTTACAAAATATCTTAAAGAGTATAAGTCCAAGAAGAATGAGGATGTAGAACTTCCTAATGTAAATGTTGATGATGCTTTAAACATTGAAAATAAAGAGATTAAAGAAAAATTTACCCAACCTCCCAAGCACTTTACAGAAGATACGCTTCTAAAGTCTATGGAGATTGCGGGAAATGACGCACTTGAAAAAGGTGTAGAAGTGGAAAGAAAAGGTCTTGGCACACCTGCAACAAGGGCAGGAATTATTGAAAATCTAATCTTTAAGGGCTTTGTAGAAAGGGATAAGAAAAATCTTGTAGCCACGCATAAAGGGATTAGCCTTGTAACAATAGTATCCGATACCTTTAAATCAGCAGAAACAACCGCAAAATGGGAAATGGAATTATCGGATATTGCTCAGGGAAAATCTTCAAAGGAAGAATTTTTAAAAGCGATTGAAAATGAGCTAAAAGAGGCTGTTCTGACATACGCAAAGTAAGAGGTAACTAATTTCAGAGTGGAAAAAATCCTCTAAAAATGCTATAATATAAGCAATTTATTTGTAATTGTTAGGAGAATTAAGATGGCAATAAAAAATCAAGATTATATAAAAAATTTAATCAGAGAGTTGATTTCTTTGCCAAGTGAAACAGAATGGGTTGAATTTAAGCATAATAACGATGAACCTCAGATGATAGGTGAGTATATTTCTGCTTTGGGTAATTCTGCAACTTTATGGGGAAGACCTAAAGCATATTTACTCTGGGGTATTGATGATAATACACATAAAATTGTAGGAACTACATTTGATTATAGGGAGAGTAAAAAAGGTTCGGAAGAACTTGAAGCATGGTTATCTCGAATGACAAATCCAAGAATAGACTTCAGATTTTATAAAACAGAAATTGAGGATAAAAATGTAGTATTACTCGAAATTCCATGTGCAGAAAAGCAGCCAATTAAGTTTTCAGGTGAAGAGTATATTAGAATTGGAACAAATAAGAAGAAGTTGAAAGAATATCCTGATAAAGAGAGATCTCTATGGGCAGCTTTTGATACAACTCCGTTTGAATTAAGAAATGCAAAAGATAATATTTCGTTTCATGAGGTGTTAGATGTACTGAATGTAGCGGGATATTATGAAAAGATGGGGTTTGCATTACCACAAAATAACAATAAAATATTGGATGATTTTACTAATGAAAAGTTTATAAAAAGAAATGATTCCGGAAGCTATGATATTACTAATTTAGGAGCATTACTTATTTCAAAAGATTTAAAGAATTTTGAGGGTTTAGCTCATAAATCTATAAGAGTAATTTGGTATAAAGAGAACAATAGACTTGACACGATACGGGAAAAAGTATTCAGTGAAGGTTATGCTATTTCATATGAGAAAATTGTAGATTATGTTTTGACTGTCATTCCACAGGAAGAGATAATTGAAGACTCTATAAGAAAAACCAAGTTGGGTTATCCGGAGATAGCCATTCGTGAGTTAATTGCCAATATCATGATTCATCAAGCTATTGAACAAAAAGGGACAAGTCCTATGGTTGAGTTATTCAAAGATAGGATAGAATTTTCAAATGCAGGTTCGCCATTGGTTTCGATAGACCGCATTGTTGATACAGTTCCGATTTCAAGAAATGAAAATCTTGCAGGATTTATGCACAAATGTGGGATTTGTGAAGAAAGAGGAAGTGGTTTTGATAAGATAGTATATGCGACAAGTAAGAATTCTATGCTTGCTCCTAAAATCGAAAATCAAAGTGATAAATTCACAAAAGTAACTCTCTATTTGAAAGCTCCTTTTGACTTGATTAGTAAAGAAGATAGAATAAGAACTTGTTATATGCAGGCTTGCTTTGTCTATGTCAATGGAGAGAGTATAACGAATAATTCGCTCAGAGAATTATTTGATATAAGTGATAAAGATAAATATAAAGCATCGAGGATAATTAAAGATACATTAGAAGCCAAACTTATTAAGCCAGTTGATGAAAATACAGCTCCGAGATATATGAAGTATATTCCTTTTTGGGCTTGATTTAAGTTGCAGTAAGTTGCAAAATCGTGATTTATGCAGTATGAATGGGAGATAAAACCTAGTAAAATAAGGATTTTTAGTAAGTCAAAACAGAAAAATTAAGTTGCAGTAAGTTGCAGCACATAGAATTTAAAGGTGATTAGAGTAAAATCTAACCACCTTTTTTGTTTGGAAAAAAGAAGGAGGTAAAAATGCGAATAAATGATTTTCATAACATTTTGGAGCTTGTAAAACAAGATGTGCTTCAAAGTGAAGCAGAATATCTGAAGCTACTAAAGGTTGTCGGAAACAATCAGAGATATGACTTTAGAAGTCAGCTTAGTATCTATGATAGAAATCCTGAGGCGACAGCCTGTGCCAAGTTCGACTATTGGAGGGAACGATTTAACCGTACCGTTATGAGAGGTAAAAAGGGTATCCCAATTTTGGAGGACTACGGCACATACAAGAAGGTGGACTATATCTTTGATATAAGCCAGACGGTTTCAAGAAACAGGGATGTCAATGAGGTCAATCTTTGGAGATTTGATAAGGAAGCTCATAGGGATGTCTTAAAGGAAATGATAAAAAATGAGGGCTATGAGGAAAGTGAAAGCACCTTAGAAAATATCTTTTCTTTAAGCAGGCTTTACGGAGATGAAAAGATAGACAGTCTTATGAACGAGCTTAGAATAGCCGATGAGAATAGAATATCTTTTACAAAGTTTGTGAGAGAATCAGTGAGCTATGCGGTATCTTCAAGGTTTCAGCTTGATTATCCTATGGATAGTGAACTTTTAAGAGAAAATTTTGAAAGACTTGATAGCATATCTTTTATGAGTCTTGGTGAAACCGTATCGGATATTAGCGGAAATATCATTGATGCGACCATTCAGAAAAGTAAAGAGCTTGACAAAGAAGTTTTAAGAGGTAAAGAAGCAGGATATAATAAGATTAGAGAAGAAATTGAGGAGGTAGAAGAAAATGTACTTCGACGAGATGATCAGAAAAGAAATGAAAACGAGCGAGTTCTCCGAAATGGAGAGTACGGACGAGATAATAGAGAAAATCAGGGAGAATACACTAAACAGCTTGGAGGAACAGACGGATTTCATGAAAGAATTCCCGAATCCGATTTACGCAGTGATGAGACTCACTTATCTTTCAGAGAGCGAGGAGCAGAGCCATTTCGAGATGCTAGTAGATCTATACAAGGAGAAGAAGCTGACAGGACACCTGATGGATATTCAAAAACAAGCGATGGACTTTATGAGAACAGAAAAACCGAAACTGATGGCAGCTTGGAAGATAGAGGGCGAGAACAATCCGCAGTATGGGGCGATGATTTCAGCTCTAAAAGAAATGACGATCAAGGAAGTAGTGGAAATTTAAAAGATAATACTGAGGTAGAGATAAGAGAAGCTGATAAGGCTTCTTTTTCTTTACCCGAAAATACTTACGGACAGATGAGACTTACCATTCCATTAACTCAGAAGGATATAGATGCTGTCCTTATTAACGGAGGAAATCACGATGGAAGTAGACTTCCTGTTATTGCAGAGTTTTCTAAAGGAAAAAGTAATGGAGAATTGGGAGAATACCTCAAAGATACATTTAGAGGCGGAAACGGATTTTACATTGATGAAAGAGAAGTATCTTCCTGGTATTCGGATAAAGGCATTCATTTAGCTTATGGGACTTCAGCAAGAGAAGATGATACGCAAATTTTAAGCTGGAATGATGCAGCAAGTAGGATAAATGAGCTTTTGGAAACCGGAGAGTTTGCCACAAATGTAGAACTTTCTGAATCCCTTGATTATGAAAGAGATAGAATTTCAGAATCCCTATGGTATCTATACCACGATTTAAGCGAAGAAGGAAAAGCACAGGGATATTTTGATTTTATAGAAAGAGGTGGTGGCTTTCCGGAAGAAACGAAAAAATTGTCTGAGGCATTAAAAAATCCTGAGTATCTGAAAGAAACAATCAAAGAATACAGCAGGTTTTTAGCAGGATATAAAGAAAATAGAGATGTACTAAGATTTCACTACCACAAGGTAGATAGCCTTTATCAGAGATTACAGGAACTTGAGCTGCCACGAAAGGAATATAGTACCAATCTGATAGAGCTTCCTAAAGCAAATCCATTTATTACAGAAGATGAAGTCTTTGCTGCAATTTCAAGAGGAAGCGGAATAGATAAGGGAAAAGAGCGAATCACTAAATTCTTCAAAGAAAACCATACACTTCAAGAAAAAGCTAATTTCCTAAAAGATGAGTATGGCATCGGGGGAAGCTCTCATGCTGTTTCAGGGGCAATGGGAAGTGATGAATGGCACGATGCTAAGGGACTTAAATTACAGAAGAAAGATTGCAGTGATGTTTTTCTTACTTGGTCAAGTGTGGCAAAGCATATTGATGAGCTGCTTTCTAAAAATCTTTATCTTGAGGAAAAAATAGAAGGTAATTCAGAGATAGAAGAAGCAAAAGAACCACAATATTATTCTAAAGATGATCCTGAAAACTTAATGACTGATGAAATGCTTGAAAGAGTGCCTGAGCTTTATGCACAGGAAGATGTCGCTTTAGCAGATAAAGAGGTTCATGCTGCATATATCATTCCGTTTAGAAGTAATTGGACTTGGTATATGACGGAGTATGATAGAGAAAGTGGAGATGCCTTTGGACTTGTACTTGGGATTGAACCTGAATGGGGATATTTCAGTATTGAAGAGTTGAAAGAATTAAATGCCCAGAGGCTTATTTTAGAAGATTTTCCAAAGACCTTTAGAGAACTTAAAAATACAGAGCTTGTCAAGCAGATGGATGAGCAGGAGCTTCAATCGGTATTTAACGGAGAACTTAGTTTTGAAGAAGAAACAGAGCTTGAAGCACCTGAAGAAGTAGAAGAAAGAATAGCTGCAACACCTGTTCAAGGAACGCTATTTGATTACCTCAAAGAAAGAGAAGAAGTAGAGCTTAATGAAGAAAAGGAAAGCCTTACCGATGAATTTACAGTTAAAGAAGATGATACAGTCTATTTCAACCATGAAGAATACACTGTAAGGGAGATTGCTAAAAATCAAATCACAGGAAGAAATGATTTATGGCTTGATCCGGTAAGAAGTGGAAATCGTCAAATCCCGATTATAGCCTTTGAAGATAATGGGGACTTATTAAAGCAGATAAGCCTTGAAAGACCGAATTTTATTGTTGGTGATGAAGTTAAATATAAGGACAAAAACTATACCATCACACGCTTTGATGATATGGGAAATAATCTAAAGACAGTAACGGTTAAGGACAATACCGAATATCTTGGCGGTATGATAACAGGCTCCGATGTAATTCTTTATCGTCTTGAAAGCGACCTTGATAGGCTATTTCAAAATATAACCTATACGAACCCTGAAAAGACTATTGAGGAAGTAGAAATAAAGAAAGCTGATGCTCATAACTTCAAAATCACAGAAGAAACGCTCCCGGAAAAGTTATCTCCAAGTGAGAGACTGAATAGCAACCTTGAAGCAATCTCTATGTTAAATAGAATTGAAAGAGGTGAGAGAGATTTAGATATTAACGCTCAGGAAGTCCTTTCAAAGTATGTCGGTTGGGGCGGACTTGCTGATGTATTTGACGAAAGTAAAGAGGGACAATGGGAAGCTGCAAGAAGTTTCTTAAAGGAAAATTTATCACCATCTGAATATGAAGCTGCAAGAGAGTCTACCCTAACAGCTTTTTACACACCGAAAACAGTGATTGACAGCGTATATAAGACACTTGCAGGTATGGGATTTAAGAGCGGTAATATCTTAGAGCCAAGTATGGGAGTTGGAAACTTTATCGGTAATCTTCCCGATGAAATGAGTAGGTCAAAGTTTTATGGCGTTGAACTTGACTCAGTAAGCGGTCGTATTGGAAAACTCTTATATCCTGAAAGTGAAGTGCAAATTAAGGGATTTGAAGAAACTACCTTTTCCAATAACTTTTTTGATGCAGTTATCGGTAATGTTCCCTTTGGAGAATATAAGGTAAATGATAGGGATTATAACAAAAATAACTTCCTTATTCACGATTATTTCTTTGCCAAGTCCATTGATAAAGTAAGAAATGGTGGTGTTATCGCCTTTATTACATCAAGTGGCACAATGGATAAAAAGGATGAAAGCGTCAGACGATACATTGCAGCAAGAGCAGAGTTTTTAGGGGCAATCAGACTTCCAAATGATACCTTTAAGGGCGTAGCCGGAACAGAAGTAACCTCAGATATTATATTCCTAAAGAAAAGAGACAGTATCAGAGAAAGAGATGAGGACTGGATTCATCTTGCTGAAGATGAAAACGGGCTTTTATATAACAAATACTTTGTTGATCATCCTGAACAGGTGCTTGGTTCTATGGAAGAAATATCTGGAAGATTTGGGAATACAATAGCTTGCCTGCCGAAAGAAAATACAGACATAAAGGAACTTCTTACAAAAGCAGGCACAGAAATATCAAAGAACGCAAAGTATGAGGAAATAGAACTGCTTGATGATGAAATCAGCACAATGCCTGCAACGGATGATGTTAAGAACTTTTCCTATACCGTTATTGATGATGAAGTCTATTACAGAGAAAACTCCCTTTTCGTCAAGAAAGAGATAACGGATAAGAATAAGGAAAAGATTAAGGACTATCTTGAACTGAATACTGCCCTTAAAGATGTTATCTACAAGCAGAAAGAGGACTATTCCGATGATGAGGTAAAGAAAGCTCAAGAAAAGCTCAATGAAGTCTATGACAGTTTTTCTAAAAAGCATGGGTATGTCAATAACCTAAGTAATACCAGAGTCTTAAAAGAAGATAGTAATTTTCCACTTGTTTCCTCCATAGAAATCCTTGATGAAGAAGAAAACTTTAAGGCAAAGGGAGATATTTTTTCAAAAAGAACAATCACAAAGGCAAAGACAATCGACCATGTAGACACTTCCCTTGAAGCTCTTGTGTTATCTATGTCTGAAAAAGGTTATGTGGACTTTGACTATATGGGAAGTCTTACAGGAAAAGACAGACCTACTTTGATAGAAGAACTTAGAGGAGAAATCTACTTAAATATCAGAGAAGAACAAAACTTTTACAGACCGTTATCCTTTAACTTGGAGGATGGGGATTTACCTTTTGCCTGTGCAAATGACAGTAATTCATATAAATATGGCTATGTAACAAAAGATGAGTACCTATCAGGGAATATCAGAGAAAAGATTGCGATTGTTGACAGTTATCTATCAAAACTTAGACAAACGGAAAGAGAGCTACCTCATCTTGGCTATGCGGAAGATGGAAAAGAAAAAGAGCTGATAAGCTATGAGATGAACCGATTGGAATACCAAAAGGCAGAGCTTACAAAAGTTTTGCCAAAGGAGCTTGAAGCAAGTGAAATCAATGTAAGACTTGGTGCAACATGGATACCGATAAAAGATATTGAAAAATTCATCTTTGAAACGCTGAAAACTCCGGGATATGCCAAATGGGATATTAAGGTTAAATTTTCAAATCTGACAAGCGAATGGAATGTAGAAGGAAAGAGCAGGGACAGAGGAAATGACCTTGCAGAGATGACCTACGGCACCTCAAGGGTAAATGCCTATAAGCTGATTGAAGATGCACTGAACTTAAAAGAAACAAAGGTATTTGACCAGATTGTAAATCCGGACGGCTCGAAAACTTCTGTATTAAATAAAAAGGAAACGCTTCTTGCAGGACAGAAACAGGAGCTTATAAAGGAAGAATTTAAGAACTGGATATTTAATGATCAGGAAAGAAGAAACAGGCTTGTAAAGCTATATAATGAGCGTTTTAACTCCATCAGAAATCGTGAATATGACGGCAGTAACCTATCCTTTGAGGGAATGAATACTAAAATAGAGCTTAGACCTCATCAGAGAAATGCTATTGCAAGAAGTTTGTATGGAGGAAATACGCTTCTTGCCCATGTGGTTGGTAGCGGAAAGACCTTTGAAATGGTGGCTTCCGCAATGGAAAGTAAAAGGCTTGGAATGTGCAGTAAATCACTCTTTGTTGTACCGAACCATCTAACAGGTCAAATAGGCAGAGAATTTATGCAGTTATATCCATCGGCAAATATTATGGTGGCAGATAAAAAAGACTTTGAGCCGAAGAACAGAAAGAGATTTATCGGAAGAATTGCCACAGGAGAGTACGATGCGGTAGTAATCGGGCATACGCAGTTTGAAAAAATTCCGATGAGTAAGGAATATCAAGAGAAGCATATTCAGGATCAGATTGATGAAATCATAAATTATGTTGAGGAATATAAGCATGATAGAAATCAGAACTTTACGGTAAAACAGCTTGAAAAAACAAAGAAAAAACTTGAAACAAGGCTTGAAAAATTAAATGATGATTTTAAGAAAGACGATGTTATTACTTTCGAGGAACTGGGTGTAGATAAGCTATTTGTGGATGAAGCACACAATTACAAAAATCTCTATCTATACACAAAAATGAGGAATGTAGCAGGTATCGGTCAAAGTGAAGCATTTAAGTCCTCCGATATGTTTATGAAGTGTAGATATATGGATGAAATGACGGGTGGAAAAGGTATTGTATTTGCCACAGGAACGCCTGTATCAAATTCCATGACAGAGCTTTATACCATGCAGCGTTATCTTCAGTATGAAAGCCTAAAGAAAAATAATTTGGAGCATTTTGATAGCTGGGCATCTACCTTTGGTGAAACACAGTCTGCCTTTGAATTATCTCCGGAGGGAACAGGGTACAGAGTTAAGACAAGATTTTCAAAGTTTTACAACCTACCTGAGCTTATGTCTATGTTTAAGGAAGTTGCAGATATTCAAACAGCGGATATGCTTAATCTTCCAACACCTGAGGCGCATTATGAAGTTATTAAGACTTTGCCAAGTGAGGAACAAAAGGAAATTCTAAAGAGCCTATCCGAAAGAGCTGATGATGTTAGAAATAGAGTGGTAGAACCTGATGAAGATAATATGCTGAAGATTACCAATGACGGTAAAAAACTTGCCTTAGATCAGCGTTTAATCAATCCTTTGCTACCCGATAATCCTGACAGTAAGGTCAATGTATGCGTGAAAAATGTGTTTGCCATTTGGGATAAGACAAAAGAAGATAGGTTAACACAGCTTCTATTTTTCGATATGTCAACTCCAAAAGGCGATGGAGAGTTTAATATCTATGATGACATCAGAGAAAAACTTTTAGCAATGGGTATACCGAAAGAAGAAATCGCCTTTATCCATGAAGCCAATACTGATAAGCAAAAAGATGAACTCTTTGCAAAGGTAAGAAAAGGAGATGTGAGGATTTTGCTTGGTTCTACTCAGAAGATGGGAGCCGGAACGAATGTGCAAAACAAGCTGATTGCACTTCATGACCTCGATGTCCCTTGGCGTCCTGCCGACTTGGAGCAGCGTGCGGGTAGAATTGTCCGTCAGGGAAATGAAAATAAAGAAGTTAATATCTATCGTTACATTACCGAGAACACCTTTGATGCCTACCTTTGGCAGACCATTGAGAACAAGCAAAAATTCATTTCTCAAATTATGACAAGTAAGACACCTGTCAGAGTGGCGGAAGATGTGGACGAAAGTTCACTTAACTATGCGGAGATTAAAGCCCTTGCAACAGGTGATCCAAAAATCAAGGAAAAGATGGATCTGGATAATGAAGTTACAAAACTTAAAATGCTGGAAGCAAACTATAAGTCCAATCGTTACAGATTAGAAGATAAGGTTGCTAAAAACTATCCGGAAGAAATCGCAAGAACCGAAAAACTAATTGAAGCTGTTAAGAAAGATATAGTAAGTGTAGAGCCTAAAGCGGAAGGTGAGGAAAAGTTTACTTCCATTACCATTGCGGGAGAAAAGATTACCGATAAGAAATTAGCCGGAGAAAAGCTGCTTGAAGCTATTTCTAAAGTAAAAATCAATGAAAGCAAGGTTATAGGTAAGTATAGAAACATGGATTTAGAGGTAAGTTACAACTTCTTCACCAATGAGCATAACTTCAGCTTAAACGGTGCTGCAAAGCATTCAGGAGAGCTTGGCACAAGTGCAGACGGTAATATAACAAGACTGGATAATGCTCTTGAGAAAATGCCTGAGAAATTAAAGAGGCTTGATGAAAAGCTCTTCAGCACAAAAGAACAGCTTGAAAATGCCAAAGAAGAACTCAAAAAGCCTTTTGAAAAGGCAGATGAACTAAAAAATAAGGTGTTAAGACTTGCAGAACTGAATAAGCTCCTTGATATGGGAGAAGTGGAAGAAAAGAGAAATGATAATCCGCTTATAGAAGATGTAAAAAGAGCAATCATTGACTTCTGTAATAGAGAGTACGAAGAAAATCATAGCTATGATGAATTTAATACCTTGTACCCTGATTTGAAGCATATAGGCATCGCCTATACCAATACACCCGATGAAAGGCATGGTATTCAGTATGAACTGAATTTAGAGGATAAGACATGGACTCAGTATATTGATGACACGCCAATCAAAACAGAGAGCTTTGATTACGAAAATAAGGGAGAAAATGAAGCTCTAAAGAATATGAAAAATGAAATAGAAATGTCCTCTTTTAGTGATTTAGTTTATGTTGATTCCGAAGATTTAAGAGCAGCAACGGGACTCGATATTGATGATGAAGGAAACTTCTATGATCCACTTGCAAAAGACCTCGATAATGACGGTATTCCGGATAGATATGATAATGACTTTAAGGACAGTGATTATTTTGAGTCAACCTATGATGTGGAGGACAATTTTCATATCAAAGAAGAAAACACACAAAAATCAGAGGATAAGCCGTCTATTTTAGATCAGATAAGAGCCTATCAAAATGAAAGTAAAACAGAAGAAAAGCAAAAAACAAAAGAACAGGAATTTTTAAGATAAGGGGAGGGCAATCTCCCTTTTGCCATGAAAGGAGATAAAAACATGGATTACAAAGCAATGAGAAATCAAATAGAAGATATGGTAAATGATAACCACAAGGACTTTGTAAAGGCGATTATAAGCATGGAAAAAGGCATCAATGATGAAAGTGCTTTGGACAAGCTATATGACGCTTATATGGACAATGACACCGTTAATTTGCTACATGAGGAATTTGACTATATGATTGAAGAATTAAGAGAACAGGGGCAGATAAAAGACCTGCCTTATGTACAGACAGAAAAAGATAACCTTGTCAATATCGTTGGAAATATTGTAGGAAAGGTCGATATAGTTGAAAGGGAGAATAAGAACGGAGAAACCTTTAAGGTGGCGAATTTCTCCGTTGTTTCAAAAAATGATGAAGGAGATAAAGTATATCATAATTGCTCTGTATACGGAGAAAAGAGTGATATTCCAAAGGACTTTAAGCAGGGAGATTTTGTTAAGCTTTTTGGACAAATCAGAACTTCTGTTGATGACAACGGTAAAGAACATACCAACATCAGGGTACTTTCTTCAAAACTGTTAAAGGCAAAAGAACAGATGAAAGGGCAAGAAGAAAAGAAAGAGTCTGTACTTGGAGCTATCAAAAAATATCAGGCTGAAGATAAGGAAAAGCCTAAAGAAAAGAAAGAAACATCAAAAGAAGCAGAGAGATAAACTTATGGTCGGTGTGGTCTTGGGACTGCACCGACTCTTTTTTTATTTGCGAAAAAAGGAGATAAAGATTATCTCTCCATCTCCTTACCCATATAAATTCCGTAATTTTTTCGTATCTTATAAAGCTCGTCCATAGTGGATTTTGAGGAAGAATACTCTTGCATAAGGCTATTCTTTTTTCTTGTAATTTATCAAGCTCAGCTAAAATATCCTTTGAATTTGGGAGCTTGGAATAAGATTTTTTAAGCTCTGAGAGAGCATTTTCATATAGGGTAATCTGAGCTTTGTACTCTTCAAAAAATGCCTTGTCAGACGGATTAGCAGTATATTCCTTGTAGCACGCTCTGTATTTTTTAACGGTATGAACTTGCTCCATAGTGGTGGAAAGCTTCTGCATTTCCTTATCAATAGCCTTGATTTTCTCTTGTATATTTTGCCTTTCATCGGCTGCTTTTTGAATATACTCGTCAAGCTGTTTAACGGATTTAATGCCATGTTCTCTGATATAAATAACAGACTCAGCCATTGTATGAAGGTTATGTTTGGTTGCCCAATATTCGTAGCCTTTGCTTTCCTTTACCTTTGCATTGGTGTTCATGTCAATAACATTGCCGATGCGTTTTTTGACGGCGGGAGTCTTGATAAACTCTCTTTCTGCAATTCGTTCTTTTAATCTTTCTTCGGTATAATCTTCTCCGATTGTTTTAGTCCTTGTAAATCTTGCCTTATTTTTTGGCTTAAAAGCAATGTGCTTACCGTATTTGATTTCATAGCCAAGATCAGCCATCTTCTTTAAAAATTCGTCCCAGTCCTTTGACTGTTTTATCATTCTGTCAATGTCAAATTGAAGTTTACTTTTCCAAGAAGTGCCATGGTTTGCCTGTTCGTTTTCATACCAAGATTTACCGTTAATCTTATATTTTTTCTTATAGCTTTCGTAAAACTCGTCAATGACAGATAGGCTATTTTCTTTGCAGAGTTTATCACTCTGATAACGGATTTGGTGGTAGCTTTTCTTGTTAGACTGGTAGCACCTACCTGTTACCATATTTACATTATTGAAGATGATGTGGTTGTGAATATGTCCTTTATCTATGTGAGTAGATAAGACAAACTCATACTCGTCTTTCAATATCTTTTTGCAAAGTTCCATACCGATCTGATGTGCCATTTCAGGAGTTGCTTCTCCCGGTAAAAAGGATTGAATTAGATGCCTTGCAAGAACAGTTCCGTTTGTTCCGGCATCATTTCTTGTTCTTAAAAATTGTGTGTGAGCAGTTTCTTGATGGCATTTATGAGTGCTTACTAAGATTTGTTCATCTGTTTTTTCTCCATTAACAATATATGAAATGGCAAAATTAAGGGTTGATTTTATAGGGTGTATTTTTGTAATTGCCATAAAAACTAATCATCTCCTGATGTTCTATTAAGAAGTATTGAATGAATTTGCCACAGCTCTTTTGAGAAATGTTCAATCTCTTTTTTTATATCACCTATGTCCTCTTTGTAGATTACACCTGTCGAATTTACTCGCTTTGCAATCTGATTGATGTTGTTTGTAGCGTTGGAAAGTAATCCTTGTAAATCTCGAAAAGGCTTTAAATCTACTTGATATATTTCCTTTTCTAAAACGCATTTGCGGATAAAATGACTCATATTTCTGCACTTTGCAAGTTTCCTTTTCTCTTCAAAAAGAGCTTTTTCTTCTTCGGTTAATTTAATTTCAAGTCGTTCATTTCGTATCCTATTTGCCATAGGCAACTCCTCCTTTATATGTATTTCGGGGTCTTAGGGTTCTCCCTAACAAGCTAAAAATTGATAAAAAAAGAAGCAGATCCCAAAGGGCTGCTTCATCAATTTTTCCGTAAGTGTCCGTACACTTACTGTGCTTGCTACAAAAGTCAAGCAAGCATTAAGCATTTTTCTAAAATTGTAAATATATTATACCATAAAATTCAAGAGAAATGAGAAAACTGTAAAATTCAAGAGAAATGAGAAAACACAATTGACAAATTGTCAGTTGAGTGATATCCTTTAAATAGGAGGGATAAAATGCGAGATGTGAAAGAACCGGAAATACGACGTGCTGAAATTATGGATGCTGCAATGCTACTCTTTATAGAGCAAGGGTATACTAATACAACAACTCAGGATATTGTTGACAAAGTAAATATATCAAGAGGCTTGCTGTACTATCACTTTAAGAATAAAGAAGATATCTTATATTGTCTTGTGGAACAATATACAGATAAATTATTGAAAGATATTCATGTTATTGTCTATGATGAAGGTAAAACCGCCGTTGAAAAAATTAGAGCTTTTATAGATGCCACAATTATATCTTCGGAAAATATTTCAGCAGAGGGAACAGAGTTACAAAAAACAGTTGATCTTGAAGAAAATCGATATATGATAGATAAGTTATCCCATAAGATTATTGAAAAACTGACAATATATTTTGAAAGGATAATAAACCAAGGAATATCAGAAAAAACACTTTTTGTAAAATATCCGTCTGAAACAGCGGAATTTCTTATGACAGCTTATGTTTTTGTTTCAAATAACATAAGTATAAGATATTCAAAAAAAGAGTCTGTCAATGAGTATTTAAACGCATTTAAGATAATGCTTGAACAAACCTTAAATGCAAAAAAACTTTTTAGCAATTGAAAAAGAATAGAATGTTTGTAAGAATAATAATGTACCGATAGCTAATGCTAAACAAGCTATCGGTATTATTTCAAATAATAACTGACAAAATGTCAATGGAGGTAAAAGCATGTTAGAGATAAATAATTTTAGTAAATTTTATGGAGACAAAAAAGTTGTTGATAACCTATCCATTTCAGTACAGTCTGGAGATATTTATGGATTCATTGGTGCAAATGGAGCTGGAAAAACTACAACAATAAAAGCAGTAGTTGGGATTCATGATTTTGAGAATGGAAGTATAACGATTAATGGGCATTCCATTAAAGAGGAGCCTGTTATTTGTAAAAAAATGATGGCATACATTCCGGATAATCCAGACTTATATGAACATATGACGGGTTTTCAGTACATCAATTTTATTGCAGATTTATTTGAAATTTCTACTGAAATACGCAGAGAAAGAATTCAAAAATATAGTGATTTATTTGAAATGACTAAGCATCTTTCGGGGATGATATCTTCGTATTCACATGGTATGAAGCAACGAACAGCGATTATTTCTGCACTGGTGCATTCTCCAAAGTTACTAATTTTAGATGAACCTTTTGTAGGACTTGATCCAAAAGCGGCTTTTCTACTAAAGAAAGTGATGCACGAATGCGTGTCAGATGGAGGAGCTATTTTCTTTTCAACACATGTTTTGGATGTTGCAGAAAAATTATGTAATAAAATTGCAATTATAAAAAATGGAAAGTTAATTGCAAGCGGAAATACAGAAGAAGTCAAAGGTGATAAAACTTTGGAAACTTTTTTCATGGAGGTACAAGATAATGAGCAAAATTTGGATACTAATTAGAGCCCAATTGATAAATTTTTTTCCAATCAACGAAATTAGAGAGCCGAGAAATAAAAAGCAAAGCTCTGTTGTTATTGCAAGTTTTGGAATAATAACTCTTGCTATATTTTTCTGTGTCTATAATATTATGACAGCCAAAACACTGGTACAAGTTGGACAGCAGGAATTGATACCGGCTTATATGGTTGCGGTATCAAGTTTTTCAATATTATTTTTGACAATATTTTATTGCCCTGTTGTAAAATGAAGTGCAACACAAAAGACATGTTCATCTGATATACTAGAGTTGCAAAAAACAGTATAGA
>NZ_JAHZPU010000026.1 GCF_019929575.1 Streptococcus infantis
CTTCACAAGTTAATTTCATAATAAAAACACCCCAAAAGTTAGATTTTCTTTTGTCTAACTTTTGGGGTGCAGTTCAAGATCCCTACCTCACTTTTTATTTACAATCAAACTTTGACGCAGTAGCTGATTGGACTTTTTGTTCGTCTTTTAGACTCCAAAAACTCCAAATCATCTTCGCGGGGCTGGGACTACGAAATCGAGACTTTGTCTACCGATTTCTGTCCCACCGCCTTTTCTTAATTAAAATCGAATGATTTCTCTTGTTTTTTCATATGAGGAAACAAAGCGATTTGTTACCCCTGGTTCAGCAACTTCCAAAGCTTGGGAAATCTTTTCGAAAGATGCTTGATAATCAAAGGCATTTTCAAAGATTTCTAAAGATTCATGGAAGGCTTGTTGAATCCCTTCATCAAATGATCTGTAGCGATTAGAATATTGAAGCAATTGCTCTGTCAAGGTTGCATATTGCACAATACTGTAAGTTTCTGTTTCCAAAACTTCCATATCATGTGATGCGATTTCTAGGATACGATTAACAGACTCAATGTTGACTTGTGACTGTTCTAACTCTGCCATCAAATCCTCAGTACTATGGCTAGCAGCAAAGAACAATTTCAAGAAGTTCTGTGGAATTCCTGGAAGATTTCTCTTTTCCATGTAGCGCTTAATCGTGTGGAGGCGATTGACGTAAACATTTGCCTTTTGACGAGCATTAACATCATCTTTTTCAATCTGTACTAAACGTTCGCTCACTGAAACTTGATCATCTTCAATTTCCTTTAATGTAGCTTGAACATTTTCTAAACGTTCTTCCAAGACAGAGTAAGCTTCTGAATATTCCTCTTGTTCTGAAGTCAAATCGCTAACTGTAAGTTCTAGGGAATCCAAATCCACTTGAAGACGACGAACATGATTGACATCACTCTCAGCCATCAAGTAGGTCTTGCTCAAACGCTCGATATCTTTCACCAAGACTTGGTTGTTGTCTTTTAAATGGTCAAGATAAGTTGGAAGTGTTGACAACAAGTTTTCAACAACTTTTTGAGAAGCAATCTCTCGTGTGAAAATATTATAGAGAGCATTGATTTCTTCTTGAATCTGATTATTTTCATATTCAGCATTGTCCAATTCCAATTTTTTAATATTTTCTTGGTTGTTCTTCAATGCTTCATACAATAACTGCAAACGTGATTCAATGTCAGTTTCTACAAAGTGATAGTTGGCATCAAGCAACTTACGATAGCCAGCCTCTAGATCTTCAAGTTGATCAGGGAGTTCAGTCGTTAGTTTAGTAACAATTGCTGGAATTCTCTCTACGATATGTGTCAAAGCGAGAATATGATTTTCAGCATTATCCAAAATTCCTGCTGCTTCAACTGGATCTCCTGAGGAGTTTAGAGTCACAAATTGAGAAAATTCAGATTGGATGTTCTCCAATTGTTTTTCAATTTCAGGAAGTGCTTGACCATATTTCTCAGAATCTTCTGCGACTGTTTTCTGCAGGCTTTCAAATAAATCTAAAGCATGCAAGACACGACCACTGTTTTTGGATTCTTGTTTTTCGAGATCTGCCAAAGCATTTCGAATGGAAGCAATATCTTCTTCGATAAGGGCAATCTGGCTTTCAATTTGATCAATTTTGTGTTGAGCTTTCAAGAAGCGAAATGAATTATTGTACCCTTCTGCTTCAAACAGATTGTTCTCAATATCTGCAAATGAGTTGAGTGATAGGTCTACCCATTTTTGATTCCACTCTCTAAATGCAATCTGACTTTGACCAATCAGATGCATATTCTTAACAGCTTCTACTTCATCGTTAACTGGAAGGTTATACAACTCTTCCTTTCTTTCTTCTAATACTGCGAGCCTCTTTTCATTGCGTTTGCGTAACAAAACTGCCACAACATATGCAATAATCAGAAGAGCCGCGATTGCAATCATAGTAATAATCAACAGATTATCAGACATATCAAACTCCTTTTTATACATGAAACAATTGTAATGATTATATCATATTTTTCAAACCATGGGAACTATTTCCCAATTTTTTTAAACGTCAAGCGTACTGTAGACCGCATTTTCTTCGATAAATTCTCGACGTGGTTCTACACGGTCCCCCATGAGCATATCAAAGATTTTATCTGCTTCTGCAGCATCATCAACTGATACACGCGCCATGAGACGATGTTCTGGGTTCATGGTTGTTTCCCAAAGTTGATGGTCATCCATTTCTCCAAGACCTTTATAACGCTGAATAGTTGGTTTTGAACGTCCTTCACTATAGCGAGCTAAGGCTTCCTGTAGACGGATTTCTTGATCTGCTCCAGGTTGGATGTATTCTTTAATTTCACTGCCGACCTTAACACCGTAAATTGGTGGTTGAGCGATATAAACATAACCTGCTTCTAAAACGGGTTTCATATAACGATAAATCAAGGTTAACAAGAGGGTACGGATGTGAGCTCCATCGACATCGGCATCCGTCATGATAACGAGTTTTTGGTAACGGGCCTTGCTAACATCAAATTCAGCACCAAAGCCTGTTCCCATAGCTGTGAAAAGGCTACGGATTTCTTCATTGGCAAGGATTTTATCCATGCTGGCCTTTTCAACGTTGAGGATTTTACCGCGAATCGGTAAAATCGCTTGAAATTCACGGTCACGACCAGACTTTGCAGAACCTCCCGCTGAATCTCCTTCGACGATGAAAAGTTCAGTTTCAGCTGGATTGTTTGAAGAACAGTCTGCCAATTTCCCTGGAAGGTTTGAAATCTCTAAACCAGATTTCTTCCGAGTAACCTCACGCGCACGCTTGGCTGCTACACGCGCCTTAGCTGCCAAAATCCCTTTTTCAACAATCCGCTTAGCAATCTGTGGATTTTCCATTAGAAAGTCTGAAAATGCTTCACTAAAGAGGCGATTGGTGATCTTGACAACTTCACTATTTCCAAGTTTAGTTTTCGTTTGTCCTTCAAACTGAGGATTTGGATGTTTAACCGAGATTACCGCTGTCAAGCCTTCACGGACATCCTCACCTGTTAGATTATCTTCATTGTCTTTGAGGAGTTTGTTTTTACGAGCGTAGTCATTGATGACACGAGTTAGGGCTGTACGGAAACCTTGTTCATGTGTTCCACCTTCATGTGTATGAATGTTATTGGCGAAACTCATGACATTTTCATGGTAACCAGTTGTGTACTGCATGGCTACTTCAACTGTGATGTCATCCATTTCTCCATCAGTGTAGATTGGCGTATCAAAGATTACATCTTTGTTTTCATTGATATACTCAACGTAACTCGCAATCCCACCTTCGTAGTGGTAGTGTCTTGTTTGTTCAAGTCCCTCACGTTTGTCAGTGATGGAGATTTGAAGGCCACGGTTCAAAAAGGCTAGCTCCTGAATTCGCTTGTTTAATTTATCAAAATCAAAAGTTGTTGTTTCTGTAAAAATCTCTGGGTCTGGCGTGAAGTGTACTGTTGTACCTGTTTTATCTGTATCTCCAATCACCTCAAGGTCAGCAACAACATGTCCACGACGGTATTCTTGGTAATGAATCTTTCCGTTTTTATGAACACGAACATCCAACTGAGTTGAGAGGGCATTTACAACCGATGAACCTACACCGTGGAGTCCACCAGAAACCTTGTATCCGCCACCGCCAAATTTACCTCCAGCGTGAAGAACGGTAAAGACAGTTTCAACGGCAGGACGGCCTGTCTTTTCTTGAATATCAACAGGGATACCACGTCCATCATCAACAACCGTGATAGAGTCATCTGGCTCAATAAAGACCTGAATATGACTAGCAAATCCCGCCAAGGCCTCATCGATAGAGTTATCAACGATTTCCCAGACTAGGTGGTGAAGGCCTTCTTTTGAAGTCGATCCGATATACATTCCAGGACGCATACGAACGGCTTCCAGACCTTCCAAAACTTGAATCTGACTGGCATCATAATCCTGTGCCTGTTGGTTTTTGATTTCTTCTGTCATTTTTTCCCTTTTTCTTTTTTCTTACATTTCTAATGCTTGTCTCAATGTCACGATATTTTTAAAGAGATGCGTCGCTAAGCCTGCTGCTTGTCCAGCTTCAATATCGATAGAACGGTCACCAATAACGATACCAGAACTAATCTTATACTTATCTCGCAAATAGATCATAGACTCTGGATTTGGTTTTCTCTTAAAACCAGAGCTAGCTGTTACTACTTCTGTAAAATAGCCAGCAATACCTGTCTTTTCAAGAATATCCAAAACTTGGTCATTGCGATGCGAAACTAAAAAGTTCCGTCCTCCCTGATCTGAGATTTCCTCCAATAAAGCAGGTACTCCCTCAAACAAGGCAGGATGCTCAAGCTCTCGCGCTTCATTTTCCTTGTATTTTTCTAAAAAATGCTCTATTGTTGGGGCAAATTGGTCAATCGCAAAAGCAGTTGACACTTTCAAGGCATTGTAAACTTTATCATGTTCTTCTTCGATTCCAAATTGAGCTAATGTTTCCACAAAAGCCGCGGTCGAAGTCTCATAATTATCAAGTAAAGTTCCACCTAAATCCCAGATGTAATCGTGATATTTCATACCCTTCATTATAGCATTTTTTTATCAAAAAAGCGACGATTTCCTTCTATTTTAACAGTAAAAAACGAGAAGAATCCCCTAATTGATAGATTCCTCTCGTTTTAGTTAATCTATTCCAAACACATCACGATAGAGCATGGCTTCTCTCAAAGCATTTGCATCTCCACCAAGTTGTTCTACTAAGTTATAAGCAAAGGCAAGGGCAGTTGCTGGACCGCGACTGGTAGTCAACTGACCATCGACAACTACTGTTTCCTTGCGATAGTGACCATCAGCAATTTGCTCTTGGACACCATCATAGCAGGTGAACTCTTTGTCCTTGAGGAGACCGGCTCGATTCAGTACAATTGGTGCTGCACAAATAGCTGCTACTTTTTTACCAACTTGCTCAAATTTTTGAAGTTCAGCAATCAATTGCTCATTATCACGCAAGTGAGCTGAACCTGGCATACCTCCTGGTAAGACAATCATGTCGTACTCAGATAAATCACCATCAAACACACGATCTGCTTGTACTTGGATGGCATGTGATCCCGTCACTCGAGCTTCAAAACCAACCATATGACAAGTAATATTGGCACGACGTAATACATCCACAACTGTTAGGGCTTCGATTTCTTCAAAACCATCTGCTAAGATAACTGCTACTTTAGCCATGATTTACTCCTTATTTAACTTTTTTCAAAACAACTTTCTTCCGTTTAAATCTTGTCTTACCGCTCTTTTCTTCGGCTAGATGCGTTTGATAACTCATCGATAGAAGCAATCCAACACCAATCAGATTACTGATAATGGCTGATCCCCCTTGGGAAATGAATGGTAGAGGAATCCCTGTCAGAGGTAGCAGGCCTGTCACCGCCCCAATGTTTTCAAAGATATGGAACAAGAGCATCATAATAAATCCAGTTGAAATGTAGGTATAAAATTGATTATTGGACTTCAGAGTGATTTTTAACATTCGATAGATAAGTAAGAGATAAAGTGTAATTACAAGGACAGAACCAATAAAACCAAAATCTTCTGCAATGACTGTAAAAATCATATCACTCTCACGAACGGGAATAAGGAGATTAGATACATTAAATCCTTGACCAAATAAACCTCCACTTCCGATGGCGATTTGCCCTTGGGCCTGTTGATAGGTGGTCGTTTGTGCATAATCAAAGGGATTGAGCCAAGCAAGGATACGGTTGATCTGATAGGTTGGCATCCCGATCTGATGCATAAAGGCACGCCCATCTTTTGTGATGAAAATTGCCAAAAATCCTGCAATTCCTGATACAACTGTCGCAAAAATTGGAATGATAATTTTCCAAGAAACACCAGAGAGCAAGACGAGTCCAGCAAAGATGGCGACAAAAACCAAGGCCGTTCCTAAGTCACTCTGCAAGGCCAGTAAAACTAAGACTGGCAGTGTGAAGACAATCAACCACAATATCAAGTGAAAGTCTAATGCAATCGTACGTTCTTTTTCCTTATGTTTTTGTGTGAATTGGACAATGACCCGAGCCAAGATTAAAATATAGGAAATTTTCATGAATTCGGAAGGTTGGAAAAGTGTCACTCCTCCAATTGACACCCAGTTTTTAGCCCCTGTTGCCGCCACCAAATTGGGATTGTAAAAAATCAAGGGTAAAACCATGAGGACTAGACCTAGAGCGTAGAGATAGGGAGTCGCCTGCCATAAAAATTTTGTATTAAAAAACATGACTACAAAGCTGATGATAATCCCCAAGACGATCCATGCTAGTTGCTGACCGAGAATAGGCCAAATATTTTGAGGATAGTCATGGCTGACAGCTATGTAAATAGCTACCACTCCAATCACCAGCAAACAGAATACTGGTAAAATCAAACTATAATCGACCCGAGAGTCGAGAGAACGTTTCATAAAGGTCTCCTTCATTCTTTCAGATGTTTATTTTATTTTTTGTGTAAAAATTCTTGAACTTTTGAGAATACTTGCTCTTTGCCAACTTCTCTCACTCGACTAGTCTGTGACAAGGCCTTGCTAATCTGCTTTCCATATCGTTTGCTTGTCATTCGGCTATCCAAGATAAGGACAGATGAGCGTTGTCCAAGCCGACGCATGGTTCTACCAATCGCTTGTTTGAGGCGGATAATAGCCATTGGAAGTTGATAGTCGTAGAAAGGATTTTTCCCTTCAAGACGGAGTTCTTGGTTCATTTTTTTAGTAAAGGGATCTTCTGGATTTTGGAAGGGCAAACGTGTCACCACTTCAATCACTCGAGGATGAGTCACAAAATCAACTCCCTCCCAAAAACTACCTGTCCCTAGTAATAGTCGAGAGTCTCCTCTTTCAAATCGTTTCTTGAGTTGAGCAGGATCTCCGTTCTTATATTGGGCTAGATGAGACAGAGATAGAGAGTCTGACACCTGCAGCAAAAGGTCTTTTGAAGTGAATAAAACGAGCATAGGTTTTTCAAGATAAGACAAGTCTTCCAGGACTTCTACAAGAGCCTGAGCATAGTCTTCTTGAGAAGTTTCTGTCACCAATGGAAAATCCTTGACGACCAAGATTTCTTGATTTTCTTGAAAATTCTCATCCAGTCTGTCAAAGGCTGCATGTGGAAATCCCATTAGTTCAGGTAAAGATACTCTGCTACTAATTTCCAAGGTTGCAGAGACAGCTAAGAGCTGACAGCTTTCTGGAAAAATCTCAGAAAAGAGCAGACGTTGATTGCGACTGGAAGAAATGACAACCTTCTTGCTAGACAAGTCTGAGGCTGATAGCCAAAATTCTCCATCCGTGCAGAAAAATCGCTGATAATCTTGGAAACCTGGAACTTCTAACTCTGAGAAATCCTGTTGGAGCTGTGCCATTGTTGTCGCCGGGCACATTCTTCGTTTACCAGATAGGAACTGATCCATCAAGTGACAAAGCTCAAAGCGAATACTCTCCATCAAGCGTTTTTGAAGCGTCCCTTCTTCTCGAACTAAGGCTTGATCTAGCTGGTCAACTATGTCGTTTAAAACGAAACTCTTCTGTAAAAGATTTTCCAAAGATAATAAGATCTTCTGGGCCTCATCCAAGATCAAGAGACGGCCCTCTAGTAGACTGGGATCGTCCTCAAGTCGGGTAACGAGATAAGCATGATTGGTCACAAGTAGCTGGCAAGAGCGAGCTTTTTTCTGCCCCCGTCTCCAAAAATCCTCTAGCCAAAAGAGAGAAGCTTTGGGAAAATTACCATCATGCACCAAGTTTGGTAAAAACTGCTGGTAGCGATAAAGTTGTCCAATCTCATCTAAATCTCCAGTTTCTGTTTCGGTCAACCAAACTAGAAGTTGCATCTTGAAACGTGTGTACAAGCGATTGGATTCTTCTTCCTCTAGCGCATGATGAAAGGCATCTAGTTTCAGATAATTCTGTGGTCCTTTAAGACTATGAATCGAAAGGTGAAAAACCTCTTCCAATCTACGAGCCTCTTCTTGCATCACTTGATTTTGTAGAACTTTAGTAGGAACACTGAGAAGGATTCCTTTTTCGTTTTCTAGTGATAAGGCTGGCAGGAGATAGCCGTAGGTTTTTCCAATTCCAGTCTGAGCTTGTACAAAGGCAATTTTCTCATTCTGTAGAAAATCTTGAACCTTTTGAGCAAAGCTAGCTTGCGGGGCTCTATCTTCCAAATCCAACAAGGCAATATTGGTCTGGAAATCTTTTGATAGTTTTCGTGGAGAAAGGGCTGGCTTTTCTTTTCTTAAAAATAAACCTTGCACCTCTACCAAGTCATGTTCAACTAGGATCGACTGCTTCTGATAAACTTCCTCAATGACCAGATAAGACTCATATAATAAACCATCTGACAAACTTAACAAGCGTTCCAACAAGCCTTTTGGCAATTGAAACATTTTTTGCCGCATACAGAGAAAGAGTTCTGCTGTTGCTTGAGCATCTGATAGGGCAGTATGGGCTTTTTCTAGTGAAATACCCAACTCTTGACAGAGAATCCCCAGGTTGTATTTTTCAAGCTGAGGATAAAAAACCTGAGCCAACTCGACTGTATCGATACGGGGAGTGCGCAATTCATAGCCCTCAAAAAAGAGAAATTCTGCCAACAAATTGGCATCGAACTGGACATTGTGCGCAACAAAAACACCGTCCTTGACCAAGTCAAAAATTTTTCCAGCCACCTGAGAAAACTCTGGTGCCTCTGCTAGTCGCTGGTCGGTCAAGCCCGTTAATTCTTTGATATGAGAATCCAAAGGTTCGTGGGGATTGACATCCGTGGCATATTGGTCAACAATCTCGCCATTTTCAATGACCACGATTCCTACTTGGATAATTTTTGCCTTGCTTCCGGTACTGGTCGCTTCTAAATCCACGACAACGTACCGATCATTTCTAAACTTCATCATTAAAAATTATATCAAAATTTACACCATTTGACATCCATGAACTTTATTGGAAGGGTCAAGTTTCTTGCAAGTTTTTTCAAAAAATGATTGAATAGAAGTGTAGAAAAGGAGGGACATCATGAACCCATTAGATTTGTTTAATCAAGTAAAAGAGCTAATCGAGAAAAAAGATTTGGCTGCAGCAAAAACCTTTATCGAAGAAAATAAGGACCAACTCGGTGAATATCTTAACCAAGCACAAGCTTTGGTTTCAGGATCAGAAGGACTTGACGGTCTTGTTGATAAGGTCAAAGGCCTCTTCTAATCCTTAAAAGGCACCTGAAAAATTCAGGTGCCTTTTTGTATTTTCTTCATGAAGGCTGGGATATATTGACTGATCGTGGTTGGCAGAACTACAAAATTGTCCTCAGCCAGTTCTTGGGCAATTGCTGAATGTAAATAGGTCGCTACTGTCACTCTTTCATAGAGACTTGCTTGGGGAAATTGACCTGCAAAACCGGCAATCATCCCAGCTAAGGTATCTCCCATTCCCCCAGTCGCTTGATAGGGACCTCCAACTTCCAGCTGATAAAAATCAGTTTGATCAGCTTGCCAGATTCGAGTAGCTGGACCTTTTTGAACCAAAATCGTTCCTGAAGGAAATCTCATCAAAGCCTCTCCTGTTTCCTCAGCTCCTTGAGAAGTCAATTCTAATCCTGACAAGACTTGCCATTCCCTTTGGTGAGGCGTTAAAACAAGCTGAGCTTTAGGAAATTTCATTCCCGTCTTAGCAAAAATGGATAAGGCTCCGCCATCCAGTATGATAGTCTGGTCTTGATTTAAATGATGAAAGACTGTTTGGAGAAGCTTTTCTCCACGCTTATCATCCACTAGTCCAGGTCCAACCAAGACAATGTTAGCCTTCTGCAACTGTTGCTCAAGCAATTGCTTATCATCAAGAACAAAAGCCATAGCCTCCGGAAGATGGCTATGCAGAGCTGGAATATTCTCTTTATCCGTAGCTACTGTAACCAATCCTGCGCCACTTCTAACAGCCCCTAAGGCAGCCATAATAATCGCTCCCCCATAGGGATAAGTCCCTCCAATCAAGAGAAGATGACCATAGTCTCCCTTATGACTAGAACGAGGACGCTCAATGATAACTTTTTTCAGTAGAGCTTGATCAATCTTTTTCATACACTACCCCTTTAACTTATCCTTACCATGTAGTACTTGATTAACCTTAGTATTCCAAGCCTGTACCCCTTCTCCCTCATAGTCTAGGTAAATCACTCTAGCTTGTAATTGACAAGGAATCAAACCTTCAAAACAAGACTTATCTTTTGAAGGAATAACACACAAATGAAGAAAGGTATCCAAATCTAAACTATCTCTTACCTTCGCAACATGATAGCCATCAAACATATAGCCTGGTGCTTGAATTAATTCTTCATACAGAAAATGAAAACTAACGCCAGGAATGAACTTTTCTTGTAATTCCTCCTCAGACGGTGCCCGTCCTAACAAACGCTCCATAGCGAGTCGGTAACCCGAAGTCGTATTAGACCATCCGAACATGATATAGTCAAAATAGTCTGCTGGATCAGAAGCTGCATTACGACTATCTGTAACTAGCTCAGCCCCACTTTTACCAAATACTTTTACCGCCGACATGAGTTTTCCAGCCTGAAAAATAGCCTGAGCCGCCTCAACTGTACAAGTATGACTACAATAATTTGAAGTAACCAACTTCCTCTGGATATCATAGGTAGAAGCTACAAGGCGATGACTTGGCCTGTACGGAGGAAAAAAGCTATGCTCTTGCAAGTAATCATGAATTTGTATATTTAATTCATGATTCTCACATTCCACAATGGTCTGACGATGATGGTCCTGTTCGTAAGCAATAAACTTTGCTAGCTTCTCCAATTCCCATTCTTTAATCTGAGGATAGTTTTCAAGAGCAAATTGATACATTCCATCCCACTGGAGACTAAAATCTGCATTACAAACTTTTACAATCATGGTCCTTCTCCTCACATTCTCTTACTTTCATTATACACCTCACTACTCAATTAATAAAGGAGAAGACTATGCTATCTTCTCCTTCTTTTATAATGATTTGCTTTTTCAGAGCTATGAGTTATCAACCTTACTTTTCTTTACGTTTAACTGTTAGTAGAGCTACTGATAAAACAAGACTGAGACTTGCTAGGAAGACAGCTGTATCAGATCGACTTTCACCTGTTTCTGGAAGTATTGGTGAATCTACTTTCTCTGAAGCATTTTCAAAGTTTTCTCCCTTAACTACTGGTTCATGAGCTTGTTCTACTGATTCTACTGGTTCTTGGTTTTGTTCTTTATAGACAATCGCATAAAGTCCTAGATCTTTAGTTGTAAATTCAATCATATCACCTACAAGCGTCACCTTTTGAACCTGTAAGCCTTGATCTAAGCTCATGTGATAAACTCCTTGAACCTGACCCTTGACTGGCAATCTCACTAGAACAGCACCTTTAAGTTCAACTTCTTGGTTGTCCTTATCTAGCAATTTCACTTGATAAGCATCATAGTGTTTACCAGCTAATTCTTGTCGTAGAACCTTTTTCACTTGAAGCTTGAGATTAGCATCTAAGTCTTGAGATAGCCCTGCTACCAGAACTCCAGTTTCCTTATCAGTCAAGATACGGACCTCTTCGGCTGGTTTAACAAGACTTGGTGCAGGCTCATTTCCAGCTGTAGCCAATGTCCCTGTATATTCTGGTAATTCATTCTTAGCGGCTTCTACTGCATTGACACCACCCTCAAATTCTGGGATTTCTACTACTGGAGCTGGTTCGTCACCTACTGTGCCAACTGCCTCTGTGTATTCTGGCAATTCATGCTTAGCGGCTTTTACTGCATTGACACCACCCTCAAATTCTGGAACTTCTACTACCGGAGCTGGCTCATCGCCTACTGTGCCGATTGCATCTGTGTACTCTGGCAACTCATGCTTAGCGGCTTCTACTGCATTGACACCACCTTCAAATTCTGGCACTTCTACTACCGGAGCTGGATCCTCACCTGCTGTGCCAACTGCCTCTGTGTATTCTGGCAATTCATGCTTAGCGGCTTCTACTGCATTGACACCACCTTCAAATTCTGGCACTTCTACCACTGGAGCTGGTTCGTCTCCTTTACTTGTTGTCGGTGCTGGATCGTTTTCCACTTCTTGATAGAAAGTAGTCATTTCGTAGAACTCTGGTTCTCCACCTTCCCAAGAAACTTTTACATCGAGAATCCGTGGATTTTTTCCTGAAAGGGCAAAGGTTTGGAAACTTGATCTTACTTCACCCAAATTTTTCCATACTGATTCACCAGCATCATCCAAGGTACGAACTTGGACATTTACTTTTGCACCTTCTGGCAAGTCAGCAATCAAGCGAACATGATTGACCTTGGTTTCTTCAGATAAATGATAAACAAGCTCTCCTTTATCTTCAGTAGCTGCATAGCTTGTCAAGACATTTCCGTCAGTCATATTTTTCTTCAGGTTATCCGCTGCTTCGCTACCAGTTCCTGTCACTGTAGGATTATTTTCAGGATTGATAAATTCACCATCATTAATCACGATTTCGCTAAATCCTACAAAACGAGCATTATAATCCGCTGTAAAGAGAACACGCATAAACTTAGCAGTTACAGGTTTATCCAGAACACCTTCGATATAACGGTTGCCTGGGTTAGCAGAATCATGTGTCCAGCCGTCGGTCAAGGAATTATCACGAATTTCATTTTCCACACCATCTCCGACTGTTACAACATCCGTCCAATTCTTACCATCTTCACTGACTTGAATCTTTCCATCACGCAAATAATTACGCTGAGCATCCTGAATATAGGCACGAATCTTCTTGATGTGACGAGTGGTGCCTAGTTTCATGACAATTTCCCCGTTTTTACGTTGGTAATCAGAAAATTCTACAAAATTATTAAAGTCCCCATCAAATAGTTGACCAAGGTTGTGTACGCGACGAACATCATTAGCACCATAATATTGGTGGATACCCATAGTGGTTGATAAGAGTTCAGTTGGATCCACTTCTTTTGTCTTGACGACTAATTTTCCAGTAGGAAACGCTTGGTCTTTATCTGTCTTGTTCACGATACGTACATAGCGTACCAAGGCGTGTTCTGGAAGTTGGTCAGCGCTCATCCATTCCACTTCATTTGCTGAATATTCCAGTGTCAAACCTGTTTCACCTGCACCTTCAAGTGCAATTGAACTAGCTTCATGGAGGCGGTCCAATTTCAAGCCAAGATAGCCATTTGCTGGAAGATGATTCCCTTGAGGTAAGGTCATTTCATAACGACCACGACTGTCCACTACTGGCGTTTCCTTCAGGCTGTCGACATTGGTGACGGTCAAATCAGTATTTGGTGTATCGACGTCAACTCTAAAGTCCGCAATTCTCCACCATTTGCTGAGAAGCTGTGTATTACGAACACGAACGTATTGTGCTGTGAAGTTTTGGCTAATATCTGAAATTCGATCCCCAGCTAAGGTCTGAAGTGTCTTCCAGTTTGTACCGTCTGTAGAATATTCGATGATACCAGCTGCTAGTTTGTCACTTTCCCCTTGAACTAGATGAACATGTTTCACTTTCTTAGCTCCACCCAAGTCCATTTGAACCCAAGCATTTTCTGGAGTCACATTCGTTTGATTGGCATGAGCCATCATAGATTCGGTGTTATCTTTGCCATCTTGCATTTGAAGCACACTGGTTCCATACTTGTAAACCAGGTTTGGACTTAGAGTAATGGTCCCTTTTACCTTCTTGCTTCCAAGTTCGAGCGGTCTATTGACAGCAATCTCACGCATGGCAAGCCAAGCATTATCCTTCTTAGCAGTGGCACGCATACGAACTGCTTGTGCCGTAATATCAAGATTGGTAAATTCAAGCGTCCGTTCTCTGCCTGTGTAGGCTGGACTTGTGAGAGCCACCCAGTCCCCTTGCTCATTTTGATACTCGACAAGGGCATTTCCAAAAGTATAATTATCGGCTGTCTTTGTTCCTGTAGCAAAACCTAGCGTATGGACCTTAATGGCTTTATTGAAACGAAGTCCTACATAATCATCTCGTTCAATAACGGTTGTCGTCTTGACAATCGCATGAGTATCCAAGTCTCCATCTGTTACTTCTGCAAGACCTCCTTCAATCCCCGCACGGTTGGTAATAAAGGTGGTCACAAGTTTATCTGGATGCAGCATAGTCTGGATATGCGTAGCCAAGTATTCCTTTAAGTTATTGATAAATGGACGAATATGTTGCACTCCAAACTCTGCCCGTTCATAATGGTCTACATAGAAGAAGGAATAACTAATGGACTGATCGTAATACTTAACCCCAGCATAGTAATGCTCCCATACTTTAGCATCATTCTTTTCAGCCAGACCTTCTGTCGCTGTCAGCAAGGCTTCTAAAGCATCCATCTGATCCACTGTATTGTCTAACCAGTAGTGGATTTGGTCAATAAGCTTCTTATCTCCTTTTTCTTTCAGAAGGAGGGCGTCAGCCTTCAAGTTTGCAAAGATATCCTTTAATTCTTTTCTCTCTGCATCTACATTTTGACCAGCCTTCAATTTGTTATAAAAGTCTGTCAATTTAGGTGCAAGCTCAACAGATTCTTCCAATTTTGTGACATGTGGAGGACGGTTTTGGTTGCGCATATGCTTGCCAAGTTCACGAAAGGCTTTTGATACTTCGCTTTCTTCAAAGTTTCCATTGACCACATAGT
This sequence comes from Streptococcus infantis, assembly GCF_019929575.1. Lineage (GTDB taxonomy): Bacteria > Bacillota > Bacilli > Lactobacillales > Streptococcaceae > Streptococcus > Streptococcus infantis_L. The sequence goes on from NZ_JAHZPU010000026.1 coordinate 14,719, forward strand.
TAAAGGCTACATCATTGATTTTTTCAGCTTCTTCCGCACTTCTCCATTGCTTCCAACCATACTGAGCCACATCAAAGAGGGCTACCTTTGAAGCTTCGGATTGTTGCATCGGATTTAGCATAATGCCCTGAGCCAAGGACAAATCAACATTGGGATGTAAGAATTTTTCACCACCACCTAGAATCAAGTGTTGCTTGGTATTATCATTACAAGGCCAGTTAATCCAGAAATGAATCGGACGATACTTCTTGCCACCTTCTGTCAAATTCTTCTTCAAATTTGTTAGGAAGGTTTGATCAACTGCCCCCCATACCTTACCCCCTGTTAAGGTTAAATGAACCGTTTCTGGAAGGCGTTCGTTGAGCGTACGAAGTTCATCTTCTGTCCCTTGTCCCATATACCAAGCTGGCACGAAAATCATATCTTTACGAAGGCCACTGTATTTTGTTTCTTGTTCAGTTAGCCAATTTGTCAAATCAGTCATTAAACGAACATAACTATTGTAGCCACCAGCAGGCCAGGCTGCATCATCAGCTAGAACCCCAAATTCACGCACACCTGCATCCAGCAATTGGGTGAATTTCGCTTTAATGACATCTAAATCCTGTTTATATAATTCATCCGTGTCAAAACGCATCTTGTTATGCATAAATGGATGGATGGTCCATACATAGCGAGTTTTTGTTTCATTCCCCACACGAGCTAGATCACGAATCTCTGACATTTTTTCTTCTGGATAGAGTTCACGCCATTTAGCATTGTGATAGGGATCGTCTTTTGGCGCAAAGAAGTACTGAGTTAGCTTCAAGTCGCCACCATAGCGCATCAACTCCTCACGGTTTTCCTTGGTCCAAGGATTTCCATAATAGCCTTCGATAAAGCCACGGTTCTTCACTTCTGCATAGTCTTCTACTGTCACATCTCGAAGAACTGGGACAGGACTCTCCTTAAGCATTTGTTTCAAGGTTGTTAGTCCAAAGAAGACAGCATCGGTATCCTTTCCGACGATCGAAATCTTATTGTCCTTCACGCGCAAGACATAGGCATCAATTTTATCGTATAATTCAGACGAAATATCTTGGACTTCTTTTTCTGCCAGAGGAGCTTTCCCACGCACTCCAAGGAAAATGTTGGTCGCCCCTTCTGTAGCTTTTGTACTGGTAGTGTAAGATACATTACTAGCTTGGAGAACTTCTTTGGCACGGTTACGTGTATAGATATCTAAGCCATCGCTAAAGACCAGGTTTACCTTTCCTTCTAGAGCAGTAACCCCATCGCCATAAGTTACCTTTTGAGGTCTTGGAAATACCGTATATTCCTTTTTAGCTACTTTAGATTTTGCGGCATCAATTTCTGCTTTACTTGCAGGTTTATCTGCTGTAAATGAATCAGCTTTCTCCACCGTTCCATTTACTTCACCTGGTTTCGTAGGTTCTGTTACTGCATTGATTTCAGTAGGAGCTACTTCTGTAGAAGCATTTTCTACGGTTGTACTTTTCTCCTCTACTGTAGAATTTTTAGTTTCTACTGGTTTTGAAGAAGTTTCTTCGGTAACTTGGGACTTAGTAGCTACCTCTTCCACTTTAGTCTCTGAAACAAAGGTTGCCTCTGCACTTTTAATAGCGCCTGCCAAATCTGGTGATAACTTATCCTCTGGTGGAAGCTGTGTAAGACTTGTTTCTGCTTCTAGTGCGGGCTCTGTCTCTGCAGCTTGTACCATGCTGGCTCCAAAGATACTCGCACCAACCATTACTGAAGCTGCTCCTATTGCAAATTTTCGAATGCTATAATGACAACGTTTCTCAAAAAATTGATGATCCATCTTTCTTCTATTCCTTTCCTCCAACCACTCATCTAAGCGGTTTCATCCCTATTTTAAAAAACGGAGAGAACCTAAAGGTCCTCTCCATATGGTTGTAGCATTTTTCGATCCTATCCACTGGGATAGTCCAAGTATTTCTACAATCAATCAGCAATGTAGAGTTCCAAACTCTATTTTTCTTTACGTTTAACAGTTAGTAGAGCCACTGATAAAACAAGACTGAGACTTGCTAGGAAAGCAGCTGTATCAGATCGACTTTCACCTGTTTCTGGAAGTCTTGCTGAATCTACTTTCTCTGAAGCATTTTCAAAGTTTTCTCCCTTAACTGCTGGTTCATGAGCTTGTTCTACTGGTTTTACTGGTTCTTGGTTTTGTTCTTTATAGACAATCGCATAAAGTCCTAGATCTTTGGTGACAAATTCAACTGTGTCACCTACAAGCGTCACCTTTTGAACCTGTAAGCCTTGATCTAAGCTCATATGATAAACTCCTTGAACCTGTCCCTTAACTGGTAATCTCACTAGGACAGCACCCTTGAGTTCAACTTCTTGGTTGTCCTTATCTAGCAATTTCACTTGATATGCATCATAGTGTTTACCAGCTAATTCTTGACGTAGAACCTTTTGAACTTGAAGCTTGAGGTTTTTAGATAACTCTGTAGTTAGCCCTGCTACCAGAACTCCAGTTTCCTTATCAGTCAAGATTCGAACCTCTTCGGCTGGTTTAACAAGACTTGGTGCAGGCTCATTTCCAGCTGTAGCCACTGTTCCTGTGTATTCTGGTAATTCATTCTTGGCTGCTTCCACAGCATTAACGCCACCTGTAAATTCTGGGACTTCATTCTTAGCTACCTCTACTGCATTGACACCACCCTTGAATTCTGGGATTTCTACTACTGGTGCTGGCTCGTCGCCTGCTGTGCCGATTACATCTGTGTATTCTGGTAACTCGTTTTTAGCTGCTTCTACTGCATTGACGCCGCCCTCAAATTCTGGGACTTCTACTACTGGTGCTGGCTCGTCGCCTACTGTGCCGATTGCATCTGTGTATTCTGGCAACTCGTTTTTAGCTGCTTCTACTGCATTGACACCACCTTCAAATTCTGGGACTTCTACCACTGGGGCTGGCTCATCACCTGCTGTCCCGATTGCATCTGTGTATTCTGGCAACTCATGCTTAGCTGCTTCTGCAGCATTGACTCCGCCCTTGAATTCTGGGACTTCTACCACTGGAGCTGGCTCATCACCCTTACTTGTAGTAATGGCTGGTTTGACCTTGACTTCAACAACTCGATCTTGCGCCTCAGTCGTATCCGTATGAACAGTGGTACGGTTAGACGCTAGAACCTCAACATAATCAACTCTTTCTCCCTTCTTACCTTCTGAGATTACACGACGTTCATCTTGAGCTAAGTCATTGTTTTCACGAATAATTTCCTTAAATGGAATTTCGGTCTTGACAACTTCTAAACTTGGTCGTTCGAGAACAAGACTTTGGTCGCCTTCTTCAGGAACAATACGGTGACTAGGCTTGAAGTGAATACGATATTCCTTGACAAGACTACCATCCTTAGCAAGAAGACGAACAAGGCTAGGAAGGTTATCCTGACTAGACTCAACAACCGTTGTCACACCGTGACCACTTGCTTGAGCAGTCACCTGTGGTTTAGTGCCATTTAAGTTCACTGTATAATCTGAAACCGCAGGATCAAAATTTTCCAATGCTTTTCCAGCAACCGAAATAGTCACTGAAGGAGTTTCCACATCTTTTGCTTTAGCAGGAGAGTAAGCACTAAATTCGACCATTGCTAGACCATTAGTTGTAGATTTACGAGTCATGCGTGCTCGAATAGCTGTTGTCTGAATTGGATCAAAGGTAAATTCGATTGGCTTACCAGCCACGATTTCTCCAGATGCCTTATAAGGAATTTCTTGCCAGTTTTCTGCCTTATTAAATGGATGTTCCGCATTTTCTTCATAACGAGAAATGGTACTTGGTTCTGTATAGGCAGGGCCAACATATTTTTCTAGTACCATTGTCGCTGGTGCATCTGTTCCACTGTCTTTAAAGAATTGAATGGCTACTTTTCCAACAGATTGAGGTGTAATCTGACCATTCTTCTTAAAGAGAATTCCCACAGATGTTTCTTGATCTTTCGGAGTACGAGACCAGTTAGTCCAACGTCCATCTTCGTTAAAGTGACCATCGTTGATATAGAAAATTTTATCCCGAGAAGCTGCTTGTGTATCATTTGTAGTAGACGCAAAGGCTTTAGAATCTGTCGCATTATTGCTTGCATTTTCTGAGATAACTTGATTACCTTTTGTAACAACTGTTACTTGCATCTTGGTTGTTAAGTCTGTTCCTAGAACATGACCAATCACTTCAAAGTTACCTTCTTGGGCAGTCACATGTTCTGGAACTGCATCCCATTGGACAGCAAGGTTAGCTTTAACCCAGCCAGTCTGTGATGGATAGTAGACTGTTACCTCGGCAGGCAATTGAAGCTGATCGCCAACATTCAAGGTCTGGGCACTATTTTCCGTAGCTACTGGTTGTGTTGTTTCTTTTTCATCATCACGGAAGATGCGATATTCTTTCAAGATGGTTCCGTCTTCTGCTTTCAAGATAAGGCGTGTCGCACCTTTTTCACTTGTTGCAGGAACAACTGTCACCACACCGTTGTTGCTGGCTGTTGCAGTGATTTCCTTGCTTGCTTGAGGAATATAATAATCTGTCTTAGACGGATTGAAATGCTCAAGCTTCTTGCCATCTACTTGGATAGAAATTTCTGAGCTGGTAGCACTTGGAACTTTACTTCCTAAAATAGTAATTTCTGTTAAACCAACACCAGCCTTTCCATCTGCCTTCTTCATACGCATACGAACAGCATAAGTTTCAACCTTGTCAAATGTAAAGTGGTTTGTTTGACCTGCAGATAATTGTCCAGGAGCGTGAAGATTTTCTACAGCCTTCCAGTTGGCAGCATTGTTGAATGGATGCTTGGTATCTCCTTGAGCATGATTGACATCGTTTGGAAGATCTGGAACTTCTTGACCAACATAATATTCAATAACATATTCTTTTGGAAGTCCGATTGCACCATCTGTATAGAAATCAACTGAAAGATTATCGACAAAGCGTTTGGTCAAATCACCTGAATTACCAAACAAGATAGACGCCCAATCATTATCTGTGCCTGTTTGCCATGTAGTCCATCGATTCTTAACATCTGTATTGGCTCTTGAAACTGTCAAGTCGTTCAAAGTACTAGCTGAATCATCACCACCCGTATTGGACACGATAGCCGCTGGCAATTGAGAACCCGTCCATTGTTTAGAGATGTTATTTCCAGCAACAACTTGACTAGAAACACGAACATGAGCCTTGGTAGTCAGATGGCTACCCACTAATTGACCCTTGATTTCATAGATACCTTCAGTCTGACTAAAGTTCTCAGGAACCTTGTCCCAAAGGACATCTTTATAGACAGTTGTTCCATTAGAATGGTAGGCACGAACACTAGCAGGTAATTGAACAGTTTCACCCTTAGGTAGTGTTAAACTGATTTCTTCTGCAACCTGCAAACCTTCAACAGTTACATTTGCTACAGCTTCAATATCTGTACCTTCGACATGACCTTTAAGGGTAAAGCTATGATAGTAACCAAGTTCTTTGGCATCTACCTTGTCCCAAGTTACAGCTACCTTACGAGGCAAGCTCTTATCAAATTCTGCTCCGATTTGATCAGGCAAATTCGGTTGCTGATTGATATCTGTAGAGATAGAAACAGGATGTAGCTTGACAATTTTCTTGTCTACTGTATTTTCTTTTATCACAAGTTCAGTTGCTACAGACTGAGTCTTATCAGTTTGATTGTCAATACGAGGAGTGAGGGTTACACTACCTTTCTTGTAAAGAAGCAAGTTCTGACCATTCACCTCAAGATGAGCACCATCAGCTGACTTAACTTCCAAATGGATATCTGACGCTGAAAATTCAGTTTGTGTACCATCTTCGTAGTGCCCAATGACATGATAAGGGAGGACTTGGTCTTCTGTTGCAGTCTCTTTTCCTTCAACGCTTACTTCCAAGCGTGTCAAAGCAGGCGCTTCTTTCACAAACTGAATCAAATAAGTTTGAACCAAATCGCCCTTCCGGTCACTCAAAAATACAGAAGCCTGATAATCATTAGCTACTGAAGCTTGTTGAACAGTTACTTGGTAGCCAGTAGTTTGTGCTCCAACACTTGGGATTTTAGCAGTATAAGGAAGGGATACTCGGTAGTAGGTCTTTCCAGGCTCAAAGTTTTCAAGAGACTTGTCACCAACCGTGAGACCTGTAACAGTACTTTCTGTTTCCTTATCACTCGCGATAAAGGTTGCCGTAACCTCGTAGTCATTGCCTTCCAATTTACCAGTTGCTTCAGTACGTCCACCTTCTTTTGTCAAGGCAGATGGATCTTTCAAGGTCCAAGAAACGACATTCGCATCAACCAAGTTACCATCTGACAAAACAGCCGTTACAGTTTTATCCAAATCTTCTGCTGCTGTTCCCACTGGGACTGTTGCTACCTTAGGCAACCACTTATCAAGCGCAACGACCTTGACAAGGGCTTCAGCCTTGGCTTCGAGTCCTTCCACACTACCAAGGACTTTTTTCTCACCAGCACTTGCAAGGAGATCTTCTGGGATGTCCCAAGTCACAGCTTTTTCTTCAACACTGCCATCACTATAAATAGCTGTCACAGTCTCTGGCAATTTTGGATCCTCGCTGACATCAGTTCTTGCCTTCACAGGGGCAAAAGCGACAAAATGGCGATTTTCTTTCTTGCCTGAAACGGTTGTGACTGTTGCCTGATCTGAAGCCAAGCCTGCAGAATCCGCATAAAGAGTGAATTTACCTTCTTTTTCAGTAGATTTTACAATGACAACACCTTTACCATTGAAGGCTTTTCTTTGCCATGTACCATCTTTCTGAGCCTTATAACGTTCACGGCTAGCTTGTTCCCCATTGTCCACACCGACGATTTGGCCTTGGCCATGAAGATTGAAATGAACAAGATTATTGGCAGTTGGTACAACATTGCCGTCTTCATCAACGATTTCATAATGGATATAAGACAAATCCTTACCATCTGCAGTGATAACATGTTCTTCCTTGGTGAGACGAACTCTAGCTGGCTCCCCTGCTGTTGTCACACTATCACGCGCAATCTCTTTACCATTTTCATCACGAGCAATAGCAGTTAAGGTACCTGGTTTATAATCAACCAACCACTCAAGATACAATTCACTTGGTTTAGCTCCCTCGTGATAAGGGCGACCATCTTCAGTTGTTTTCTTAACAAATTCCTTCTTTCCGAGGGACTCATTGTTCAAGAACAATTCTACGCTGGCGGCATTTGAGAAGGTCCGTACAGGCACCTTGCCATTGACCAGCATATTACGTTCCTTGAGCGTTTCTTCAGTCCAATTCCAGTGAGGCATGATACGAACTGTTGGTTTTTCTTTGGCACTATACCATTCACTACGATAGAGATAGAAATCATTCTTAGGCAAGCCTGCCGTATCAATGATACCAAAGTAAGAACTTTTCACTGGTGTGTTATCTTGGTTATGCCATGGTGTTGGTTCACCGATATAGTCGAAACCAGTCCAGATGAACTGACCTGCATAGCCAGCACGATCACGGTCAAAAGTCCAAGATTCAGTAGCTGTTCTCCCCCAGGCTACACGGTCATTACCATAGTCTGATTGTTCATAGTGACGATTTGGACGATTGTCATGCCAGAGTAAATGAGCAGGATCAAAATAAGAATCTCGAGTTCGAGTCGCTGAAGAAGTTTCAGAACCGTAGATCAACCAGTCTGGATGGGCTTTACGAACAGCATCGTAAAAACGCTCTCCATAGTTCATACCTACAGCATCCATGATTGCTGCTAATTCTAAGAACAAGCCTGTAGAAGCACGACTGAACTTATTTTCACCCATAGTCACATAGCGCTCTGTATCAATGGCTTTGATAACAGCTTTCAAACGCTTGGCTGTTTCTAGTGAACGAGCTCCACCATCAGCCTCATCAACTTCATTACCGAGTGACCACATAACGATAGATGGATTATTTTTATCACGTTCGACCATGGTTCTGAGGTCAAAATCAGACCATTTTTCACCCTTCTTAGCTTCTGGGTGAGTTGCATCTTGGTCAAAGAAACGTCCATAGTCATACGTTTTCTTGCCACGATACCAAGTATCAAAGGCTTCTTCTTGGACCAAAAGTCCTAAACTAGCCGCAGCATCTAACAACTGTGGACTTGCTGGATTGTGGGTTGTACGGATAGAGTTAACTCCCATATCTTTTAGGAGTTTTAATTTTCGGTAGGTTGCCTTATAATTTTCTTCTGCCCCCAAGGCTCCATTATCATGGTGAATACTAACTCCATGGAATTTCATTCTCTCGCCATTAAGAGAGAAGCCTTCCTTGGCTGTCCAGTTGAAATAACGATAACCAAAAGTATCTTCTGTCACATCAACTAGCTGCCCGTCATTATAAACCTTAGTTTTTAGAACATAGAGTTGAGGATGGTAGCTTTTTGTTGTCCAGAGAGTTGGTTTATTAACCAAAATCGTTTGCTTAAAGTCAGCTGTCTCATTTCCTGCTAGACTCTTAGTTACAGAACGAACCAAATCTGAAACAGCCTTACCTTCTTTGGTAAAAATCTGTTGTTCTACAAATACCTTAGCTAGAGTCTTGGCAGTGTTTTTTATCTTGCTTTGGATTTGTGTTTCAACATTGCCGTCTTTTTGTTCAGCCAATTTCGGAGTTGTAATATGATTTCCATTTTCAGCCACCTGCACCTTGTCACGATAGCTAAGCGTCACATCACGATAGATACCACTTCCTGAGTACCAACGACTACTTGGCTGTTTATTGGTAACTTGGACAGCAATGGTATTTTCACTACCATCTTTATTTAAAAATTCAGTGATGTCATATGAAAAATGATTATAACCACTTGGATAGTGACCTACAAATTTGCCATTTACATAAACCTTAGAGTCCATGTAAACTCCATCAAAATTAATACGAACGTCTTTGTCCTTGGCAGCTTCATCAACCGTGAAGGTCTTACGATACCAGGCAGTACCACCATTTAATTGACCACCTTCATTTCGAGCAGGAGACTTGTGATCAAAATCAAAATAGATACTCCAGTCATGAGGAAGGTTCAACTTAGACCAGTCATGAACATCAACATCTTTCTTAGAAAAATCACCCTGAGCGTTTAATTTAAAATACCAGTCTTTGTTGAAATTTTGTTTTCTTTCCTGTAAAAGTTTGTCTTCTTTTTCCTTCTCTTTTGTGGCTTGAGGCAATTCACTTGCCGAAGCTTTTTCTTCCTTGCTTTTATCGTCCGTTACAGGTTTATTCTGATTAGGTGTATCAGAATGTTCTTCTCGAACTGCTGGCTTGTCAGAACTTGCTTCTGAATCTGTAGACTCTTTCCCATCCACTTCAGTAGCAGGTTTTTCAGTTTTTTCTTCCTTAGGACTAACTACTTCCGCTTCCTTTTTTTCCTTAGGACTTGTTACCTCAGGCTCTTTTTCTTCAGTTGCTGGTTTTGCTGGTTCATCCGCATCATTTCCTTCTTCTTCAGTAGCGGAATCTTGTGGGCTATTTTGCTCAGCTTTTGCAATGGCTGCAGCAAGATCATCTGGAAGCTTATCTAAAGGTTGAACTTGGTGAATTGTTTCCTCGCTGGAACTAGTTGTTTCAGTTTCAGCAGCTTGAGCCACCTGAAGACCAAATATACTAGCTCCAATCATAACCGAAGCCGCACCAATGGCAAATTTACGAATACTATAATGACACCGTCTTTCAAAAAATCTCTTATCCATTATTGTTCCTTTCCAATGTTCTAGTAAGCGATTACATTTTGCTTCAAAAAATAAACCTCCCTCTAGGCGCTTACTTATTTTATCCATATAAATATTGATGCTTTTAATATATCAAAATAGTAGAGTTTTTTCAATAATTTGTAGAAGTTTTACTGTAATTTTATTAAAATAAGTGCAAGAAAAAAACAAGTTCACTTTTTAGAACTTGTTTCTTCACTATCTAGAATAAATGCTTGTTCTATCTATCCAAGCTACGCAATGCAGCCTGATAAGTTTGCTCCATTAGCATAGTAATGGTCATAGGCCCAACTCCACCAGGTACAGGCGTGATATGACTAGCGATTGGCGCAACAGCCTCATAGTCAACATCTCCACAGAGCTTGCCATTTTCATCTCGGTTCATCCCCACATCAATAACAACAGCCCCAGGTTTGACAAAGTCAGCAGTCACAAATTTAGCACGACCGATTGCTACCACAAGAATATCAGCTTTAGAAGCTACCTTAGCAAGGTTATGAGTTCGTGAGTGGGTCAAGGTTACAGTTGCATTCTTAGCCAACAGTAACTGGGCCATGGGTTTCCCAACAATATTGGAACGACCAATAACGACAGCATTCTTACCTTCTAAGTCAATCCCATACTCATGAAACATTTCCATAATACCAGCAGGAGTTGAAGGAATCATAACTGGGTGACCAGACCAAAGACGTCCCATATTGAGCGGATGAAAACCATCCACATCCTTTTCTGGATCAATGGCTAGTAAAACAGCCTCTTCATCGATGTGTTTTGGTAATGGTAACTGCACCAAAATCCCATGCCAAGCTGGATCGTGATTGTATTTGGCAATCAAGTCCAACAATTCCTCTTGGGTAATGGTTTCAGGAACTCGCACAACTTCACTTTGGAAACCTGCAGCTATCGCTGAACGTTCCTTGTTACGAACGTAAACCTGACTGGCTGGATTTTCCCCAACCAAAATAACCACCAAACCAGGAACCAAACCTGTCTCTTCTTTCAATTTTGCAGTCTTTTCAGCCAATTGTCCTTGGAGCTTGGCTGCTAAAGCCTTGCCATCAATAATCTGTGTCATGTGTTTTCTCTTTTCTAACAAATATCTTCTATTATATCAAAAAAACACTTGTCCCTCTAACACTTCTTACCTAAGAGACCTTATAGTCTGAAACTATAAGAAAAAGCCCACTTGGAGCTTTTCATGATATTCTTACAAAACCTTACTCAAGAAATCCTTGGTTCTTTGTTCTTGGGTTTGTTCAAAGACTTGCTCTGGAGTTCCGTCTTCGACAACAACACCGTCAGCCATAAAGATGACACGGTCTGCTACCTCACGCGCAAAGCCCATCTCATGCGTCACGATGACCATGGTCATTCCTGACTGAGCAAGTTCTTGCATAACTGCTAGTACTTCCCCTACCATTTCTGGGTCTAGGGCAGAAGTCGGTTCATCAAAGAGTAGGACATCTGGTTCCATGGCAAGACCACGAGCGATAGCGATACGTTGTTGCTGTCCACCAGACAAACTTTGTGGATAAGCATCTGCCTTATCTGGTAGACCAACCTTTTCCAAGAGCTCATGCGCTCTCTTCTCAGCAACTTCCTTACTTTCCCCTTTGGTCTTGATAGGAGAAAGCGTGATGTTTTCCTTCACTGTCATATTTGGGAAGAGATTGAACTGTTGGAATACCATTCCCATCTTTTCACGCATGGCAAAGAGGTCATTTTTCTTATCCGTAATATCCACTCCTTCAAAGATGACCTTGCCTTTTGTCGCTTCTTCGAGGAGATTCATAGAGCGAAGGAGGGTTGACTTACCGCTACCTGACGGTCCGATAATCACCACAACTTCTCCCTTTTTAATCTCCAGATCAATTCCTTTTAAAACTTCATTTTTCCCAAAGTTTTTATGAAGATTTTCAATTTTTATAAGCGTTTCAGTCATTATTTTTTCTCTCCTTGTCCCATACGATTTTCAAAAGCTTTCAAGGCTAGTGTCAAGATAGAGGTCATAATCAAGTAGTAAAAGGCTGCAAATAAGAGTGGAGTTAAAGGCAAGTAGGTGGTTGTTGACACCGTAGTAGCTCCATTCCACAATTCCATGACACCGATTGCTGACAAGAGTGAACTATCCTTGATAATGGTAATAAACTCATTCCCCAAGGCTGGCAAGATATTCTTGATAGCCTGTGGCAAGATGACATAGCGCATAGCATTTTTAGGACGAATCCCTAGAGAGTAAGCCGCCTCTAATTGCCCTTTAGGTACGGCATTGATACCAGCACGAACTGTTTCTGATACATAGGCACCACTGTTCATAGAGATAATGATAATTCCTGGAATCAAACGTGAAAAATCAACTCCCAAAACTCCAATCTGAATTGTCGGAGCATTGATGTGCATAAGAGCGAAAGCAATCATGATCTGTACCATCATAGGTGTTCCACGGAAAATCCAAATATAAACATTGGCAAGCCAAGCTAAGGGCTTCATTTTAGAACGTTGAGCAAAAGCCAATACTATCCCTAAAATTGTCCCCAAAAAGACAACCAAAACAGAAATCAAGACCGTTACGAGAGCACCATAATTAAAATATGGCAGATATTTAGGTAAAAAAGAAAAATTCATAAATCCACTACTTTCTAATTCTAACTTAAAACTTGTATGAGTATAACATGTTTTGAATAAAAATGCAATATTTTTTCTTTTATTTTCAATAAAATTTCAAAGACCCCAATTGTCAAGTCAAGTGCAACAAAGTTGTTCCTCTGATTAAGCGAGTATCTTTCAAGCTGTTTGAGCTGACT
>NZ_JAHZPU010000027.1 GCF_019929575.1 Streptococcus infantis
AGGTTTACCTGTTTGTGTAGCACCTTGAATATCTGTTGTTTCAGCTGGTGTTGCAGTTGGTTTAACCGGAGTTACTGTTGGAGTATATGTTGCAGAAGCTTTTGTTCCGTTCTTATCTTCGCGGACAACTGTCACAGCTGGTGCTTTACCAACAAATGATTTTTCTGGAACAAATGTTACTGTACCGTCTGGTGCTACTGTGTATGTACCAACACCTTCTACTGTCTTAGTTGTTGATCCATCTTCAAAGGTTGCTGGAACAGTTTCATTAATTGGAACAGTCTTCTCAACACCGTTAACTTTAACTGTACCACCCTTAAATTCTGGTTTACCTGTTTGAGTTGCACCTTGAATATCTGTTGTTTCAGCTGGGGTAGCTGTTGGTTTAACAGGAACAATCTCAGGAGTGTAGGTTGTACCTACAACGATACCGTTTGAACTTTCAGCCACAACTGTAACTGGAGTTACTTTACCAGTGTAAGATTTATCTGTTGGTGTGAAGGTTACAGTACCTGTTGCTGAATCAATTGAGAAGGTACCAATTGCTGTTACTCCATCCTCTGCATAAGCTGGGGTAGTAGTAACCTGATTACCATCATCATCTAAAAGTGTATAGCTATTATCTTTAATAGTAATTTCTTTATCTTCACCATTAACTTGTACAGTTGTACCTGCAAATGTTGGTGTTCCTGTTTGAGTCGCGCCTTGTACATCAATTGATGTTGCCGGATTCGCAGTTGGCTCTGCCGCTACTACAGTTGGTGTATATGCTGCATCCGCTGTAATAGTAGATTTTTTACCATTTTCATTAGTAATTGTAGCAGTAGCTTGAACTTTAACTCCCTTAGCAGTTCCAACGAAGTCTTCTTCAGGTGTAAATGTTACAGCACCAGTAGTAGGATCGATTGTGTATGTTCCTTCCCCTGCTACTGTCACAGTTGTTTCATCAGTAGGTTGTCCAGTTGCTGGATCTACCAATTTCTTGCTTGTGATTTTTGCAGTCTTATCGTTACTCAAATCAAATGTTGGCGTTTGAGTTTGAGGAACATTTTGGATGTCCTCAGAAATCTTGTCTGTAGGAGTCACTGTGATTGGTGTAACCGTTGGGGTGTATTTAGCAGTTGCCGTTTTAAGAGCATCTGTAGGAATTCTACCATCTTTATCACGACCAACCGGAGCTGTAAGAGAAACTGTTACCCCTTTAGCAGTTCCAGTAAATCCTGGTTCCGGCACAAATGTAACTTTTCCAGTTAACTCATCTAGGTAGTAAATCCCTTCTCCTTCTACAGTTAGAACAGGATCATTGATTACCATGCCAGTTGTAGGACTGACAAACTTAGCTGGATAATCAAATTCTGGTGCTACTTTAACTTTTTCACCATTACTGTTAGTACCCTCTAATTCAAATTCAGGAGTACCTGTCTGCGTAGCACCTTGAACATCAGAAGATGTTTTATTAATACCCTCAAGATTTTTTGGAGTTACAGTAGGGATGTAGAGGCCATCCATGTTATCCATTACTTCATTGATTGAAGGAAGAGCTGTTTTGTCTTTAGAGTTCCAGTCAGTTGTGGCACCGTTGTTGTCTGTACGACGGATAGAAATTCCGTCTGCAGTGCCAACAAAGTTATCTTCTGGAATGAACTCAACATCTACATCCTTACCATTAGCAGTAATCTTGTACTTACCTTGACCAGCTACAGCATAGTAGCCATCTGCATCTGGAGTGACAATCTGTTTAGTCTTATTGTCAATCATGACCGGTGCAACTTTTTCATCGATGACTGCTTTTTCAGAACGACTATATTTTGACAAACCTTGAGGAGTAAAGGCAACAGTTGCAGTTTGTTTAACTCCCTGAATGTCCTGTGTCTCCTTACGCTCACCTTTTGGCGGGAATGTTACTTGTGTCTTGAAGTCTTCTACCTCACCAGATAGAGCCAAGCCAGTAGGACTTTCAATCTCTTTTGCTTCTTTAGCAATACGAACACGGACACCAAGCTCCGTAACAGTCGGGTCGGTAATTGCTTTACCATTATTAAACTTCAACTCAACAGTGCCGTCTTGTGTGATTGTAGCAAGATCAGAGCGTTCGTTATCGTCGAACTTGCCATTTTGGTTAAAGTCAATCCAACCGTAAAGATAAGCTTTATCTGCTCCACCAGTATGAGCTTCAACCTTCAAAGTATAGTTGCCTGGACGAGTACGATCCAACTTGATCATCTCATTAGTCGCACCCTTCAAGTCATCTGGTAAGATTTGGTCAACACCTTCATCACCAGAAGTAGCTTTGTCATCACCTTCCCAGTCAAGGGCATTATGTTCATCCATATCCGGACTTACACTTCCTAAGTATGGTTGAGCAAGTTTTGCTCCTGTTACACCGTCTACTGTTCCAATTGAATGTTGTGCTTTTCCATAACTTTCTGGAGCGTCTCCTTCATCAAGAGGGAAGAATCCAATCATAGCAGATTGTTTACCTGAAGATGCAATATACAAACCAACTTCTGATGCACCGCGTGTCATAACCAAAGGAACAGAGAATTTGCTAGCAGATACGTTTGGACCAAAGACACCCGTTCCTAGACCACCAGTAACCTGGTCTGGACTTCCAAAGTATTTCCATGCTACTGGTTTTTTATCTGGGCCAACCTCATTAGCATCACGAAGTAATTCCAAGTTTAGTCCTGATATTTTAGTACCATTTACATCAACAAATTTTGATCTACCATAGTTATTTGCGGGATCAAAATAATTGTGTGTGTCTTGAACTACATAATTCAGTGTAGGCAAATTACCTTTTTTCCACTCTCCGACATATTGCCATCCAGTACCGTTTGTGGTAAAGGTAACAATTTCACCAGGGTTAGCAGACTCTCCATCAGCTGCAACTACTGCTGGTTTGACAACTTTACCACGGAAGGTTGCAGAAATTTCAAACTGAACCCCGATATTTCCGCCATTATAATCTGGTGTAATGGTTGTTCGTTTTGAACCAGTATCAATTCCTTCTTTACGAATTTCGGTCCAACCATTTTGAGCATCTGCTACTACTAACGCTTCTTCTCTGTTTGCGAAAGCTGCTTTAGTTGTAGAATCTCTAATAGTTCCAATGTATCCATTTTTTGCATTTGGATCATAGGTAGCTTTTTCTGCTTCAGTGGCTCCTTGGTCTTCCATGCGTTTTTTATAGATTTCAGTAGCTTGGAAGGGTTTCAATGATTTAACTTTGATGTTCACCACATAACCAGGCATGATTTCCTTAGTATATGTAGAGCCTACTTGAAGAGCTGTTCTTCCGTCTTTACTTTTCGTTGTGTTAGTCCAAGCAGCGGTATCACCAAAGTCTAACCAGTTAATTTGTTTAACCAGCTCTTTAGCATTTATATCAGAAAATCCTGTTGGTTTTTCAACTTTTGGTGTTGAAGTTGCGTCTTCTACATCATCCGCGATCAAGTTAGGATCATTAGCATCACCTAGAGCACGACGAGTACGATGTTTCGCTGTATTTTCCGCTGCAACTGTATCCGCTTTTTTTTCAACATTAGCTGTTGTAGTTGGAGCAGCTTCTGAAGCAGTCACAAGTGCTTCTGCTTGATAAGTTGTTGTACCTGTTTCTTCTGTTGGAACTACAGGTGCTGCATCTGCTTGATAAGTAGTTTTAGGCGTTTTTTCTGTTTCAATAGTTGGAAGACTAGCTGGACTTTCTACCTCCGTAGTCGCAGCAACTCCCTCAACTTTTTTATCCTCTACAGCTTCATCCGCACTAACGTTTGTAGCTGTACCGATCATAACTAAGGTACCGAGTAAGACTGAGCAAACTCCTACATGTAACTTACGAATTGAAAACCGACTAATACGGTCGTTAAACAAATCATTTTTCACTATATTACCTCCAATTCCCATCCGGTATTGTATATATTGTTATATTTTATACGTTGTTTTACTATTGCTTCTAATTCAAGCAACGCCTTATTTTACCACTAGTCTAGTCAAATTTAAAGCATTTTGCTCACCTTTTCGAAAAAGTATATTTATACTTTTATACGTCAAATTGTTAACGTTTTTTTATAAAAATATGCAATTATCATTAAGTATTTACGACCTCAAAATAGCTTCCATATAATCTATAAAGATCTTAACGCTAAACCGGATTATGTGACTCCATTTTATCCTGATTACAGAAAACCAATGAAGAAAACGGATTTTCACAAACCATCTAAGATTCCTTGCCTTGAAACAACTGGTATGCCTACTAGAGTACTCCTTAAAAAGCCTTACTTTATGTGCTATCATTGCTCAAAAATGGCAGTAGGTGAAACTTATCTAGTCAAGAAAAGCATCAAATCCCTCGTATTATCCTCCATTAGATTATTATTCAAAAAAATGATTGAAAAGACTTCTATGACAGATATTGCACATTAACTTTCCATTTCAATGTCTTCAAAACATTTCTTAAGGACAATGTTAAAATCATCAATACTCTTCAATTACCCTATTCCAACGCCAAATTGGAAGCGACGAATAATCTCATCAAACTTATCAAACGTAATGCCTTTGGTTTTCGGAACTTTGACAACTTTAAGAAAAGAATTTTTATCGCTCTGAATATAAAAATGGAGAAGACATCAATTGTCCTCTCCAGATATTAGCTTTTCTTCAACCCACTACAGTTGACAAAGAGCCTTATTTTATTCACTTACCTCAACAGTTTCAACGCCTTCTTCTACAGCCGTATCTACTGGAGCTTCTCCTTGTGAAGATGCTAGGTAAGACTCTTCATTGACTGCTTTTGGTTCAAGGTTACGGTAGCGAGCCATACCAGTACCAGCTGGGATGATCTTACCGATGATGACATTTTCCTTGAGACCAAGGAGATGGTCTTTCTTACCACGGATAGCCGCATCTGTAAGGACACGAGTTGTTTCCTGGAAGGAAGCTGCTGACAAGAAACTATTGGTTTCAAGTGAGGCTTTGGTGATTCCCATAAGGACTGGACGACCAGTCGCTGGCACTCCACCTGCGATGAGAACATCCTTGTTAGCATCTGTAAAGTCGTTGATATCCATGAGAGTACCCATGAGAAGGTCTGTATCCCCTGGATCCATGACGCGAACTTTACGGATCATTTGACGAACCATTACCTCGATGTGTTTGTCACCGATTTCTACCCCTTGGCTACGGTAAACTTTTTGTACTTCACCGAGGAGGTAAGTCTCAACTGACAAGACATCACGTACAGCAAGGAGACGTTTCGGTTGGATAGAACCTTCTGTCAATGCTGCACCACGAGAGATTTGATCCCCAACTTCAACACGCATACGAGCTGTAAATGGTACCACGTATTCGCCTTCTCCAGTTTCACCCTTAACGAATACTTTCTTGGTACGAGTTGAAGCATCTTCTTCGATTGCTGTAACTTCCCCTTTGACTTCTGTGATGACCGCTTCCCCTTTAGGATTGCGGGCTTCAAAGATTTCTTGGACACGAGGAAGACCCTGAGTGATATCGGTATTTGAGGCAACCCCACCCGTGTGGAAGGTACGCATTGTAAGCTGTGTACCAGGTTCCCCGATAGATTGGGCAGCGATAGTACCAACTGCTTCACCAACTTCAACCGCATCACCAGTCGCCAAGTTGATACCATAACAGTGACGGCAGACCCCATGACGAGTGTTACATGTAAATACGGAGCGGATCGTTACTTCTTCGACACCAGCATTGACGATTTCACGCGCCTTGTCTTCTGTGATCAATTCATTTGGACCGATGATAACTGCACCAGTTTCTGGATGCTTAACAGTTTTCTTAGTGTAACGACCATTGAGGCGCTCTTCAAGAGATTCAATCATCTCTTTACCTTCAGTAATCGAACGGATCAAGAGACCACGGTCAGTTCCACAGTCGTCCTCACGGATGATAACATCTTGGGCAACGTCAACCAAACGACGAGTCAAGTAACCTGAGTCGGCTGTCTTAAGGGCCGTATCGGTCATACCTTTACGAGCACCGTGTGTTGAGAAGAACATTTCGAGTACTGACAAACCTTCGCGGAAGTTTGAAAGGATTGGCAATTCCATGATACGTCCGTTCGGAGCAGCCATCAAACCACGCATACCGGCAAGCTGTGAGAAGTTTGAGATATTACCACGGGCTCCAGAGTCCATCATCATAACGATTGGGTTCTTCGGATCTTGGTTGGCGATCAAGCGTTTCTCCAATTTTTCACGAGCAGCACGCCATTCAGCTGTAACAGCATTGTAGCGTTCGTCGTCTGTGATCATACCACGACGGAATTGTTTGGTGATTTGTTCTACACGTTTGTGTGATTCTTCGATGATTTGAGCCTTGTCTTCAACAACTGGAATATCGGCAATACCCACTGTCAATCCTGCAAGCGTTGAGTGGTGGTAACCGAGGTTCTTCATACGGTCAAGTAGGGCAGAAGTTTCTGTCGTACGGAAACGTTTGAAGATTTCAGCGATGATATTTCCAAGGTTTTTCTTCTTAAATGGAGGGTTCAATTCAAGTTTGCTAATCGCTTCCTTGATATCTCCACCCAGTGGCAAGAAGTATTTATCCGGAACGCCTTCTGTCAAGTTGGCATTGTTTGGCTCTTGCAAGTAAGGTAGGCCTTCTGGCATGATATCGTTGAAGAGGATCTTACCAACAGTTGTAAGCAAGACTTTATGTTTTTGCTCTTCTGTCCAAGGTTTGTTGAGGCTGTCTGTTGCAATACCTACACGTGAGTGAAGGTGAACATAACCATTGCGGTAAGCCATGACAGCTTCGTCACGGTCTTTGAAGACCATGCCTTCACCTTCACGACCTGCTTCTTCCATAGTCAAGTAGTAGTTCCCCAAAACCATGTCCTGAGATGGAGTAACAACCGGTTTACCATCTTTCGGGTTCAAGATATGTTCAGCAGCAAGCATCAAGATACGAGCTTCTGCTTGGGCTTCTTCTGAAAGTGGTACGTGGATGGCCATTTGGTCCCCGTCGAAGTCGGCATTGTAGGCTTCACAGACAAGTGGGTGCAAGCGAAGGGCTTTACCGTCAATCAAGACAGGTTCAAAGGCTTGGATTCCCAAACGGTGAAGGGTAGGTGCGCGGTTCAAAAGCACTGGGTGTTCTTTAATCACTTCTTCAAGGATATCCCAGATGCGTTCGTCTCCACGTTCTACCAAGCGTTTAGCTGCTTTAACGTTTTGCACGATATCACGCGCTACGATTTCACGCATAACGAATGGTTTAAAGAGCTCGATAGCCATTTCACGTGGCACACCACATTGATACATCTTAAGAGTTGGACCAACGGCGATAACGGAACGTCCTGAGAAGTCAACACGTTTACCGAGCAAGTTTTGACGGAAGCGTCCTTGCTTCCCTTTAAGCATGTGGCTCAATGATTTCAGCGGACGGCTACCTGGTCCTGTGATTGGACGACCACGACGGCCATTGTCAATCAAAGCATCAACCGCTTCTTGAAGCATACGCTTCTCATTTTGAACGATGATACCTGGTGCATTCAACTCAAGCAAGCGAGCCAAACGGTTGTTACGGTTGATAACACGGCGGTAAAGGTCGTTCAAGTCAGATGAGGCAAAACGACCACCATCCAACTGCAACATTGGGCGAAGATCTGGTGGAATAACTGGAAGGATGTTGAGAATCATCCATTCAGGTTTGTTTCCAGACTTGTAAAAGGCATCCAAAACATCCAAACGACGGATAGCTTTGACACGTTTTTGTCCAGTAGCTGTTTTCAACTCTTCTTTGAGTTCAGCAATTTCTTTTTCAAGATCTACTTGTTTCAAGAGGTCTTGGATAGCTTCGGCACCCATTTTAGCAACGAATGATCCGTAGCCATATTCACGCAAGCGCTCACGATATTCACGCTCTGTCATGATAGATTTGTGCTCAAGTGGTGTATCCTTTGGATCAATCACCACGTAAGCAGCAAAGTAGATTACTTCCTCGAGGGCACGAGGACTCATATCAAGGGTCAAGCCCATACGGCTTGGAATTCCCTTGAAATACCAGATGTGAGATACAGGAGCTTTCAACTCGATGTGTCCCATACGTTCACGACGAACTTTTGTACGCGTTACTTCAACACCACAACGGTCACAAACAATCCCTCTGTAACGAATGCGTTTGTACTTACCACAAGCACATTCCCAGTCTTTTGTAGGACCAAAGATGACTTCGTCAAATAGTCCTTCACGTTCTGGTTTCAACGTACGGTAATTGATTGTTTCAGGTTTTTTGACTTCTCCATAAGACCATGAACGGACTTTACTTGGAGAAGCTAGTGTGATTTGCATACTTTTAAAACGATTTACGTCAACCACTATTTCTTCCCTTTCTATTCTAAGTGAGCTACTTATTCTTGTTCAGTAGCTTCTTCTGTTGCTTCCGCTTTTGCACCTTCTTCAGCTTCAAAAGCAGCTTTTGCTTCTTCAGCAGCTTTTTTACGTGCTTTTTCAAGGTCATCTACGTGGATGACATCTTCGTCCATGCCCTCATCAAGATCACGAAGTTCAACTTCTTGATCATCTTCGTCAAGGACACGCATGTCAAGACCAAGTGATTGCAATTCTTTAACAAGAACTCGGAAGGATTCTGGAACACCTGGTTTTGGAATTGGTTTTCCTTTTGTAATAGCTTCATAAGCTTTCAAACGTCCGTTGATATCGTCAGACTTGTAAGTCAAGATTTCTTGAAGGACATTTGATGCACCATAGGCTTCAAGCGCCCAAACCTCCATCTCACCGAAACGTTGTCCACCAAACTGAGCTTTACCTCCGAGTGGTTGTTGCGTAACGGTTGAGTATGGTCCGACTGAACGAGCGTGCAATTTATCATCAACCATGTGGTGGAGTTTGATCATGTACATGACACCAACTGACACACGGTTATCAAATGGTTCACCAGTACGTCCATCGTAAAGGATAGTCTTAGCATCGCTATCCATACCTGCTTCCTTAACAGTTGACCAAAGATCTTCTGAACTTGCTCCGTCAAAGACTGGTGTTGCGATGTGGATACCAAGGGTACGAGCTGCCATACCAAGGTGAAGCTCCATTACCTGACCGATATTCATACGTGATGGCACCCCAAGTGGGTTCAACATGATATCAACTGGAGTTCCGTCTGGAAGGTAAGGCATGTCTTCTACAGGAACGATACGAGAAACAACCCCTTTGTTTCCGTGACGTCCGGCCATCTTATCTCCGACCTTAATCTTACGTTTTTGAGCGATGTAGACACGAACTAGCATGTTAACGCCTGATTGCAATTCATCACCGTTTGCACGTGTAAAGATTTTAACGTCACGAACGACACCATCGGCACCGTGTGGTACACGAAGGGAAGTATCACGAACTTCACGAGATTTGTCTCCGAAGATAGCGTGCAAGAGACGTTCTTCAGCAGAAAGATCTTTTTCACCCTTAGGTGTTACTTTACCTACAAGGATATCCCCTTCTTTAACCTCAGCACCGATACGGATAATACCCATTTCGTCAAGGTCTTTAAGGGCATCTTCACCAACGTTTGGAATTTCACGAGTGATTTCTTCAGGCCCAAGCTTTGTATCGCGAGTTTCTGATTCGTATTCTTCAAGGTGGACAGATGTGTAGACATCGTCTTTCACCAAGCGTTCACTCATGATAACGGCATCCTCGAAGTTGTAACCTTCCCATGTCATGTAGGCAACGATTGGGTTTTGTCCAAGCGCCATTTCTCCATTTTCCATAGAAGGTCCATCTGCGATAAAGTCGCCTTTTTCTACAAGATCACCAACTTTAACAAGCGTACGTTGGTTGTAGGCAGTACCTGAGTTTGAACGACGGAATTTTTGGATATGGTAAACATCCAATGAGCCATCTTCACGGCGAACTTCTACCTTGTCAGCATCGGCATAAGTAACTTTACCATCATACTGAGCAATCACAGCCGCTCCAGAGTCGTGCGCTGCTTGATATTCCATACCAGTACCAACGTAAGGTGCTTTTGGATCAATCAATGGTACAGCCTGACGTTGCATGTTGGCACCCATGAGGGCACGGTTAGAGTCGTCGTTTTCCAAGAAAGGAATACATGCTGTCGCAACAGCAACTACCTGTTTTGGAGAAACGTCCATGTAATCAACACTTGAAGCTGGGTATTCTTGGTTAACCCCTTGGTGACGTCCCATGACAACTTTTTCAGCAAAAGTGCCATCTGCGTTCAATTTAGAGTTAGCCTGTGCTACTGTGTATTCATCTTCTTCATCAGCAGTCAACCAAACGATTTCGTTAGTTACTTTTCCAGTTTCACGATCAACCTTACGATATGGTGTTTGAATGAAACCATACTTGTTAAGGTGTCCGTATGAAGACAAGTTGTTGATCAAACCGATGTTTGGTCCTTCAGGTGTCTCGATTGGACACATACGACCATAGTGAGTGTAGTGAACGTCACGCACTTCATATCCAGCGCGGTCACGTGTCAAACCACCAGGCCCTAAGGCAGACAAACGACGTTTGTGTGACAACTCAGAAAGTGGGTTGTGTTGGTCCATGAACTGTGACAATTGAGAAGAACCAAAGAATTCTTTAATTGCTGCAGTTACTGGACGGATGTTAATAATTTGTTGAGGTGTCAATACTTCGTTATCTTGAACAGACATACGTTCACGAACGTTACGTTCCATACGTGAAAGTCCAAGACGCACTTGGTTGGCAAGCAATTCACCAACAGCACGGATACGACGATTTCCAAGGTGGTCGATATCATCCACACGACCAATACCTTCAGCCAAGTTGAGGAAGTAGCTCATCTCAGCCAAGATATCTGCAGGCGTTACGATACGAACCTTGTCATCTGGATTTGCATTACCGATGATAGTTACAACACGGTCTGGATCAGTTGGTGCAACAACCTTGAATTTTTGAAGAACAACTGGCTCTGTTACTACAGCAGCATCATTTGGAATGTAGACAATCTTGTTCAAATCGCCATCCAAATGACTTTCAATGCTTTCAATCACGCTACGAGTCATGATTGTTCCAGCTTCCACCAAGATTTCACCTGTTTCAGGGTCTACCAATGGTTCAGCAATGGTTTGGTTAAGCAAACGTGTTTTAACATTGAGTTTTTTATTGATTTTGTAGCGACCAACTGCAGCCAAGTCATAACGACGTGGGTCGAAGAAACGAGCTACAAGCAAGCTACGTGAGCTTTCAGCAGCCTTAGGCTCACCTGGACGAAGGCGTTCGTAGATTTCCTTCAAAGCTTCGTCTGTACGAGAGTCCATTGGGTTCTTGTGAATATCTTTTTCAACAGTATTACGAACAAGATCGCTGTCACCAAAGATATCAAAGATTTCATCATCGCCTGAGAAACCAAGCGCACGAACCAAGGTCGTAAATGGAATCTTACGAGTACGGTCGATACGAGTGTAGGCGATGTCTTTTGAGTCGCTTTCAAGTTCCAACCAAGCTCCACGGTTAGGGATAACAGTTGAACCGTAACCCACTTTACCATTTTTGTCTACCTTGTCATTAAAGTAAACACCTGGAGAACGCACCAACTGTGATACGATGATACGTTCACCACCGTTGATGATAAAGGTTCCCATCTCAGTCATGATTGGGAAATCACCAAAGAAAACTTCCTGTGTTTTGATTTCGCCAGTTTCTTTGTTAATCAAGCGGAAGGTTACAAAGATAGGTGCTGAATAGCTGGCATCGTGGATACGAGCCTCTTCTAGCGTATATTTAGGTTCTTTGATTTCGTAGCCAACAAATTCCAACTCCATTGTGTCTGTGAAGTTTGAAATTGGCAATACATCTTCAAACACTTCCTTCAGACCATGGTCTAGGAAATCTTTGAATGAATCAGTTTGAATTTCAATCAAATTTGGTAAGTCAAGAACTTCTTTGATTCTTGAAAAACTACGACGGGTACGATGTTTCCCGTATTGAACGTCATGTCCTGCCAAGATGATTCTCCTTTTTAAATAAAGTTCCAAGCTTAGTGATCTAAGCTAGTAATTATCGTTAGATGGTTCTAAAAACCCTATCAACTTATCCCCTTTGACTAATTTTCAGAATCTTTAAATCTTTGTTACAAAGGTCGAAAAACCTGAAAAAAAGCACAAAAAGAGCAGCTAAATCCGACTTTCTCAGGAGATTTAACTGCTGTGAGCCTTGTCCGGACAATATTTCAGACAAAACCTACGACAAATGATTATTTATATTATACCTGATTTTCTTTGATTTTTCAAGGGTTTAAAATATTTTTCTCTTCCTCTAATCCGTTAATTATCTACATCTTTCTTTGAAAAATCAAGTCCATATTTAGGAAAACGCTTGCCTTAACTATTCCCTCATGCTATACTGTTATTGAAATTAATAGACAGGAGACATTTTATGAAAACAGCTAAAACCACTGTTACAATCGTTTCTGCACTTGCATCTGTCATCTTATTGACCAGCTGCGCCACAAAATCCACAGAAACACAAACATCCGCTAATAACTCATCTGACAATCAGATTACAATGACTTACGACCAACTACGGTCTAGAGAAAATACCATGTCAACTCTCTGGTATCAAAAAGCAGCCGAAACAAAAGCCTTGTATCTACAAGGCTATAATGTTGCTACAGATCGTCTAAAGGAATTACTGAAAACAGAATCAGACAAGCCTTATTCGATTGTTTTGGACTTGGACGAAACGGTCCTAGATAACAGTCCTTATCAAGTTCAAAATGTCAAAGATGGAACAGCATTCACACCTGAAAATTGGGATGTTTGGGTCCAAAAAGCTGCAGCAAAAGCCGTCCCAGGTGCTAAAGATTTTCTTCAGTTTGCCGATCAAAACGGTGTCCAAATCTACTATATTTCTGACCGTTCAGTCGACCAAGTAGATGCTACCATTAAAAATCTAGAAAGCGAAGGTATTCCTGTACAAGGACGTGATCACCTCATGTTCCTAGAAAGTGGTGTAAAATCCAAAGAAGGTCGTCGACAAGCAGTTCAAGAAAAGACAAATCTTGTGTTACTATTTGGTGATAACCTTGTAGACTTTGCAGATTTTTCTAAGACTTCTGAAGCTGATCGTGACAAACAACTAGAAGAATTGCAAAAAGAATTTGGTGAAAAATTCATCATCTTCCCAAATCCAATGTATGGATCATGGGAAACAGCAGTTTACGGTGGTAATAAACTAGATGCCAAGGGACAAGTAGAAGAACGCGAAAAGGCTTTACAAGGCTTTGACAAGTAATGAAAACTTGGTATTCAATAAGGCCATAAGTACAAAAAGAAGTGCAAAAGCTCTTTAACTGACAAAACTCAAAAAAGCGGACAAGAGAGGATTCTGATAACCAGAAAACTTTCCTGTTCGCTTTTATCATGTGAATCGTATCTTAATGAGCCAGCATTTCTTGGGCGATTTCTTGACCAGATAAGCCATCTGGATAGTAGGTTGGCCAGTTATCCATTTCTTCAAAGAGGGCTTCCTGGCTAGTACCTCCAAAGAAGATATGGAAATGTTCTGCCTTGACTGGAGCGATATTGTGGTCGCTAAATTGAACATACTTGAATTGTCCAGCATCCGCGTCTTTCGCTTCAAAGAGATAACGAACTCCTCGATTCCCTTTCTTATAAGTCAAAATTTTCTTGCCGACATACTTGTATGTATATTTCTTACTTTGGTCACCTTGGATGAATTCCATAGTATTATCCGTTATATTAATCTTAGATACATCGGTTTGATAGCCTTTTTGATAGTAGGCTTTGTATTCATCCTTGGTCATTTTACCAGTCAATTTAGCCTTGTAGTCAAAGACTTGATCTAGAGTCCCATTTTCAAGGAAAGGATAAGCAGACTGCCAGTTACCAGCATAGTCACTCAAGGTGCGATCCTTAACATCTGCATCCTCAAAGTAACCATTTTGAACGGTTTTAGTTTCCTCGGCTTTTTCTGGTTCAATTTCTGCCCCAATCTGATCAGTTGTTTGCTTGAGGGCCTTGAGATTTTTCTCCATGACAGAGATATAGTTCTCACCGGCCTTCATGTCCTCTTCAGTCAAGCTTTCCAGAGGATTCAGAACGTCTAACTTAACTCCTGTTTCTTTTGAAAGAGTATTAGCTAGAGCTTGTGAGGCATTTTCTTCAAAGTAGATATAAGAAATCTTGTTTTTCTTGATATATTCGGTCAATTCTGCCAAGCGGCTTGCTGAAGGCTCCGCATCTGGCGAAAGCCCAGAGATAGAGACTTGAGTAAGTCCGTAGTCTAAGGCAAGATAACGAAAGGCAGCGTGTTGAGTCACAAAACTCTTTTGTTTAGCACTAGAAAGTCCTTCAGTATAGGCTTTATCCAAGGCTTGCAATTTTTCGATATAGGCTGCTGCATTTTGCTCAAAAGTCGCCTTCTTATCTGGATAGTCAGCTGAAAGACTATCACGGATGTGCTCTACAAGTTTGATTGCACGCGCAGGAGACAACCATACATGAGGGTCATACTCGTGATGATGACCCTCTTCGCCGTGGTCATGGTCTTCCTCTTCTTCACTACCTGGAAGAAGCAACATATCTCCAGTAGCCTTGATTGTTTTTACTTTTTTGGCATCTAGTGAATCTAAAAGCTTGGGAACCCATGTTTCCATGTTCTCATTTTCATAAACAAAGGCATCAGCGTCTTGGATTTTAGCAACTGCCTTAGGCGATGGTTCATAATCATGTGGTTCTGTCCCAGCTCCGATCAAGAGCTCGACATTGGCTGTATCTCCTGCTACTTGCTTGGTAAATTCGTAGACAGGATAGAAAGTTGTGACAATATTTAATTTTCCGTCTGCCTGTTTTTGATTGGAACAAGCTACCAAGAAAACTGTCACAAGACTTGCCAAAAGTAGGCCTAGTTTTTTCATTTTCTTCTCCTATTTGATAAAACGTTTGATTAAGCTGACTAACAAAAAGACAACTACAAAGATAATGGTAATACTTGCACTCGGTGGTGTCTCTGCATAATAGGAAATATAAAGTCCTGCTACCATACCTAGAAAACCAATAACGCTGGCAAGAATCATCACAGAACTAAAGTTTTTCCCTAAACGCAACGCGATACTAGCTGGTAGGACCATGATGGTCGATACCAAGAGTGCTCCTGCAGCTGGAATCATGAGCGCAATGGCCACACCCGTTACCATGTTAAAGAGGATAGACATGGTACGTACAGGTAAACCATCTACAAAAGCTGTGTCCTCATCAAAAGTTAAGATGTACATAGGTCTTAAAAAGAGGAAGGTTAAGACCAAAACAACTGCTGCAATGACAAAGAGCCCAATTACCTGTTCTTGACTGATGGTCACAATAGAACCAAAGAGGTATTGGTCCAAACTCATAGAACTCGAGCTCTTACCCTTACTCATAACAATGAGTGAAACTGCAAGTCCTGTAGACATGAGAATAGCTGTCCCAATCTCCATAAAGCTCTTGTAAACCGTACGGAGATATTCAAGAAAGACCGCGGCAATCAAGACAATGGCAATGGTTGAGATGGTTGGAGAAATCCCCAAAACCAAACCAAAGGCAACCCCTGAAAGCGAAACGTGACTCAGAGTATCACTCATAAGGCTCTGACGACGCAAGATGAGGAAGGTCCCAAGGACTGGCGAAAAGAGACTCATGGCAATAACAGCTAAAAAGGCCCGTTGCATAAAATCATAAGAAAATAGATTAAGCATGGTCCACCTCCTGATCACTTTCATGGACATTGAAACAACGCCATGGCGAATCTTGGTCTCGAACAAGGTGGATGTTACGATCTGCGTAATCCTTAACTTCTTCAGGATCGTGAGTAATCATCAAAACAGCCTTGCCATGGTGGTGGGCACTGTGGTGCATGAGCTCATAAAATTCATTCTTGGTACCTGCATCCATCCCTGTTGTCGGCTCATCCAAGATAAAGATATCTGGATCTGAAGCAAACATACGTGCAATGACCGCTCTTTGCTTTTGCCCACCAGAGAGAGAGCCAATCCGTTTATCCCGATGTTCCCACATGCCAACTGAGTTTAAACTAGCCTTGATGTGTTCTTCGTCGTGAGCATTCAAACGACGGAACCAGCCCTTTCTTGGGTAGCGACCTGATTTGACAAACTCATAAACAGTACTTGGAAAGCCTGCATTAAAACTTGCAATCTGTTGAGGAAGATAGGCAATTCTTAGCTTTTTCCCATGAATATTTGTCTTTGAGATAGTTACTTTCCCAATTCGTGGTTGAAGAATTCCAAGACTAGCCTTGATTAGCGTTGTCTTGGCTGCTCCATTTTCCCCAGTAAGGGTGACAAATTCCCCACTATCAACACTGTAATTGATATGCTCAAGCACAGGTTCCTTGTCATAATAGAAGGACAAATCCTCTACTGTGATGTATCTCATTACTTGATTTCTCCTACTAAAGCAGTTAAAAACCGCTGGATAATTTTTTGTTCGTTTGGTGTGAACTGAGTGGCAACCTGCTCATAAGTCGAAAGGGTATGTTCATGATGATGGTGGTGTTCCTCAGCAATAGGTCGAGCCAAGTCTGTCAATTGATAGAAGACAACGCGAGCATCCTTAGGATCCTTAGACGTTTCTAACATTCCCTCCTTAACCAGGGATTTGATAGCCTTTGTAACGGCAGCTTGACTGACATTGAGACGACGCGCCAACTCAGAGTTGGTGAGCGACTCCTCTGATAAAAGCATGAGAATATGCTCCTGGGTATTGGTCAAGGCTACATCACTCGTGCAATGACCAATGAGAATTTCATGCTGATTTTCAGCTTTTAGGATAATCTCATTTAAAAATTGATCGATATCTTTTGCCAACTGTCTCATGATTTGCTCCTTTCTCAGAACAGAATTTCTATACATACAAGGTTTCCACGTTATTCCTTTACTAGTTAAGTATATCACATCCAAGCAAAGAGTCAAGAAAAAAGATGAAAACACCTGAGATGTTTTCATCTTGTAGAATTATTTTTCTTGTTTACGACTAGTCCAGAGGGCTGTCGCTCCAAGAATCATACCCAATAGCATCATGAAAATAGATTGTTCACTACCTGTATTAGGAAGTAATTTTTCTGATACGACTGTCTTGTTGGCAAATTTATCTGCAACCTTATAATCAACTTTTACAGTAGATGTTTGAGCAGGAGTTGTTCCCTGAGTTTTTCCTGATGGAGTTGTTTTTGTTGCTGAATCTTGCTCCGATTTAGCTGGAGTTGTCTTTTGAACTTTTCCTGGCTTAGTTGCATCATTTCCTGAATTAGCTGGAGTTATTCCCTGATTTTTTCCTGGTTGAGTAGGAGTTATTGCTGGATCTTTTTCTGGTTTAGCCTGATCTGTTGTTGAATCTTTGCCTGGTTTTGCTGGATCTGTTGCTGAATCTTTTTCTGGTTTAGCTGGATCTTGCCCTTTACCTTGATCTTCTGGCAGTTTAAATGTTTTTGAATCCACAGAAATCGTGCGTGAGTTTGGATTTACCTTTTCATACTGAGTCAAATCAGCTGTTTTAAGGTAATCTTCAAAGGCAGCATCCATTGAAGGGCCTTCTTCTCTGGCACCACCAAGCATGGTATAACCATCACCACCTGCTGCAAGGAAGTCATTGGTTGCTAGGTAGTAGACTTTTTCCAAATCTAGTTTTTCATAAAGACCAGTTGCACGATTCTTCACTTGAATAGCCAAGACGCGTTTACCTGCGACTAGGTTTGTATCGTAGTAGACCTTGGCTCCTGAAATCTGTAAGAATCCACCACTTGGTTCTAGCAATGGTTGACCATTTTCATCCAAGACAGTTTTTCCTGCCTTATCAACCTGCAAAATAGATCCAAGTGATTTTTCAAACATGTCAAAAACTTGCTGACCAGTTACTTGAATTTGGGAAATTGTGTTCCCAAATGGTAGAACCGCAATGACATTTCCTTTTGTAATTGGCTTATCTTTGGCAATCGTTTCACGCAAGCCACCACCATTGGTCACAGCGATATCTGTTGGATGACTAAATCCTGTTTGACCATACTGGTAGAGAGAATCTGCGACAACATTTCCAAGGTTGGTTTCACGGACACGGACATTTTCACGGTCACCGTTCAATTCAACTGGACTATTTGAAACAACCTCTATAGCATTTTCAGCGTCATACTTTTGTTTGATATCCTTGACAAGTTTTTCAATTTTTGGATTAGCTTCCAATTTCTTGGCATCAGCAGCCGCAATGAGCGAAGGATTACCCAATAATTGGCGAGATTTGTAAGTGATTTTACCAACGTTATGGAGATAGCTTCCTGTCTGGTTGTATGTTACATTGTCTCCATAAGTAGTCGATTCTACTGTATGAGAGTGACCATCAATAACAGTAACACGCTTACCTTTCAAAAGAGGATTTTTTGAAAGTGCTTCTGCAAGTGTTGAACCGCGCCATTCTACTGGCGTTGTTGTATCAACTCCCAAGTGAGCAAGGACAACATAGTGTTTGTAGTCTTTGCCTTCTGCCAAGGCTTTAGCTTGAATTTCTTCGATAACCTTGTTAACCTCTGCAATAGGCTCTGTAAAGGTTACACCTGTAACATTTTTAGGGTGGGTCTTGGTAGCTGTTTCAGGCGTTGTCACACCGATGACGACAAATTCATCACCTTCAACATCCTTGTTCTTATCAACAATTGTTGCCGCTTCAAATAAACGAGCACCGTTGACATAAGTGTTTGAGCTGAGCAATGGGAAGTTCAAAATTTCTTTGTATTTTTTAACTTCATCGAGTCCAAAGTCAAACTCATGATTTCCTACAGCCATAGCATCGTAGCCCATCTCATTTAGGATTTTGGCACGAGCTTCACCCTTTGTAGAGTTTGAAATTGGCAGACCTTGGAAGGCATCGCCTGCATCTACTACTAGAGTTGTTTGATCGCTCTTTTCTCGCTCCTTCTCAATAACCGTTGCGAGTTTGGCATCTCCGATTACTCCTTTTTCTTCTACAATACGACCATGCACGTCATTGGTATGCAAGATAACAGTATCTGCTTCTTCTTTTTGAGGTGCAGCCGCTTCAGCTGGTGTTGCCGGACTTGTAACAACCTCAGGAGTCGCTGTCACTACTGGTGCTTCTGTAGTGCTCACAACTTCTGTAGCTTCTGAAGAACTAGTATTTTCTTCAGCATAGACTTGTCCAGCTAAAAAGGCTGGAGCTAATAGGGCTGTCGATAGCACAGGCAACAAAAAACGTTTATTCATATTGAAATCCCTTTCTCTTCTTTCTTCTACCATTATACGCTATTTAGCATCATTTTTAAACTTTTAACCTTTTTGAAGGTAACCTATCCGACATTTCATAAAAAAAGTCTGAACAAAAAGTTCAAACTCCTTTTCTATATTATTGAAAATCTTGGATATTTCCATCATAGGTTGCCCAATCTTGGCTAAAGAAACGGTCATTCATTTGGTAATCAGGCGCTGTTGTTGGATTGCTCAAAAAGGGATTTACAACCTTATCAAATGCTAACCAGCCTAACCAACCAATATGAATCGTATCCTTAACAAAGTATGGTTCATCACCATCTTTTGAAAAGTCAGCGATGTTGGTGAAGCCTTGACTCTCCAACTGGTAACGAATTTTTTCAATTGCGTGTTGATACATCTCCTCACTCAAGCCTGTATAATCCATCCATTTTTTATTGACAGGTTGAAAGACAAAGAGCACATTCACCTTAGATTTAGCAAATTGATCGAGCACTAACTGCAAATCATTGTACTCACTTGACTGGAGAAAGTTGTAATTTTTTTGATACCCTTCCCACTTTTTTAAATCTTTCTTTAGTTGAGTATTGTAAAAGTGGTTATCCATCCCCAAATCATTATTGGTCGTATTTTCTTCTGCATCCTTACGTGCAATATTTTCCAATTCTTCATAAGAAAATTGATCTGGGAGGCTGCTCAAATATTTTTCAATATGATCCTTGTACTTTAATCGACCATGAATGGAGAATTGACCAAAAAGAGCAGCTTGTCTTTCATTGAACTCGGCAGAGAGATTAACCATCGTTTGATCAAAGTTTGATAATTGTTCATTCTTGGCAAGCTTCTCAACAATCCCCTTCATCGGTACTCTTGGATTTTGCTTCAAGAGTCTAGTGGCCGCATATTGAGCAGCCAGATCTCCGGATTGATTTTCCAAAAAGGCCGTCAACTGGTCATTGTTAAAAAAGCTTTGAAAAGTAGGCGCATCGTGCTCCTCTTTTGTAAACCATTGCGGAGAGATTACAAATACCGCTTGTTTGTTTTCAAGCTCAGATGTGATTTGTTGTAGTCCAAAGTACTGACTAAGAGAAGCTGCTCCTGCCTGCCCCATAAAATAAGGGCGGTAGGAGCGATTGTACTTTTCAGCTAATACTCCTGGATGCATACTATCAAAACGAATCCATTCACTTGAACCAAAGAAAGGGACAAAACGCATATTAGGGTCTGTTAGAGCTCTCACTTTTTGGCTTCTCTCCTTAAAGCTCTCTGTACTAACAGAAGCCGCAGAGTATTTCTCCTCCGTCAGATTATGGCTTCTTGTACTTGGATAAAAAAAGATTAGTAGAAGAACCAACAATCCCGCTACAAAGATAGGCCCAAAGATTAACCACAGGCGTTTAAGCATTCTTTAACTCCGTAATTCCGGCTATGATTTTATTAGCTGTATTCCAGTCATCACGGCCAAATTCTGTAACCGGGACACGAATATCAAAGCGGTTTTCGATTTCCACGATTAATTCAACTGTTCCCATACTATCCAAGACACCTGCATCAAAAAGATCCTCATCCATCATGTCAGAAACATCTTCCATAAACAATTCATCAATAATTTCAATAACTTCTGATTTGATATCCATTTTTTAATTCCTTTTATTTTTTAAACCATAAATCATTCAAAAATCCAGAGAAGATTAAGAATGAAATCATCACGACATGGAAAGTTATAACCATGCCAAGCAACTGAACCCAGCGATTCTCAGGCAAGAGAGCTTGCCCTGCTTTCTTTCGTTCCTTATTGAGCGTTTTTTTCTTACGAAGCCAGGCATCATTAATCACTAAACCTAACCCATGAAAGAGTCCGTAGGCGATGTAAAACCATGTTATTCCATGCCAGAACCCCATAAGGAGCATGTTCAGGATATAGGCGACACTTGAGGTAACATTTCGATTCTTAAACAATTTCTTTCTCGTCATCACCATGACCAAGCGCATAAAGACAAAGTCACGAAACCAGAAAGATAAACTCATGTGCCAGCGATTCCAAAACTCTTTCAAATCCCTTGATAAGAAGGGTTTGTTGAAGTTGATTGGACTACGAATCCCCATCAGATTTGAAATAGCTATAGCAAACATGGAATAACCCGCAAAGTCAAAGAAGAGTTCCAAACCAAATGTGTACATGATGGCTACTACATAATAGTTGAAGACGCCCCCTTCCTGTAAAGCTAAGTTCTTTAGAGGAGGTAACAAAATCTCACCTAAAATATGAGCTAGAATAAATTTGTACAGAAATCCCCACATGATATACCGAACGGACTCAGCTAACATATCCATCAACTCATCGCGCTCTGGAATCGTCTTGTAATTTTCATTAAAACGTTTGAAGCGATCAATTGGACCACTTGAAAAAGTTGGCATGAAGAGAAGAAAACGCAAATAGTCCCACATCTTCAAATCCTTAACGACTCCATCTCTGAGTTCGATAATGACTCCCACCGAACGGAAAGTCAAATAAGAAATTCCGATAAAACCTAGCAAGGATTGTGTGCCATTAATAGCTGGCTGTACCTTCACAAAGATGATAGGAAGTAAAGATAACAGACTAACGAGATAGAAAGTCCATTTCCCGTCTTTAGTTTTTCGATACTGCTTGTAAAAAAGAACCAGTATAATTTGCCATATCAGATAAATTCCTAGGGCAGCCAATTGATTGGTCTTGCCACCTGTCAACATGGTGACAATAAAGAACAGACTAACCAATATTTCATACCAGGCAAAGCGTTTTTTGAAAAAAAGACCGATAAAGATTGGCAAAATAGCAGTAATCACATACAAAAAGTACTGCGGATTCCCATAAGGCTCAATATGAGGAAGCTGTTTAAGAAGCTCCATCATCTATTGTTTACCTCACTAATCAACCCTTTGATGTCGATTTTCCCGTTTGGAGTTAGCGGCAAGCTGTCACGGTAGAGGAATTTCGAAGGCATCATATAAGACATCATAATATCTTCCAAGTCTTCCTTGATCGCTTTCGTGATATCAATTTCGCGCTCAAATTGTTCTTTGACCCCATCTTTTAAGATAACATAGGCCAAGAGATTTTGAACCTTGTGATCTTTATTATAGCGCGGTACCGCAACAGCCGAGTCAATGTACTGAGATTTGTTCAAGTTTTGAGAAACATCTTCTAGCTCAATACGGTAGCCGTTAAACTTGATTTGGAAATCCATCCGTCCACCGTAGAGAAGAAGGCCTTCATCCGTCATAGTTCCGACATCTCCCGTATGGTAGGCTGGCAGACCTTCAAATTCGAAGAAAGCTTCTGCTGTTTTCTCAGGATTATTCATATAACCTTTTGAAACAGCCGGTCCAGACACGATGATCTCACCTTGCTCACCATTTGGCAATTTGTTTCCTTCCTCATCAATGATGAAGGTTGGAGAATCTTCTTTGGTATAACCAATTGGCAAGCGTTTAAGTGTCGCTAACATCTCATCTGTGATAGCAACCGCCGACAAAGCAACTGTTGCTTCTGTTGGTCCATAGGCATTGATGATGCGCGCATTCGGGAAACGTTCACGCAGTTTTTGAGCCGTTTTAACCGTCAACTCTTCCCCATCAAAGTAGAAATGGGTAATGCCTGGCATCTTTTCAGCATTGAAATCTTCAGACAGCATGGCCATATCTGCAAAAGATGGTGTCGAAGTCCAGATAGCAATCGGGAGAGAAAAGATAGTTGCAAAGAGTTGTTTGAAGTCTTGAGTGATGGCTGATGGAAGGGCAAAAAGCGTTCCTCCAAGAGCCAAGGTCGGTGCCCAGTACATAACAGATAAGTCAAAGGAATAGGGTGGTTGCGCCAACATTTGCGGACGCTCTGGCGTCGCAAATTCCTTGTCTGTAATCATCCAGTTGGTGAAGCTGAGCAAGTTGTCGTGCGAAATTTGCACCCCTTTTGGTTTTCCAGTTGTTCCTGAGGTAAAGATGATATAGTAGTTATCATTCCCTTTGACCGGATGTTGCAAATCATACGCATTCTGAGCCGCATGAACTTCACGCACTTGCTCCAAGGACATGACTGGAGCAGCTGGGTTTTCAATTGGAAACTCATTGATGGCGATGATTAGGCTTGGCTCAGCCACTTCAACAATAGCAGACACGCGCTCCAAGGCAGAATGGCTGTCAATTGGGATATAGGCGTGGCCAGATTTTGTCAGGGCCACAAAGGTTGCCAACATTTCATATTCTTGTCCACCAAAGACCACAACAGGTGACTTTTCAGGAAGTCCCATTTGGTCAATATGGGCTGCTAAGCTATCTGAATCAGCCTTCAATTGGCCATAGGTATGCTCTTCTCCAAGGACATTGTAAACCGGAAAATTAGGCTGCTTTTGAGCATAATGCTCAATGGTTTCAATCATATCTACGATTGGTTTGTTTGACATAATAAGGATTCTCCTTCAAGTTAAAATTCATTATAAATAAAGCTTCCTTGACCCTGACCAAGATAGCTAAAGAAGTAAAGTAGCCCTAGAAAGATAAGAAAATACAAGGCTGTCCGACCAAGAAATAGGTACAATTCTTTTCTCTGTTTCATCAAGAAAACCATTCATTTCTGTAATTTTTCACTAAAATAAAATCAATTTCTTACTCATTTATTTTTCTGCTATTATACCACTTTATAGACTATTTTTTCAATTGTTTGCCGTCTATTTACACTAGGTTTCAACAACATTAAATTGTTCCATATGATTCTTTCTAATGATAGTTTGAATACTTTTCAGTGTAGATTATATAAGGAACTACAATAAAGTAGGCTCCATACTATCTATAGAAGATTTCTCGACTATAAATATTATAGAGCCTTATTTTGTGTCTCACTTTATCGGTGCAGTTCCAGTTATCTAGAGATTTTTATAGTCTGTAACCCTAGAATTCACTATAGATAAATTCTTGAATGTTCGAAAAATCAGTTACAAAACAATAAATCACGATGCTTAAGATAACCGTATAGAAAAATAGAGTCCATAAGATTAAACGATGTGTATCAGTTAGCTTAGTTTGCAAATTTGTAAAGTTCTTTTTCAACTTCCATCCATCCTTTCACTCCAACGTGCATCACGTCAAATAAAAAGTAATCATCATACTCTCTGTCCCCATAGTTTAGTACCGTTGCACCATGGGCTTTTGCGACATCTTCTATTTTTTTGTAAGTTTTTTCCCGCATCTCTCTTGAGACACCTGTGTAATCGTTCCACTTCCCGTTTACTGGGAAAATAATGACTTCAACTTCAATGCCCAATTCTTTGGCAACTGTCAAGAAGAGTTCCATATCTGAATACTCTGGTGACTCCAGGTAGCTCAAATCTTTATTAGAATCTTTCAGCGATGCATAGCGATTTTTTAAGTAGGTATTGTAGTAGTTATTATCAACGGCATAGTCATTGTTGTCTGTTTTCTTTTTGACCTCTTCTACAAACTGATTCGTCAGTTGCTCCCAATTGTAGTCCGGAGTTTTATCTCCTAGTGAAGGATAATCTGATTTGGCATGTTTTTGATAAAAAGTCTGTTTGAGCTTAAAGGAATACATCGCGTTATCAAGCTCTAATAGTTTTTTATCAACAATGGTTCCTTTTCCATCTATGAAATAACTTTTGTATTTTTTGTAGATGTCATTTTGTTGCTTGTTCCCCTTGGTAATCTCGATAATACGATTGATTAGTTTTTCTTTCGTTTCCTTACTAATCTTGTCATTATCTAGCATGTGGAAAATATGTTCCTGAGAAGCCTTGTTCAAAAAGGCATCTTGATGGGTTCCATCTTTTTCAAACCACTGAACAGACTCTACTATAGCTACTTTTCGCTTACTCATAGATCCCTCAATCGAGCCCAAGGTCGTAGCCTGAATGATGTTTTGAGAATAACTAGTCCCAATCTGCATGATATTAAAATCGTTGTAGTTAAAAATTTTATTGGGATGATAGTCTTCATTTATCGTCGCAACCAACTCTGAGGAACCCATTAAAACCAGTGTATTAGGAGTAATATTGCTTGTCAGAATGTCTCTACTTTTATACTTTTCATACGAGGTGCTATAACGAATACTATTATCCTTGACTTTATAATAATCATCAATTTTCTTGACATGCGTCACATTTAAAAGAGCAAGCGTCGCAATTACGAGCACAAGCGATAGTAAAAATGCTTTTAGTTTAATCATCTCGTTTTATCCTATCCCTTCGATCCGTCCTCTCTTTTCCATTTCTTATCTCTTTAAAATCGTAATTAAGATTTTATAGGGTTCACCTGAAAAGATAAAGAAACCAATCATGACCAAATTCATGGTCACAAACCAACTCAGTAGTTTATACCAGTTTTTGTTTTTATTTTTCTTGCCCTGTTGTAAAATGAAGTGCAACACAAAAGACATGTTCATCTGATATACTAGAGTTGCAAAAAACAGTATAGA
>NZ_JAHZPU010000028.1 GCF_019929575.1 Streptococcus infantis
CGAACACAGAAGTTAAGCCCTAGAACGCCGGAAGTAGTTGGGGGTTGCCCCCTGTGAGATAAGGAAGTCGCTTAGCTAAAGGGAGTTTAGCTCAGCTGGGAGAGCATCTGCCTTACAAGCAGAGGGTCAGCGGTTCGATCCCGTTAACTCCCATAGGTCCCGTAGTGTAGCGGTTATCACGTCGCCCTGTCACGGCGAAGATCGCGGGTTCGATTCCCGTCGGGACCGTTTAAGATAACGAAAGTTATTTTAGACTCGTTAGCTCAGTTGGTAGAGCAATTGACTTTTAATCAATGGGTCACTGGTTCGAGCCCAGTACGGGTCATCATTGCGGGTTTGGCGGAATTGGCAGACGCACCAGATTTAGGATCTGGCGCTTAACGGCGTGGGGGTTCAAGTCCCTTAACCCGCATAATAGAAATAAGCCGGCTTAGCTCAGTTGGTAGAGCATCTGATTTGTAATCAGAGGGTCGCGTGTTCAAGTCATGTAGCCGGCATTTTTTTAATATAACCAAGAGGTCGATGCGAACGTAGTTCAGTGGTAGAACACCACCTTGCCAAGGTGGGGGTCGCGGGTTCGAATCCCGTCGTTCGCTTAGAGAGGCCGGGGTGGCGGAACTGGCAGACGCACAGGACTTAAAATCCTGCGATTGGTAACGATCGTACCGGTTCGATCCCGGTCCTCGGCATAAAATGAGCACCCTTAGCTCAACTGGATAGAGTACCTGACTACGAATCAGGCGGTTAGAGGTTCGACTCCTCTAGGGTGCATTTTTCTATTTAACTCGGGAAGTAGCTCAGCTTGGTAGAGTACTTGGTTTGGGACCAAGGTGTCGCAGGTTCGAATCCTGTCTTCCCGATTGATATTACAGAGTAAGAACACTGGTTGTTCTTTTTTTATTTGTTATTAATCTTTTTTTCAATAAAATAATCCATCTCAAATTTGTCTGGTTATCTTTTCCTTATGAAATTTTATTAAAATATTTTTTCAATCTCCTGTTTGTTAAAAAAATCACAAATATTTGAAAATATAGGAAATATATTATATAATTAACCTAAATATAAAGCGTGAAACACGCAAGGAGGAAAAAATATGGCAACATTTTACGTTCCAGCAGTCAACCTTATTGGTAAAGGTGTGGTAAATGAAGTTGGTCCTTATGTTAAGGAGTTGGGTTACAGTAAGGCTCTTTTGGTGACAGATAAGTATATCGAATCAAGTGATATCTTGCCAAAAATTTTAAAACCTTTAGATGATGAAGGGATTGCTTACGTTATCTTTAGTGATGTTGAACCTAACCCTACTTGTAAAAATGTCATGGATGGGGTCGCTGCTTTGAAAGAGCATAACTGTGACTTTATCATCTCTGTCGGTGGTGGCTCTCCACAGGATGCAGCTAGCTGTATTTCTGTAATCGCGACGAATGGTGGTAAACCACAGGATTATGAAGGTTTGCATAAGTCTGCTCAAAAAGGTCTTCCTGTTGTAGCTATCAATACTACTGCAGGTACATCAGCAGAAATTACTATCAACTACGTTATCACTGATGAAGAACGTAAGGTTAAAATGGTAATGGTTGATAAGAACAGTCTTGCTCTTATCTCTGTGAATGACCCTGAATTGATGATTTCAAAACCTCAAGCTTTGACTGCTGCTACTGGTATGGATGCTCTTACTCATGCTGTTGAAGCTTTGGTAACACCAGGTGCTTATGATGTGACTAAGAAACTCTCTATCGGAGCTATCGAGCTGATCAAAGAATATCTTCCACGTGCAGTAGAAAATGGTCACGATATTGAAGCTCGTGAAGGTATGGTTAATGCTATCTTCCTTGGAGGAATGAGCTTTAACAATGCTGGACTCGGCTATGTTCACTCAATGGCTCACCAATTGGGTGCTGTCTATAACTTGCCTCATGGCGTTTGCTGTGCTATGCTTTTGCCAGTCGTTGAGCGTGAAAATGCCAAACGTGTACCTGTAGCCTTCCGTAATGTTGCTAAGGCCTTGGGAATGCAAATTGAAGGAAAATCAGATGAGGAATGTGCGGCTTATGCTATTTCTGAAATTGAAAAACTTTCTGAAACTGTCGGTATTCCTAAGAAATTGACAGAACTTGGCATCGAAGAAAAAGACTTTGACTTTGAATACCTTTCTAAGAATGCCTTGATTGATGCTTGTGCACCAGGTAATCCATTCATGCCAACTTTGGAAGAAACCATTGCTTTCTATAAGGAATTGTTCTAAGCAAAGCTACTTCAGAGTCCTTGAGGGATAGTGAATTTAAGATTCTTACATTATGAATTCCTCCCGAATATTCCAATAATGTACTAAGAAATCAAATACTATTTCTATAATTTAAAACCAATAATATTTAAGATGAACTATCCTCGTGATAGTTCTTTTTTGGAAAATTTGATATGCTAGGATTATGAAGAAAATCAAAATCGATGTTGTGATTGTTCCTTTAAGTGGACATTTGTATCCAACTATGAATTTATTACTACCTCTATTAGACAATCCTCAGTATGAGATACGTTTATTTACAGGTCCACAGAAAAAAGCTGTTGCAGAGGCGGTTGGTTTTCAGGTTCTTCCCATTTTAGAAGGACACGTAAAGGAATTTGAAAAAGCTGCCAACAATAAGGAGCAGTTAGGAATTATTTCAGCTTATCGGCAGTTGTCTGCTAGTCTTGATTTGATAAACCTAGTTTCGGACCAATTAATCCAAGAATGGACAAATCATCGTCCGGATATTGTCATAGTGGACTTTATCACACTATCTGGTGGACTTGTAGCTGAGCAGATGGGGATCCCGTGGATAACAACTATGGCGACCCAGTTTGCGATTGAAACAACTGATGGACCACCTTGTTTCTTTGGGGGAATGGGGACTCCCCAGAATAGCTGGCAGGTTTTAGCGCAGTTTCTTGGGAGAAAAACAACTCGAGTGGGAAAACGGATAGTATCTTTATTATTACGAGACCGCTTAAGGCGTTATCATTTTAAACTTTACAATCAGAAAGGTCAAGAAACTATTTATTCTCCCTATTCTATCTTAGGTATTGGGATGAAAGAAGTGGAGTTGAAGAAAGGATTTCCAGAGCACTATCGCTGGGTAGGACCTTTTGGCGCTTCAGTTGAGGCGGTAGAAGACTATCCTTTAGATTTATCTCTCTTTGCTGGTCGAAAGAAGGTTCTAGTATCTTGTGGGACACAATTGGAGTGGGCCAAAGATAATCTAATCTTTCAAGCGAAGCAACTAGCCAAAGCGCATCCTGATTTTCACTTTTTTGTGACTCGTGGAGTTGGTGGAGAACCTTTTCAGTGTGAGAATCTGATGGAGAATCTGTCCCTTGTTTCTTATCTTCCTTACAAAGAATACATTCCTCAGATGGATTATGTGATTCATCATGGTGGAGCTGGGATTTTTTATCAGTGTATCATTTATGGTAAACCAGCTTTGATTTTGCCTCATGATTACGACCAATTTGATTATGCCGTTCGTGGTGTGGAAGCGGGTGTTGCTTTCACAGCTAAAAGAGATAATAGCAAGGAGATTGGGCAGGCTTTTGAAAAATTAATTGCTAAAGAAGATTGGTCAGAATTAGAAATTTTACGCCAGGCTGCACAATCCTATCATCCAACAGAAATTTTGGAAAGCGAAATCCACCGTCTGTTAGCAGATAAGGAGAAAGAATGATGAAAAAAGTATTGGTTACAGGAGCCACTGGTTTCTTGGGTAAATATGTAGTAGAAGAATTAGTCGAGCATGGCTATCTGGTTCGAGCTTTTGGTAGAAACAGTAAGGTTGGTCGCTCTTTAGAGAATTCTTCGGTTAGTTTTTTTCAGGGTGATTTGACCAAAGCTGATGATGTGCTAGAGGCTTGCAAGGGGATGGATTTGGTCGTTCATGCGGGAGCTCTGTCAACAGTTTGGGGTCCTTGGGAAGATTTTTATCAGGCTAATGTTTTAGGAACCAAATATGTTCTTGAGGCATGTCGCAAAACAGATATTCAACGTTTAGTCTATGTATCCTCACCAAGCATTTATGCTGCTCCTAAGGATCAGTTGGCTATCAAAGAAAGTGATGCTCCAGAGGAAAATAATCTCAATAACTATATCCGTAGTAAATTGGCTTCGGAGAGACTCTTTAAGGATTATCCAGATGTTCCTAGTATTATCTTGAGGCCTAGGGGACTGTTTGGGATTGGAGATACTAGCATCTTGCCACGGGTGATCAATCTTAGTCAAAAACTTGGAATTCCTTTGATTGGGGATGGGCGTCAGCTCATGGACATGACTTGTGTGGAAAATGTTGCTCTCGCAATCCGGTTAGCCTTAGAAGCTCCAGAAGCAAAAGGTGAGGTTTATAACATCACTAATGGCGAACCAAGAGCTTTTAGGGATTTGTTAGAGGAAAGTTTGACAGGTCTGGGTTACCCAATCAAATATAGAAAAATTCCAGCATCTCTATTAGCAGGAATTGCAAGTAGTTTAGAGTTTCTTTACAAGTCCTTGAATCTGAAAGGGGAACCGCCTTTAACACGATATACCTATTATCTACTTCGTTATAGTCAAACTCTAGATATTAG
The DNA here is from genome assembly GCF_019929575.1 of Streptococcus infantis. Lineage (GTDB taxonomy): Bacteria > Bacillota > Bacilli > Lactobacillales > Streptococcaceae > Streptococcus > Streptococcus infantis_L. The sequence goes on from NZ_JAHZPU010000028.1 coordinate 4,594, forward strand.
CAAGGCTGAGAGGGAATTGGGGTATCATCCGAAAATTAGCATTTCAGAAGGGATTGAACAATATGTCCAAGATTATCGAAAGCATTGAGTATTTCCCGGCTGGATACTGTACCAGTTATGCCGGTTTGCTCTTTAAAGGTGTCAAGAATAGAAAGATGACTTTCCCAGCAGGCGTCTTTTTGATCAAACACAGGGATAAGGGCTATGTATTTTATGATACTGGCTATCACTATGATATTAAGACGAAACTTCGTTATGCTTTTTACCGTTTGGGAACGCCAGTTCAAATGACGGAAAAAGATCAGATTTCGCACTTGCTAAAAGATAAAGGGATCAAGTCAGAAGAAATCAACTATGTCTTGTTATCTCATCTACATCCAGATCATCTGGGAGGGGCTAGCTTCTTTCCGAATGCAAACTTTATCCTGACCCAGGAAGTCTATGATGTTTATAAAAAACCAAAACTAAAAGATTTAATTTTTAAAGAATTTTTGCCGACTACTTTTGAGGAAAGGTTGACTGTTATTAAGGCGGATCAGCAAAATGCTAACTTTAAGTATCGCCCTACCATCGATCTTTTTGGAGACGGCAGCATCCTTGTAGCTTCTATTGATGGGCATGCTAAGGGGCAAGCCTGTCTCTTTATGCCAGACTATCATCTCTTCATCGCAGCAGATCTTTGTTGGGGAATTGACCTTTTACCCTATACGAAACAGATGCATCTGATTCCTTCCTTGGTGCAAGATAGTAAGGCTGACTATATCAAAGGAACAGAGCTCTTGGAAGAGGTTTTAAAAGATGGTATAGAAGTGCTAGTTAGCCATGACCCTGTAGAAAGGATTGAGCGGATTTTATATGAAAAAAATAACCTTTCTTAAAACTTTTTTCCAAACTCGTTGGCTTCATAATTTTAAGTCTCGAGAAGCTTTAGAAAACTATCAGAAAAAGCAACTGGCTGCCTATATGGACTTTCTCAAACGTGAGTCACCTTATTTTAAAAATGGTGTACCTAGTGACTTTGACCATATGGATAAGGCTTTTATGATGAGTCATTTCAATGAGCTCAACACCCAAGGAGTGGATCGAGACGAGGCCTTGGCTTTGGCTATCGAAAGTGAAAAGACTCGAAATTTTACAGAGCTTAAAGGGGAAATAGCTGTTGGGCTGTCTTCTGGAACATCTGGACACCGGGGACTTTTTATCACAACTGAAAAAGAGAGAAGTATGTGGGCAGCAGCTATCTTGGCAAAGATGTTGCCCAAGGGCCAACTTTTTGGGCACCGCATAGCCTTTTTCCTCAGAGCGGATAATGAACTCTATCAGACCATCAATACGGCACTTATTCGTTTAGAGTACTTTGATATTTTCAAGAATACAGATGAGCATATAGAGCGTCTCAATAGTTATCAACCGACTATTGTAGTGGCACCTGCTTCTATGTTGATTGAATTGAGCAAGCGTCTAAAAGATGGGGAGTTAGTCATTCACCCACAAAAAATCGTTTCGGTGGCTGAAATCTTAGAAGATAGTGATAAAGAGCGAATTTTGAGCGCTTTTGAGTTGCCGATTATTGACCAAGTATATCAAGCAACGGAAGGTTTCCTAGCTTGTACTTGCTCTGCTGGGAATCTTCATCTCAATGAAGACATCATTTTTGTGGAAAAACACTACTTGGATGACCGACGTTTTTATCCAGTCATTACTGATTTTAAGCGAAGCAGTCAGCCTGTTTATCGCTACCAGCTCAATGATATTTTAGTTGAAAATCCTAATCCTTGCCCATGTGGCTCCCATTACACAAGGATTGACAAGGTCGAAGGTCGCTCTGATGATATCTTCTACTTTGAAGGACAGGACGGGGGTCAAGTAACGATTTATCCTGACTTTATCAGACGTTGCATTCTCTTTGTGGAGAATGTTGGAGATTACCAAGTCAAACAACATTCTGAGAAGTTAGTAGAAGTTTGTTTGAGTCGAAGAGATGAACAAGTAGAAACAGCGATTACAGAGCAGTTTCGACTTTTGGCGCAACAAAAAGAGTTTAAAGAACCTGAAATACAATTTTCAGATTATCACTGGGATACAAGTCGTAAGCTCAAACGTATCCAACGTTTATGAAAGGACAAAAAATTATGACAGAAGTAAAAAGACATCTAGAAATTGCAGGTTATGGAGTCTGCCTTCCCAAAAATACGGTGCAATTTAAAGACCAGACCCGTCATCGTGTGGTTGAAAATGAAGAAACCCAGCTAGATTTGGCAGAAGCGGCTATCCAAGCTGCACTTGAAAATGCAAATTTGAGTATGAAAGACATTGATTGCCTGGTATCAGCTAGTGCGGTTGGTGTTCAGCCGATTCCTTGTACGGCAGCTTTGATTCATGAACGTGTGGCAAAAGGGCTCTCTATCCCAGCTATGGATATCAATACGACTTGTACAAGTTTTATCTCTGCTTTATCAACCATGTCACATTTGATTGAAGCTGGGGAATACCGTCGTGTTTTGATTGTATCTAGTGAAGTTGGTAGCTTGGGTCTTAATCCAAAGCAAAAAGAAAGTTTTGAACTCTTTAGTGATGGGGCAGCAGCCTTTATTTTCCAAAAAAGTAGTCAGGACAAAGGAGTTATCGCTAGTCTTCAACGTACTTGGTCAGAGGGGGCTCACGATACAGAGATTCGTGGAGGCTTGACTTCTTATCAGCCAAAAGAGTACTCTGAAGAGACTAAGACAAATTTTATGTTTGATATGAAAGGCAAGAAAATTCTCTTGCTTTCTGCTCGTGTCATCCCAGAAATGTTCCAAGAATTCCAAGAGAAATCAGGTATTTCTAAAGATGCTGTAGACTATATTATTCCTCACCAAGCTAGTCGCGCTCTTCCTTTGGTCATGGGAAAACTGAGTGTAGACGAAGACAAATACCTTAATCTCGTTACGGATTATGGGAATATGGTTTCAGTTGCGGTACCTTTTGGTTTAGCCTATGCACTCGATCATGGCTATGTAAAAGAAGGAGAGACCATCTTCTTGATGGGAACTGCAGCTGGTATGACGGTCAATATGTTGGCATTAAAATTGTAATATAAGAGCAGGTACAGATAAGAGGCCTGCTTTTTAAATTGATTTTAAATGTAGAACTATCGGCTTAAACAGAAAAGACTTGCTAAGTTCTTCTAAACTAAGTATACTAGAAGGTAACAAGCGTTTTCAGACGTTAAATTAGGGAGTAGACTTAGAAATTGAGAGGGAGTTATGGGAACTAGAAAATTGCGACTATTGATGTCCAAGTATGGTTTTAGCATTGCGATAATTCTGATAGAATTATTTGTAGTTTTTGCAGTCATTCTTTACATGAGTCAGATTGCTCCGATTATTTGGGTGACTCTTGTATTTCTTGTCAGTGTGGCAACTGTTTTAGCCATTGTTAATCGTTCCATGTCTCCTGAGAGCAAGGTGACTTGGTTGATTGTCACTTTTGTCCCTGTTTTTGGTCCCTTACTTTATATCATGTTTGGTGAGCGTCGGTTATCAAAAAAGGAATTCAAACAACTGCAGGAACTTCGTTCCATTGCATCTCATGAAAAGCGAGAGCATAGTCTTCATCAGATCCTACAAGAAACTGATAAATCTGCCTACGGTATTATCAATGCCTTGTTACATATGGATAGTAATGCAGAGGTTTATGACCATACAGACTCACAATTCTTTGCTAATGGAGAAGAAATGTGGCAACAGATGCTCGAGGATTTGAAGAGGGCTGAAAAATTTATTTTTCTAGAATACTACATTGTTGACGAAGGTTTGATGTGGGATAGTATGCTTGAAATTCTTGAAGAAAAAGCTGCTCAGGGAGTCGAGGTCAAGATGCTCTACGATGATATTGGTTGTATGGTGACCTTGCCTGGGGATTATACCGTTCATTTGCGTTCTAAAGGGATTGATGCTCATAAGTTTAATAAGGTGATTCCTCGTATGACAGTGGCCTACAATAACCGTGACCACCGTAAGATTTTGGTTATTGATGGGCAGATTGCCTATACTGGCGGGATTAATCTTGCAGACGAATATATCAATCAGATTGAACGTTTTGGACACTGGAAAGATAGTGGGATTCGGATAGATGGTCCGGCGACTCAAGCCTTTACCAGACTATTTCTCATGAACTGGTACATCAACCGTGGAGAAATTAGTGATTTTGATCAATATCATTTGGAAAATCAGACACGACCAGGTGGTGGTCTTTGTATCCCATATGGAAGTGGCCCTAAGCCTATCTATAAAATGAAGGTGGGTAAAATCGTCTATCAAAATCTGATTAATCAAGCGGAAGATTTTGTCTATATCACCACGCCTTATCTCATTATTGATTATGATTTGACAGAGGATATAAAAAATGCAGCCATGCGAGGTGTAGATGTGAGAATTATAACTCCATTTATCCCAGATAAAAAGCTCATCCAGTTAGTAACTCGAGGGTCTTATCCTGATCTTTTGTCTGCTGGTGTACGTATCTATGAGTATACTCCTGGTTTTATCCATAGTAAGCAAATGATTGTTGATAATCGATTTGCGGTTGTTGGAACCATAAACCTTGATTATCGCAGCTTGGTTCACCACTATGAAAATGCAGTTTTATTGTATGAAACACCATCCATTGCAACTATTCGCAATGATTTTGAAGACATTTTTGAAGAGTCGCAAGAAATTTTTCCTGGAACAATCAAGCCTACTTGGTATCAAACATTAATCAAAGAAGTAGCTCAGTTATTCGCCCCTATGCTTTAATTGAAAGAGCTAGTTCATCTGTATAATTAGAGAAAGAGACGGTTTGCCGTCTCTTTTTCTGTAAGCAGTTTCCTTGACATCTTGTTTGTTTTGCGTTATCATATGTCCATATAATATATGGGAGTCTGTGTACAGTCTGAGAGGAAGTGTTAAACTTCGACCGCACCTGATCTGGGTAATGCCAGCGTAGGAACGATACTTAGCCTAATTCTGCACCTTTTTCATATATGAAAGAGGTTTTTCTTTTTTCATAAAGAAAAACTGTAAATTAAAAGGAGGTTTGAATGAAAGCAAGCATTGCTTTACAAGTTCTGCCCCTGTCACAGGGGATTGACCGCATAGCTGTAATTGATAAGGTCATTGCTTATCTGCAAGCTCAAGAAGTGACCATGGTGGTGACACCATTTGAAACAGTTTTAGAGGGAGAGTTTGATGAACTTATGCGCATTCTCAAAGAAGCGTTAGAAGTGGCGGGGCAAGGAGCAGACAATGTTTTTGCCAATGTGAAAATAAATGTAGGAGAGATTTTAAGCATCGATGAGAAACTTGAAAAGTATAATGAGACGGCATATTAGTCTGTTAGGATTTTTAGGTGTCTTATCCGTTTGGCAGGTGGCGGGATTCTTAAAACTCTTACCAAAGTTCATCCTACCGACGCCACTTGAAATCCTCCAGTCTTTTGTTCGTGATAGAGAATTTCTCTGGTACCATAGTTGGGCAACCTTGAGAGTAGCCTTACTAGGTTTGGTGCTGGGTGTCTTGATTGCCTGTATCATGGCCGTCCTTATGGATAGTCTGAGTTGGCTCAATGACCTGATTTACCCCATGATGGTGGTTGTCCAGACCATACCGACCATTGCCATAGCCCCTATCCTAGTTTTATGGTTGGGTTATGGAATTTTGCCCAAGATTGTCTTGATTATCTTGACGACAACCTTCCCTATTATCGTCAGTATTTTAGATGGTTTTAGGCATTGTGATAAGGACATGCTGACCTTGTTTAGTCTGATGCGAGCCAATCCTTGGCAAATCCTGTGGCATTTTAAAATCCCTGTCAGCCTGCCCTACTTTTATGCAGGGCTTAGGGTCAGTGTTTCCTACGCCTTTATCACAACAGTGGTATCTGAGTGGTTGGGAGGCTTTGAAGGACTAGGTGTCTACATGATTCAGTCCAAGAAACTGTTTCAGTATGATACCATGTTTGCGATTATTATTCTGGTATCACTGATCAGTCTTCTGGGTATGAAGCTAGTCGATATCAGTGAAAAATATGTGATTAAATGGAAACGTACTTAAAATAGAGTGTTTTGGAAAAAGAAAAGAGGAAATAAAAATGAAGAAAACATGGAAAGTGTTTTTAACGATTGTAACAGCTCTTCTAGCTGTCGTGCTTGTGGCTTGCGGCCAAGGAACTGCTTCTAAGGATAACAAAGAAGCAGAACTCAAAAAAATTGACTTTATCCTGGATTGGACACCCAATACCAACCACACAGGGCTTTATGTAGCCAAAGAAAAAGGTTATTTCAAGGAAGCTGGAGTGGATGTTGATTTGAAATTACCGCCAGAAGAAAGTTCATCAGACTTGGTTATCAATGGTAAGGCACCATTTGCTATCTATTTCCAAGATTACATGGCTAAGAAATTGGAAAAAGGGGCAGGTATTACTGCCGTTGCAGCTATCGTTGAGCACAATACATCAGGAATTATCTCTCGTAAGTCTGACAATATCAATAGTCCTAAAGACTTGGTTGGGAAGAAATATGGAACCTGGAATGACCCAACAGAACTTGCTATGTTGAAAACCTTGGTAGAATCTCAAGGTGGAGACTTTGACAAGGTTGAAAAAGTACCAAACAACGATTCAAACTCGATCACTCCGATTGCCAATGGCGTTTTTGATGCTGCCTGGATTTACTACGGTTGGGATGGCCTTCTTGCCAAATCTCAAGGTGTGGATGCCAACTTTATGTATTTGAAAGACTATGTCAAAGAGTTTGACTACTACTCACCAGTTATCATTGCAAACAACGACTATCTGAAAGACAACAAAGAAGAAGCCCGTAAAGTCATCCAAGCTATCAAAAAAGGTTACCAGTACGCTATGGAACACCCAGAAGAAGCGGCTGATATCCTGATCAAGAATGCCCCAGAGTTAAAGGATAAACGTGACTTTGTCATCGAATCTCAAAAATACTTGTCAAAAGAATATGCAAGTGATAAGGAAAAGTGGGGACAATTTGATGCGGACCGATGGAATGCCTTCTACAAATGGGATAAAGAAAATGGTATCCTCAAGGAAGACTTGACTGATAAAGGTTTCACTAACGAATTTGTAAAATAATGACAGAAATTAGACTAGAACATGTAAGCTATGCCTACGATGATGAAAAGATTTTAGAGGATATTAATCTACAAGTGACTTCAGGTGAAGTGGTTTCTATCCTAGGCCCTAGTGGTGTAGGAAAGACCACTCTCTTTAACCTGATTGCAGGCATTTTAGAAGTCCAGTCAGGTAGAATTGTGCTTGATGGGGAGGAAAATCCCAAGGGGCGCGTGAGCTATATGTTGCAAAAGGATCTGCTCTTGGAACATAAGACGGTACTTGGTAATATCATCCTGCCCCTTTTGATTCAAAAGGTGGATAAGGCAGAAGCTGTTGCGAAAGCAGATGAAATCCTTGCTACCTTTCAGTTGACGGCGATACGGGACAAGTATCCTCATGAGCTTAGTGGTGGGATGCGTCAGCGTGTTGCTTTACTTCGTACCTATCTTTTTGGACATAAGCTCTTTCTTCTAGATGAGGCCTTTAGTGCCTTGGATGAGATGACTAAGATGGAACTCCACGCCTGGTATTTGGAGATTCATAAACAGCTAGGCCTGACGACACTCATCATTACGCATAGTATCGAGGAGGCCCTTAATCTTAGTGACCGTATCTATATCTTGAAAAATCGCCCTGGTCAGATTGTTTCTGAAGTCAAACTCGACTGGTCTGAAACCGAAGACAAGGAAGTTCAAAAAATTGCTTATAAACGCCAAATTTTAGCGGAATTGGGATTAAATAATTAGAAAGACAAGGAGTTGGTGAGGATTATTCATTACCAGCCCCTTTTTCTTTAAAAAATGGAAAAATTTCGGTATAATAGTCAAAGATAGTCAAGGTTTAAAGAGAGGTGGGTTTGTTATGAGACTTAAAAATACATCAGATCATATTGAGGCCTACATCAAGGCAATTTTAGATCAATCTGGTATTGTGGAGTTGCAACGGAGTCAGTTGGCAGATACTTTTCAGGTTGTTCCTAGTCAGATTAACTATGTGATTAAGACTCGTTTTACAGAAAGCAGGGGATACTTGGTTGAAAGTAAGCGTGGTGGTGGTGGCTACATTCGTATAGGTCGGATTGAATTCTCAAACCACCATGAAATGCTCCGCGATTTACTGTATTCGGTGGGCGAAGAAGTCAGCCTAGTTATTTTTGAAGATGTTTTAAGACTCTTGTTTGAACAGGATTTAGTGACTCGTCAGGAGATGAATCTATTACTAGCAATGGCGACAGACCGGGTTTTAGGTGAGGATGCCAATCTTATCCGTGCCAATATGCTTCGACAGTTATTACAAGAGGTAGATAGAAAAGGAAAATAGAACTAAATGAAATATTCAAAAGCATTGAAAGAATGTATAGACAGTGCCTTTCTGGTCGCAAGTCATTTTGGGGCAGAATACCTAGAGTCTTGGCACCTATTGATTGCTATGGCCAATCATAGTTACAGTGTAGCTGGGGCGACTTTAAATGAATTTCCCTATGAGATTGATCGTCTGGAGGAAGTTGCTGTAGAGCTGACTGAAACAAAGTATAGCGATAAGGAAAATTATCAGGAGTTGCCTTTTTCACACCGTTTGAAGGTATTGTTGTTGGAAGCAGAGCATGTAGCTTCTGTTGTGCATGCCAAGGTTTTAGGAACAGAGCACGTGCTTTATGCTATCTTACATGATGGCAATGCCTTGGCTACTCGTATTCTAGAAAAAGCGGGATTTTCTTACGAAGATCAGAAGGATCAGGTCAAGATTGCTGGACTTCGTCGTAGTCTTGAAGCGCGTGCTGGTTGGACTAGAGATGATTTGAAGGCCCTTCGTCAACGCCATCGTACGGTAGCGGATAAGCAAAATTCTATGGCTAATATGATGGGCATGCCTCAGACACCAAGTGGAGGTTTGGAAGATTATACGCATGATCTTACAGAGCAAGCTCGCTCAGGTAAATTGGAACCAGTCATCGGGCGTGACCAAGAAATCTCTCGTATGATTCAAATCTTGAGTCGTAAGACCAAAAATAATCCGGTCCTAGTTGGAGATGCAGGTGTGGGTAAAACAGCTTTGGCACTTGGCCTTGCGCAACGTATTGCCAACGGAGATGTACCAGCTGAGATGGCTAAAATGCGAGTTTTAGAGCTTGATTTGATGAATGTGGTTGCGGGAACTCGTTTCCGTGGTGACTTTGAAGAACGTATGAACAATATCATCAAAGATATCGAGGAAGATAGCAAGGTCATCCTCTTTATCGATGAGCTTCATACCATTATGGGTTCAGGAAGTGGGATTGATTCGACCTTGGATGCTGCCAATATCCTAAAACCTGCCTTGGCGCGTGGAACTCTGAGAACTGTCGGTGCGACTACTCAGGAAGAGTATCAAAAGCACATCGAAAAAGACGCAGCTCTTTCTCGTCGCTTTGCAAAGGTGATGATTGAGGAGCCAAGTTTAGCAGATAGTATGGCTATTTTGCAGGGCTTGAAAGCAACCTATGAGAAACACCACCATGTCCAAATTACAGACGATGCAGTCGAAACAGCTGTCAAAATGGCACATCGTTATTTGACGAGTCGTCACTTGCCAGACTCAGCAATCGATCTTTTGGATGAAGCGGCAGCAACAGTGCAAAATAAATCGAAACACGCTAAACAAGAAGAATCAGGTTTAACACCAGCTGATAAGGCTTTGATGGATGGCAAATGGAAGCAAGCAGCACAGCTCATTTCAAAAGAGCAGGAAGCCCCTGTTTATAAAGATCTAGTAAAAGAATCTGATATTTTGACCACCTTGAGTCGCTTATCAGGAATTCCTGTTCAAAAATTGACACAAACGGATGCCAAGAAATACTTGAATCTGGAAGCTGAACTGCACAAACGTGTCATCGGTCAAGATCAAGCTGTTTCAAGCATTAGCCGTGCGATTCGCCGCAATCAGTCAGGGATTCGCAGTCATAAGCGTCCGATTGGTTCCTTTATGTTCCTAGGACCTACGGGTGTCGGAAAGACCGAATTGGCCAAGGCTCTAGCAGAAGTTCTCTTTGATGATGAATCAGCCCTTATTCGCTTTGATATGAGTGAGTATATGGAGAAATTCGCGGCCAGCCGTCTTAACGGAGCTCCTCCAGGTTATGTAGGTTACGAAGAAGGTGGAGAGTTGACTGAGAAGGTTCGCAATAAACCGTACTCAGTACTTCTCTTTGACGAGGTAGAAAAGGCGCACCCAGACATCTTTAATGTGCTCTTGCAAGTCTTGGATGATGGTGTCTTGACAGATAGTAAAGGTCGCAAGGTTGACTTTTCTAATACCATTATCATCATGACGTCAAACCTTGGTGCGACAGCTCTTCGTGATGACAAGACAGTCGGCTTTGGAGCTAAGGACATTCGTTTTGACCAAGAAAATATGGAAAAACGGATGTTTGAGGAGCTGAAAAAGGCTTATCGTCCAGAGTTTATCAACCGTATTGATGAGAAGGTAGTCTTCCATAGCTTGTCAAGTCAAGATATGCAGGAAGTAGTTAAGATTATGGTCAAACCATTGATTGCAAGCCTGGCAGAAAAAGGAATTGACTTGAAACTTCAAGCATCAGCCCTTAAACTCCTAGCTCAGCAAGGCTATGATCCAGAGATGGGGGCTCGTCCACTACGCAGAACTTTGCAAACGGAAGTAGAAGACAAACTAGCAGAACTTCTCCTTAAAGGTGAATTGGAAGCTGGTAAGACTCTGAAGATTGGTGTCAAAGCTGGTCAATTAAAATTTGAGATTGTATAAAAATGTGAGGTTGGAACAGATTGTTTCAGCCTCTTTTTTTGAAATTTGTTACTTAAATAAGCATTTGGATGTTGCAGTTTAAAGGTTTTAAAAACAAATTTTTCCTAATCAAGTTTTGTATATCAAGTAAAAAATCCAATCATGTAGCAATGTTTTTATAAAAAATAATAAAAAAGTGTTGACAAACATAGGTGAGTGGAGTATAATATAAAAAATTATAAAAAGATTGAACAGATATGAAAAAGAGTATAGCGGTGGTTTTTGGCACCTTTGCTCCCTTACATCAGGGGCATATTGATTTAATCCAAAGAGCAAAACGTCAATGTGATGCTGTATGGGTGGTAGTTTCAGGTTATAAGGGAGATCGTGGTGAACAGGTGGGACTTACACTACAAAAGAGATTTCGCTATATTCGTGAAGCTTTTCGAGATGATGAGTTGACCTCTGTTTGTAAACTTGACGAAACTACTATCCCGCGCTATCCAATGGGCTGGCAGGAGTGGTTGAATCAGATGTTGCAGGCCATTTCCTATGATCAGACTGCTGAGGAGCTAATCTTTTTTGTAGGAGAGTCCGACTACCAAACAGAGCTTCATAAACGTGGTTTTCAAGCAGTTTTGCAGGAAAGAAAATTTGGAATTTCGGCTACCATGATTCGAGAAAATCCAAGTAAATATTGGAAATATATCGCTCAACCCTTCCGCCGACAGTTTACAAAGAAAGTGTTGATTATGGGAAGTGCGAGTAATGGGAAAACAACTCTAGCCAAGGATTTAGCTCGCTTCTATGATGCGCCAGTCAGTCTGGAGTATGCTCGTGAGTATCAGATAAAAAATAATGTCCGAGATGATGAGCTTACCCCAAAAGATTATTATTACCTTCTATTGGGGCAGTATGATCAAACTTCCAAGTTGATTGATAGCAGTGCCAATCGAGGCCTAGTCATTGCAGATACCAACTCACTAGTAACCAAGGGATATTACGATTACTACATGGAAAACGAAGAGCAGGAGGACTTGTCCGGAGAGACCTTTGACAATCTCTTTGTTTCCATCTTAGCCAAGGAAAAGTGGGATTTAATCCTCTTTGTGCAACCTATCGGTTCTTATGTCAATGATGGTTTTCGAGACATGACCATGGCAGAAGACCATATCCGTCATAGTTTTTCTCAGCATTTGGATATGATGAGGGAGCAATATCTAGCCAATATCCCTCATGTTTATCTAGCTGATGACTATCTAGGAAATTATGAAGCAGCCAAAGTGGCTATCGATGCTATTTACCAAGCAGATTAGGAGAAAAAAATGAAAAAAATAGTAGAAAAAATCACACAATTTATCGAAAACTTTAAAAATGTTCACGCGGAAGCTCGTAAAATTGGTTTTGCAGGAGTTATGCGTTTACTTTGGAATGACCTCTTTGTGGGACGCAGTCTTTTCCAGTGGCTCTATTTGATTGTTTTATCAAGTGTTCCTCTTATTCTGGAGTTTACACAAAACACGGAAAGTCATGACTGGATTGGCCTCTTTGCCTCTTGGACAGGAATTGTCTGCGTTATCTTGGTAGCTGAAGGTCGAGCTAGTAACTATCTTTTTGGAGCTATTAACTCTGCAATCTACTTGGTCTTATCTATGAATGCTACTTTCTACGGCGAAGTTTTGACAACAGTTTATTTCTTTGTCATGCAGCCTATTGGTCTCTATGCTTGGTTGTCTAATCGGATCAATGAACAAGGAAAACCAGAGGAGTCTCACTTTGAAGCTAAGAAACTTGGTCTGGTTGATTGGCTCAAGTACTTGGCCTTGACAGCTCTCATCTGGATTGGCATGGGTTTGGCTTACCAAAGTATCCATAGTGCTCGTCCATTCCGTGATAGTGTAACGGATGCGACCAATGGTGTTGGTCAGCTCTTGATGACACGTCTTTACCGTGAGCAATGGATTTTCTGGATTGCAACCAATCTCTTTAGTATTTATCTCTGGTGGGGTGAAAACATCCATATCCAAGGTATGTACTGGGTTTACACTCTCAATAGTCTAGTCGGTTGGTATCAATGGACTAAGGCTGTCAAGGAGGGATAAGGTGACTGAAACGATAACCCCAGCTGGAATGACAGAGAGAGAATATTTTGAGATTCATGCGACTGAGAAGGAATTTTTAGACTGGTACTGCAAACAGGAACTTCCTCAGTATGAAAAACCGAGCGTGACGGTGGATATGGTAGCTTATTGCTTTGTGGAAGGGAAAATCAAACTCTTGCTAATTCGTCGCAAGGCCCATCCTTATCAAAACTGTTTGGCTTTGGTTGGTGGTTTTATGGATAAGAGCGAAGATGCAAGACATGCTTGTCAGCGTGAAGTGAGAGAGGAGGTTAACCTTGACCTTCCTTTGGAAAAAATCGAACAGTTGATGACAGTATCTACTCCAGGTCGTGATCCGCGGGGCTGGACGGTTACTATCGCCCACTTGGTGTATCTACCTAGCCGCGCACTTGATCTCGTTCAAGCTGGTGATGATGCCAAAGATGTGGTTTTTGTCGATGTTGATTTTCAGACGGGCAAGTGCTTCCTAGAGGGACTAGAGCTGGGGGAGCAAGCCTTCGCCTTTGACCATTATGCCATTATCCAAGAGTCTATTAAACGAATCCAGGGGCGACTTGACTGGAATCCGACCTTTCTCTATCTGCTAGAGGAGGAATTCACTGTCTATGAAGGAACCGAATTAGTCAATCTCATCAACCCAGGACGACCAATCGTCAGCAATAACTTTCTCGTAAAATACGGTGAGTATGTAGAAGAAGTTGGGCTCAAACGAGTGCCTAAAAAGAAACCAAGAAAAACCTATCGATTAAAATAAAAAGATTGAGGACCAAAATCGATAGACCAGGTCTCGGTTTCCTAGTCTTGGTCTTGGGATGTTTCAACAAATCCGATGACTGGTTGAGCTTGAGAATAGAGAAAATACAGCTTGTGTCAAAAGTCAATTCAGCTATCGTGTCAAAGGTTTATTATTCATAAAAAAGCGAGGTCGGGATTTTTTGAACTGCACCCCAAAAGTTAGACAAAAGAAAATCTAACTTTTGGGGTGTTTTTATTATGAAATTAACTTGTGAAGATAAAGTTCGGATCTATGAACTCAAAAAGCAAGGAGAGAGCTTTAGAAAGCTTTCAGATCAATTTGGGATAAACATTTCTAATCTTCAGTACATGATTAAATTGATTGATCGTTATGGAATAGAAATCGTCAAAAAAGGAAAGAATTGTTACTATTCTCCTGAACTAAAACAAGAGATCATTGATAAAGTTCTTCTTGAAGGTTGTTCACAAATTAGGGTGTCTCTGGATTATGCTCTTCCAAGTAGTGGAATGTTGCCTAATTGGCTGGCACAATACAAGAAAAACGGGTATACTATTGTTGAGAAAACAAGAGGGAGACCACCTAAAATGGGACGTAAGTCAAAGAAGAAACCCGAAGAAATGACAGAGCTAGAGCGACTTCAGGAAGAATTAGAATATTTGAGAGCGGAGAATGCCATTCTAAAAAAGTTGAGAGAACTCCGATTGAGGGACGAAAAGGAGCAAGAAGAAAAACGGAAATTGTTCGAGGATTGGTAACAGAGTTTTCTTTAGATATTCTTCTAAAGATTATTAAGCTTGCCCGTTCAACTTATTATTATCACTTAAAACAGCTGGATCAATGCGATAAGGATGATGATGTTAAAGCTGAAATTCAGTTAATTTATACTGAGCATAAAGGAAATTACGGTTATCGTCGCATGACTCTAGAATTACGAAATCGTGGCTTCGTAGTGAACCATAAGAAGGTGCAGCGTCTTATGAAAGTACTTGGTTTAACGGCTCGAATTCGCCGTAAACGGAAGTATTCTTCTTACCAAGGAGAGGTTGGCAAGAAAGCAGATAATCTTATTCAACGTCAGTTTGAAGCAACCAAACCAATGCAAAAGTGCTACACAGATGTGACAGAATTTGCCATTCCAGCAAGCAGCCAAAAGCTTTATTTATCACCAGTTTTAGATGGCTTTAACAGCGAAATTATCTCCTACAATCTTTCTACTTCGCCGAACTTAGTACAAATGAAAGCTATGCTAGAACAAGCCTTTACAGAGAACCATTACGAAAATACAATTCTCCATAGTGACCAAGGATGGCAATACCAACACGATTTCTATCATCATTTTTTAAAGAATAAGGGAATCCAACCATCTATGTCACGTAAGGGAAATAGCCCAGATAACGGTATGATGGAATCTTTCTTTGGCATTCTTAAGTCTGAAATGTTTTATGGTTATGAGAATACGTTTCAGTCACTTGAGCACTTGGAACAAGCTATTGTAGACTATATTGATTACTACAACAACAAACGAATTAAGGTAAAACTAAAAGGACTTAGTCCTGTACAATACAGAACTAAATCCTTTGGGTAAATTAATTGTCTAACTTTTTGGGGGCAGTACATTTCCCGACCTCTTTTTGTTTAAGGATGTTTATCTTTATTAGAATTGCTCATGATTCGAATGAATAAATCTCTGTATTTATATTTTAAATAATGTTCGTGTAAGTACATTAGAGACACATAAACAATCATGAAAATAGTGGTTAAGTAGAACAAATCAAATGTTGTTTGAGCGTAATGAGTAGCAATCCCATAAGAAGAGAAAGCACCAATAATCAACCAAGGAAGATATTTGTAATATTTCTTTGACATAAACCTACACCTCCAATATCCTATCTCAATTTTATTATAGCCCTTTAAGAAAAAAATGCAAGCGATTACACGTATAAAATATAGTATTCTCATAGGAAAAATTTTCCTGTTTTTTTAAATTCTTTACGAATAAAAGATATAGGAGGGATAAGGAAATAAATGTACTAAAAAATAATTCTAAAAAATTTTAGATAAATAGTTGACAGATTTAAAAACAAATATTACAATAATGTTACAAAAATATTTCTTAACATTTCAAAAATGTTACAAAGGAGCATAAAATGAAAAATAAAACTTCTATCAAATTAATGGCCGCAACTGTACTCGCTTCAACATTGTTATTGGGGGCTTGTGGTAATAAGAAAGAAAACACCACAAGTGATAGTTCTAGCAAGACAACACAAGCATCTTCTAGTTCTAAGGCCAGTTCTTCAAGTAAAGAGAACAAGACTCAGAAATCCTCAAGTTCAACTTCATCAGAAAAAGCTAAATCATCATCTTCTGATCAGTCAACGACTACTGCTAATCAATCGCAAGCAACACCAGTACCAGAAACAAAACAAAATCAAGAACCTTCTGCTAATCAAACCCCTTCGCAAGCTCCATCCAATCAACAAGGAACACAAGCAAAACAGAATCAGTCAGCTTATGATTCAGCAACTGATCGCAAACTTCAAGACAAGCAGGCAGAACATAACAAACGTTATAAAGGTGTCTTGACTATGGTGGACAAAGATTTTTCAGCTGCAGCTGGGAATTGGAAGGGTGCGAATGGCGAGACTATCACTGTCTCATCAGGTGGTCAATTTACAGTAGAATCTGCTGATGGCAAGAAAGAAAACTACTCTATTCAAAGCTATTCTTATACCCTTGATGATGGGAAATACAATGCTGAAGTAGGTGGTGGAAAAGTCATCCAAATTACAACAGGTGCAGATGGTACTGTTTCAAGTGTTACTTTGATTAAGCCATAGACTTCAGTACTGACATAATTTGTTTAAAAATAGTTTAGTTGATGAGTACCTACAGCATTTGAAGTTGATAAGACGTCATAAATGAGCTCCAGAGATGAGATTAACTTAGGAGTATATCTAATCATGTCTACCTGAACTGACCGTTTTTCACTTAGTTTCTTTCAGAGAAAGTGGTATAATGAAAAAATCAAAGGGAAACGAGTGATGAATCAATGCCAGATAAATTAATTTTACCTCAAAACACACGACTCATGGGAGTGTTCCTTGGCTTTATCGGTGGTTCTTTGGATGTATTCTGTCACATCCAGTACCATAGTTTGGTGGCAACGCAGACAGGGAACATTCTCCTACTGATATCAGATTGGCACGATTCACATGTCATCAATACCATGTTGAGATTCTGTTCTATTATATTCTTTTCCCTAGGCTTTCTTTTTGCCTTGCACATGAAAGAATATCGCAAAACAGCCTATTGGCGGGTTAAGATGCTACTTCCCTTATTTATCGGGACCCTTGTTTTGCCCTTCTTTTCCCGCTTTCCTCTATTAGAAGTTCCTTTTATTGCTTTTGGAACTGGAATGATGATGCTAACATTTACGGGTAGTTTGATTGAAGATCATCCCTATGTCATTTTTATGACGTCTGGGAATTACCGAAAAATGTTGACTGCTTTGTATCGCATCGTTAGAGGAGAAGGAGATGTTCAAGAATATCGTCGTCAAGCCTTGAACTATGGCATTGTTGTAGGCAGTTTCGTAGTGGGTGCCATTAGCTTGGCTGTATCTATGCATTTTCTCCATGAATGGTCTATCTGGATTGTCAGCTTCAATTTGTTTTTGATTATGGCATACTATATTGCTAGAGTGAAGCAACTCGATTTGCAAGATGAAAATATATAAAAAACGGCAAATCTCAATTTGAGATTTGCCTTTTTTTATACGTTTATGCTTTCTCTAACTGTAAGAGGGCTTCAATCTCGGCAAGTGTGCTTGCTTGTGAGATAGCTCCACGGAGTTTAGCTGCACCTGATGTTCCACGGAGGTAGTGAGGAGCGAGTCCACGGAATTCACGGACCGCAACCTTTTCTCCCTTGAGGTTGATTAAGCGTTTCAAATGCTCGTAGGCGATGTTCATCTTATCTTCAAAGGTTAAATCAGGAAGGATTTCTCCAGTTTCAAAGTAGTGATTGATTTGATTAAAGAGGTAAGGATTCCCCATAGCTGCGCGTCCAATCATAACGGCATCAGCACCGACTTCTTCGATGCGTTGTTTAGCTTCTTGGACAGTGCGAATGTCACCGTTAGCGATAAATGGAATTTTTGTCAGAGCTTGTGCAACCTTGTGAAGGGTCTCAAGGTCTGCGTGACCAGTATACATTTGCTCACGGGTACGGCCATGCATGGCGAGAGCAGAGATACCTGCAGCCTCAGCGGCGAGAGCATTTTCCACAGCTAGGGATGGATCAGACCAGCCCGTACGCATTTTGACAGTGAGAGGGATATCAAGGACTGATTGAACTTTGTTAATGATAGAGTAGATCTTGTCTGGATCCTTGAGCCACATAGCGCCAGCTTCGTTTTTCACGATTTTGTTAACTGGACAGCCCATGTTGATATCCACGATATCAGTCTTGGTATTTTCTTGGATGAATTCTGCTGCGCGTGCTAGGCTATCTTCGTCGCTACCAAAGAGTTGGATAGAGACTGGGTTTTCTCCTTCATCGATATGAAGCATGTGAAGAGTCTTTTCGTTGTTGTATTGGATTCCCTTGTCAGAGACCATTTCCATGACAACGAGTCCAGCTCCAAGTTCTTTTGCGATAGTACGGAAGGCGGAGTTGGTCACGCCGGCCATAGGTGCTAAAACGGTACGATTGGGAATCTCAACATTACCAATCATAAAGGGTGTATTAAGATTTGTCATGGATGAGTTCCTCCAGGTCGTTTTCGTCAAAATTATAAGTAGTTTGGCAGAATTGACAAGTGATTTCTGCCCCGTGGTCTTCGTCCTTCATTTCCTGCAAGTCTGAGCTTGGAAGACTAGAAAGAGCCTTCATAAAACGTTCTTTACTACAGTCACATTGGAAACGAATTTCTTCTTCAGACAGACGTTTGTATGGTTCGTCACCGTAGATAGCCTTTAGAAGAGCTTCGATATGGTCGTCGCTTTCTAGAAGAGTTGAAATGGCAGGCATTTCTTGGATGCGTTTCTCAAAACGAGCGATTTCTTCTTCCTTGGCTCCTGGCAAAACTTGAACAAGGAAGCCACCTGCTACTTTGACCTTGTCTTCTTCGTCCAAAAGGACATTGAGTCCAACTGCTGACGGAGTTTGCTGGCTTTCTGTCAAGTAGAAGGCAAGATCTTCTCCGATTTCTCCAGAGATAAGCGGAGTCATAGAGTTATAAGGATTTCCAGTGCCGTAGTCTGTGATAACCAGAAATTGACCATTGCCGACAAAAGGTCCGACTAGAACTTCACCAGTTGCAGTCTTTTTGATGTCAACACCAGGATTTTGAACGTAGCCTTTGACATTCCCTTTGGTATCTGCGACGGTGATGATAGCACCCAGCGAGCTAGTTCCAAGAACTTTAACTGTTAGTTTGGTATTTCCTTTTTCATTGGCTGCGAGAATCTGGCTAGCGATAAGGGTGCGGCCAAGTGCTACCGTTGAGCTAGCTTGGGTTTGATGTTTTTCTTGAGCAGTGCGGACGGTTTCAGTGCTGTCAAGGACAAAAGCACGAAAGGCTCCACTTTCTGATATAGTTTTAATAATTTTATCCATAGCTACTATTTTAGCATAAAAATGCCCAAAGGGGGAGTGGCGTGTTTGATGATTCTGAGGATTACTTGAGTCAAAAGGACAGAATACTTCACTAGTTCATTCATCAATCTTTTAGATTTTGAATTATAGTTATTGTGTGACTAATGATATCTCATCATTGGGATTTAGTACTAAGAATTATCTGTACCTTTTCAGGGAATTAGATAATAGAAGTATTTTTATAGTTTTTAAATTATGATATAATAGAAAAAATTAACTCGCTTGGGGATCTGATAGGAGCTAATTCTAAAAAGATAAACCATGAGATGAGAAAAAGTAAAAAGGAGTTCATCTGGTATGAATTATTTTGAGGGGAATGAGTTTTTCCTTCTCTTGTTTGTAGTTTTACTGATTGGTTTTGTGGTAAACTTTTTTGAAAAACGTAAGGACTACTATATTTTGGCGCTCTCCCTCTTATTTGCAGGAGCTATTTATGGCAAGAGTCGAGCGATGATAGTCTATTTGCTTGCCTTTATCGTTTACCAATATTTTCTGGTATTTCTTGCACAGAGGATAGAAGCAAAGCGACTGAAACCACTGGTTTTTCTTTCCATTCTTCCTTTGGTGATCAATAAAGTCTTTGCCCTGACTTCTCTCCATTTGTTGGCCTTTATTGGAATTTCTTATATGTCCTTCAAGACTATTCAGATTATGTTGGAAATATCAGATGGTCTGATCAAGGAGAAGGTTAGTATTAAAGACTACTTGCAATTTTTACTTTTTTTCCCTACGGTTAGTGCGGGACCAATTGATCGGAGCAGGAGATTTTTAAAAGAGATAAATGAGGTCATGCCTCGAAAAGAGTATCTAGAGTTAGCAGGTGATGGTATTTATCGCATCGTTTTAGGCCTTCTCTACAAGGTTGTTTTATCAACCTATGTTTACCAGATACTACTTGCTCTAAGCAATACTGGTACAGTTGTCTACTCAATCAAGTACATGTACCTCTATACCTTGTATCTGTTTTTCGACTTTGCAGGCTATAGTCTAATGGCTGTTGGAAGTAGTAACATCCTAGGCATTCAGACACCGATGAATTTTAACAAACCTTTCCTGAGTGTCGATATTAAGGATTTCTGGACCAGATGGCATATCACCTTGTCGACTTGGTTAAGAGATTTTGTGTTTTCAAGAGTTTTGATGCAGGTTATCCGGAAAAAATGGTTTAAAAACAGGCTACACAATGCAACCTATGCCTATATGGTCAATATGTTGGTCATGGGTTTTTGGCATGGTCTTAGCGTTAGCTACATTGTTTATGGTTTTTATCATGGTGTCTTGATGGCTGGATTTGAAGTATATCAAAAGAAAAGTAATTTTTATAAGAAAAATAAAACCCCAATTGTCAAGTCAAGTGCAACAAAGTTGTTCCTCTGATTAAGCGAGTATCTTTCAAGCTGTTTGAGCTGAC
>NZ_JAHZPU010000029.1 GCF_019929575.1 Streptococcus infantis
GAGCGAACAAAGATATCAATCAACCACTGCGTCATACAATTATCGATATCATTCAGTAAAGCTTGAACACGTTTTGATCCCGTGATGATTGGAGACTGTTTCACAGTCCCTGTCATCAATCGAATTGTGACATGAGAAGGTAAAAACGATAATTTTTTACCGACGAATTAACAAGGCGATTAGGGAGTGGGAAAGAACTCTCACTAGTTATAAAGAGTTCGTCTTCCCACCCCCGCACAGTTGATTAGATATCTTTGGAGCAAAGAGCGAACAAAGATATCAATCAACCACTGCGTCATACAATTATCGATATCATTCAGTAAAGCTTGAACACGTTTTGACCCCGTGATAATAGGAGACTGTTTTACAGTCCCTATCATCAATCGAATTGCGCTTGAACAAATGCAAGGGCACCTTGTCCGTCTCGAGTCAATTTAATGTATTGAGCTCCCTCAGTCTTAGCCAGTTTGATACCTAATTTATCCGTTTCAGCCTTCATATCTTCGAAGTTTGAAGCGACCTGTGGTGCCAAGATAACCAAATCAAACTCAGGTAGCATCTCACGGTGAGCACCGTAGCCGCCAGCGGCTGCCTTAACTGGCACTTTGTACTCTTCTGCTGCTTTATTTAAAGCATTTGCAAGGAGACCACTTGTACCTCCTCCTGCACAGAGAACGAGAACATTTGTTTCTTCTGTGATTGTGTTTTGCGCTGCTTCTACACCTGCTTTTTCAAGAATAGCATCTGCTTTAGCAGTATTGAAGCTTGCTGCTACTTTTTCTTTCAATTCATCATTGGCTTTACCAGAACGCTCTTCTTCAAGAATTTGTTCATCATAAACCTTGAGGAATGGATAGTAAATTGCTACGTCAACAATGATTAACAAAGCAGCAAGTACAAATGACAAGAATTGGAAGTTTGTACCGAGAACAATACCGAGCGGACCTGGTGTTGTCCAAGGAAGGTTGGCAGTAAATGAGTTCATGCCAAGCGTTTCAATGAAGAATTTAAAGATCCATACGTTGGCAATTGGCGCAAAGATAAATGGAATAAAGAAAATTGGGTTCAAGACAAGTGGTGCACCAAACAGGATTGGTTCGTTTACTCCAAAGAATGTTGGAACAACAGACGCACGTCCGATTGCGCGGTTTCGTTTCGATTTGGTCAACCACATGAACATGAATGGAACAACCAGTGTCGCACCTGTACCACCCATGGTAACGATAAACATTTGTGTACCAGAAGTAAGAATCTTGTCAGCGTGCATACCTTGTTGGAGAAGGTTCAAGTTAACTTCGGCATTTGCATAGGTAATAGCTGCGATAGCAGGTTCGACGATTGAAGGACCATGGATACCAACAAACCAGAAGAAGGCAAAAGCACCAAAGATAATGGTAATACCTAGATAGCCATCAGCTGCTGAGAATAATGGTGCAAAGAATTTACCGATTGATTCTGCTACACTGGCTCCAACAAAATGACGAGCTAGTAAATCAAGAACATATAGAGAAACAACTGAAAGAGTGAATGGAATCACATCCTTAAAAACTTGTGAGATATTGGGTGGAACTTCGTCAGGCATACGAATGGTAACGTTGTTCTTAACACAAACCTTATAGATTGCTACGGTAACAAAGGCAGCAAGAAAGGCTGAAAGCAAACCTTTTGTTCCTAGGAAACCTGTCGCAAAGCCACCTTCAATTGGATCAGCTGCCAACATCAACAAACCAACAATCGCAGCCAAAAGTGTCGACATATAGTTGATTTGGTTGGTTTTTTCCATGCTACGGTTTACTGAGTCGGTCAATGACTTAGCTGTTGTACCAGCAACCAAGAGAGCTAGAATCCCCATTGAATAGCTATAAGGTTTCATGAGGAGATTAACAACATCATCAGACCATTTAAAGCCCCATGAGTTTGGTACAAAAGCAATCAAGATAAAGATACTTGAGAAGAGAATAACGGGCATACCAGCGATGAAACCATCACGAATAGCACGAAGATAGATATTACGAGATAATTTCTCAAAGAAAGGTTTTCCTTTCTCAATAAATGCAATTAATTTATTCATTACTTAACTCCTCTCTTATAGAGTTCGATTAAATGGTGCATCAAATCTTTTAACAAGATAGTTGTCATCAAGTGGTCTTGGCCATGCATCATGGTTACACTATAAGCTAAGTCCTCACCAGCTGCCTCCTTGGTCAATAGACTTGTTTGCGCGTGATGAGCCTCGGCGATACAGCCACCAGCTTCCTCGACTAAGCTATCTGCTTTCGCAAAATCGCCAGCTTCAGCAGCCTTTAAGGCTTCCAATAGTTTTGAACGAGCATCGCCAGCATAGGCTACGATTTCAAAACCTAACAATGTTACTTCTTCTCTATTCATAATAGAGTCCTCCTTATATATTGTTTGATAAATCTTATGACAGTAAACGTTGTATATGTAGAACTAGATAAACTCGCTCACTCTTATACAAATCAAGACCAGTATGTTGCGTAATCACATCATAGATCTTGGAACCAATCTCGAATGCTTTTGGATAGGATTGTTTGATATGGTCTTCCATATCTAGAAGAGATTGATTATCATCTCTGGAACGGTCTAAATAATCCAAAAAATAGTTGAGATGAATCATAAAGCGATCATAGAAATTATTATTTTCTGGTGTTCGCTGTATTTCATAGCTCCTGAGAACATTTTCAACACTCTTTAATATTTCCTTTCTCTTATCTATGAACTCAACAACTTCAACTTCATTTTCACCTTCTGCATTGATAAAATGATAAGCGATGCGAATAATCTCGTCTTCAGGAAAATTTTCTGTCAATTTCTGACGATAAATTTCAAAGGCTTCTTTTGCAATTTGAAAAGCGACAGGATACTTGACAGAAATATCAGGCAGGTTACTATCCTTGTAGCGTCCTTGACTAATAGCCTGATAAGAACAATAGATATGGTCTGTCAGAGTGACGTATAGATACTCTTGGACAGGATATTGATATTTTTTTGAAAGATTATCAATAATCTCATAAGTAACCATAATAAAATCAAGAGGCACATCCTTGAGAAGAGCCATAAAATTTTCTCGCGATTCTTCAGTCTTCATCCGAAAGACTTTTTCAACTTGCTCTTCGGAAATCAAATCACCTTTCTTTTTTCCAAAGGCAATCCCTTTCCCAATTACTACAAGCTCTTCACCGTTTCCGTTACGTACAAGAGAAACATTATGGTTCATTGGATTTAATATCCGATACATGTCGACCTCCTTGTTCTGTCATTTAAGAGCTAGAGCATAAAAAATGACCACAAATGACCCTGAAAATAAATTTCTGAGTCACCTGTGATCATGCCTAATATTACTTAGTAACACTCACCTTGTATTAACTTGTGACTTTAGTATAGCACAAGAATGTTTTTTTGTAAACCTTTACATACCACTTTTTTTAAAAATATTTTCAAAGTTTTTATGCTAGGCTTTAGAACATAAGGGGTTGAAATTTACACACGTTCAGTCCATGAAGTTGCTGTTGTTTGAAGAACTTTGTTAAGTTCATCGATGTTTTCAAATCCAGTTGTACGAAGCCATTCTCGAGCTGCTGCTTCACCATCTTTGATGTAAGCTTCAACTGAACCAGCCCATGTTGCACGTCCGCAAAGAACACCATTGAAGTTTGCACCTGATTCGTGCGCAAATACAAGAGTTTCTTGGAAGAGCTTAGCTGATACACCTGCACTCAAGTAGATGTATGGCAAGTTAGTAGCTTCGTCTTGAGCTTTAAAGAAGTCTGCAGCTTCTTCACGTGTGTGAACGATTTCGCCATCGCCAAAACCTTCAACGTATTTCACATTTACTGGAACTTCAACTTTCAATACATCGATGTTGAAACGTGGATCAGAGAATACTTTCATAGCTTCAATAACTTTACGTGGTTTTACTTTTGCGTATTCTGCAGAACCTGCGTCCGCAATCTTTTCATCGTAAGCCAAGATTTCAAGGAAGAATGGAATGTCTTCAGCTACACACTCAGAACCAATACGTTCAATGTAGGCTTGTTTTTGTTGGTTAAGTTCGTCAGAGCTATCTACGTCATAGTAAAGCAAGAACTTAACAGCATCTGCACCTTGTTCCTTGATACGTTTTGCAGACCAAACGTCCAAGCAGTCTGGCAAGCGTTTTGTACTTGTTGTATCGTATCCTGTTTTCTCATAAGCAAGGAGAAGGCCTGCATTTGGATCAAGAGCTTTTGTAGCTGGAAGTCCGTACTCAGGGTCAAGTAGCATAGATGAAGCATATTTAGTCAATTCATCTGCTACCAATACTTTAAGTTCTTCCATTTGAGCAACTGTTGGCTCTTCTGTTTGGTATTGAGCCATGAGGCGTTTCAAAGCACCACGTTGGTCAAAGGCAAGAGCTGAGATGATACCATTCTCATCAGAGAGTTTTTGCATACAAGCGCGTTTATTTTCTGTTAAAACCATTTTATACCTCTTTTACAATTAATTGGTCATATAGACCTTGATAGTTAGCCATATTGACATGACCGGTCATTTTTTCTTGAGCATTAAGCATACCAAGGACATTTGCCTTGATCAACAGTTCTTGATCCGTTTCTTTATGGAAAAGACCTGAAGCAATACCTGCCACTGTAGAATCGCCAGAACCGACTGGATTTACTACTTGAATTCTTGGAATATCTACTTTGTAGAAAGTGTTACCGTGTTTAGCGAAGGCACCATTAGCGCCTAAGGAAACGATAATCCACTCGATTCCATCAAATAGTGGTTCTTGAAGGACTTCTTTTAATTCATCCAAGTCTTTAGAAATTTCTCTTCCTAAAAGTTGAGATAATTCTTCATTATTTGGTTTGATGACTGTTGGTTTATGTGGAGACTCAAGAACTGCCTGAAGTGCAGCGCCTGAACAGTCCAATACAACAGGTTTCCCAGCATGATTCGCAAGTTCAACTAAACTAGCATAGTAATCAACTGGAAGTCCTGCTGGTAGACTACCTGAAATGGCCACTACCTCTACAGTCTCTAAAAGTTCTTTGAAATGAGCCAAGAAATCTTGACCTTCTTTTTCTTGAACTTCAGGACCTTTTTCTAGGATTTCTGTTTGGTTTTCTCCATGTAGAATTGCGATACAGTTACGGGTTTCACCTTGAATAGAGAAGAAACGTTTGCTTACTTTATCATCAATATTTTCTACTAAAAAATCACCAAGTTTACCACCGACAAGCCCAGTTGCCACTACGGAGTCACCAAATTCTGATAGGACACGTGTAACGTTAAGACCTTTACCACCAGCCGTTTTAGTGACATCTACAACACGGTTGACAGTGTCAATTTTCAGTTCATCCAAAGGATAGGAAATATCAATGGAAGGGTTCATTGTGACTGTTAAAATCATAAGTCACCTCTTAGTCGTGGTATTCACCACGATCCCATTTTTCAAGGAACTCTGCAAAGAAGTTGGCATCAGTTTGATGATCGTTATGACTTTCAACGTGTTGGATTTTAGCGATCAATTTTTTGTTTTCTTCTGATGGTTTGTATTCAGCGTTGATGAAAGCTTCAATGATATCACACATGAGCAATTCGCCAGTGATTTTACCACCAAATCCGATAACATTAGCATTCAATTGTTCTTTTGCATATAGAGCTGTTGTCATATCGCGAACCAAAGCAGAACGAACACCAGGAACCTTGTTAACAGCATTATTAATACCTACACCAGTACCACAGATACATACACCAAGATCAGCTTGGCCACTAACTACTGCTTCACCTACTTTTTTACCAAAGATTGGATAGTGGGTACGAGCGTGGTCATAAGTACCAAAGTCGATAACTTCATGTCCTTTTGATTTCAAAAATTCTGAAACAGCCATTTTTTCATTTGTTACGATGTGGTCACATCCGATTGCAATTCTCATTAGTTATTCCCTCCGATTAATTGTATAAATCTAATATCATTTATCCTAACTCAAGAAAAATCAAGATTAGCTTAGGAAGCGAGCTGCGAGCATAACTGAGGTTAGCTAAAGTGAGCTGACGACATATTATCTTGATTTTTGAAGAGTATTAGCACATTTTGTTCAACATGTCGACCCTGATTTGGTGACGACCGCCGTCATACTTACCATTTACAAAGCCTTTAGCGATGTTCTTAGCCAATTCGTCACCAACAAGTTGAGCACCCATAGTAATCATACGTGAGTTGTTGTGACCACGAGTCATATAAGCTGAACGTTCGTCAGATACTTCTGCAGCAACCATTCCTTTGATTTTAGTTGCAACCATAAATGGACCTGCACCATAAGCATCAATGACAATACCAAGGTTTTGTTCTTCTTTGTTTACTTCTGCAGCAACTGCAAGAGTTACATCAACGAAGTCTTGACCTTCAACTGTAACATCCACAACGTGGAAGTTTTCTTTTTCCAAGAAATCTTTAACGACTTCTTTCAATCTCAAACCTGCAGCATCTGCACCAATAACAATAGACATATTGTATACTCCTTTTTTATAATAGACCAGTAAAACTTTCTGATTCTAGCCTAAAATAGACCTTTCTCAAATAGTTACTAGTAGTTTTGTTGACTATTTTAGATTAAGAATGAATCATCTATTCACTCTTAGTAACTTCTCCTTGGAGAAATTGGAAGAATAACTTGTTGAAACAAACACAAATTGTTCTTTCTAAACATAATATACTACTATTGTTTAAAAAAGTCAACGGTTTGTGTTTGTTTTTGTTTATTTTTTATAAAATTTCGATATCAAAACCAAGTTGATCAATTTGACCTGGATTTAAGATTCGAACATTTTTCTTATCTTCTAAATGATCCCCCTCTTCGAGTGATGTTGATAAACCTGACCAAGGTTCCAAGGCAAGGAAGGGACCTTTATTGAGAGTTGACCAAACGATGAGGTTTGGAAACTCTTCAAAGTCCAGTTTTAATCCCTTATCATGTTTACGTGACCGTAAGGAAACAGAGCGAGAGGCTAACTCATCTAAAGTCACAGCATCATAGCTAAAGAAATCATAATTTAGATCCAATTCTTTTTGCTCTTTTAACCAGATACTTCTATCTTGAAAATCTAACATTCCTGTTTCTGGGAATGGTTTCGGAACCGTGCAAGTTTCAACTTTTTCAAATTCAAGATAGTAATCTTCATAGACTTCATCATCAAATAAAGGACAGTTAAAACCTGGATGTCCACCAATAAAGTAAGGCATCTTTTTATCTGTTTCCTTATTAGTAACTTGATACTGTGTTCGAATAGTCTTTCCAGTTACAGTATAAGTTATTTCTAGTCGAAAATGATAGGGATAATTCTCATACATGTCTTGGTCATCTTCAATAGCAAATGTAACAGAATTATCTGTTTGTTCTACTAATGTAAAATCTTTTTTTCGTACTAGACCATGTCGAGGGATTTTTCCTTCTTTTTGACTACCATCTTCTTGATCATATAGGACAGTATCATTTCTAACTGATCCACAAATTGGAAATAGAACAGGTGCTTGGCCGCTCCAGTAAGTTGGATCTCCTTGCCACAAATACTCAATTCCATCTTTGTCTTTTATTGAAGAAAGTGCACCACCAAAAGTTTGAAACTGTACACTTAACTGTTCTGTTTTTAATTCAATCATTAGAATTACCTCCATTTATTTAAGGCCTAAAAAAACTAGGCTGTCGACTCCAGATTTGGAAACTGACAACCTAGTTTTTACAATTTACATTTTTAGGAGCGAATTATTTTGCTTTTGCTGCGTACTCTTCGTTACGTTTGATCATTTGTTTTCTGTACCATGCAAAGATACCGATATAGAATACAAGGAAGACTACAGCACCAAGGATTGCTTTGATATCACCAGTTGTAGTGTTACCAATTGTCCAACCAAGAAGTTTTTCGATTGGTCCTTCAAGAGTTGAGTGAGTAATCAATTGAGTTTGGCTCACACCTGCTGGGAAGGCACCTACACCTTTAGCAAGCTCTGTTGCAAATGGTGCAATAAGTGTACCTGAAAGAAGGAAGAGTGGCAACAAGAGAGTTCCGAAGATAATCATACGGAGCAATTTACCACGAGTTACAACCAAGAGAGCTGGAGTAACACCCATAGCGATGATACCTGCAAGAGGCAAGATACCATTTCCGACTTTTGAAAGAAGCACAGCTTCAATCAACATGATTGGTGCAAGTACGTTGGCACAAGCCCAAATTTCAGCACGACCAGCTACGAATGGCCAGTCAAGACCGATGTTAAATTTACGTCCTTGAAGACGTTTAGTAGCAACGTTAGTAATACCTTGTGAAAGTGGTTCTACTGCGGCGATGAACCATGAACCGATAAGTGAGAAGAGCTCCAAGCAGACACCGGCAGTCAAACCAAGTGACAACCAGCCTTTAATAACAAGTTCCCATTTTTCAGCACCTTCAACACCAGCAACTGGATGTGGAGTTCCCATCAAACCGATAACGATACCAAGGATGAAACCGATGAAGAATTTAGATCCCCAGAAACCGATTCTCTTGTTCAATTTAGCAGCGTCAAAGTCGTATTTATCAAGACCTGGGAAGAATTTATCAAAAATCTTATCCAAAACCATGATAACTGGGTTCATCATGTAGTTCATGTGAGTTGAAGTCATTGGTGATGAACTTGGTGCGTTAAGAAGGTCGTCAAATGTTGGTTTCATCAAGTCAGAGTTGATGATTTTAAGAACCCCAACAAGGACAACTGCTGCAGTCGCGATGAAGAGTGAAACTCCTTGGCTAACTCCATTGTTGTCAGCGTACCATTTAATCAAAAGACCTGTGATAGACAAGTGCCAGATATCAAAGATATCGACGTCAAGTGTATCAGTTTTCTTCGTTACAAGCATTACAATGTTGACAATCAACATGATGAGCAAGAAGTAAAGTGTCCAAGCTGATCCCCAAGTGATTGTAGCAAGTGGTGCCCAACCAACGTCGGTGATGTTCAATTGAATACCAGTATTTTCAACGAATTTTGCAAGTGATGCTGAGAAAGCTCCGTTAAGCATACCGATGATCGCACCGATACCAGTAAGAGCGATGGCAAGTTTGATACCACCTTCAAGCGCTTTGGAGAATTTCACTCCAAAAAGTAGAGCCAATAATGTCAAAATGATCAGCATGATGATCGGTCCACCCATTTCCAAGATAGGTTTGAACAGCTTATTGGCTAGTTCGATAATGATATCCATAATTTTCCTCCCTTTATTTTTATGGAATATTTACAAATTAATAATTAACTTAAACCATGTTCTTTGATAGCTGCTTCAATATTGTCATAAACTGGAGCGCTCATAGCTGGAATACGGAACAAGATTGGTCCTGCTTCAACGACTGGAATACCTGGTTCAAAACCTAAATCAGTAGCAGCGATAGGTGTGAAGATATCATAACCTTTAATCAAGTCTTCATTGACATCTTTTACCATAACAGCATCACATTGAACATCGTACCCACGGTTAGAAAGTTCTTCTTCAAGAGCACTTTTAATTTGGTGGCTTGAGTTAACACCTGCACCACAAGCAGCAAGAATTTTAATCATTTAGATTTCCTCCGTTTTTATATAAAAATTATTAACAAATTAAGCAGTCGCTTCTGAGATGTATTGGAACAAAGCTTCAGGTTCCTTAATCTTAGACAGCGCTTCAAGATGACCATTGCCTGTAAAGAAGTCCATCAACTGCGCAAGAATATTTGTTTGACTTGAGCTTGAATTGTTGATGATAAAGAACAACAATGAAACTTCTACTTCCTTATCAGGAGCAATCATATTGTGGAACGTTACTGGTTTTTCCAGACGAACCACGACAACATTTTCAGTTAGATTATGAATTGTATCAGTATGAGGGATAGCTACGTTAGGCAAATCCTTCCCTAAAAACTCCATATCCAAACCAGTTGGGAACGATTTTTCACGTTCAATCAAGGCCGATCGATAGGTCTCTGTAACAACTTTCTTTTCTTCCAGTAGGGTTGCAACTTGATCGAAAAGTTGCTCTTGATTATCTGCTTCTAAGCAAAAGACTAGGTCTTTGTCAAAGAAATGATCTAATCCCATGACCTTCTCCCTTCATATTTAACTTTTATGGTACAAGTATAACACTATATGAAACCGTTGTCAATGTTTTTTTGTTGTATTTTGTTTGATATTTATTTTTTTTGTTTACGAATTAAACATTTAATGATTTCAAACATATTTTTTATAAATTTCTTAATAAGTAAAACAAAAAAACAGGAAGTACTCCTGTTTTCACGATGTTAACTCTTTTTATTGGTCCAACTTTCTTCCACCATTGGAAGAAGATTTTTTAATACCTCTGGAACACCTTCCAGAGAAACATATCTAAACTTACCATCATCAGATTTAAATACCCAGATAATTAAGTATTTACCATTTTTAGCAATACAGTTTACTACATAGGCCTCATAGCCACCGATAGTTGATTTTGACCCCCATACCTTGGAAAAGTCTTGACTTTTCTGTTTAGATTCATAAATACTAGTTGAGATTTGAACAGTTTCAAGCGCAGCGTACTCACTTTCACTAATACCAAACTGCTCTGGTTTAAAGGTATTGAGAGTTACAATATTGACATCCGTCCCATCACAGTACTGAATGTCATCTCCACCTTTAATTTCTTTGAAATGAACCCATGATTTAGGAATTTTTACATAGCCATAATCATCTGAACCCACTACTTGCGTCTCTTCTGTCTGTTTTTGCGATGAACTAGACTCTTGACTTGAAGCTTCCTGAACACTTGAAGAGGCTTCTGTCTTTACCTCGTTTTTCTTCTCTGAATTGCTACAAGCAATTAGACTAAGACTACAAAGTAAAAGTGTAGATAAAGTTATTATTTTTTTCATGATAACTCTCCTTTCACTTCTATTTTAAAGTATGAAGGGAAAAGTGTCAAAAAATTACTGTATTTTGACACTTTACAAAATCAATTGAGTGATTGAAAACGTAGACAAACTTAGCAGTTGTTAAAAATTTAGTCTCATTTATCAAGGCTACTATATAATTATAATTCTTAGATATACTGTATACTGGTTTTTTCAAACTTTTACTGTCTCTAGTAAAAGAAAAAGATTGAAGAAAATTGTCCAAAATAAACTCTTTCTTCAATCTAAATCAACTGATCGATCTATTTCTTAAAATCAATGCTATTCTCACATAGCGACTATTCTTCATCCATGCTCAATACGCTGAGGAAGGCTTCTTGTGGGACTTCTACTGATCCGATGGCTTTCATGCGTTTCTTACCAGCTTTTTGTTTTTCGAGAAGTTTACGTTTACGAGAAACGTCACCACCGTAACATTTAGCAAGCACATTTTTACGAAGAGCTTTAATATCTGTACGCGCGACAATCTTGTGCCCAATAGCTGCTTGGATGGGAACTTCAAATTGTTGACGAGGAATGATTTTCTTGAGCTTATCAACGATGAGTTTTCCACGTTCGTAAGCAAAGTCCTTGTGAACGATAAAGCTAAGAGCATCCACCTTATCACCATTAAGAAGGATATCCATTTTCACCAGCTTAGATGGACGATACTCTGACAATTCGTAATCAAAGCTTGCATAACCACGTGTCGAAGACTTAAGTTTATCGAAGAAGTCAAAGACAATCTCAGCTAGTGGGATTTGATAGATAACATTAACACGATTGTCATCGATATAATCCATAGTCACAAAGTCACCACGTTTGCGCTGAGCTAATTCCATTACTGCTCCGACGAATTCTTGCGGTACCATGATTTGTGCCTTAACATATGGTTCTTCGATAGTTGCAATCTTTGTAGGATCTGGGAACTCGGATGGATTAGATACATCCATAGACTCACCATCAGTCTGATTAACCTTGTAGATAACAGATGGTGCAGTCATAATAAGGTCGATGTTAAACTCACGTTCCAAACGTTCCTGAATAACATCCATATGAAGAAGTCCAAGGAAACCACAACGGAAACCAAATCCAAGAGCCTGGGATGTTTCTGGTTCAAACTGCAAGCTAGCATCATTTAGTTGCAATTTTTCAAGAGCTTCACGAAGGTCGTTGTATTTATTTGACTCGATTGGATAGAGACCTGCGAAAACCATCGGATTCATTTGCTTGTATCCTGAAAGTGGTTCGGTCGCTGGATTTGTCGCCAAGGTTACTGTATCACCGACACGTGTGTCCTGAACAGTCTTGATTGAAGCCGCGATATAACCAACGTCACCTGTCGCAAGGAAGTCTCGTCCAACTGCTTTAGGTGTGAAAATTCCGACTTCAGTTACATCGAAGGTTTTACCATTGCTCATGAGCTGAATCTTATCACCAGGTTTGACTACTCCATCCATGACACGAACTTGGAGGATAACTCCACGATAGGCATCATAAACTGAGTCGAAAATCAAGGCTTTCAATGGTGCTGACACGTCACCAGTTGGGGCTGGTACTTTTTCGACAATTTGTTCGAGAATTTCTTCGATACCGATACCCGCCTTGGCTGAAGCCAATACTGCTTCGCTAGCGTCTAGACCAATGACATCTTCGATTTCTGTACGCACGCGCTCTGGATCCGCTGCTGGTAGGTCAATCTTATTGATAACTGGAAGGATTTCCAAATCATTATCCAAAGCAAGATAGACGTTTGCCAGAGTTTGAGCCTCAATCCCTTGGGCAGCATCAACGACCAAAATAGCACCTTCACAGGCAGCTAGGGAACGTGAAACCTCATAGGTAAAGTCCACGTGTCCAGGTGTGTCAATCAAGTGGAAGATATAAGTCTCACCATCTTTAGCCGTATAATTAAGCTCGATAGCATTAAGCTTGATAGTAATTCCACGCTCACGCTCTAAATCCATACTATCAAGAAGTTGGGCCTGCATTTCACGACTGGAAACTGTCTCTGTCTTTTCCAAAATACGGTCTGCTAGTGTTGACTTTCCATGGTCAATATGGGCGATAATAGAGAAGTTACGAATCTTCTCCTGTCGTTTTTTCAATTCTTCTAAGTTCATCATTCTCTTCCTTTCAGGGTATCTATTAATTATAAATTGTTTTTAACATTTTGACAAGACCATACCCTGTTAGGAGTACTAATCTTCAGCAACAAAGCCGTCATTTTCAATGAAGTAATGTTCTGTCATACCTTGGTCGGTAAAGACAATACCGTGAAGGACACCACCGTAAACAGCTCCTCCATCCATTCCAATCTTACCGTCTTCTGTCATCCAAAGTTCAGATGTACCAGGTTTTTGATCCAACAAACCATAGACTGGTGTATGTCCAAAGACAATGTTTTTTCCAGTATGATTTTCAGCTTCGTGGAATGGTTTTCTGAGCCATACCTTCTTGTAATCGGTAGTATCATGCCAATCATCCAAAGTCAAATCAATACCAGCATGAACAAAGATATACTTCTCTGTTTCAATCACAAAAGGCATCTGACGGATAAATTCCACTAAGTCTGCTGCTTCAGTCTCAACACGCTTAGCATCTGCTACTCCATCTACTGGTGCATCTAGCGGACGGCCTAAAATGGAATTAATGGTTGTATCCCCCCCATTACGACGATAGTGGTCATAGCTTTCTTCAGGATTATCCAACCAAGTTAAAAACATATACTCATGGTTTCCTGATAAACAGATAGCGCCTTTATTATCAACCAAATCCTTGACCATTTCAAGAACACGGCGGCTATCTTCTCCTCTATCAATCAAATCTCCAAGAAAGAGTAATTGGGTTTTTCCATCCCATGTTTTAAGAAGATCTTCTAGCATCCCAGCTTTTCCGTGAACATCTCCAATTACATAATAGTCTGTCATCTTATTTCTCCCTGTTTCTCAACAATTCTCTGGCTTGCGTCAGGGCTGCTTCTGTCACATTCTCCCCGGCCAACATCTTAGCGACTTCTTCAATTCTTTCTTCAACTGTCAGCAAGCGAACTGTTGAAACGGTCGAATGTTCATTACTAATCTTTTCAATAAAGAACTGATAATCTGCAATTGCAATAACTTGAGGAAGGTGAGAAATAGCCAATACTTGACCGTGCTGCCCAATTTTATGAATTTTTTGCGCGATAGCTTGAGCTACACGACCTGAGACTCCTGTATCCACCTCATCAAAGACAATGCTGGTCTTACCTTCCTTACGAGAAAAAGCAGACTTGATAGCCAACATCAAACGAGATAACTCACCACCAGAAGCTACTTTTACTAAAGGTTTATAATCTTCTCCAGGGTTGGTTGAAATGTAAAACTCAACACTCTCATTACCTTCACGACTAAATTTTCCCTTACTGAAACGGACTTGAAATTCAGCTTTTTCCATATAAAGGTCTTGCAATTCTTGCTTGATTTCAGCTTCAAGTTCCTGAGCTATTTTATGACGAGCTTGAGCAACTTGACCTGCTAGATCCACAAGATTTTTTTCAAGTTTCTTAAGTTCGATTTCCATATCTTCAGAAGATAGATTATTTCCTGTTAGAAGATTATATTCGTCTGTAATCTTGGCAAAGTATTCAAGGACATCATCCACACTACCACCATATTTACGGGTAATGGTGTGAATCAAATCAAGTCGGCTTTCAACCTGCATCAGACGAT
The DNA here is from genome assembly GCF_019929575.1 of Streptococcus infantis. Lineage (GTDB taxonomy): Bacteria > Bacillota > Bacilli > Lactobacillales > Streptococcaceae > Streptococcus > Streptococcus infantis_L. Next base: position 14,646 of record NZ_JAHZPU010000029.1, read on the forward strand.
TCCCATCAAAATCTAAATCATCAATAATGGATTCCAACCGTTTGGTGATATCTTCTAGAACATAATAGGATTCAGAAAGTGAGCCTGAAATCTCACGGTATTCTGGATCAAACTCTTCAAGACTTTCCATATCATTCATGGCTGAACGGACATTTGCCAGACTTGAAAATTCTTCATTATCCAGCATACTATAAGCATTTGTCAGAGTATCAGCGATATGCTTATGGTTCAGTAATTTGTCTCGTTCTTGATTAAGGGCAATATCTTCACCAGCTTTCAAATTAGCTGCCTCAATCTCAGCCATCTGAAATTCCAACATTTCAATACGAGCCTTGTGTTCCTGCTGATTTTTTTTGATGTCAAGCACTTGCTTGCGCATACGACGATAGTTATCGAAACTCATCTGATAGGCTTCTTTTAATTCAAAGAAATCAGCATCACCAAACTCATCCAACATCTGGATATGTCGATGAGGACGCATTAACTCCTCTTGGTCATGTTGACCATGGATATCAACAAGCTGTTGTCCAATCGTCCTTAATACTGACAGATTAACCATCTGTCCATTGACACGGCTGATGCTTCGGCCGTTTTGCAAAATTTCGCGACGAATAATGATTTCATCACTTAATTCTAATCCTTGTTCATCAAAAATTTCTTCTAGCGCACGATTACTTTCAATTGAAAAAAGACCTTCAATTTCTGCCTTTGGAGCTCCATGACGAATAACTTCTGTTGTAGCTCGAGCTCCTAACATCATATTCATAGCATCAATGATGATTGACTTACCCGCACCTGTTTCACCAGTTAAAACTGTCATCCCTTGTTCAAAATTCAGAGAAATTGATTCGATGATAGCAAAATTTTTAATCGAAATTTCCAGTAACATATAATCCTACCAATTTTTAACTTGTTCAAAAATATCCTCGGCCGCTTCTTCACTTCTCAATACCATCAAGATGGAGTTATCATCTGCAATACAGCTAAAAATTTGGTCAGAAAAAACAGTCATCAACTGACTCTTGACGAAAATTGTATTCCCTGGAATGATTTGCAAATTGATCATATGCCCCATGCATTCAGCATGAACAATATTGTTTTCTGCCAATTGCAAGCTTCTAACGATTGATTTTGGTAATTCATAAATGTAAGTATTGTCTTTCAATGGAATTTTTACAATACCCAATTCTTTAATATCTCGGGAAACTGTTGCTTGAGTAGCAGAGATTCCCGCTTCTCTCAAGTGTTCAACGATTTCTTCCTGGGTACCGATTTGATAATCTGTAACAAACCTTCTAATCTTTTCTAGTCTCTCTTTTTTATTCATCTTTAAACTCTCTATGTGCTTTTTCTACTATTTGTTCTATTTCAGAAAGTGCCTGATTACTCGCTTGTTCTTCTTTACGCAAATAAGCAAGAAATTCAATATTCCCGTGTCCTCCTTGTATAGGAGAAAAATCCAAACCTAAAACGGAGAATCCTTCTTTGACTGCCATTTTAGTAACTGATTCTAAAACATTCTGATGCACTTTGGCATCTCTGATTATCCCGTTCTTACCAATCTGCTCTCGACCAGCCTCAAACTGAGGCTTAACCAGAGCAACAATCTGCCCTTGATCAGCTAAAACTCGGTGCAAAGCTGGCAAAATAAGGCCTAAGGAAATAAAACTGACATCGATACTGGCAAAACTTGGTTCCTGTTCAAAATCAGTTTTTTCCGCATAGCGGAAGTTAAACTGTTCCATGCTAACCACACGAGGATCTTGACGTAATTTCCATGCCAGTTGGTTAGTACCAACATCAACTGCAAAAACTAGTTTAGCACCATTTTGCAACATGACATCGGTAAAACCACCTGTAGAAGCTCCGATATCAATGGTCGTTTTATCTTCAACAGTTAAATCAAATTTTTCTAAAGCCTTTTCTAGCTTTAAACCACCACGACTAACATACTTGAGCTTCTCACCCTTGAGTTTCAACTCTGTATCATCAGGGATTTTTTCTCCAGGCTTATCGAACCGTTCACCATTAAGTACAGCAACTACTAAACCGGCCATAACTCCTCGCTTGGCTTGTTCTCTAGTTTCAAATAAACCTTGTTTATATGCTAGAACATCTACTCTTTCCTTAGCCATTGATTCTCAAACTTTCTACTATTTTTACTATTGGTTCCTTGTCAAAGCTCACAACTTGGCTAATCTCTTCAAGTTTCGCATTAGCTTGATCCAAAGTTTGATTGCAAAACGCTATCGCCTGGTCTAATCCCAACAAGGCAGGATAGGTTGACTTTTCGGATTGCAAATCTTTCTGGGGTGTCTTGCCGATTTCCTCAAAACTTGCTGTAACATCAAGGACATCATCTCTCACTTGGAAAGCCAGGCCAATCAACTCGCCAACTGTTTTAAGTTGTTTTTGAAGATTTTCATCCAATCCAGCAATGATTCCACCTGCTTGGAAAGGAAAGGCTAAAAGTTTACCGGTCTTATTAGCATGAATGGTCTGAAGTTCTTCTAGACTTAACTGTTGACCTTCACCTTCCATATCTAACACTTGACCAGCTACCATCCCCATACTTCCAGAAGCAAGTGATAAATTAGCTATTAAATCAACCTTGGTTTGACTCGGTAAATCAGCTTGAGCAATTAAAGCATAGGGATCCAAAAAAAGCGCATCCCCTGCTAAAATAGCTAGAGCTTCACCATACACCTTATGGTTGGTCAAACGCCCCCGACGAAAATCATCATTATCCATAGCAGGAAGATCATCATGAATCAAACTTCCAGTGTGAATCATCTCAAGCGCTGCTGCAACTTGAGCATGTTCCTGAGTGATAGGCACTTGCAGGGAGTCCAAAATTTCTAAAAGTAAATAAGGACGAATCCGTTTACCTCCAGCATGTATGGAATAAAGAACAGCTTCTCTTAAACTGGACGCAAATTGTTGGTTGCCATAAAAGTCTTCAAGAGCTGACTCGACCAAAGCTAGTTTTTCCTGCTTGTTCATACCAGTTCACTTTCTGTTCCATCTTCTTGCATCACCTTGACCAAAGTCTTTTCTGCTTTATCAAGTGTAGCTTGCAATTCTTTTGATAAGATCATTCCTTTTTGAAAAGCAGCAATAGCATCTTCTAGAGCAATTTCACCATTTTCCAAGCTCTGAACAATAGTCTCAAGCTCTGCTAAGTTTTCTTCAAATTTCTTTTGTTTTGACATCTCTTACCTCTAATTCTACTTGACCGTCCCGCATCAACAGTGATATCTGGTCATTTTTTTTCAAATCTTTTGCCGAAGCCACAACTACCTCGCCTTTCTTGACGATGGCATAACCCCTTGCTACGATTCGACTAGTATCTAGCATAAGGAGAGCTTCTGATAGACGTTTTACTTCAGCTACTTTTGCATCATAGGTCACAGCCATCTGGCTACGCAGCAGTTTCCTTAATTGCTGAATACGATCCTGATAACGCTGGATTTTGATGATTGGTGATAATTGTTCCAAACGGTGGACTTGTTCTTGCACCTTTTGTTGATTACAAACCAATTCGGCATTCAGTCCTTGCTTCAGTCGCAGCTGTAACTGATCCAATCGTTGCAAATATCCATCATACAAACGTTCTGGTTGTCTAAAAATGACAGATTGACTGAGGTTTCTCAAAACTTCTTTTTTCTTTGACAAGACATTTTGTACAGCTGTCGCCATCCGCTTTTCTTGGTTCTGCAAATGGGTCAAGAGATCCAACTTGGTTACAGGTGTTGCCAGTTCTGCCGCAGCCGTCGGTGTGGCCGCTCTCTTATCTGCTACAAAATCAGCCAAGGTCACATCTGTTTCGTGTCCCACACTTGAAATGATGGGTAGACGTGATTCAAAGATAGAGCGAACTACAATCTCTTCGTTAAAGGCCCAAAGATCTTCAATGGAGCCACCACCACGACCGATGATCAGAACATCTAAGTCTTCACGCTCGTTAGCTCTCGCTATATTACGAGCAATTTCCTCTGCAGCTCCATCACCTTGAACTTTAGTGGGATATAGGACAATCTCTACTCCTGTGAAACGTCTGCTAACGGTTGTAATGATATCCTGAATGACAGCTCCACTACGACTGGTCACCACACCGATTTTCTTTGAAAATTGTGGCAAAGATTGTTTAAAGTGTTCTTGAAATAAACCTTCTTCTGCCAGTTTCTTCTTAAGTTGTTCAAATTGGACAGCCAAGGCACCAACGCCATCTGGTTCAGCTTTTTCAATAATAATTGAATAACTTCCGCTTGGTTCATAAATTTGAACACGACCGACTACATTGATCTTCATCCCTTCTTCCAAGTCAAAGCCTAGTTTCTGATAAATACCTGACCAAATCGTTGCCTGAATAACTGCTCGGTCATCCTTAAGAGAAAAATACTGATGCGTTGGACGCTTGCGGAAGTTAGAGACTTGACCAGTTAAATAGACCCGTTCCAAGTAGGGGTCTTTATCGAATTTCATTTTCAGATACTTGGTCAAAGTTGTGACCGATAAATACTTTTCCATCTCTACCTCCCTCTTTTCTCTAGTTTTTCCTGGGTATTATTATACCAAAAATACGCTTAAAAATCTTTAATCATATCTCTTATAATGAATTAAATAAAGTCTTTTTGTTTTCAGCCATTAATTTAACATTACAGTATCATTAGTATTTATTTACCTTTTTCCAAAGATTTTAGTTAAAAAAATATAATTATCACTTCAACTATTCTAAAATTTAAATTTAGATGTAATAATACAAGTTTTTGCATACTATTTTTTACTTTTTATGAAAATACTGATATAATAACTTTACAAGGATTAAATTTTTAGATGTAGTAATATTGGATCGCTATTTCACTTTATAAATAAGTTTTTGTTGTTACTGCTACTAATCTTCGATAATATTAAAATTTTCACTTTTAAAAAATATAGGTGTCAAAAAAGGAAAGGGAGCATTTATGACATTTAAACAGGCTGATTTTCAAGAGAAAATCAATATTCAATCACTGAGCACTTTTTATGGGAGACAAATTGGTACTGTAAACTACATTACAAAATTCCCAGGTAAGATTACACTTCATTGTATTCTTGATTTATTTAATGTTAAAGAAAGCTACCCTTATCGACTGGAACTTTATCTTGTTCGACCAAATCAATACAGTGATAAAATTTTATCTTCAACGATAAGAATTGAGGAATCAACTTTGATTGAAACAAACGATGGATATGGTAAAACAAGTATAAATTTTGACTTTGTACTTTCTTTAGTTCAATCTGGAGATTATCGTTTAGATTTTATCTTATCAGATAAAAAAAATAATGAATTAGATAAGAAATATATCTATCTTTATTTTGGAACAGAAGAAAAATAAAGAATTATTGGCTCTTTTCTACCATTTGTCAAGTATATCAAGGGCTTTAAGTAAAAAAAGAGATAAGACAGTAGCTATTCTGAGGTTACTGTCTTATTTTTACCACTTATTGATCCATAAAAGGGCATGCTAAAAAACCACCTCATCTGGTATTTTTTGAAACAAGGTATTATAATAATACGGCATAGATAGCCTTATCGATTTTGGGTCAAAGAGTAATCGTAAAGTTTGTTATGCGTAATGAGGTAATACATTGTTCGAATGAGACGATGTACAGAGGCAATCGCATGTGGCTTGGTTGAAGCTATTGTCGATTGTCTTTTTCGTTTCTCATAAAAGTCGGCGATATGGCAGGGATTAGTATGACTAGCTGAAGCGATGTTATGAATGCACTTGAACAAGATTTTTCTGGCATAGGGATTACCTCGTTTAGTAATGTGTTCCTTGGCGAGAAAGTTCCCAGATTCATAGTGTCTCAGGTCAATGCCAATAAAAGCGTTGATTTGATTGGTAGACTGAAAGCGACGAATATCTCCCAATTCGCCAATGATAGATGTCGCTGTGGTTTCTGCGATGCCAGGAATTGATCGTAAGATGTCATACTCTGGTAAAGGCTGAGCTAGAGCTACCATGTCGTCTAAGACAACCTGTCTGTGCTCAGAAAGACGAAGCAATTCTTGAGCATAGTAACGAACCTCTTCAAGTATTGGAGATATTTTCTTGACCGCACAAAAAGATTGTTTAGCGAGTTTTATAAGTTTATCAGTCAGGTAAGCAATACGCTTTTCAGAGATGCGTTTGGAGGTAGATTGACGGATAATCTCACACAAGTTACTTTGAGATAGGCTTAATACAAACTCTTTGCATGGAAAAGCCATCACTAAATTCCAATATTGCTCTCCAGTTGGTGTGGATAATAGATTTTCCAACTCAGGAAAGGTGACTTGTAAGACCTTGTGTAGACGGTTTTTAGCTCTAACAATGTCTTCTGTAAGATTTTGATAGAAACGGCTTAAATTACGCAGGTGTTGATAAACTTCTTCCTACGCATAAGTTGGTTTACGATTGAGTATAAATTGAGAATGAGCCAACTTTTCAGCGTCAATTTTGTCTGTTTTACGAACTCGCAGACTGTCCAGTTGCTTCTTAGCTTCCAGAGGATTCAGCTGTGTATAAGCGTAGCCGTATTCCTCAAGAAAGGCTCGAAGACGCCGAGAATAGACACCAGTAGCTTCAAATATAATCTCAGGGTTATGAACAGTTTTCAAGTCATTCAAAAGACGATTGAAGCCAATGGCGTCATTGAGCATAGTGTATCCATGAATCTTCTCACCGTTGACTAAAATTGCCACCTAAGCTCACATCGATCCCAAATACTGTACGCATGATATTACCTCTTTTGTCTTGAATAATTCCGTGTTTTAGTGATTTTATTTTCAATACGCGACGTCTAGCGTCCCACATACTTTGATCAAATTCCACCTAAAACAGGTGTCTTGCCAGTTTGTCAAGCGACGTCTAGCGCCAAAGAGCCCTACGACTTTACAAGACAATAAAGAAAAAGTAGTGAGTACTCTCTCCAGTCGGAGATTTTCTCACTACTAATCTTAGTATGTTTGTCAACTATAGTGGGTTAACAAAGAGTCAGAAAAAAAGCCCTTCGGATAAAATCCGAGGGGCTTAAAACGTTGTTAAATCAACGGCCGAACTTTTTTATTTCAAGGTTCGGGATGAAATAGTTCACTGAACTATTTTATTTTTTCAAGTTGTAGAATGATTTCAATCCACGGTATTCAGCTACTTCACCAAGTTGGTCTTCGATACGAAGCAATTGGTTGTATTTAGCGATACGGTCAGTACGTGAAAGTGAACCAGTCTTGATTTGTCCTGCGTTTGTTGCAACTGCGATGTCAGCGATTGTTGAATCTTCAGTTTCACCTGAACGGTGTGATACAACAGCAGTGTAACCAGCTTCTTTAGCCATTTCGATAGCTTCGAAAGTTTCAGTAAGAGTACCGATTTGGTTAACTTTGATAAGGATTGAGTTAGCAGCACCTTCTTGGATACCACGTGCAAGGTAGTCAGTGTTAGTTACGAAGAAGTCGTCACCAACCAATTGAACTTTCTTACCAAGACGTTCAGTAAGAGCTTTCCAACCTTCCCAGTCGTTTTCATCCATACCATCTTCGATAGTGATGATTGGGTATTTGTTTACCAATTCTTCAAGGTAGTCGATTTGTTCTGCAGATGTACGAACAGCAGCTCCTTCACCTTCGAATTTAGTGTAGTCGTATACTTGACGTTCTTTGTCGTAGAATTCTGATGAAGCACAGTCAAATCCGATAAATACGTCTTTACCTGGAACATATCCAGCAGCTTCGATCGCAGCAAGGATAGTTTCAACACCGTCTTCAGTTCCTTCGAAACGAGGAGCGAATCCACCTTCGTCACCTACGGCAGTTTCCAAACCACGTGATTTAAGGATTTTCTTAAGAGCGTGGAAGATTTCAGCACCGTAACGAAGAGCTTCTTTAAATGTTGGAGCACCAACTGGCAAGATCATGAACTCTTGGAATGCGATAGGAGCATCTGAGTGAGATCCACCATTGATGATGTTCATCATTGGAGTTGGAAGAACTTTAGTGTTGAATCCACCAAGGTAGCTGTAAAGTGGGATTTCAAGGTAGTCAGCAGCAGCACGAGCTACAGCGATAGACACACCAAGGATTGCGTTAGCACCCAATTTACCTTTGTTAGGAGTACCGTCAAGTGCGATCATAGCACGGTCGATAGCTTGTTGGTCACGTACATCGTAGCCGATGATTGCTTCAGCGATGATGTTGTTTACGTTGTCAACAGCTTTTTGTGTACCAAGACCACCGTAACGAGATTTGTCACCATCACGAAGTTCAACTGCTTCGTGTTCACCAGTAGAAGCTCCTGATGGAACCATACCACGTCCGAAAGCACCTGATTCAGTGTAAACTTCTACTTCAAGTGTTGGGTTACCGCGTGAGTCTAGGACTTCGCGAGCGTAAACATCAGTAATAATTGACATTTTTTACTCTCCTTATTGAGTTAAATTTTTTACACCTCTATGATACCTTAAAAAGACTCCTTTTTCAAGGAAAAACGTTATCTTTGTGCAAATTTTCCTTAAGTTTATAAAGTAATCGCTTTCTTTTATCTGTTTTCTCCTTTATTTTATGATATACTATTTTTATGACTGATGTATCAAAACAAATCCTAGAAAAAGCTCATGGTGGGCTTAAACTAAATCCAGATGAACAGAGACGTTTTCTCGGAACTTTCGAGGAACGTGTCCTTGGCTATGCAGACCTTGAAACAGCTAATGATGATAAATTTCAAAAGGGTTATGTATCTATTTTAGAGAGTCTAAAAAAAGAGACTCAACTTCTATTTGTCAAAATTTCTCCTCAGGTAGAGTTTGATAAACAAGTTTTTTATCTAAAACAATCCAAAGATGCTGACTGCCAAGCGACCATCGTTTCTGAAGATCATAACTCTTCTCCTTTTGGCCTAGTTATCCATAGCGATGCCCCTGTTCAAACAAGTGAAAAAGACCTCAGAAAGGCCTTTTCAGACTTATGGCAGGAAAAAGAGATGAAAAAAGCTCCTACTTCTCTTTGGAAAAAGTGGTTTGGTTAATTTTTCTTCAAAGCTAAAATTTGACCAATGTTTGCAGCCGTATTTTCTAAATAGATAGCGGCATTTTTTAGACTATCCTCCAGCGGTTCGCTTTTTTCTAGTATTGAAAAGGCAGCAACGAGATTTTCATATGGCAAGGGCGGTAAATCCTCTGACAGACTCCCACAAATAGCAATAACTGGAACACCAACTGGTGTTCTTTTTGCTACTCCGATTGGAGCCTTACCAGATAAACTTTGAGAATCTAACCTACCTTCACCAACAATAACTAGATCTGCATCTGCAACGTTTTTATCGAAATTGATTATATCTAAACAAGTTTGGATACCAGATACAATCTCTGCTCCAGCAAAGGCACATAGGCCAGCCGCAATACCACCACCTGCTCCAGCTCCTTCAAGACTTAGAATTTCAGGGGCAACTTTACGATAGAAGTTTTCAATAGCATCATCAACTTCATGAAATTGAGTTGGTTCCAACCCTTTTTGCTTTCCAAATGTATAGGTAGCACCGTGAGTTCCACAGAGTAGATTTGTAACATCTGCTAAGATTTTAATATGCACATCAGCAGGGATGGTAACGACACTTTTGTCCAAAATCTTACTTACTTCAAATAAGGACTGGCCACAAGCCTCAAGTTCCATTCCGTTTTCATTATAAAACTGATATCCGAGTCCTGCAGCAATCCCAATTCCACCATCGTTACTGGATGTCCCACCAACTCCTATATAGAACTCTTTCATTCCTTGTTCGATTAAATAAAGGATCAGTTGACCAATCCCCTTTGTTTGAATCTTCAGTGGATTTCGTTTTTCTATAGGAATTTTAGCAAGCCCAACTAAATCGGCCACCTCGAACAGAGCAAGTTCTCCTTTTTGAACATAAGTCATTTGAATCTCATCTCCAAAGGGACCTGTCACTAAAGCAGTTTTTTCTACAAGACCAAGTGAATTTTTAATGGCATCTACTGTTCCTTCCCCTCCATCGCCAACAGGTAAGAGCAAACATTTCGATTCAGGTAGAGCCTTTTTAAGGCCTCGTTTAATAGCTTTAGCTACTTCACTTGCAGGGAGACTCTCCTTAAAAGAGTCAGGTGCTATAACAATTTTCATACACTCATCTTTCTAATCAAAGGAAATCTATCAGATTCAATACTTTTGTTAAATCTCTATCTTCAATTTGAAGGGGAATTTCCTCTTTCACGATTTCTTTGGCACAGAAGCCAATGCCGATTCCAGCTCTCTTCAACATTGCTAAATCATTAGCTCCATCTCCAATAGCAATTGTTCTATCAATTGGTACCTCTAATTCATCAGCCCAACTTTGTACTGACCCCAAAAAGTTAGACAAATAATTATTGAAAGGATTTAGTTCTGTACTGCACAGGACTAAGTCCTTTTA
>NZ_JAHZPU010000003.1 GCF_019929575.1 Streptococcus infantis
CCTCTATACTGTTTTTTGCAACTCTAGTATATCAGATGAACATGTCTTTTGTGTTGCACTTCATTTTACAACAGGGCATTTCTAAAAGGGGTAAAGAGAACAAGAAAATTTTCTCTTTTCATGGTATAATAGAACTCTATGTAGAAGGAGGTAAGAGATGGAGTTAGTACCTGGAATTACAGTGCATTTTATCCAATCAAAAAAATTTAAAACCAATAAAATTACTGTGCGTTTCACAGCTCCATTGTCTTTGGCTTCAATTTCAAGTCGCATGCTAAGTGCCAGTATGCTTGAAACTGCCAACCAAAGTTATCCAACTGCTCAACTGTTTAGAAAACGTTTAGCAACCTTGTATGGAACTGATTTGTCAGCGCACGCCTATCGAAGAGGACAAAGTCATCTTGTGGATTTGAATATTACCTATGTGCGTGATGAATTTTTAAGTAAGAAAAACGTATTAACTTCTCAAATTTTAGAATTACTGCACCAGGTTCTGTTTACACCATTGTCGGATGAGGATGGATTTGAGAAAAATGCTTTTGACATCGAGAAAAAACAGATCTTATCAAGGCTGGAATCAGAATTGGAAGACCCATTCTTCTTTGCACATAAAGAGTTAGATCAATTGTTTTTCCAAGAAGAATCAATGCAGCTAGTTCCAAAAGATTTGATTTCTAGAATTTCAGAAGAGACTTCAAAAACATGTTTTTCAAGCTATCAAAAAATGCTAAAAGAAGACCAAATAGATATTTTCTTCTTAGGTGATTTTAATGAAATTGAAGTTTTAGAGTTTTTACATAAATTTCCTTTAACAGGTCGTAAATCAGCTGTAAACATTCAATACCAGCAACCCTATTCTAATATTCTTAGAGAAGGTATTGTTAGAAAGAGATTAGGACAGTCTGTTTTAGAGATGGGCTACCATAGTTCAGTGGCATATGGTGATGAAGAACAGATGGCAGTGCTTCTTGTAAATGGCCTTTTAGGAGCCTTTCCTCATTCGAAATTATTTACCCAAGTGCGAGAAAAAGAAGGACTGGCCTATACGGTATCAAGTCATTTGGATCTCTTTAGTGGATTTTTACGACTATTTGCTGGAATTGATCGGCAAAATCGAAATAAAGTAAGAAAATTGATGAATCATCAGTTACTTGACATAAAAAATGGCAAGTTTACAGATAAGGAAATTGATCAGACCAAACAAATGATTCGTCGCTCTTTACTACTAGCTCAGGATAATCAAGATTCTATCGTCGATAACTATTATTTGTCAACTTTTTTTGGGAAGGCGAATCTTGATACAAAAACTTTAATCAATAAGCTTGAACAAGTTGATAGAGAAGCAATATGTGAAGCAGCAAACAGTTTTAAGTTGCAGGCTATTTATTTTATGGAAGGAGCAGAATGACCAGACCTACTTTTCAAAAGAAATATTATCCTGCTGTAAAAGAAACTTTGTATCAAACTAGCTTAGAAAATGGTTTGACAGTTACTTTACTACCTAAAAAGGACTTTAACGAGGTTTATGGCGTTGTAAGTGTCCAAGTCGGCTCTGTTGACACAAGGTTTACAGTGGATGATAAGAACTTACAACAATATCCACAAGGAATCGCTCATTTCTTAGAGCATAAGCTTTTTGAAAGAGAAGATTCTGGAGATGTTATGGCAGCTTTTACAGAGTTGGGTGCTGAAAGTAATGCCTTTACGAGCTTTACGAACACTAACTATCTTTTCTCGACTTCTGAAAATGTTCTAGAGTGTTTAGATTTGCTAGAAGAACTTGTCACTACTTTCAATATGACTGAAGAATCTGTGGAGCGCGAAAAGGATATCATTCAACAGGAAAGAGAGATGTATCAGGATGATCCGGATTCTTGTTTATTTTTCAAGACTTTGGCAAATCTCTATCCAGAAAGTCCTTTAGCTTCAGATATTGTTGGTAGTGAAAACTCTATTGATACTATTTGTTTAGAGGATTTAGAAGAGAACTTTAAAGAGTTTTACAGACCTGTCAATAGTAATATCTTTTTAGTGGGGAATTTTGATTTTGAACTGCTTGAAGATTATTTTGCTAAGAAATCTCATCCTCAAGAAAAAAAACATGAGTTTAAGAGAGAAAAAATACCTTTACATCCTGTAAAGACTACTGAAAGTTTACGGATGGACGTGGCTTCTCCAAAATTAGCGATCGGTATTAGAGGAAATGAAGATATCGGAAATCGAGATCAGTATCGTTATCATCTTTTATTGAAATTGTTGTTTACAATGATGTTTGGTTGGACTTCACAAAGATTTCAAAAATTATATGAGACAGGTAAACTGGATGCTTCCCTGTCTCTAGAAATAGAAGTTGATCCTCGTTTCCATTTTGTGATATTAACAATGGATACAAAGGAACCTGTGGCACTTTCTCATCAATTTCGTAAAGCTATTCGCAATTTTGTTAAAGATGAGGATGTAACTGAGGATCACTTGGATATTGTAAAAACTGAGATGTATGGAGAATTTCTTCATAGTATGGATTCCCTAGAATACATTGCCACTCAGTATCATCCAACCGATACAGGTTCTACCCTGTTTGACCTTCCTAAACTTTTGCAGGAAATTACTTTAGAAGATGTTCTAGAGGCTGGACATGATTTGATAGATAATAGCGATATGGTTGATTGTACAATTTTCCCGATATAATCGCTAGAAAATACACTAGAAAGAAGGAATGTTAAGTATGAGAAAAAAAACAATTGGTGAGGTCTTACGTCTTGCAAGAATTAACCAAGGACTGAGCTTAGAGGAATTGCACAGAAAGACAGATATTCAGCTGGATTTGTTGGAGGCAATGGAGTCAGATGATTTTGACAAACTACCGAGTACTTTTTATGCTCGTTCATTTTTGAGAAAGTATGCTTGGGCTGTTGAATTAGATGAAAATATCGTTCTAGATGCCTATGATTCGGGAAGTATGATTACTTATGAAGAAGTTGATGTAGATGAGATTGAACTTTCAGGACGTAGACGGTCTAATCGAAAGAAAAATTCATTTCTCCCGCTATTTTACTTTGTTCTTTTTTCTTTATCAATTTTAATTTTTGTAACTTACTATGTGTGGAATTATATTCAAACCCAACCAACTGCGTCTTCTGCGGCAACTTATAGTGTTGTGAGTTCAACAAGTAGCTCTAGTAGTGTAGCATCAAGTAGTAGTCAAGCTACTAGTTCATCAAGTTCGAGTGAGGCAACTACTTTGACTGTTTCAGGTCAGGGAGATGCTTTATCAGTGGAATATAAGACATCTAAAGATTCTGCGGAGCTTCAGTTGTCTGTAACGGATGCAACAAGCTGGATTAGTGTTTCGGATACTGATTTAGCAGGAGGAGTGACTCTTGAACCTAATAATAAAACAGCTAAAACAACCATTTCTAAAGGTTCTCCAGTAACCATAACATTGGGTGTTGTTAAAGGAGTGTCGGTGAAAATTGATAATAAGGAAATTGACACTTCAAAATTAACTGGTCAAACTGGTTGGATTACTCTAACATTAAGTTCAAACTAAAGGAAGGATAACATGAAAAAAGAGAATATTCCTAATATGCTTACGCTTGGTAGAATTTTATTTATTCCGATTTTTATTCTCCTTCTATCAGTTGGACCATCTCCTGTGTTACATAAAATAGCAGCAGTTATTTTTGCTATTGCCAGTATCACTGATTATCTAGATGGTTATTTAGCTAGAAAATGGCAAGTGGTTAGTAATTTTGGTAAATTTGCAGATCCAATGGCTGATAAATTATTGGTCATGTCAGCCTTTATCATGTTGGTCGGTCTAAAGATGGCACCAGCTTGGGTGGTAGCAGTTATTATCTGCCGTGAACTTGCAGTCACTGGTTTGCGCTTGCTCTTAGTTGAAACAGGAGGTACTGTTCTAGCTGCTGCTATGCCTGGAAAAATCAAGACATTTAGTCAGATGTTTGCGATTATATTCTTGCTACTTCACTGGAATGTGCTTGGTCAGATAACTCTTTATATTGCCTTGTTCTTCACAGTTTATTCTGGTTATGATTATTTCAAGGGAAGCGCATATTTGTTTAAAGGAACCTTTCGTTAGATATGGAATCGATTATTGAGATAAAAGACCTGTCTTTTCGATATCAGGCAGATCAAGAACATTATGATGTTCATAACATTTCGTTTCACGTGAAACGTGGAGAATGGTTGTCTATCGTTGGTCATAATGGTAGTGGAAAATCAACGACAGTTCGCTTGATTGATGGTTTGCTCGAGGCTGAATCTGGAGAAATTTGGATAGACGGTGATTGCCTAACTCCAGAAAATGTCTGGGAAAAAAGACGTAAGATTGGTATGGTCTTTCAAAATCCTGATAACCAATTCGTAGGAGCAACTGTTGAAGACGACGTTGCTTTTGGACTGGAAAATCAAGGAATCCCACTTGAAGAGATGAAGAAACGCGTTTCTGAGGCTTTATCATTGGTTGGGATGGCTGAATTTGCTAAAAAGGAACCAGCTCGCTTGTCAGGAGGTCAGAAGCAGAGAGTAGCTATTGCAGGTGTTGTTGCTCTGCGACCAGATATTTTAATCTTGGATGAGGCTACAAGTATGTTGGACCCTGAGGGACGATTAGAGTTGATTAAGATAGTCCAGAAGATTCGCAAAGACCATCAGATGACAGTCATCTCCATTACGCATGATCTGGATGAGGTGGCCATGAGTGACAGAGTTTTGGTGATGAAAAAAGGAGAAGTCGAGTCAACTAGCACTCCTAGAGAGTTATTTTCTAGATCAGATTTAGATCAAATTGGCTTAGATCAACCCTTTGTCAACCAATTAAGAGAATCGCTACGTACCAGTGGTTTGGACTTGCCAGAGTTCTATCTAACGGAGGAGGAACTTGAGGAGGCTTTATGGGAATTATTCTAGACAATGTTAGTTATACGTATCAGGAAGGAACACCCTTTGCTTCAGCTGCTTTGTCAGATGTCAGTTTGTCAATAGAGGATGGCTCTTATACTGCGATTATTGGGCATACAGGAAGCGGAAAGTCTACAATCCTTCAACTTTTGAATGGTTTGTTGGTTCCTACAGAGGGAAGTGTTCGTGTCTTTGATACATTAATTACATCAACATCTGTCAATAAGCAAATTCGTCAAATTCGCAAGCAAGTTGGTTTGGTATTTCAGTTTGCAGAGAACCAAATTTTTGAGGAAACTGTCCTAAAAGATGTGGCTTTTGGACCTCAAAATTTTGGAGTTTCTTTAGAAGAGGCAGAAGCTATCGCGCGTGAAAAACTAGCTTTAGTAGGAATCGATGAATCCCTCTTTGAACGAAGCCCGTTTGAACTTTCAGGGGGACAAATGAGACGGGTTGCTATTGCTGGAATTTTGGCGATGGAGCCTAGCATTTTGGTCTTAGACGAGCCAACAGCTGGTTTGGACCCAATTGGTCGGAAAGAGTTGATGGCCTTGTTTAAAAAGCTTCATCAAGATGGCATAACAATTGTTTTAGTAACCCACCTTATGGATGATGTGGCCGAATTTGCTGACCAAGTTTATGTGATGGAAAAAGGGAAACTAGTTAAGGGTGGGAAGCCAAGTCTTGTCTTTCAAAATGTCGAATTTATGGAAAAAATCCAATTGGGTGTTCCTAAAATCACACGATTTGCTCAAAGGCTAGTTGACAGAGGAATTTCTTTCGAACAATTGCCGATAACGATAGAGGAGTTTAAGGAGTTTATCAATGGATAATATGATTTTAGGTCGATACATACCAGGAAATTCGATTATTCATCGTCTAGATCCTCGTAGTAAGTTAGTAGCAATGATTTTATTGATTATCATCGCTTTTTGGGCCAATAATCCAATAACAAATTTGATCCTTTTCGTTGCAACAGCTATATTTGTAGCTTTATCAGAAGTTCCCTTATCCTTTTTCATAAAAGGTTTGCGGTCTATGTTTTTTCTAATTGCTTTTACAACCCTTTTTCAACTTTTCTTTATCTCAGGTGGAGATGTCTTGTTCGAGGTAGGGTTTATAAAAATCACAAGCTATGGTATTGAGCAGGCAGGAATTATTTTTTGTCGTTTTGTGTTGATTATCTTTTTCTCAACCTTGCTTACTTTGACAACCATGCCATTGAGCTTGGCAACAGCGGTTGAATCCTTGCTTGGACCTTTAAAAAGATTTAAGGTTCCAGTTCATGAGATTGGGCTCATGTTGTCTATGAGTTTGCGATTTGTACCAACCTTGATGGATGATACGATTCGCATTATGAATGCTCAAAAGGCGCGTGGTGTTGATTTCGGAGAAGGTAATGTAATTCAAAAGGTTAAGGCTATGATTCCTATTTTGATTCCTTTGTTCGCTACAAGTTTGAAACGAGCGGATTCTCTTGCTACAGCCATGGAAGCTAGAGGCTATCAAGGTGGAAATGGCCGCAGCCAGTATCGACAGTTGAAATGGATGAATAAAGATAGTGTAACTCTATTACTTATTTGTGTATTGGGTGGCATTCTATTTTTATTGAAATCCTAAAGTGAAGTGTAGAATGAGATAGGGTAGAGGTATGAACCATTTTAAAAAATCAAAATATATCATTGTTCTATTTGTCGTTATATTAGTGGTATCCGTTTTTTTAGTGACAACACAATCAAGTGCAGTTGTGACAAAAGCTGGAGATGGAATTTCATTAGTTGATAGAATAGTGCAAAAGCCTTTTCAATGGCTTTCTTCCGTAAAATCTGATTTAGGTCGTTTGACCAGAACCTATAACGAGAATGAAACACTCAAAAAAGAACTCTATCAGATGAAGAAGGAAACGAATGAAGCAGACAGTCTGAAAGAAGAAAATGAGCAACTACGTCAGTTACTGGATATGAAATCAAAATTGAATGCAACCAAGTTGATTGCCTCTGACGTTATCATGAGAACTCCTGCAACCTGGAAACAAGAGCTAACAATTGATGCAGGTTCTAAACAAGGTGTGACAAGCAATATGCTTGTTATAGCTGGTGGAGGACTGATTGGAAGCGTGGGAAAGGTTGAAGATAACTCAACTGTGATCAACTTATTGACTAATGCTGAAAATACGGAGAAAATCTCCGTTAAAATCCAGCACGGTTCTACTAGTATATACGGTATTATCATTGGGTACGACAAAGAAAAAGATTTGCTTAAAATTAGCCAGTTAAATAGTAGTAGTGATATCAGCCAAGGAGACAAAGTAGTAACAGGAGGTCTGGGTAACTTTAAAACTACAGACATTCCAGTAGGGGAGGTTGTATCAGTTACCCATAGTAGTGACTATCTAACAAGAGAAGTTATGGTTAAACTACATGCTGATCCAATGAATCTAAAAGTCGTAGAGTTAGTGGGGAATCCATCATGAGACTGTTGAAGCAGATAGGGATGTTTTTACTCTTGCCTATAATTGTCTTAATAGACAGTCATTTAGGGCAATTTGTAAATAGTTTTTTTCCACATTTTCAAATTGTGAGCCACTTTATCTTCATCTTCTTGTTGTTTGAAACTATTGAAGTATCAGAGTATCTATTTTTAGTTTATTGCTTATTTATTGGTCTTATATACGATATTTATTTTTTCCATTTAGTAGGGATTGCTAGTCTTCTTTTCGTTATTATTGGTGCAATCATTTATAAAAATAATGCGGTCATTTTATCAAATAGATGGACTAGACTATTAGCTATTTTAATGATGACTTTCTCTTTTGAATTTGGCAGTTTTCTTGTAGCACAAATGATTGGATTAACTGCTGAAAGTATAACAGTTTTTATCGTTTATGGTCTAGTTCCATCAATGATATTAAACTGTCTATGGATGTTAGTTTTCCAGTTTATTTTTGAAAAATTATATCTATAAGAAAGAAACAAAACTGTAATAAAGGCGTAATATTTATTAGGCCTTTTTTTGATATACTAGTATTGTCTTAAAAGAAGGAGTATTTACACTTATGAAGAAAAAAATCCTAGCATCACTTTTGTTAAGTACAGTATTGGTCTCACAAGGAGCTGTTCTTTCAAGTGTTAAAGCAAATACAACAGATGCAAAGATTGCTGCTCAAGATAGTAAAATTAGTAACTTGACAGCGCAACAGAAAGAAGCTCAAAAACAAGTAGACGAAATTCAAACTAAAGTTTCAGCTATTCAATCAGAGCAAGAAAAATTACAATCTGAAAATGAAAAGCTTCAAGAAGAATCTAAAAAACTTGAAGGAGAAATCGCAGAGCTTTCAAAAAATATCGTAGCGCGTAATGAATCACTTGAAAACCAAGCTCGTAGTGCACAAACGAACGGAACTGCTACAAGTTACATCAATACGATTATTAACTCTGACTCAATCACAGAAGCTATTTCTCGTGTAGCAGCTATGAGTGAAATTGTATCAGCAAACAATAAAATGTTGCAACAACAAAAAGAAGATAAGAAAGCTATTTCTGAAAAACAAGTTGCAAACAACGAAGCAATCAATACAGTTATTGCTAACCAACAAACACTTGCTGACGATGCTCAAGCTTTGACAACAAAACAAGCAGAGTTGAAAGTAGCTGAGTTAAATCTTGCAGCTGAAAAAGCTACAGCAGAAAATGAAAAGGCTAGCTTGTTAGAGAAAAAAGCGGCAGCGGAGGCAGAAGCCAAAGCAGCAGCAGTAGCAGAGGCAGCTTATAAAGCTAAACAAGCAAGTCAACAACAATCGCTTGCAGCTTCAGCTAACACAACTTTTGCTGCACAAGTACAAGCAACTTCAAGTTCGTCATCAGATGATGAATCAAGCTATACACCTGCAGCAACGACTGTAAGTCAACGACCAACTTATAGTTCAAACGCTTCTAGTTATCCTGCAGGTCAATGTACATGGGGTGCTAAGACCTTGGCTCCATGGGCTGGTGATTATTGGGGTAATGGTGGTCAGTGGGCTACTAGTGCAGCAGCAGCAGGTTTCCGTACAGGTTCTACACCACAAGTTGGTGCGATTGCTTGTTGGGATGATGGTGGATATGGACACGTAGCGGTTGTTACAGCTGTTGAATCAACGACGCGTATTCAAGTTTCAGAATGTAACTATGATGGTAGTGGAACTCAACCAATTGGAAATTATCGTGGATGGTTTAATCCTACAGCATCACGTGGTACAGTAAGATACATTTATCCAAACTAACATACTGATTATTACTAAATTTAGGGTGAGATTTTATTAATCTCACCCTTTGTATAGTGCTGAAAAATAAATTTCATTATATAATTACTTGAACTTATTTTCCATTCTTCTAATAGTTTAGTTAAAGTAAAATGAAACGTAGAGATTTAGTACGATTGTAGCATGTTAATAAAAAATTTTCATCAGAATGTTTTTGTCATTATGGAATGAAAGATGGGATGAAAATTATCAGATATGTAGCTAGAATAAATATGTTTATCTAACGAAATAATAACAAGATTTTAAGAGAGTTGGTACTGGAATTATGTTTACTTATAAAATGAATGTTGATGTTCAAGAGTGGGATTTATTTTTAGAAAATCATCCTCAAGGGAATTTATTGCAGAGTAGTGATTGGGCCAAGATAAAGGATACTTGGGGGAATGAGAGAGTTGGATTTTATAAAGAGAATCAACTAGTTGGAGTAGCGAACATCTTAATTCAGCCTCTTCCATTAGGATTTTCCATGTTCTATATTCCAAGAGGCCCAGTTATTAATTATGAAGATAAAGAACTTCTGAAATTTGTGCTTTTAACATTGAAAAAACTTGCTAAAAAAAGCCATGCAATAATGGTTGAATTTGATCCAAGTTTGTTTATCAGTCGAAGTCTTATCGACCAAGAAACTATTCAAAATTCTAAAACTTTTGAAATTGTTGAGGAATTGCAAAAAAACAAAGTTCATTGGACAGGTTTGACAAAGGATATGGCAGAAAACATACAACCTCGTTTTCAAGCTAATATTCATAAAGAAAACTTCTCGCTAGATCAACTATCCAAGTCTACTAGACAGGCAATCCGAACTGCAAGAAATAAAGGATTGGAAGTGAAATTCGGTGGACTCGACTTATTAGATGAATTTTCATTTTTAATGAAGAAAACAGAGTCTCGTAAGAATATCAGTTTACGAGGCAAAGATTATTATCAGAAGTTACTGACTACTTATCCTGATCACTCTTTTATCACACTGAGCTACTTAGATTTACCTAATAGACTGAAAGAAGTTGAGCAGCAACTCGAAAAGAATCTTAAAATAGCGCAGAAATTTACTGATAAAACAAAAGAAGGCAAAATAAAAGAGAATCAGCAAGAGAGAAAACGATTAGAGGAAGAAATTTCTTTTCTTAAGAGCCATATTGATAGAGGGGACAGTGTCGTTCCATTGTCTGGAACTTTAACCATCGAATTTGGGAAAACTTCTGAAAACTTATATGCTGGAATGAATGAGGAATTTAGACATTATCAACCTGCTATTCCAACATGGTTTGAGACTGCTCAGCATTCATTTGAACGTGGAGCAGAGACTCATAATATGGGTGGAATTGAAAATCATTTAGAGGGTGGGTTATTTAATTTTAAATCTAAGTTTAATCCCACTATCGAGGAATTTGCTGGTGAGTTTAATTATCCAACTAGCTCATTGTATTTCTTGTTTAATATAGCCTATAAAATCCGTAAAAAACTGCGAAGTAGCAAGTAGAAAGTCAAAGATTTATTGGCAAGTTTAATCTTTATGAAGCTTTATTTACTAACATAGAGTATGAAGATATGACACTTGCTATCAAAAAATATAAAGTAGATTCTTTCATATCAAAATATTTAAGTTATCAACTCGAAATATTTTGTATTTATCTGAATCTCAACATAAGCGGTTATTGCACATTTAGCAGTAACAATTTATGTTGGGATGTTTTTTATTTAAAGTTAATAAATTTTTTTAAAATTTCTGTTTGGAAGTTAGGTTATGAAGGAAAAACTAGCAAAATTACTTGAAAAAAAGGCTCAACTATGATACAATGTAACTTGTCGTGTAAACGATAATACTCATTCTTGATGAATTGTGAAGCTGTTGCCTTCGGGTCGTTTTGCAAGCTGAAATCAAGGAGAGGAAAAAAACAAAAAGGAGAAATACTCATGGCAGTAATTTCAATGAAACAACTTCTTGAGGCTGGTGTACACTTTGGTCACCAAACTCGTCGCTGGAACCCTAAGATGGCTAAGTACATCTTCACTGAACGTAACGGAATCCACGTTATCGACTTGCAACAAACTGTAAAATACGCTGACCAAGCATACGACTTCATGCGTGATGCTGCAGCTAATGATGCAGTTGTATTGTTTGTTGGTACTAAGAAACAAGCAGCTGACGCAGTTGCTGAAGAAGCAGTACGTTCAGGTCAATACTTCATCAACCACCGTTGGTTGGGTGGAACTCTTACAAACTGGGGAACAATCCAAAAACGTATCGCTCGTTTGAAAGAAATCAAACGTATGGAAGAAGATGGAACTTTTGAAGTTCTTCCTAAGAAAGAAGTTGCACTTCTTAACAAACAACGTGCACGTCTTGAAAAATTCTTGGGTGGTATCGAAGATATGCCTCGTATCCCAGATGTAATGTACGTAGTTGACCCACATAAAGAGCAAATCGCTGTTAAAGAAGCTAAAAAATTGGGTATCCCAGTTGTAGCGATGGTTGACACAAACACTGATCCAGACGATATCGATGTAATCATCCCAGCTAACGATGACGCTATCCGCGCAGTTAAGTTGATCACAGCTAAATTGGCAGACGCTATCATCGAAGGTCGCCAAGGTGAAGATGCTGTTGCAGCAGTTGAAGCAGAATTTGCAGCTTCAGAAGCTCAAGCAGACTCAATCGAAGAAATCGTTGAAGTTGTAGAAGGCGACAACGCTTAATTCATAATAAATAGTAATTACCTAGGAGGGCGGGGCTTAGCCCGGCTCTCCTATTTTTAAAAAATATAGGAGAATCAAAATGGCAGAAATTACAGCTAAACTTGTTAAAGAGTTGCGTGAAAAATCTGGTGCTGGTGTTATGGACGCTAAAAAAGCATTAGTTGAAGTGGAAGGCGATATCGAAAAAGCGATTGAATTGCTTCGCGAAAAAGGTATGGCAAAAGCAGCTAAGAAAGCTGACCGTGTTGCTGCAGAAGGTTTGACTGGTGTTTATGTTGACGGTAACGTTGCAGCAGTTGTTGAAGTAAATGCTGAAACTGACTTCGTTGCGAAAAACGCTCAATTTGTTGAGTTGGTAAACGCAACAGCTAAAGCGATCGCAGAAGGAAAACCAGCTAACAACGAAGAAGCTCTTGCTTTGACAATGCCTTCAGGTGAAACTCTTGAAGCAGCTTATGTGTCTGCAACAGCAACTATCGGAGAAAAAATTTCATTCCGTCGCTTTGCTTTGATTGAAAAAACAGATGCACAACACTTCGGAGCATACCAACACAACGGTGGACGTATCGGTGTTATCTCTGTAATCGAAGGTGGAGACGAAGCACTTGCTAAACAAATTTCAATGCACATCGCTGCTATGAAACCAACAGTTCTTTCATACAAAGAATTGGATGAGCAATTTGTTAAAGATGAGTTGGCACAATTGAACCACGTTATCGACCAAGATAACGAAAGCCGTGCTATGGTTGGTAAACCAGCTCTTCCACACTTAAAATATGGATCAAAAGCTCAATTAACTGATGAAGTGATTGCTCAAGCTGAAGCTGATATTAAAGCTGAGTTGGCTGCAGAAGGCAAACCAGAAAAAATCTGGGATAAAATCATCCCAGGTAAAATGGATCGTTTCTTGCTTGACAATACTAAAGTTGACCAAGCATACACACTTCTTGCACAAGTTTACATCATGGATGACAGCAAGACAGTTGAAGCTTACCTTGAATCAGTTAACGCTTCAGTAGTTGAGTTCGCTCGCTTTGAAGTTGGTGAAGGTATCGAAAAAGCTGCAAACGACTTTGAAGCAGAAGTTGCAGCTACAATGGCAGCAGCCTTGAATAACTAATAAAAAAGTAAGGAAGCTAATTTGCTTCCTTTTCTTTTGTTGGAGGGGGACTCATATGAATCCTTTTTTTATTTTAAAAGGTAAACAAAAAGCCCTATACAAGGGCTTAGTGTATTTAGGAGACTACACTTCGAATTCATAGAGTGCTGTAGATAGATAACGTTCTCCATTATCTGGTGCAAGCGCAAGGACTTTTTTACCTGCTCCAAGTTTTTTAGCGACTTCAATTGCTGCATAGATAGCTGCTGCAGAAGAAATACCGACTAAGAATCCTTCTTTTCCACCGATTTCACGGCCAAGTGCAAGAGCGTTATCTGATGTTACACGAACGATACCATCGTAAGCTTTTGTATCAAGTGTATCTGGAATGAATCCAGCAGAGATACCTTGAATTTTGTGAGGACCTGGTTTTTCACCAGACAAAATAGCTGACTCGTCTGCCTCAACAGCAAAAACTTGAATGTTTGAGTTAGCAGTTTTAAGAGCATGAGAAACACCAGAAATAGTTCCTCCAGTACCAACACCAGCAACAAAGGCATCTAAACCATCAGCTCCGAAATCAGCTAGAATTTCAGCTCCTGTTGTTCTTTCGTGAACTTCTGGGTTAGCTTGGTTATTAAACTGTAATGGTAGGAAACCATCACGCTCAGCAGCAATTTCCTGCGCTTTAGCAATCGCACCTTTCATTCCTTCGCTACCAGGAGTGAGGACTAGTTCAGCTCCATAAGCTTGGATAATTTTACGACGTTCCACGCTCATTGTTTCAGGCATAACGATGACAACTTTGTAACCTTTAGCAGCACCAACCCATGAAAGTCCGATACCAGTATTTCCACTTGTTGCTTCCACAATAGTAGAACCTGGTTTGAGTTTACCCTCTTGTTCTGCTTTTTCAATCATGCTTAGGGCGATACGGTCCTTAACAGACGATCCTGGGTTAAAAGCTTCAAGTTTTACATAAACATCTGCTGCACCTTCTGGTACAATGTTATTTAATTTAACAATCGGTGTTCTACCGATGAGTTCTGTGATATTGTTATAAATTGCCATATTAGCACCTCTTTATATAAGATGCTACTAGTATAACGCTAACTTTAACTTTTGTAAAATATAGAAATCCTATCGGAGTGATAGGATTTTTTTATATCAGTGATTCAAACCATTCATATTCAAATGATTATGATAAGCTAAGTCAAATAGATAGGTGTAAAGAGGTACAATATCAGTTTTCTTTGGAAATTCAAATTTTTGAGAATTAAAATGCTCATTGTGAGATTTTAAAAAGGCATTTTCTAAATAAGTAATCGTAATCTCACTATCATCAATCCCAAGTCCAGCAGTTTCCATCTCAACATTAACGATGTTCATGAGGAAAATTGATTTGATAGACATCTTCCGTCCGGTCGCCCCTTGTTTATCTGTAAAGATGATTCGGATGTTTGTAAAGATAATTGAGTCACGAATGAGTTTATATCCGCTTTGAATTTCTTCATTTTCTAATAAATATTGTCCAAACTCCTTGGTAAGAGCTTCTTTACTTTGCTCACTGAAGTTTCCAGCGAGTCCCTGAATTAATCTTCCAAAAGCCATATGATATTTCCTTTCTTTACGATAGGTTTACAGGTACTTCAACTTCACGTAAACCTTTGTCAGTTAGAGTAACTTTTCCATTGAAAAATTCAATGAGATCAGCCTTGATACCGTCTTTCTTTTCTTTATCAATGAAAATCATAGTGTCAACT
Source organism: Streptococcus infantis (assembly GCF_019929575.1). Classification (GTDB taxonomy): domain Bacteria; phylum Bacillota; class Bacilli; order Lactobacillales; family Streptococcaceae; genus Streptococcus; species Streptococcus infantis_L. Next base: position 14,783 of record NZ_JAHZPU010000003.1, read on the forward strand.
TGATCTGTAAAGTTTGTCTCTAATTCTATGAGATTATGCTCTTTAAGAAAATTCCCATATTCTTGATACTGGGCATAGGTCATGTGAATCTGTATCCCTGCCTGCTCTTTGATTTCAATAATGCCAATTTCTTTAACTGCTAGGGCAACACTACCAGCATAAGCGCGTATCAAACCACCAGCCCCTAGTTTAATACCGCCGAAATAACGAGTAACTACCACACAGACATTAGTAAGGTTGTGATTCTCCAGAACTCCTAGCATAGGAATACCAGCAGTTCCACTAGGCTCTCCGTCATCACTGGTTCGCTTGATTTCACTACGTTCACCGACAATAAAGGCAGAGCAGTTGTGGGTCGCTTTATAGTGTTCTTTTTTGATAGCTGTGATAAAATCACGAGCCTCTTCTTCACTATAGACACGCTTGGCATGACAGATAAAGCGTGATTTTTTGATTTCTTCTTGGACTTGTCCGTCCTCTTTTATAGTTCTGTATTCCATATTTTTATTGTACTAAAAAATAGCGTAAAGTTCTACATTTTACGAATAAAGAAATATGAAAGTAAATCCAAATTATCTCGGTCGCCTTTTTACGGAACAAGAATTAAGTTTTGAGGAGAGACAACTAGCAAAACAAATTCCATCCATAAAAAAAGAGAAGGGCCAACAATATTGTCAGCGTTGTGGTAGTCAGATAAAAGAAGAATGGCATTTGCCTGTTGGTGCTTTTTATTGTCGAGAATGCTTGATTATGAAGCGAATAAGAAGTGATCAAAAACTCTATTACTTTCCGCAAGAATGTTTTCCAAAGCAAGATGTACTCAAATGGTCAGGTCAACTGACTCCATTTCAAGAGCGAGTATCACAAGGACTCCTTCAGGCGGTAGATAAGAAGGAGGCCACCTTGGTACATGCAGTGACAGGAGCTGGTAAGACAGAGATGATCTACCAAGTTGTTGCCAAGGTGATAAATCAGGGTGGAACTGTTTGTCTGGCCAGTCCACGAATTGATGTTTGCCTAGAGCTCCATAAACGATTACAAAATGATTTTGCATGTGAGATTGCACTACTACATGGGGAGTCGGATCCCTATTTTCGTACACCTTTAGTTGTAGCAACCACTCACCAACTATTAAAATTTTATCAAGCTTTTGATTTATTGATTGTGGATGAAGTGGATGCCTTTCCTTATGTTGATAATCCTGTACTTTACCATGCTGTCAATAATTGTGTAAAGGAGACCGGATTGAGAATATTTTTAACAGCAACGTCAACTGATGAGTTAGATAGAAAAGTTAAACAAGGGGAGTTAAAGCGTCTCAGTTTACCTCGTCGTTTTCATGGAAATCCTCTCATTGTTCCCAAGCCAATCTGGTTATCGCATTTTAATAGATATTTAGAAAAAAATGGCTTACCTCCAAAATTAAAACTTTACATTGAGAAACAGAGAAAGACGGCCTATCCCTTACTAATCTTTGCCTCTGAGATTAAAAAGGGAGAAAAGCTAAAAGAAATTTTGCAGGAGAAGTTTCCGAATGAGAAAATAGGCTTTGTATCCTCAATTACGGAAGACCGATTAGAGCAGGTACAGGCCTTTCGAGATGGAGAGTTGACGATATTAATAAGCACAACTATATTAGAGCGTGGAGTTACCTTCCCTCGTGTAGATGTTTTTGTGGTGGAAGCCAATCATCAACTCTTTACCAAGTCAAGTTTAGTACAAATTGGTGGACGAGTTGGAAGAAGCATGGATCGTCCTACTGGAGAACTTATATTTTTCCATGACGGACTCAATCAGTCCATTAAGAGAGCCATAAAGGAGATTAAACAAATGAATCAAGAGGCAGGAGTATGAAGTGTTTATTGTGTGGTAAAAGTTTACAAACAGAGATAACTTTTACTAACTTGCTCTGTTTTAAAAAGGAGGAGGAACTAGTCTGTGAATCCTGTATTTCGTCTTTCGAGAGTATTGGTGGTAATCATTGTCCTACTTGTTTTAAAAAAGGAATGTCAATCATCTGTCAAGATTGTCAATTTTGGTGTAAAAAAGGTGTAAAGGTTGATCATGTGGCTCTTTATTCCTATAATCAGGCCATGAAAGAATATTTTAGTCGCTATAAATTTGATGGTGATTATCTTCTTAGAAAGGTATTTTCTGAGATATTGCAAAAAGAGTTAAAGAAGTATAAGAACTATCAGATTGTGATTGTTCCTCTGAGTGACCAGCGTTTAAAAAGCAGAGGCTTTAATCAAGTTGAAGGCCTGATAAAGGAGACAGGGTTAACATATCTGGATATTTTGGTTAAAAAAGAAGTGGAGGCTAGTTCTTCAAAAAATCGATCGGATCGCTTACTTGCAGAATTTCCCTTTTTGTTGAAAGATGGAGTGAAGCTCCCAGAAAATATCTTACTCTTTGATGATATTTATACAACTGGAACTACCTTGAATCGTCTTAAAAGTATGTTTTTAGAGGCTGGTTGTCAGAATATTAAAACTTTTTCCCTCGCAAGATGAGGAAAAAGTTTGCAAAAAAAATATGAAAGCGTTATAATATAATTAGAAAAACAAATATGTTTAGAAAGAAGGTACTTATATGATTAAATATAGTATCCGTGGTGAAAACCTAGAAGTAACAGAAGCAATTCGTGATTATGTAGTTTCTAAACTCGAAAAGATCGAAAAATACTTCCAAGCAGATCAAGAATTGGATGCGCGTGTTAACTTGAAAGTTTATCGTGAAAAGACTGCTAAAGTTGAAGTAACAATTCCGCTTGGATCTATTACTCTTCGTGCAGAAGATATTTCTCAAGATATGTACGGTTCTATTGATTTGGTGACAGATAAGATTGAGCGTCAGATTCGTAAAAACAAAACTAAAATTGAACGTAAGAACAGAAATAAAGTATCTACAAGTCAACTCTTTACAGATGCTTTAGTTGAGGACTTAGATGTAGCACAACCAAAAGTTGTTCGTTCAAAACAAATTGATTTGAAACCAATGGATTTGGAAGAAGCTATCTTACAGATGGATTTATTGGGACACGACTTCTTTATCTATGTAGATGTTGAAGATGAAACAACAAATGTTATTTATCGTCGTGAAGATGGAGATATTGGTCTTCTAGAAGTTAAATAATCAAAAAAATTAGTCTTTGAAAGTGGTTTACACTAGTGTAAACCACTTTTTAGTTTGGATGTTTTACTATTATTTGAAAATAGTGTTTCCTCTTTAAAAGTCGCATTTTGGCTACATTTATGGTATAATAATGCGCAAGAGGTTTGTAATGAAAAAAAATGAAATAAATCCCTTTTTTATGTATCTGATTGCTATAGTAACCTTTACGATTATGACCATTTTGATTGTGTTAGTAAAGGATAATCTTATCACTATAGCAAGTCTATTTTTATTTATCGTATTCTATGTTCTGCTATTTAATTTCCAGAGAAAATATTATAAAAAAACGGATATCGAGCAAATCCAGTATGTCAATCATCAGGCTACGGATAGTTTGAGTGCCCTCCTAGAGCAAATGCCTGTCGGGGTTGTTAAATTAAACATGAACAGCAGTGAGATTGAATGGTTCAATCCCTATGCAGAATTAATTTTAACAACTGAGGATGGAGAAATTGATTTTCCTCAATTTCAAAAGATTTTAAAGAGTTCGATTTCTACTCCAGGGGCTTATGCCATTATTGGGGAGAAACGTTATGCAGTGCATTTAGATAGAAATTCAGGTGTCTTATACTTTTTTGATGTTTCTGGTGAGTATGAGGCGACTGCTGAGCTTGTGACAAGTAGACCGGTAATCGGGATTATCTCAGTTGATAACTATGATGATTTGGAAAATGAAACGTCTGAATCAGACATTAGTCATATTAATAGCTTTGTTGCAAATTTTGTTTCAGAATTTGCTGGGAAACATGCCATGTTTTCTCGTAGAGTGAGTATGGATCGGTTTTATCTATTTACTGATTACACTGTACTTGATCACTTGATGCAGGATAAGTTTTCTGTAATTGATACCTTTCGTGAGGAAGCTAAGCAACGGAATTTACCACTAACGATGAGTATAGGAGTTTCCTATGGTGATGGGAATCATGACCAGATTGGGAAGGTTGCTCTCCTCAATCTCAACTTAGCCGAAGTTCGTGGTGGTGACCAAGTAGTTGTAAAAGAGAATGATGAAACCAAAAATCCAATCTACTTTGGAGGCGGTTCAGCAGCATCTGTTAAACGAACTCGGACACGAACTCGTGCTATGATGACAGCTATCTCAGATAAACTTAAAAGTGTCGATCGAGTTTTTGTTGTTGGTCACAAGAATCTTGACATGGATGCTCTTGGTTCAGCAGTTGGAATGCAGTTGTTTTCGAGTAATGTACTAGAAGATAGTTATGTGGTTTATGATCCTACACAGCTGTCTCCAGATATCGCTCGAGCGGTCAATTATTTGGAAGATGAGGGTGTTTCAAAACTTCTTCCTTTAAATCAAGCGATGACAATGGTTACCAAACGCTCCTTGTTGGTGATGGTTGACCATTCTAAGACAGCTTTAACCTTATCCAAAGAGTTTTATGACTTGTTTACCCAGACGATTGTCATTGACCATCATCGTCGTGACCAAGATTTTCCAGATAATTCGGTCATTACCTATATCGAGAGTGGAGCTAGTAGTGCTAGTGAACTAGTAACAGAATTGATTCAATTTCAAAACTCTAAGAAGAAACGTTTGAGTCGTATTCAGGCTAGTGTTCTTATGGGAGGGATGATGCTGGATACTAAAAATTTCACCTCTCGGGTAACTAGTCGAACTTTTGATGTTGCAAGTTATCTCAGAACGAGAGGGAGTGATAGCATTGTCATTCAGGAAATTTCAGCCACTGATTTTGAAGAATATCGATTGGTAAATGAACTCATTTTGCAGGGGCAAATGGTACAGCCATCAATCCTGGTTGCTCAAGCTTTGGAGGATAAAGAGTACGATACGGTTGTTATTAGTAAGGCTGCTGATGCTATGCTTGCCATGTCTGGTATAGAGGCCAGCTTTGTAGTTGCTAAGAATAGTCAAGGAGCAATCTCCATTTCTGCGCGAAGCAGAAGTAAGATCAATGTCCAGCGAATTATGGAAGAGTTAGGTGGCGGTGGTCACTTTAACTTAGCTGCGGCACGTCTGACAGATATGAGCCTGCAAGAAGCAGGAGATAAACTGAAAACAGTTATTTTTAATGAAACAAAAGAAAAGGAGTCAGAAGAATGAAAGTAATCTTTTTAGCAGATGTTAAAGGTAAAGGGAAAAAAGGTGAAATTAAAGAAGTGCCAACTGGATATGCACAAAACTTTTTAATTAAGAAAAACCTTGCTAAGGAAGCTACAGCTCAAGCTATTGGTGAATTGCGCGGTAAGCAAAAATCAGAAGAAAAAGCACATGCAGAGATGCTTGCAGAAGCGAAGGAAATTAAAGCAAAACTGGAAGCAGAAGAAACAATCGTTGAGTTTGTCGAAAAAGTTGGTCCAGACGGACGAACATTTGGGTCAATTACTAACAAGAAGATTGCAGAAGAATTGCAAAAACAATTTGGTATTAAAATTGATAAACGCCACATTCAAGTTCAATCACCAATTCGAGCAGTTGGTTTGATTGATGTTCCGGTTAAGATTTATCAAGATGTAACAAGTGTAATCAATCTTCGTGTCAAGGAAGCTTAATTTACGATTGGTTGACAATATTGTAAAAGGAAGGAAAGTCTGATGGCAGAAGTTGAAGAACTGCGTGTTCAGCCTCAAGATATCCTGGCAGAACAATCTGTTTTAGGAGCCATTTTTATTGATGAGACTAAACTCGTTTTTGTCCGAGAATATATCGATTCACAGGACTTCTTTAAGTATGCTCACCGTTTGATTTTTCAGGCTATGGTTGATTTATCTGATCGTGGAGATGCTATTGATGCAACCACAGTTCGGACGATACTAGATAGCCAGGGTGATTTACAAACTATTGGAGGCTTGTCTTATCTGGTTGAGATTGTCAATTCGGTGCCAACCTCTGCCAATGCGGAATACTATGCTAAAATTGTAGCAGAAAAGGCTATGCTTAGACGTCTAATTGCTAAGTTGACAGAGTCTGTAAACCTAGCCTATGAAGCTTCTCAACCTGCTGACGAAATTATTGCTCGTGCAGAAAAAGGCTTGATTGACGTTAGTGAGAATGCCAATCGAAATGGCTTTAAAAATATTCGCGATGTATTGAATATCAACTTTGGGAATTTAGAAGCTCGTTCGCAACAGACTTCAGATATCACGGGTATTGCGACAGGTTATCGAGATTTAGATCACATGACGACAGGTCTGCATGAGGAAGAATTGATTATTTTGGCAGCTCGTCCTGCGGTTGGTAAGACAGCCTTTGCTTTGAATATTGCGCAAAATATCGGAACCAAATTAGACAAGACAGTTGCTATTTTCTCTCTGGAAATGGGTGCTGAAAGTTTGGTCGATCGTATGCTGGCTGCGGAAGGCTTGGTAGAGTCGCATTCTATCCGTACAGGTCAATTGACTGAGGAAGAATGGCGCAAGTATACGATTGCTCAGGGTAATCTGGCTAATGCAAGTATCTACATTGATGATACACCAGGGATTCGGATCACAGAAATTCGCTCTCGTTCTCGTAAACTGGCTCAAGAAACAGGTAATCTAGGCTTGATTTTGATTGACTATCTTCAGCTGATCACAGGGACTGGTCGAGAAAATCGTCAACAAGAAGTATCTGAGATTTCCCGTCAGTTAAAAATCTTAGCAAAAGAACTCAAAGTTCCAGTTATAGCTCTTAGTCAGCTTTCTCGTGGTGTAGAGCAACGTCAAGATAAGAGACCAGTTTTGTCTGATATTCGTGAATCTGGATCTATTGAACAGGATGCTGATATCGTAGCCTTTCTCTATCGTGATGACTATTATGAGCGCGGTGGTGAAGAGGAGGAAGGCATTCCAAATAATAAAGTAGAAGTGATTATCGAGAAAAACCGTAGCGGTGCTCGCGGAACGGTAGAATTGATTTTCCAAAAAGAATATAATAAATTTTCAAGTATTTCTAAGATGGAGGAACCAAGATGACAGACGCATTTACAGATGTGGCTAAAATGAAAAAAATTAAAGAAGAGATTAAGGCGCATGAGGGACAAGTGGTGGAAATGACCTTAGAAAATGGTCGTAAACGCCAAAAAAATCGTTTAGGAAAACTAATTGAGGTTTATCCATCGCTCTTCATCGTTGAGTTTGGAAATGTTGAAGGAGACAAACAGGCTAATGTCTATGTTGAATCTTTCACCTATTCAGATATTTTAACAGAAAAGAACCTGATTCATTATTTGGATTAAGGATAATCATGAAAGTGAGAAGATTTCTCACTTTTTTTATTTTCTTTCGAATGATATAGATGAGGTCAACCTCAAAAATCTAATTATTTGAAGGAGAATGAATGACATTTACTAAAGCAGGACATAAAAAGGGAACTTTTCTCAGAAAGACAGCTGTAGGATCAGCTTCACTATTACTAGCAGGAGCTTTTTTGTTTGGTGGAGGAACTGTTCATGCCAACCAGGCAAACAATGGATCACTGGCACGAGGAGATGATTATCCCTATTATTATAAAAATGGAAGTCAAAAAATTGATAAGTGGCGCATGTACTCAGGACAGTGTACCTCTTTTGCTGCTTTTCGTTTAAGTAGCGTCAATGGTTTTGAGCTACCAGCTGCTTATGGGAATGCCAATCAATGGGGTTATCGAGCCCAAAAAGAAGGCTATCGTGTGGACCAGCAACCAGCAATTGGTGCGATTGCTTGGAGTACAAGAGGGCAATATGGTCACGTAGCTTGGGTATCTAACGTGATTGGAGACATGATTGAAATTGAGGAGTACAATTACGATTATACAGAAACGTATCATCGTAGAATTGTAAAAGCGAGTTCTATGACTGGTTTTATTCATTTTAAAGATGTTGGGAATGCTAGTGTAGGGCATCATCAGTCTCTACTAGCTTCTAGTGGGACACATTACTTTACGGAAAAAGCAGCTATTATGGATCAGCCGACACTGACAGCTACTATTATTGAATACTATGAACCTGGACAGAGTGTTCATTATGATCAAACCTTTGAAAAAGAAGGATATAAATGGATTAGTTATATTTCACGAAGTGGAAACAGACGCTATATCCCCTTAACTAAAACAAGTAGTTCTAAAAATGGTTGGGAAAAAGAGGGAACAAGTTGGTATTACTATGACAATGGTCAAAAAGCAGTCGGTTGGAAGAAGATTAATGGGAACTGGTATCATTTGCAAGCTGATGGTAGAATGACGACAGGCTGGTTAAAAGAAGGTTCGAATTGGTATTATCTGAAGTCATCTGGTGAAATGCAGACAGGTTGGCTGAAGGATAAAGGTATTTGGTATTATCTGGAAAGTTCTGGAGCTATGAAAACCAGTCAGTGGTTCCAGGTTTCAGGAAAACATTACTATGTAAATGCATCTGGAGAATTGGCAGTAAATACTACTATCGATGGATTTCAAGTTGATGCTGATGGAGTTCGAGTAGAAAACCCAGCCTCATAAGTGTTATTCAGCATTTGGGCTCTTCCTAATGGTATTTTTCTCTGCTTTCCTTTATAATGGATGTATGGACAAGAAAAAATTATTACTAATTGACGGCTCTTCAGTTGCTTTCCGAGCATTTTTTGCACTTTACCAGCAACTGGATCGTTTTAAAAATGACAATGGACTACATACCAATGCAATCTATGGATTTCATTTGATGCTAAATCACCTGTTGGAGCGTGTTCAACCGAGTCATATCTTGGTTGCTTTTGATGCGGGTAAAACGACTTTCCGTACAGAGATGTATGCTGATTATAAGGGTGGTCGTGCTAAGACTCCGGATGAGTTTCGCGAGCAATTTCCTTTTATTCGTGAGTTGCTAGATCATCTTGGGATTCGTCATTATGAGTTAGCCCAGTATGAGGCGGATGATATCATAGGGACTCTGGGTCGTTTGGCTGAAAAGGATTCATTTGACGTAACTATCGTCAGTGGAGACAAGGACTTGATCCAGTTGACAGATGAACATACAGTGGTTGAGATTTCTAAGAAAGGTGTAGCTGAGTTTGAGGCATTTACACCAGAATATCTCATGGAAAAGATGGGCATCACACCAACTCAGTTCATTGATCTTAAAGCCCTCATGGGAGATAAGGCGGATAATATCCCTGGCGTAACCAAGATTGGTGAAAAGACGGGTATCAAGCTCTTGTTAGAACATGGCTCGCTCGAAGGTATTTATGAAAATATCGATGGGATGAAGGCTTCTAAGATGAAGGAAAATCTCATTAACGACAAGGAACAAGCTTTCCTATCTAAAACACTGGCTACCATCGACACGAAAGCGCCGATTGAGATTGGACTGGATGATTTGGTTTATAGCGGACCAAATGTGGAAAGCTTAGGTAAATTCTACGATGAGATGGGCTTCAAACAACTCAAGCAGGCTTTAAATGTATCATCAGCTGATGTGGCTGAGAGTTTGGACTTTACTATGGTTGACAAATTCAGTCAAGATATGCTAAGTGCGGACTCCATCTTCCACTTTGAACTCTTTGGAGAAAACTACCATACAGATGACTTGATTGGCTTTGCTTGGTCGTGCGGAGACAAACTCTATGCTACAGATAAGCTGGAACTTCTGCAGGAGCCGATTCTTAAGGATTTTCTAGAAAAAACAGCTCTGAAAGTGTATGATTTTAAGAAAGCAAAAGTTCTCTTAAATCGCTTTGGTTTGAATTTGCAGGCTCCTGCTTTTGACAGTCGTTTGGCCAAATACCTTCTCTCTACTGTCGAGAATAATGAAATTTCAACTATTGCTAGTCTCTATGGTCAAACTTACCTAGTCGATGATGAAACCTTCTATGGTAAGGGTGTCAAGAAAGCTATTCCTGAGCGAGAGAAATTCTTGGAACACTTAGCTCGTAAGGTTGCTGTATTGGTTGAGACAGAGCCTGTTTTACTTGACAAGTTAAGTGAGAATGGGCAACTAGACCTTCTCTATGGAATGGAGCAGCCTCTGGCCTTTGTTCTTGCTAAGATGGAAATCGCTGGAATCAAGGTCAAAAAAGAAACCTTGCTTGAAATGCAGGCTGAAAATGAGCTTGTTATTGAAAAGCTGACGCAAGAGATTTATGACCTAGCTGGTGAGGAATTTAATATCAACTCGCCTAAACAACTTGGCGAATTGCTTTTTGAAAAGCTAGGTCTCCCTCTCGAATATACCAAGAAGACCAAGACAGGTTACTCGACAGCCGTGGATGTATTGGAGCGTCTAGCTCCTATTGCACCAATCGTCAAGAAAATTCTCGATTACCGTCAGATTGCTAAGATTCAATCCACTTATGTGATTGGTTTGCAGGACTGGATTTTAGCTGATGGCAAGATTCACACGCGCTATGTGCAAGATTTGACTCAGACAGGTCGTCTGTCTAGTGTCGATCCAAACTTGCAAAATATTCCTGTGCGTTTGGAGCAAGGTCGTCTCATTCGTAAGGCTTTCGTGCCAGAGTGGGAGGACAGTGTCCTTCTCAGCTCGGACTATTCACAGATTGAGTTGCGCGTTTTGGCGCATATCTCTAAGGATGAGCACTTAATTAAGGCCTTCCAAGAAGGAGCTGATATCCATACCTCGACAGCCATGCGTGTCTTTGGAATTGAACGTCCTGAGGATGTGACTCCGAATGACCGTCGTAATGCCAAGGCGGTTAACTTTGGAGTGGTTTACGGGATTTCAGACTTTGGCTTGTCTAATAATCTGGGCATCAGCCGTAAGGAAGCAAAAGCCTATATTGATACTTACTTTGAACGCTTCCCAGGTATTAAAAACTACATGGATGAAGTGGTGCGTGAAGCGCGTGATAAAGGTTATGTAGAGACCCTCTTCAAACGTCGCCGTGAGTTGCCAGACATCAATTCACGTAACTTTAACATTCGTGGTTTTGCAGAACGTACAGCGATCAATTCCCCTATCCAAGGTTCAGCAGCAGATATTCTCAAAATCGCTATGATTCAGCTGGATAAAGCCTTGGTTGCAGGTGGTTATCAGACTAAGATGCTTCTACAAGTACACGATGAAATCGTTCTTGAAGTGCCTAAGTCGGAATTAGCTGCTATTAAAAAACTTGTCAAACAAACCATGGAAGATGCCATTCAACTCAGTGTGCCCCTCATTGCTGATGAAAATGAAGGCGTAACTTGGTATGAGGCCAAGTAAAAAATAGACTATTGAACAAAAAGAAATCCCCTTGAACAGTAACGTTCAAGGGGATTTTTGCTGAAAAAATTTTTGTAAGCAAAGATAAAAGCGATTTTATCCAGCTAGTAGTAGACTTACTTGATTTGTTTCTTTTGTTCTTTTTTGGCAAGTACTGGTAGAATCACACCTAATCCAATCAGAATAATTGGGGTTAAGATGTTTGTAAGAAGAGAGAATTGCCAAGCAGTTGGATTCTCAGCGTAGTTAATTTTTGGAACCATACCAAGGATACAAGCAAAGGCAGTAAAGAGGAAGCACCAAGTACCGATAATAAAGCCAAGCTTAGGATTGTTCACAAACTTGTATTCGGCATTTTTGTATGTTTTCCAAGCACGGTTGAGCATCATATAGGCAAGGAATACCCAGAGATAACGCATTGGCATTACGATCGAATTGAGGTTGGTCATCCATTTTACAAGTCCGTCAATTTCCTGAATACCAAAAATTGGGAGTATGATGATAAGACTAACGAGGACGCCTGTAAGGAGGTAACCGTTAATGAGGACACCTTTCTCAGTACGTTTACGAAGCCAGCTTGGGATATAGTTCTCATCAGCATTATTGAGAAGGATTTGTAATGGTGCATCAATAGAGAAGGCAAGTGCTGCGATTTGTCCGACCATGTTTGTAAGAGCGTAGATTACGACAAAGAGGTTTCCAACTCCCCAAGAATTTCCTAACATTTGGAAGGCTTGATAAGCACCATTACGCATGAGGTCTTCAGGGATATTATTGCCATCAAATAGCATTCCCATGGCAACTGATCCGAGGATAGCAGAGAGCCCCACCATGATGGCCATGACAATCATACCTTTTGGAAATTCTTTTGCAGGGTTGCGAGTTTGATTAACATAAGGGGAAATTTTTTCACAACCACCAACGGCAAAGACTAGTAGTGAAATCGTTGTAAAATAAGAAAAATCAAAGTTTGGAATGTAGGTGCTCAGTTGATCCATGTGCGGTGTCGCAAACTGAATATCTGGCTTGATGAAAGGCAGACCGACAGCCAAAAGCACAAAGAGTAAAGACATAATCAACATAGCACTTCCTGCCAAGCTACCAATGACTTTTAGAGTTGCCAATCCCTTTGTAGAAAGGTAGAGGAAAAGTCCAAAGATTAGCAAGCAGAGAATAACGATCCAGTGGATGTCGATTTGTTTAAGGAATTGTCCGTTACCTTGCAAAGCCCATCCAAGTGGAATCAGAATTCCTTGAGGTTTTTGTGCGAGATAAGGGATATGCACAACCCAGTAGGTCCAAGCAGCAAAGTAGGCTAGACGTTTGGTTGATGTTTTTTCAACCCAGTCACTAACACCGCTTCCGCTTTCCTTAAAGGTAGAACCAAGTTGTCCAACGATGAGGGAATAAGGGATGAAGTAGAGTGCGAGGATCAAAATCCAAGATACGACGACTGAAATTCCCTGTTGAGAATAGTTGTTGACGACGTTTCCTAGCCCCCAAACCATATTGAAAGCGATTAGAGAAACCATCAGCCAATTAAGTTGGTGTTGATCTTTTTTCATAATGTCTCCTTTTCTGATAATTTCAGTATATCATGTTTTTTTGAAAGCGCCTAACAAAATTTGAAATTTCCTATAAAAAATGTAGGGGGAATTTATCAGATGGAGTTTGTACTTGAGTAAAAGTTATACACAATCTGTGGATAACTTTGTGGAGGATTTGGTATAAATCAGAAAATCCCCTTGTACATGACAAAGGGATTTGAACTATTAGTGATTTGGTAACCAGCTGAGTGTAAAGTTGAGATTTTGGGCGTTTAGCAAATCCTGGTGACCAATACTCTGAACTTCTTTTCCGTCAAGATGACAGTCTTGTACAAAGTGGAAGTGTTCATGATTTTGCTGAGTACGAACATCCAACCACTGGTTTTTTTCTGTCAGATAGACACGAAGGTGATCAAAGAGCGGAATTCCAAGATCATAGCTTGCTTTTCCTGGGCAGGTTGGGTAAAGTCCGATAGCAGCCCAGACATACCAAGCAGAGAGGCTTCCGTTATCCTCATCACCTGGATAGGCATCCCAGCTAGCTCGGAAGGCTTTTTGACGGAGGGTCTTGATTAAGAGACTGGTATATTGGGGATAATTACTGTAGCGGAACAGATAAGGGATGTGGAAACTTGGTTGGTTTGAAATGGCTAGTTGCCCAAATGGCGCTGTTGCCATTTCACTCATCTCATGAATTTCATATCCATAACCCGTCGTTTCAAAGAGTGGGAGACTTTGACAAGCTTTCAAAAGATAGTTGCTAAAGGCTTCTTTCCCACCCATTAGCTGGCTCAGTCCAGAAATATTATGCAAGACACCGAGACTGGCTTGGATGGCTGAACACTCAGCATAATCACGGCCCCAACTATAAGGAGAAAAGTCAGGACGGAAGTTGCCATCTACATCACGCGCCCTCATGTATCCTGTCTCAGAGTCAAAGAGGTTTTGATAATTCTTAGCATATTGGGAATAGGTTTGGGCTAGCTCTTCTTGACCTAATTTTGCTGCGCAAGTAGAGATGCAAAAATCACTGTAGGCATAGTCTAGCGTGTGGCTGACACTTTCATGATAGTCTGTGGATAGGTAGCCTAGCTCTTGGTATTGGGCCAGACCGTGTCGTCCATTGATAGCTTTTGGATCTGCCTTGGTCGCAGTTTCAAGCATAGCTTTGAGAAATTCTTCTTCAAGATCAGGCGCCATATCTTTACAAGCACTATCTGCAATAAGACCATCGATCAAAGTACCAGGCATCATGCCTCGTTCGTCAGGCGCCAGCCATTTAGGGAGATACCCAGTATCTCGATAGCTATTAAGGAAGCCCTCAAGAAATTGGCGATAGTATTCCGGAATAATCAAGGCAAAGAGTGGGAAAGAAGTGCGGAAGGTATCCCAAAAACCATTGTTGGTAAAGAGAAGACCTGGTTTAATTGTTCCTGAAGCAAGGTCTATATGAATCTCTTCTCCCTGTTCACTCACTTCATAAAAGGTTTGCGGGAAGAGAAAGAGTCTATAAAGACAGTGATCAAAAAATGTTCGGTCTACAGAGCCAGTTTCCACGACATCAAAACGGCCTAGAAGGTCTTCCCAACTTGCTTTGGCCTCTGACTTCGTTTCTTCAAAGTCTTTTCTAGGCAGATTAAAGAGGGCATGTTCTTTAGAAATAAAAGAAGTAGCCAGTTGAACTTGAGCTTCTGCTCCAGCCAAGTCGATACGCCAGTCTTGCCCCACTTGATTGATAGATAGAATATCCGTAGAGAATGCGAGAGCAGTAAACATGACGAGGGGACTTTTGTTGGTTTCGGTTAATCCGCTTTGACCAAGGCTGACAGTACGCTCATCTACTTGTTCTAATGATAAATCATCAGCTGCATGCAGATAGAGTGAGAGCTTCTTGCCTTGTATCTGTCTTAGTTGAATAGAAGCCCCATAGCAAGTAGGTGTGAGTTGGGTTTCAATCTGATAACGCTCAGAAAAAATTCTGAGATAATGGGGATTGAAAATAGCACGTTCAAGATTATAAGAAGATTGACGATGAAAGAGAGTGTTACCCTTGATTTTTCCTGTAACTGGAGTCAGTAAGAGCCAGGAGTAATCGCCAATCCAAGGGCTAGGCTGATGGGTTAGTCGAACACCCTGAAATATGGAAAGATGGGGATCAAAAAACCAAGACCCTTCCTGGTCACTAGTTTGTGAAACAAAGTAATTCATCCCAAAAGGGACTCCAGTGTATGGTAGTGTATTGCCTCGTGAAAATGCATGTTTACTGGCTGTTCCAAAACGCGTATCTATGGTTTCAAGTATAGGCTTCATAGCGATTTCCTTCTGTAGTTTTCTACATTATATCAGAAAAAGGATACTTTTAGAAAATGACTTCAAAATATAACAATTTTGTAGAAAAATGACTAACATTTGTGTATATATTTTCTGGACTAAAAGCTATATACTGAAAATGAAAATTTGTTTGAAAGAGGCAAAATAGTTTATGGTTTATTCTAAAGAAATCGTCAGAGAGTGGCTAGATGAGGTAGCGGAGAGAGCCAAGGAACATCCAGAATGGGTAGATGTCTTTGAGCGTTGCTATACAGACACTTTAGACAATACAGTTGAAATCTTAGAAGATGGCTCGACTTTTGTACTAACTGGGGATATCCCAGCTATGTGGCTTCGTGATTCAACTGCTCAGCTTAGACCATACCTTCATGTGGCAAAAAGAGATCCTCGTTTACGTCAGACCATTGCAGGTTTGGTCAAACGTCAGATGGCCTTGATTCTCAAGGATCCCTATGCCAACTCTTTCAATATTGAGGAGAACTGGAAGGGTCACCACGAAACAGACCATACAGATCTCAATGGCTGGATTTGGGAACGCAAGTATGAAGTAGATTCGCTTTGTTATCCATTGCAGTTAGCTTATCTCCTTTGGAAAGAAACTGGTGAGACTAGCCAATTTGATGAAACTTTTGTCACAGCGACCAAGGAGATCCTTCATCTCTGGACGGTGGAGCAAGATCACAATAACTCACCATACCGTTTCGTCCGTGATACCGATCGTAAGGAAGATACCTTGATAAATGACGGTTTTGGACCTAACTTTGCCGTGACAGGAATGACCTGGTCAGCCTTCCGTCCAAGCGATGACTGCTGTCAGTATAGCTACTTGATCCCATCAAATATGTTTGCAGTCGTTGTCTTAGGTTATGTCCAAGAAATCTTTGCAGAATTGAATCTAGACGATAGTGAGAGCATTATTGCTGATGCCAAACATCTCCAAGCTGAGATTCAAGAAGGGATCGAAAATTATGCCTACACCACCAACAGTAAGGGTGAGAAGATCTATGCCTTTGAAGTAGACGGTCTAGGAAATACTAGCATCATGGATGACCCAAACGTGCCAAGTCTATTGGCTGCGCCATACCTTGGTTACTGCGATGTGAACGATGAAGTCTATCAAGCAACTCGTCGCACCATTCTCAGTCCGGAAAATCCTTACTTCTACCAAGGAGAATACGCTAGCGGTCTCGGAAGCTCTCATACCTTCTATCGTTATATCTGGCCGATTGCCCTATCAATTCAAGGCTTAACAGCTACAGATAAAGCTGAGAAAAAATTCTTGCTAGACCAACTAGTTGCTTGTGATGGAGGTACGGGGGTTATGCACGAAAGCTTCCACGTGGATGATCCGACTCTCTACTCTCGTGAATGGTTCTCATGGGCCAACATGATGTTCTGCGAATTGGTCTTGGATTACCTAGATATTCGCTAATGAGCCTTAGCTCAATAGGTTCTTGCAAAGAATCACAAATCTATTTTTAAATTTAAGTTAGAATGAGGTTTTACTCATGGAAAATGTTGTTGTACATATTATTTCTCACAGTCACTGGGATCGTGAGTGGTATCTACCTTTTGAAAGTCACCGTATGCAATTGGTGGAACTTTTTGATGATCTTTTTGATCTTTTTGAAAATGATCCTGAGTTCAAGAGCTTCCACTTGGATGGACAAACCATTGTTCTCGATGACTATTTAGAAATTCGCCCTGAAAACCGTGACAAGGTGCAGCGTTATATCGACGAAGACAAATTGAAGATTGGGCCTTTCTATATCTTGCAGGATGATTACTTGATTTCCAGTGAAGCTAACGTCCGCAATACTTTGATTGGACAAGCGGAATGTGCTAAATGGGGCAAATCTACTCAAATTGGTTACTTCCCTGATACCTTTGGAAATATGGGGCAGGCTCCTCAAATCCTTCAAAAATCAGGGATTCACGTCGCAGCCTTTGGTCGCGGTGTCAAGCCAATCGGATTTGACAATCAAGTCCTTGAAGATGAACAGTTCACCTCTCAATTTTCTGAAATGTACTGGCAGGGGGCTGATGGTAGCCGTGTGCTTGGTATTCTCTTTGCTAACTGGTACAGTAATGGGAATGAAATTCCAGTGGATAAAGATGAAGCTTTGGCTTTCTGGAAACAAAAATTGGCAGATGTTCGTGATTATGCATCGACCAACCAATGGTTGATGATGAACGGCTGTGACCACCAACCTGTTCAGAGAAATATTACTGAAGCGATTCGTGTGGCAAACGAACTCTTTCCAGACGTAACCTTTATTCATAGCTCCTTTGACGAATATGTCCAAGCAGTGGAAAGTGCACTTCCTGAACAATTATCAACGGTTACGGGGGAATTGACCAGTCAGGAAACCGATGGCTGGTACACCCTTGCCAATACCTCTTCTTCACGTGTTTACCTCAAACAAGCCTTCCAAGAAAATAGCAACTTGTTAGAGCAGGTCGTGGAACCATTAACCATTATCACTGGTGGACACAACCACAAGGATCAATTGACCTATGCTTGGAAAGTACTTCTGCAAAATGCACCGCACGATAGTATCTGTGGTTGTAGTATTGACGAAGTTCACCGTGAAATGGAAACTCGTTTTGCAAAGGTTAATCAAGTCGGGAATTTTGTTAAGACTAATCTTCTGAATGAATGGAAAGCTAAACTTGCGACTCAGAAAGCTCAGGGGGAGCACCTCTTTACGGTTATTAACACGGGCTTGCATAGCAAGGTGGACACTGTCAGCACGATTGTCGACGTAGCGGTTTGTCCATTTAAGGAATTGCACCCGACAGAGGGCTTCAAGAAAATGGCATCCTTGACCTTGCCAGAGTATCACGTTGAAGATTTGGATGGTCATGTCATTGAAGCCAAGATTGAAGACTTGGGAGCAAGTTTTGGCTATACTTTGCCTAAGGATAAATTCCGTCAGCCTTATATCTCTCGTCAAGTGCGTGTGACAATTCCAATTCACCTTGCACCACTTTCTTGGGCAAGTTT
The DNA here is from genome assembly GCF_019929575.1 of Streptococcus infantis. GTDB lineage: Bacteria > Bacillota > Bacilli > Lactobacillales > Streptococcaceae > Streptococcus > Streptococcus infantis_L. The sequence goes on from NZ_JAHZPU010000003.1 coordinate 32,971, forward strand.
CCAATTAGTGGAAGGGGTAGCAGAACACAGCGACGGCATCTTCCAAAATGGAGTCATTGATACACCATTCGTGACTCTTAGTGTAGACGAAGGAATCACAGTCTACGACAAGACTACAAATGAAGCTTACGAGGACTTTATCCAATTTGAGGACCGTGGTGATATCGGGAATGAGTACATTTACTTCCAACCAAAAGGAACTGAGCCAATTTTTGCTCAACTGAAAGGTTATGAAGTTCTGGAAAATAATTCTCGCTATGCTAAGGTTTTACTCAAACACGACTTGACCATTCCAGTTAGCGCAGATGAAAAATTGGATGCTGAACAAAGAGGCGTTATTGAGTTCATGAAACGAGATGCAGGACGTTCAGAAGAATTGACAACTATTCCTCTTGAAACTGAGATGACTGTCTTTGTGGATAATCCACAGATTCGCTTCAAGACTCGCTTTACCAATACAGCCAAAGACCACCGCATTCGTCTCTTGGTCAAAACTCATAACACACGCCCAAGTAATGATTCTGAAAGCATCTATGAAGTTGTGACAAGACCAAATAAACCGGCGGCTTCTTGGGAAAATCCTGAAAATCCACAACACCAACAAGCCTTTGTCAGCTTGTATGATGATGTTAAAGGAGTGACAGTTTCTAATAAAGGATTGAACGAATACGAAATCCTAGGAGACGACACAATAGCTGTAACACTTCTTCGTGCTTCAGGGGAACTCGGTGACTGGGGCTACTTCCCAACACCAGAAGCACAATGCTTGCGCGATATCGAAGTTGAGTTTGCAGTAGAATGCCATCAGGCTCAGGATCGTTTCTCAGCCTTCCGTCGTGCCAAAGCCTTCCAAGTGCCATTTACAGCTCTTCAGGTTGCAAAACAAGAAGGTAGCGTTGCAGCAACGGGTAGTCTCTTCAACCATCCAGCATTGAACTTGCCACAAGTTTGTCCAACAGCATTTAAGGTAGCTGAAAATGAAGAAGGTTACGTCCTTCGTTACTACAATATGAGCCAAGAAAATGTTCGTGTGTCTGACAAACAACAAACCATTCTTGACTTATTGGAACGACCATATCCAGTTCATTCAGGACTATTGGCGCCACAAGAAATTCGTACAGAATTGATCAAAAAAGAAGAAATCTAATTTTAAAAAGATAACATAAAAAGAAAGGAGGAGCGAAAAGAGTAAGAACCGACTGCTGACTCGCTCCTTTTTACAGGTAAAAGCAATGACCATTGCAACGATTGATATCGGAGGGACCGGTATAAAATTTGCTAGTCTAACTCCTGATGGAAAGATTTTAGATAAGGCCAGCACCCCAACGCCAGAGACTCTAGAAGAGTTGCTTGCTTGGTTGGACCAACGTTTGTCAGAACGTGACTATCGTGGGATTGCTATGAGTGTACCAGGTGCAGTTAATCAAGAAACAGGTGTGATTGAGGGAATCAGTGCTATTCCATACATTCATGGTTTTTCATGGTATGAGGCGCTTGCTCATCACAAGCTTCCTGTTCATCTAGAAAATGATGCTAACTGTGTTGGACTTAGTGAACTGCTAGCTCATCCTGAGATTGAAAATGCAGCCTGTGTCGTGATTGGTACAGGAATCGGTGGGGCTATGATTATCAATGGCAAGCTTCACCGTGGTCGTCATGGCTTGGGTGGAGAGTTTGGTTATATGACAACCATCGAACCAGCAGAAAAACTCAACAACTGGTCGCAACTAGCATCAACAGGAAATATGGTTCGTTATGTGATTGAAAAATCAGGTCAGTCAGACTGGGATGGGCGTAAGATTTACCAAGAGGCTGCGGCAGGAAATGCCCTTTGCCAAGAAGCCATTGAACGCATGAATCGCAACCTAGCTCAAGGCCTGCTCAATATCCAGTATCTCATCGATCCAGATGTGATTAGCCTAGGTGGCTCTATCAGTCAGAACCCTGATTTTATCAAGGGTGTGCAAAAAGCAGTAGACGCTTTTGTCGAAACTTATGAAGAATATACAATTGCTCCAGTTATTCAAGCCTGCACCTATCACGCAGATGCCAATCTCTACGGTGCCCTTGTCAACTGGTTACAGGAGGAAAACCAATGGTAATTTTTACAGGACTTAGTTCCAAACAAGCGCAAGCTATCGAAGTATTAAAAAGTCACATTTCTCTATCAGATGTAGAGGTGGCAGTCGCTCAATCTGACCAAGCTTCTATCTCTATCAAGGGTGAGAAGGGGCAGTATCAACTGACCTACCGTAAACCTCATCAACTCTACCGTGCTTTATCTGTGCTAGCAACAGCTTTAGCAGAAGGGGACAAGGTAGAGATTGAAGAGCAGGCGGCCTATGAAGATTTAGCCTATATGGCGGACTGTTCGCGAAATGCCGTGATAAATGTCGCATCTGCCAAACAGATGATTGAAGTCTTGGCTCTCATGGGTTATTCAACCTTTGAGCTCTATATGGAAGACACCTATCAGATTGAGGGGCAACCTTACTTTGGTTATTTCCGCGGGGCTTATTCAGCTGAAGAGTTACAGGAAATTGAAGCATACGCCCAGCAGTTTGACATGACCTTTGTCCCATGCATCCAGACCTTGGCCCACTTGTCAGCCTTTGTCAAATGGGGCGTCAAAGAAGTGCAAGAACTCCGCGATGTAGAGGATATTCTCCTCATCGGTGAAGAAAAAGTCTACGATCTGATTGACGGTATGTTTGCTACTTTGTCTAAACTACAAACTCGCAAGGTCAATATCGGGATGGACGAAGCTCACTTGGTTGGTTTGGGACGTTACCTTATCCTAAACGGTGTGGTGGATCGGAGCCTCCTCATGTGCCAACACTTGGAGCGTGTGTTGGATATTGCAGACAAGTATGGTTTCCACTGCCAGATGTGGAGCGATATGTTCTTCAAGCTCATGTCAGCAGATGGCCAGTACGACCGTGAGGTGGAAATTCCAGAAGAAACTCGTGTTTACCTTGACCGTCTCAAAGACCGTGTGACCTTGGTTTACTGGGATTATTACCAAGATAGCGAGGAAAAATACAACCGTAACTTTAATAATCACCACAAGATTAGCCAGGATATTGCCTTTGCAGGTGGTGCTTGGAAGTGGATTGGTTTCACACCACACAACCATTTCAGTCGTCTCATCGCTGTCGAAGCTAACAAAGCCTGCCGTGCTAATCAGATCAAGGAAGTCATTGTGACTGGTTGGGGAGATAATGGTGGTGAAACAGCTCAGTTCTCTATTCTGCCAAGTCTACAAATCTGGGCAGAACTCAGCTACCGCAACGATTTAGACCGTTTGTCAGATCATTTCAAGACCAATACAGGTCTATCCGTTGAGGATTTCATGCAACTTGATCTTGCCAATCTCTTGCCAGATCTACCAAATAATCTCAGTGGCATCAATCCCAACCGATATGTCTTTTACCAGGATATTCTTTGCCCAATTCTTGATCAGCACATGACACCTGAACAAGACAATCCGCACTTTGCCCAGGCAGCTGTGACTCTTGCTGCTATCAAAGAAAAAGCAGGTACCTACGCTTATCTTTTCGAAACTCAGGCCCAGTTGAATGCTATTTTAAGTGGCAAGGTTGATGTGGGACGACGCATTCGTCAAGCCTATCAAGCAGATGATAAAGAAAGCTTGCAACAAATTGCTAGGGAAGAATTACCAAAATTAAGAAGCCAGGTTGAAACCTTCCACAAGCTCTTTAGCCAGCAATGGTTGAAAGAAAACAAGGTCTTTGGTTTGGATACAGTAGATATCCGTATGGGTGGACTCTTGCAGCGGATCAAGCGAGCAGAAAGTCGCATTGAAAACTACCTAGCAGGCGAAATCTCTCGTATTGACGAACTAGAAGTAGAGATTCTTCCATTTACTGACTTCTACGCAGACAAGGACTTCGCAGCAACAACAGCCAACCAGTGGCATACCATCGCGACAGCTTCGACCATTTATACAACCTAGAAAAACTCTATTCAGGAAGAAAGTTTCTCGTGAAACCTATTCTTATATAAAAAAGTTCTCCACATAAAATAATTTGTGGAGTTTTTTCTATAATTAGTAGTTTAAACTATCCTTAAAATAAGAGTATACTATTTTTGTAAACGTTATCAAATCTAAAAATTGTGAGATTATCAAGTTTTAGAAAATAAAAAGGGAGGAAATTATGAACAAGTTTTCAAAAACTTTGAGAGATAATTGGATTTTTCTCTTAATGGTTTTACCAGGGACATTATGGTTGATTTTATTCTTCTATATCCCAGTATTTGGAAATGTGGTTGCCTTCAAAGACTACCATATGACTGGTGAAGGATTCGTTCACAGTATTATAAATAGTAAATGGGTCGGACTAGATAACTTTAAATTCTTGTTTAGTTCCAAAGATGCCTTTGTCATTACTCGAAACACTGTCCTTTATAACCTTGGATTTATCTTTATCGGTTTGATCGTGTCAGTTGGTATCGCTATTATCCTTAGTGAACTTCGCTCTAAGCAAATGGTTAAAATCTACCAAACATCTATGTTATTCCCTTACTTCCTATCTTGGGTTATCATCAGTTTCTTTACAGATGCTTTCCTAAATATCGATAAAGGGCTTATTAACCACACCTTAGAAGCTCTTGGCATGAAGGGGATTAACTTCTACGCTGACATCAGTATCTGGCCTTATCTTCTCCTCTTCCTAGGAATTTGGAAAGGCTTTGGATACAGTAGTGTTATGTACTATGCAACAATCATGGGTATTGATCCAACCTACTACGAAGCAGCGACAGTGGACGGTGCTAGCAAATGGCAACGTATCCGCAACGTAACCATCCCTCAGTTAACACCACTTGTGACAGTATTGACCATCCTTGCAGTCGGAAACATCTTCCGTGCAGACTTCGGTCTCTTCTACCAAATCCCTCACAATGCTGGTCAGCTCTATAGCGTAACAAACGTATTGGACGTCTACGTCTTTAACGGTTTGACTCAGACAGCAGATATCGGTATGGCATCAGCAGCCGGTCTCTATCAGTCAGTCGTCGGTTTGATTCTGGTTATTCTATCAAACTTACTTGCAAGACGTGTTGATCCTAACTCGGCACTATTCTAGAAAGGAGGAGCATATGGCAAAAAAAATTCAAAAAGAAAAAATTGATAATGTTGGCATACACTCCTTCAGCAAAAAGGCAGATATCTTCTTTAGTATCATATCTGGTTTGCTGGCCTTCTCTTGTATCTTGCCTTTCATCTTTGTCATCATTATCTCAGTTACAGATGAGAAGAGTATCGTTCAATATGGATATAGCTTCTTCCCATCACAGTTTGGATTAGATGGTTTTGAGTTTTTGGCTCAGTTCAAAGATAAGATTTTACAAGCACTCTTTATCTCAGTGTTTGTGACAGTTGTCGGTACATTGACAAACGTCTTTATCACTACAACTTATGCCTATGCCATCTCGCGTTCAACATTTAAGTATCGTAAATTCTTTACAATCTTCGCTCTTCTTAGTATGTTGTTCAACGCTGGTTTGGTACCCGGCTATATCGTGGTGACACAATTGCTTCACCTTGGTGATACCATTTGGGCCTTGATTGTTCCAATGCTTCTATCACCATTCAACATCATGTTGATGCGTTCTTTCTTCAAGAAAACCATCCCAGAAGCAATCCTCGAATCAGCTCGTATCGATGGAGCTAGTGAAGCTCGTATCTTCTTCCAAATCTGTTTGCCACTGTCATTACCAGGTATCGCAACGATCACACTATTGACAGCGCTTGGCTTCTGGAATGACTGGTTTAACGCCCTTCTTTACATCAAGAGTGATAACTTGTATCCGTTGCAATATTTGCTCATGCAAATCCAGAACAACATGGATTACATTGCTAAGTCAGTTGGTATGTCAGGACAGCTTGCAGTTGCCCTACCAAAAGAAACAGGTCGTATGGCTATGGTCGTAGTTGCGACTGTTCCGATTGCGATCCTCTACCCATTCTTCCAACGCTACTTTGTAAAAGGTTTGACTATCGGTGGTGTTAAAGAGTAAGGATATTTAAGAAACAATGTTTCTTTTCTAACTCTGATTTTTCTGGCAAAGGAAAATCAAGAATCTAATTTTGTTAATAACTTTAAAAATAAAAAAAGGAGTTTTTATCATGAAAAACTGGAAAAAATATGCTTTTGCATCTGCTAGCCTTGTAGCTTTAGCTGCTAGCCTCGCTGCTTGTGGAAACCTTAAAGGTAACAACCAAAAAGCTGCTGACTCAGCTTCAGGTGACAAAACTGTTATCAAAATGTACCAAATCGGTGACAAACCAGATAACTTGGATGAGTTGCTAGAAAATGCAAACAAAATCATCAGAGAAAAAGTTGGTGCTAAATTAGATATCCAATACCTTGGATGGGGTGACTACAGCAAGAAAATGTCAGTTATCACTTCATCAGGTGAAAACTATGATATCGCCTTTGCAGATAACTATGTTGTAAACGCTCAAAAAGGTGCTTATGCTGACTTGACAGAATTGTACAAGAAAGAAGGAGCTGACCTTTACAAAGCACTTGACCCAGCTTACATCAAAGGTAACACTATAAACGGTAAGATTTATTCTGTTCCAGTTGCAGCTAACGTTGCATCTTCACAAAACTTTGCTTTCAACGGCCCACTTCTTGTAAAATATGGAATCGATATCTCAGGTGTAACTTCATATGAAACACTTGAACCAGTATTGAAACAAATCAAAGAAAAAGCTCCAGATGTAATGCCATTCGCTGTTGGTAAAAACTTTATCCCATCAGAAAACTTTGACTACCCAGTTGCAAACGGACTTCCATTCGTCATCGATCTTGAAGGCGACACTACTAAGATCGTAAACCGTTACGAAGTTCCTCGTTTCGTAGAACACTTGAAGACTCTTCACAAATTCTATGAAGCAGGATACATTCCAAAAGACGTAGCAACAAGCGAAACTTCATATGACCTTACTCAAGATACTTGGTTTGCTCGCGAAGAAACAGTAGGACCAGCTGACTACGGTAGCAGCTTGCTTTCTCGTGTAGCTAACAGAGACATCCAAATCAAACCATTTACTAACTTCATCAAGAAAAACCAAACAACTCAAGTTGCTAACTTTGTAATCTCAAACAACTCTAAGAACAAAGAAAAAGCAATGGAAGTGTTGAACCTCTTGAACACTAACCCAGAACTCTTGAACGGACTTGTTTATGGACCAGAAGGCAAGAACTGGGAAAAAGTTGAAGGTAAAGAAAACCGTGTTCGTGTCCTTGATGGATACAAAGGAAACACTCACATGTCAGGATGGAACACTGGTAACAACTGGATCCTTTACATCAACGAAAACGTTACAGATGAGCAAATCGCACAATCTAAGAAAGACTTGGAAACTGCAAAAGAATCTCCAGCTCTTGGATTCATCTTTAACACTGACAGCGTGAAATCTGAAATTTCAGCTATCACAAACACTATGCAACAATTCGATACAGCTATCAACACTGGTACTGTAGACCCAGAAAAAGCTATTCCAGAATTGATGGAAAAACTTAAATCTGAAGGTGCTTACCAAAAAGTATTGGATGAAATGCAAAAACAATACGACGAATTCTTGAAAAGCAAAAAATCATAAGAATAATTGATTTCGTGTATTCATTCCTAAAAAGAGCGATCACTGCCTTGTCTAGAGCCTTCTAGATAAGGTGGTGATTCTTTTTTTAGTATTTGCATATAATTATCTGTATTTTGTTCAGAGTTTTGCTCTTACATTTAACATAGGTTATAGACATATGAAAAAATACCATCTTATTTTCAAAACAAGTGCAATCTTATCCTACTTATTTTTCGTATATGGGCTTTCTCAGTTGACGCTTATGATCCAAAATTACTGGCAATTTTCTTCTCAGATTGGCAATTTTTTCTGGATCCGAAACCTTGTCAGTCTTGTCTTTATTGGCATTATGATAGGGATTTTAGTCAAGACAGGTCATGGATATCTTTTTGTTATTCCTAAGAAAAAATGGCTGTGGTATACAGTGCTGACAATTCTCGTAGCTGTGCTTCATAAAACGTTTGGCTAGACATGTTCAGTCTACCTATGAAGGTTGGGCCGTGTTGATCGGTTATAGTGAGACAAATTTTGCCGAGTTGGGACTCTATCTATCCTTATTTTTTCTAGGGCCTCTGATGGAAGAGTTGATTTATAGAGGATTGCTCCAACATGCCTTCTTTAAAGATTCGAAATTTGGGCTTGACCTGATTCTTCCTTCGGTTTTATTTGCTCTTCCTCACTTTACAAGTTTTCCCAGTGTACTAGATAGTCTTGTTTTTGCGACATTTGGAATCTTTTATGCGGGTCTAACTCGCTATACCAAGAGTATCTATCCCGGTTATATCGTTCATGTTATCAATAATATTGTTGCAGCCTTACCATTTTTGGTAACTTTTCTTCATCGAATATTCAGCTAAACAAGACCTGTTTTCAGGTCTTGTTTTCAATTTTCAGTCAAATAAATTGCATTCGCTTTCTTGGGAGAGTATACTGGTATAGTTGAATGAAAAATTCTGATAATTTAATCTTAGAAAAGAGAATCAATCTTATGTCAAAAGATATTCGAGTTTTACTTTATTATAAATATGTTCCCATCGAAAACGCGGAACAATTTGCGGCTGACCACTTGGCTTTCTGTAAGTCAATCGGCCTCAAAGGTCGTATCCTAGTCGCTGACGAAGGGATTAACGGAACCGTTTCTGGTGACTATGAGACTACGCAAAAATATATGGACTATGTTCACAGCCTTCCAGGTATGGAAGACCTTTGGTTCAAGATTGATGAAGAAAGTGAGCAAGCTTTCAAGAAGATGTTTGTTCGCTATAAAAAGGAAATCGTCCACCTTGGTTTAGAGGATGATAACTTTGACAATGATATCAATCCTCTTGAAACAACAGGTGCTTACTTGTCTCCAAAGGAATTTAAAGAAGCCCTCCTAGATGAAGATACAGTTGTCCTTGATACTCGTAATGACTATGAGTACGACCTTGGACACTTCCGTGGGGCTATCCGTCCAGACATTCGTAACTTCCGTGAGTTACCACAATGGGTCCGTGATAACAAAGAAAAATTCATGGACAAGCGTGTCGTAGTTTACTGTACAGGTGGAGTCCGCTGTGAGAAATTCTCAGGTTGGATGGTTCGTGAAGGCTACAAAGATGTCGGTCAATTGCACGGAGGAATCGCGACTTACGGGAAAGACCCAGAAGTTCAAGGGGAACTTTGGGATGGGAAAATGTACGTATTTGATGAACGTATCGCAGTCGATGTCAACCATGTCAACCCAACAATCGTCGGAAAAGATTGGTTTGATGGAACACCATGTGAACGTTATGTCAACTGTGGAAATCCATTCTGTAACCGTCGTATCTTGGCATCAGAAGACAACGAAGATAAATATCTCCGTGGTTGCTCACACGAGTGCCGTGTTCACCCACGTAATCGCTATGTTTTAGAACATGAATTGACGCAAGACCAAGTTATCGAGCGTTTAGCAGCGATTGGTGAGAACCTAGATCATTCTGAAGTTGTATAATAGTATCAACAGTCCTGATGGGCTGTTTTTCTATGCTTTTGACTAAAAAATCTTAAATTTGTTTCTGCATCTTTCAGGAAAATGGTGTATACTATATGTAAACGATTTCAAAGGAGACCATTTATGGTGAAAACATTTTTTATTCCAAATAAACAAAGTATTTTAGGACAACAGGAGATTCTAACAGCTAAGTCAGTCTTGGCCCTAGTAGATGGCTTAGAGTCACATAGTTATGATGCTGTCTATCTTCGTCAACCCCTCAATCGCCTTGAGTATATCGAGTGTGGAATCGTAGGTAAGTCTCAATTTCTCTTTAAAGTTCGTTATGTAGATGCTCAAAAAGGCTATCAAGTGATCATTCCTGACTTAATTACAAGAGCTGACTGGGAAATTGTAGAAGCTCTCTTGCAAGCCTTGTCTAGCAAGGTTGGTGAATCTGTTGAAGGTTTGGCAGACTTTGATTTGGAAAACTATTTCCAAGAAACGGTTAAGAACTATCTAGCTGATAAGGCTGCTCGTTTAGGTTTCTGTCAGGGTATTCTATCAACTATTTACTTTGATAAGAAGGATTTGGAAAGTTTCCTAGAAGAAGATGGACTGGCACGTTTTGAAGAATTAGTTAAGAGGGTTCAAGGGTCAGATGCTTATCCTGCAAGTGCTAAATTCTACCCAGATAGTGAGGGTAAGGTTCATGGAATCTACCACCTGGCTCAAGGAGTAAAGACTATTTTGCCAAAAGGTCCTGTTGTTCCTGTGCCTTATGTTGAGCAGTTGGTAGGAAAAGAGCTTGTCTGGGAGATTGACCTGGTAAAAATCTCTGGAGATGGTTCTAAGCCTGAAGACTATGAAGCTGTAGCTAGACTGGATTACCAAGCCTTTTTAGAAGTTCTTCCAAAGGAACTTTGTCAGGATTTGGATGCCAACCAAGTAGAGGTAGGACCAGTTTCAGGAGAGGATTTTGAAGCTTTAGCAAATAGATAAATAAGGAATCTGTGACAAAAGTTTCTATAAAGTTAAAAAGCGAACAAGATTAGTTTTCTGATTATCAGAATTCTGTCTTGTTCGCTTTTTTTGTTTTTAAAATTTTATAGTAATGATCCTCTAAAGCTAATATCTTTCTATCTCGCTACCTTTATCTTACATAAAAGCTAGGATTCGTAAATATTCAAAAACCAGAGTCATTTCCGCTAGGAAGAAGAGAAATAGGATACCACCGTTAACTAGAAATGCTAAGAGAAGGCGATAGAAGGAGTCAGTTTGGCTATCTTTACTTGGTCTTGAGATGGTATAGAGGTTGGCAAGAAGTACCAGACCAATGCTAATGAGGCAAAGAAGAGCCGCAAAACGTAGACTATTAAAGAAGGCAAAGAAACTCGCGATACCCGTGAGCAGGATAGGAAGGGCGAAGAGTCTGCTGTACTCTTGCAAGGATTTTTCCAGTGTCCAGTCATTGTCCTGATTGACAAAACGTTTAACTACAAATCCACCCATAAGGATAGAAAAGAAGAATAAACTTGTCGCTACCAAGATGGAGAAGATAGAAAAGAGATTCAGTGAAGGGAACTGCTCGCTGACATGAGAGTTGATAGCCGCCATATGGCCGTAGTAGTTATGCTTGATATGATAAATCGCACAGAAGAAACTAAGAGCAGAAAAGATAGTCAGCAGGGCAAAGGCATTATAACTATGTTTTTTATCTGTATCAATGCTTGTTGTCGGTTCTTTAAGGGCACCTTGTAGCCAAAACCAAAGATCAGCCAGTTCTTCTTTGAATACTGCGAATAGTGCTGTTTTGGCAGATACAGAATCTGGTAAAAACGGGCTTTCCAAAGATTGACTTTTCTGAGAAGCTTCTTTAACAGGTTCTTCTGACTCGTCTATCTTTTCTGATTTTTCAGCGAGCTCTTCAGTCTCTACAGTTTCCTCACTAGTTTCCTTATCTTCTGGATTGGTATGAAGATTTTCTTGAGGATTTTCCTCAACTACTGGCGCCTTGTCTCTTGTCTCTGAATCTTCTTCAAGGAGAACTGAGTCGGATGGGCTATCTTTTTTATCATTGTTGGCTGTTTTTTCGAAATCAGCACTTTCAAACCATTCTTGAGTCATAATAGACCTCCCTTTTTTGATTAATTTTTGAGTAGTAACTACTAGTTGTCTTTATTCATGATTTCTATAAGAAAGCAAGCGATCTTATTATGGGAAATAGATACTTTGATTAGATTTTGCGACGAGGAGATCTTGCGTATCTTTTTTTTCTGTTTTGTAAGGGTTCGCTAATGCTTCACCTTTACTACCTCCCGTAGGTATGTCATGTCTGTCTCGATGCCAACGATAGATATCACCATGTTCAGCAGAAAATTCAAGATTGATTCGATCAAGTTCCTTCTGAGATAACTCGAGTGAGATATCTTTTCTTGCCTCGAATTCCACTCGACCATGCACTTGGATATCGTCTGCCTTGATATGTTCATGATCTGCTTGGATGCGGCTATCTGTTAGACTGGTTTCAAATACATTGACAATTCCAGTTGTGATCAGTTGGCTATTTTTAATCTCGCTATCAGTGATACGAAGAAGATAGCCATTTGACTGGATCTTGGCATTGCTGACTTTTACATCGGCAATCGAAAGGACACCGTGGTCGACCTGGGCGGTTAGATCTTTTAATTCTCTTCCTTTTGGCAACGATAGAACGACCTCATCATTGCGGCTAGAGACTCCGCTTACGATAAATAGGATACCCTCGATACTAGAACCTATAGAGCGACGTGTAGTTGACTTGGTGTCAGAAATCTCAAGAGTTTTTTCTTTGATAGAATGCTGGAGGTTTTCTTTTTCAGAGATGGTCGGGTGATACTGAAGGTGAATCTTGTCATCGCTAGATTCTCTAATGACTAACGAATGTTCTGTCAGTGACATGTTAAGATTTTCAATATCTTGATCAAAAACGAGCTCTTCCATTCGGCTCTCAAAGACTGGTTTTTGTGACATTGCAAGGAGGCCTCTGACACCGTCTGTTTGGATGCCGATGATAATCATTGAAAAACCGATGATACTAGTAACAACACCAAAGATAAGAAATCCTTTTGTCCATTTACGCATGTCTTTCACCTCTCTTTCCTCTATTAAGAATCCATTGGATGAGTCGAAGGACCAGTAATCCAAAGAAACGTGTTACGTAAGAAGTGGCTAGTAAGACTAGGGATGAAGCTCCGATCGCCAGTAAACCACCACCAAAAATAAGTACAAAAGCAGATGTCGATTCAGCCAGAATGTAGAAGCTTTCAAATAGGAGAACAGCTCCGAGAACCATCCCAGCTGCTGAAACAGCAAAGAAGGCAATAAGTACGCTGACAGCGGCGATAAAAATGCCGATGATAGCCATGAGAAGAGCAATTCCGACCGGAATTCCGATAGGCGCTGCAAGAAGGGCTAGTAGAGCGATGCGTAAAATATGGCGGTCGTTCTTACTGGAATTTTCTTCGTTGATTTTCTTATCAAGAAGTGTAGTCAGGACATCATGGGCAGCCTCTTTTGGACTTCCCAGACTAGTCATTAGCTCCTCCTCACCTTCTGGACCCGCATCATCAAAGAGTTCTTTGAAGTAATCCATGGCTTCAATGCGATCAGATTGAGGAAGCTTCATCAGATAGGCTTCAAGCTGATTCAAATATTCAGTTCTTGTCATGGCGAATGCTCCCTTCTATGATTCCATTGATAGTGTCAGCGTAGAGTGTCCACTCTTCTCTGAGTACAAATAGTTGTTCCTCCCCAATCTCTGTCAAGGAGTAGTACTTCCGCATCCGACCTTGGTATTCGCGAGAGTATGTAGTCAGATAGCGGTTGGTATCCAGTTTTTTCAAGATGGGGTAGAGAGTAGATTCCTTGATTTTGGCAATGAGTTTAATGGTTTGGCTGATCTCATAACCATAGGAATCCCCTTGTTCTAGAATGGCCAAGATGAGAAATTCAATCAAAGCCGCTGATGTTGGAAAATACATGGGGCACCTCCTTTTTTAGTATGTAAAAATTTTATATATAATTATTCTACACATACATCATACATCTAAATGTAAGCCCTGTCAAGTAATATGTGTAAAAATTTTATATATAAAAAATCTTCTAGCAAAAACTAGAAGATTGGAGGATGTTTTGCATCACTTTGAGGCAATGCCTATCTGTAATTCTCATCATAAATGGGCGGTAGATAAAAATACTTGTCTTCAATCTTGATTTTGGCACAGAGGATGCCGTTTTGATAGACATATCCGTTAAATGGAGGATAGCTATCCAAGTTTTTTAAGATATTCTCAGGTAAAGATCTGAAATTGTAATCCCTCAAGGCCCCAGAACCAATCAATCTTTCAGTCCGATAAGCCTTGATTTCTTTTTCATATTTTTTGAGAAATGCTTCTCGTTTCTTTTCAAAGAGAGCCAAATCTCCATCATCTAACTCGTAATAGCGGTCATAACCAGCAATCCAAGAAATATAAACACACAGTAAAGATTTTTCTATCTCAGGAGAGTAGCCAATTGTAAAGTAATTTTCTTTGTCGACCTGCCGATTTTCTACTGTGATAGTCTGTATAAAGTTAGTCATGATAATCTCCGTTTCAGGAATGAACTAGAAAGGCTTCTCATTTAAAAATCCTTTAGCTCATCAAAGATTTCTATAAATTTTTCTTTGTCCATTCCTAAATCTTCAGGTATTAAGTCTAAGATTTCGCTTAGAGCACTATAGATATCCTCTCTCTCGATTGTTTCAATAAAACAGTTACGTTTGTCCATTTTATTGAAACCTTGAGTATATTCTCTTATGAGAACTTCTACGTTTTTAATAGTGTTTTCATTGGGGTTTTCTAGAAGCTTTATAAGGCTTGCTCTAGTCTTTCTATAAAGAGAGGCTGCTTTTTTTGCATTTGCGGTTGAAATATTTTCTTGTCCATCCCATGAGCGAAATGGATTATCTAGGTTTTGGGCTAGCCATTCAGCTTTCCTCGGTTTTGTTATCCAAAGATTCAGTCCCTTGTCCTTCAGTTTTTTATAATATTTTTTGGCTCCTTTAGCTGCATCTTCTGGTAAGCTACTCATCCAAAACATGCTTAATTGAGGTAAATCTTCTGGTTTTGGGATATCCTCTGCAGTAAAGCCAAACAAATCAACGGTTGAAAAATTGATTAACTCTTTTAACTCTGATAATTTATGGAAATTAAGAATATTACCAGGTTTCCCCCACAATCTCAATTCCCTAAGATTTGGATAGTTATTCAAGATTTGTGCAAAGTCTATTTCAAGGATGTTAGAACAATGGATGGCTCCCAAATCCTTTAATCCCAGCACCTTAGGCAGAGAACGATCAAGTTGTAATCGTAAGCTGGCTCCATGATCCTTTACAAGTATCTGACAATTGTCGCTCATGTCTCCTAATAAGAGTAGCTCCTCCAAATCATCATTCAATCTAAGTTCCTCTACACTTGTCAAATCAATGGAAAGTCGATGTATGGATGTCTTAGAAAAATCCAGTTTTGTTTGTCCATGATTTTCAAGAACTAGTTCAGTAATAAAAGGAGTCGACTGCAAATACTCATATATATTTTTGTGCCATTTAGTTAATTCTAACTTAGATAAACAAGGGAAGACCTTTAATTCTAATGCGTTTTCAAAAGGTGTCCACTCGTCATTAATATTGTGTTTAGAAATACGGTAGTCATTCCCTGCAAATGAAACCTTTTCCTTGCTTTTATCTGCTTTCTTAAATAAATCTCTTTTTTCTTTTGGGATTTCTTGCCATTTCAGTTGCCTATAAATATCGTAACCACTCCCCCAAAACATAGCATATGTGTTTGTGCTTTCGGTTGTTAATGGTGTTGTATTCCCAATAAAAATATAATTTGACGGTACATGAATATCAACATTACACAGATGCAAGCCTCTATCCCAGTACATAAAATCAATGTACAGTGGCTTTAAGAAAGATAGTTCTTCTTCTGTAAGAGGTTGTTCTCCTGACCAGTCTAATGACAGTAGGACAGCCTGAGGCTTTTTCTCCCCCTCTTCGATCTTGGTTATCTGGCAAGCTATGTATTTTTTTAGATGGGTATTGTAAACACAATAGACGTCCCCTGCTTTTGCTAGCATAAAAATTTCTCCTTAAATGTTACTACATTTTCAATAGTCTTTTTAGACTTTTAAACAAATACTTGTTTGTAATTGAGTTAAAACAAGTAAAGTTCTTTAAGATTTTATTTTAGATAGATTTCTGGTTTCTCAATGACTGAGCCATCCTTCAATTTGGTAATTGAAGGATTTTATGATGCAAAAGTTTAACCTCCTTGGAAGGTTTGATTGTTAGATATTCTAGCTTTATCAGATTAATGATTGAAGTTGCGTCCTTACTTTTTAGGATACCAGTAAAAAAGTTGAAATAGCGTAACTATGGTATATCATTTAAAAAGTTAGAGGAATCTACATGGATGTTTTTAGGGGCAAAACAATCCCCTTCAATTGAGAGAGTTTCGACTTCTTTGAGAGATAAATTGTATAGTTGTTTCCATCATGGTCTTCTTTATCAAATTTAAACGATAAATCTTCCTAGGTATATTATAGCATGTTTTAGCTTAACGAAAGTCTTATGAGGAGGCCTTTCAAACCTTTTTAAAAGAAAAAAGCCAGACAGATGTCTAGCTTGAAAAGTGAGTTTATTGTAGTAAATTCTAAAATTTTTTAGAGGATTTTATCCGCTCGATCCACCATAAAGAGGGCGATTGTCATGATAATATCAATTACTAGAAGAATCAGTACCGCTGGGACCCAAGACTGGAACATGTTAAAACTGTAACCAAAGAGAGTTGGTCCAAAGGCGGCTAGAATGTAGCCACCGGTCTGGGCAAGTCCAGACAATTGAGCCGTCTTTTCAGGTGAGCTTGTTTTGATAGAGAAGCAAACCATGAGATAGGGGAAAAGTGCGCTACAGGCAGTACCAATCAAGAGATGAGCTACTAACCAGTAGAGGAAACTATTGCTCGGGTATAAAAGCATAGCAATTCCAAGCATTCCAGCGAGAGAGACGATTGTTAACATGATTTGACGGTGACGATTGGACAAACGAGTCGTTAGACTTGGAATGGTCATGGAGAAGGGGATACTAGTCAGAGAAAAGATAGAAGCTAGAAGTCCGGCATCTGTGTGAGATAAGCCAGCACTGATTGCCATGGTAGGTAACCAGGTCATACTAGTGTAAAAGAGTAAGGATTGGAGACCGCAAAAGATCATAATGGCCCAAACTTGCTTGTTTTTTAAGATATTCTCTTTCTTTTGTTTTTTCTCATTCCCTTTTAGAAAATGATTGTGACTATGGTTAGGTAACCAGACCACCAAAGTTAGTAGGCAGACCAAGGACAAACAGAGAATCAAGCCTTTCCAAGAACTTGCTTGGCTGATGGGTACAGATAGATAGGAAGCAAGAGCCGTTGCAATTCCCATGGAAGTTACATAAATTGTTGTCAGAAAGCCAATCTTTTGTGGGTAGTTGGCTTGAATAAGGCTAGGAAGGAGCACGTTAAAGATCGCAATACTCGCTCCGATGAGTAGGGTTCCCAGATAAAGTAATGGGAGATTAAAGATACGAATCCCGGAGCCTACAGATAAGACGATAAGACTATAGGTGAAAAGGTGCTCAAGTCCAATTTTTTGAGCCAAATGGGTCGCAAAAGAGGAGAAGAGGGCAAACATTAAGAGAGGGAGACTGGTCAAAACACCAAGTGAACTAACTTCCACTCCAAAACCTTGGGCAATATCTCCCAAAACAGTTGGCAAAGCTGTAAAAGGAGCTCTTAAGACCGCTCCGATTAAGATAATTCCTAGAATAAAAAAGAGTGATCGTTTTTTCATGTGAACCTCAACAAACTGATTTTGATAACAGCTTATTTTAAGGCTTTTTCCTATAGATGTCAAGATGGCGTGAGGGAATCCGTCTGTTAGCTGCGAAAAATCATTGAAAAAAGTTTGATAGATTTACTAGTTTTTTTCTTGTATTCAAATAAAAATAGGAAAGTCAGGAAATTTGTGATAAAATAGTGAAAGAAAATCTATACATTGGAGAAAAGCTGTGTCTGAAAATCGGAAATTTAGTGTCTTGATGTCGGTCTACATCAAAGAGAACCCAGCCTTTTTGAAGGAGGCAGTGGAGAGTATCTTACATCAAACACTCCAACCAAGCGAAGTGGTCATCGTTGAAGATGGCCCACTGACACCTGAACTATATCAAGTGTTGGAGGAATTGGAAGCACAGTCAAGCATTCCAATCAAACGCTGTCCGCTTGAGCAAAATCGTGGTCTAGGGTTGGCACTTAAGTATGGTGTTACACAGTGCCAATATGATATCATTGCCCGTATGGATACGGATGATATTGCTGTTGAAGATCGTTTCGAACAACAGTTCAAGTTAATGGGAACAGAAAATTTGGACCTGCTAGGTGGTCATATCGCTGAATTTATCGACCAGCCTGATGAAATTGTATCTTACCGTCGTGTACCGATTAAGCATGAGGATATCATTGTTTACCAACGTATGAGAAGTGCCTTTAATCACATGACAGTTATGTTCAAAAAAGAGATGGTGCTCAAGGCGGGTAACTACGAAGATGGACTTTATATGGAAGATGATCTCCTCTGGCTCAATATGATTAGTGCCGGAGCTCGAACTGGGAATGTGGATCAAATCCTTTGTAAGGTGCGCGTGGGAGCAGGGATGTTTGAACGTCGAGGAGGTCTCCGTTATCTCAAACTTTATCGCCAAGCACGTAAAAGAATGTATGAACGTGGGCAGATTTCTTATGGCGAATACCTGAAAAGTGTTTTAATCCAAGTTGTTGTTGCTCTCTGTCCAGGATTTGTACGACAGTTTATCTTTTTAAAACTATTGAGAAAAAGTAAATAGCTAATTAGTTTTAAAAAAATGTCTTGTAATTACTAGAAAATGTGATTTTGTGTAGGAGGATACCATTCACATGAATAAAAAAATGACAGATTATGTAATTGATCTGGTTGAAGTGTTAAATAAACAACAAAAACAAGTCTTTTGGGGGATTTTTGATGCTGCCAGCATGATTTCCTCAATCATTGTTTCTTATATCTTGTTTTATGGATTGATCAATCCAGCACCTGTGGACTATGTCATCTATACGAGCTTGACCTTCTTGTTCTATCAGATTATGATTGGGTTCTGGGGGCTCAATGCTAGCATTAGTCGTTATAGCAAAATCACAGACTTTATGAAGATATTCATCGGAGTAAGTGTCAGCAGTGTTTTGTCTTATCTTCTTTGCTATGCCTTCTTGCCACTTTTCTCTGTGCGTTTTATCGTTCTCTTTATCTTGCTCAGCACCTTCTTGATCTTACTCCCACGTATTACTTGGCAGTTGATCTATTCAAGACGCAAAAAGGGTGATGGAGAAGGGGAACATCGTCGTACCTTCTTGATTGGTGCGGGAGACGGTGGAGCTCTCTTTATGAACAGCTATCAACATCCTACGAGTGATCTTGAGTTAGTGGGTATTTTGGATAATGATGAAAAGAAAAAAGGTCAGAAACTAGGTGGAATCCCAGTCTTAGGATCTTATGAACAGTTACCAGAACTCTCAAAACGTCATCAGATTGAAAAAGTTATCGTTGCGATTCCTTCTCTTGATCCATCCGAGTATGAGCGTATCCTAAAAATGTGTAACCAACTTGGCTTGAAGTGTTATAAGATGCCCAAGATTGAGTCGGTTGTTCAAGGATTGCATCCTCAGGTAGGTAGTTTCCAAAAAATCGATATTACTGACCTTTTGGGACGTAAAGAAATTCAACTAGATGAGTCACGCCTAGGCTCAGAAATTACTGGAAAAACTATCTTAGTGACAGGTGCAGGAGGTTCTATCGGGTCTGAGATTTGCCGTCAGGTTAGTCGCTTTAATCCAGAGCGCGTGGTTCTCTTGGGTCATGGGGAAAACTCCATTTATCTTATCTATCATGAATTGATTCGTAGCTTCCAAGGAATTGACTATGTTCCTGTGATTGCAGACATCCAAGACTACGATCGCTTGCTTCAAGTATTTGAGCAGTACCAACTAGCCATTGTTTACCACGCTGCTGCCCATAAGCACGTGCCAATGATGGAACGTAATCCAAAAGAAGCCTTTAAAAATAATATCCTCGGAACTTACAATGTTGCCAAGGCAGTTGACGCCGCTAAGGTACCGAAGATGGTTATGATTTCGACCGATAAGGCCGTTAATCCACCAAACGTAATGGGAGCTACCAAACGTGTGGCAGAGTTGATTGTTACAGGATTTAACCAACGTAGTCAATCTACCTATTGTGCGGTTCGTTTTGGGAATGTTCTTGGTAGCCGTGGTAGTGTGATTCCAGTATTTGAGCGTCAGATTGCAGAGGGTGGTCCAGTGACTGTGACAGACTTCCGTATGACTCGTTACTTTATGACCATTCCAGAAGCTAGCCGTTTGGTGATCCATGCAGGAGCTTATGCTAAAGATGGAGAGGTCTTTATCCTCGATATGGGCAAACCAGTTAAGATTTATGATTTGGCCAAGAAAATGGTTCTTCTCAGCGGACGTACTGAAAATGAAATTCCGATTGTAGAAGTGGGGATTCGTCCAGGTGAGAAACTCTATGAGGAATTGTTGGTATCTACTGAATTAGTTGATAATCAAGTCATGGATAAGATTTTTGTTGGTAAGGTTAATGTCATGCCACTTGAAGTCATCAATCAAAAGATTGAAGAATTCCGTGCTTTGCAAGGTTCAGAGTTGAAGCAAGCTATTATCGGTTTTGCTAACGAAACAACTCACATTCATTAAAAAAGATAAAGGTATGATTCCTAGCTTCATGTTAGAGGTAAGTGGAATCATACCTTTTATTGATAACTGCTACTCCTTTACCAATTTTTGAACAAACTTGTCAATGTTGAACATTTATGGTAAACTAAATTTATACTATTTGAAAATCAAAGTAAATGAGGTCTGCATCGTTTGACTGTACTTAGATATGGTTTATAACGAACTTTCTAATTTGCTCTTTCATTTTCATTTCGTATGAATTAAAAAAATAGGGAGTAACTTATGATTAACGCATATAAGAATTTCTTTAAAGGTTATGTAGATTTTACAGGCCGTTCAACACGCTCAGAGTATTGGTGGATTTGGTTAACAAATATGATCCTCCTTGTCCCTTTTTACTCAGCATATTTTAAGGTGCTAGCAAATCCAAGAAATGAGGCTGCTCTTATGGCCTTGGGTGGAATTGCTATTATCTACATGATTTTCGGGCTAGCCCTAATATTACCTATGTTAGCTTTGACAGTTCGTCGTCTACGTGATGCTGGTTTCCACTGGGCTCTAATCTTTATCATTTTTATTCCGATGGTTGGACCTCTTGCTCTTTTAGTTTTGTTAGCCATGCCATCGAAACAAGTAGAAGTAGTAACCATCAATGAAACTGAAGAAGTTGTAGAAGTTTCACCATTCGAAGAATCAGACAAAAACTAAGAAGTTTAGGTTTTACAAGTGAAACTGTTTTAGAGTTTTCTTTATATTGTTAAGCAAATATCTAACACTCCCATATCTAAAAATAGATTTGGGAGTGTTTTAGAACAATGAGGCTGCTTTATAGTATACAGTTGTTAAAAAGGAGAAATATCTTGTTTAGGGCTTATATAAATTTTTTAAAAGGTTATGTAGATTTTGTAGGACGCTCAACACGTCCAGAATATTGGTGGGTTTGGCTGATGAATCATATCTTGTTCCTACCCCTGTATATCCTTATCTTCAATAAAGAGATAAACCAAGGTCCTGCCCTGAACTTTACTTTAGTTATATTGGTTGTCAGTATTTATGCCATTTTGGCTCTACTCCTTTTGTTGCCTACTTTAGCGTTAAAGATTCGACGTTTGCGTGATGGAGGTTTCCACTGGGCCTTTATCTTCCTTCACTTTGTTCCAATGGTCGGACGTTTTGCTCTATTAGTTCTGCTAGCCATGCCAAGTAAGGAAGTAGAAATAGTAACAATCAATAGACCTAAAGAAGTTGAAAGCGAAGAAGTTTCCCCTTTTGAATAATTGGACGAGTACGGGGAATGTCATTCTCCTCATTAAGATCAGACAAAAAGCTCCCAAACCTAACTTTTAGGCTGGGAGTCTTTTGTTTAACGTTTTAATTGTAGATGCTGTAAAATGTCTGCCGGGTGGTGAGCAATCCAGTCAGGATGATATCCCATGAGGTCATTCTCCTCCCCAAATCCCCAGGTTACCGCTAGTTTTTTAATGCCAGTTTCTTGAGCACCAATCATATCAAACTTGGTATCTCCGATAATAACGACTGTTTCGGGCGCTAGATGATGAGTTCCCAGAGCCTGACGAATGACATCAGCCTTGTGTAGGGCTTGAGGGCTTGAACCATAAATGCCATCAAAGAAGTGGTCAATCCCAAAATTGCTAGTCATGTCAACTGCGGTTGGTGTATTCTTCGTAGTAGTGATATAAAGAGGATAATGCTCAGCTAGTTCTACGAGTAAATCTTTGATATGTGGAAAGAGTTGGGCTTCGTAAACACCCTTTTCCTTATAATAAGAACGATAGAGCTGGATGGCTTCCTCTATCTGCTCAGCTGGTAAACAACTAGCAAAGCTGGTTTCTAGTGGAGGCCCCATAAAACCTCGAATGGTTTTGGCACCAGGACTAGAAACTCCAAGTTGGTCAAAGGTATAGGTGAAACCATTGTGGATACCGATAGAACTATCAACTAGCGTTCCATCTAAGTCAAAAAAGATAGCAGATATAGATGACATTGATTCTCCTCATAATGATGAAATTATTCGCCGAAGATTTCTTTTTGAAGGCGACGACCTGTAGGTGTGGCAGCGAGCCCCCCTTCAGCAGTTTCACGAAAGGCAGTTGGTAAGCTAGATCCTACTTGATACATGGCGTCAATGACCTCATCAACTGGAATTTTTGATTCGATACCAGCCAGAGCCATATCGGCTGCGATGAAGGCAAAACTTGCTCCCATGGCATTTCGCTTGACGCAAGGAACTTCAACCAAACCTGCAACGGGGTCACAGATAAGACCGAGCATGTTTTTGATAACGAAGGCGATAGCCTGGCTCGCTTGATAAGGCGTTCCGCCTGCAGCTAGAGTTAGGGCAGCGGCACTCATGGCTGAAGCTGAACCGACTTCGGCCTGGCAGCCACCTTCGGCTCCCGAGATAGAAGCGTTGTTAGCAATCACGAGTCCAAAAGCACCTGCAGCGAATAAGAAGTCTAGTTGTTGTTCATGAGTTAAATCCAACTTTTGAATAGCAGCAGTGAGAACGGCTGGAAGGCAGCCTGCACTACCAGCAGTAGGTGTCGCACAGACCAGCCCCATCTTGGCATTGTGTTCATTAACGGCGATAGCATTACGGGCAGCAGACAAGACAGTGAAGTCTGATAGGGTCTTTCCTTTTTTGATGTAGTGGTCAAGCTTGGCAGCGTCACCACCTGTCAAACCGCTACGAGATTTTTTTTCACTAAGACCAAGCTCAACTGAAGCTTTCATGACTTCAAGGTTGCGCTCCATGAGAAGGATGACTTCTTCGCGTTCACGACCGGTTAGCTCAAACTCGGTCGTAATCATGAGTTCAGCGACATTGCCTTGAAAATCAAGTTCGGCTTGTTGGACTAATTCTTTGATAGAGTAAAACATATTTTCTCCTATTGAAAGAAATTGACATTATGCAAATGAGGAATTTTACGAATCTCTTCGATAGATTCATCACAGTTGCGACTATCAACTTCGATAATCATAATGGCTTTCTCCCCAGCTTTTTCTCGGGTTACATTCATTTGGGCGATGTTAATGTCAAAGCGAGAGAGGGCCTCTGTTACATGAGCGATCATACCAGGAACATCCTGATGAACGATGATAATGGTAGGGGTGTTCATGTTGAGGGATACGGCAAAGCCATTGAGCTCTGTTACCTGGATATTTCCACCACCGATTGAAATTCCTGTCACACTGATGGTCTTGTGCTCATTCTTAACAGTGATTTTCGTAGTATTTGGGTGAGGGGCGTTACTGTCTTTCTGGATGGTCCAGACAATTTTGATGCCACGCTTGTGGGCAATTTCTAAACTATTTGGAATTTCTGGATCATCTGTGTCCATTCCTAAGATTCCAGCGACAAGGGCTAGGTCAGTTCCGTGCCCGCGATAGGTTTTTGCAAAAGAATTAAAAAGCTGGAACTCGACCTCGGTTGGAGTATCGTCAAAGATAGAAGAGACGATTTTACCGATACGAACAGCTCCTGCCGTGTGACTACTAGATGGGCCAATCATGACTGGCCCAATGATATCAAAGACAGATTGAAAACGAAGTGATTGCATCTGTTTCCCCTTAAAAAGATTCTTAACTCTATTATATCAAAGATTAGATGCAAGCGCTCAATTCCATGATAAAATATCTAAAATCCCCATAAAGCCTATAAAATCAAGCCTTTTGTAACAAAAAGAGGCTGTTTAAGTGAAATAAAACATAGTCTTGTAACATTTCTACATAAAACCGTCAAGAAACAGTAATAATAGTAGGGTATGATGGAAATATAAGAAAGAAGGAGAATCTTTTAATATGAAATCAACAACTAACAAAATTAAAACAGGACTTGTAGGAGTAGCAGCAGCGCTTGCTTTCCTTGCACCATCACTTACTTTTGCACAAGAAACAACAACTTATACAGTAAAATCAGGTGACACTCTATCAGGAATCGCTGAAAAATACAATACAACTGTTGAAAAATTGGCAGAAAAAAATAAGATTAAAGATATTCATTTGATCTATGTAGACCAAGTATTGGTTATTGATGGTGAAGCACCAGCAACTTCAACTACTTCAGCTGCGACAGCAGAAGCTCCAGTAGCAGCACCTGCAGCTACTGAAACAACAACTTATGAAGCACCAGCAGCAAGCGTAACTGTAGCAGAAGAAACTGTTGCTACAACAGAAACTTCAGCATCAACTTCAACTGTAAGCGGATCTGAAGCAGAAGCTAAAGAATGGATCGCTCAAAAAGAATCAGGCGGTAGTTACACAGCTACAAACGGACGTTACATCGGACGTTACCAATTGACAGATTCATACTTGAACGGTGACTACTCAGCAGAAAACCAAGAACGTGTAGCAGACGCTTATGTAGCAAGACGTTACGGTTCATGGACAGCTGCTAAGAACTTCTGGCTTAACAACGGTTGGTACTAAGAACTAACTAGCAGAATAAGATGCAAAAGTCGAGGGATTTCCTCGACTTTTTTCGTGTTTCCTAATTGAAGGCCTCTGTCATCTTTCTTGTCTTCTCTAAGCAAGCATGTTATAATGAAAACTGCTCAAACGACCTTCAATCGTAGTAGCAAACACGACCTTCAATCGTGAATAAACGAATAGATGGGAGAACTACCATGAGTGATAACTCTAAAACACGTGTTGTCGTGGGGATGAGTGGTGGTGTCGATTCGTCGGTGACGGCTCTCTTGCTCAAAGAGCAGGGCTATGATGTGATCGGTATCTTCATGAAGAACTGGGATGACACAGATGAAAACGGCGTCTGTACGGCGACCGAAGATTACAAGGATGTGGCTGCAGTGGCAGACCAGATTGGCATTCCTTACTACTCTGTCAATTTTGAAAAAGAGTACTGGGACCGCGTTTTTGAGTATTTCCTAGCAGAATACCGTGCAGGACGCACGCCAAATCCAGATGTTATGTGTAACAAAGAAATCAAGTTTAAGGCCTTTTTGGACTATGCCATGACATTGGGGGCTGACTATGTGGCGACTGGTCACTATGCTCGAGTGGCGCGTGATGAGGATGGCATCGTTCACATGCTTCGTGGCGTGGACAATGGCAAAGACCAGACCTATTTCCTCAGTCAACTTTCGCAAGAACAACTTCAAAAAACCATGTTCCCACTGGGGCATTTGGAAAAACCTGAAGTCCGAAAAATAGCTGAAGAAGCAGGACTTGCGACTGCTAAGAAGAAAGACTCGACAGGGATATGCTTTATCGGAGAAAAGAACTTTAAAGAATTTCTCAGCAACTACCTACCAGCTCAACCTGGTCGCATGATGACTGTGGATGGTCGCGATATGGGCGAGCATGCAGGCCTTATGTATTATACGATTGGTCAGCGTGGCGGGCTTGGTATCGGTGGGCAACACGGTGGGGACAATGCCCCTTGGTTCGTTGTCGGAAAAGATCTAAGCAAGAATATCCTCTATGTCGGCCAAGGTTTCTACCATGATTCGCTCATGTCAACCAGTCTAGAAGCCAGTCAAGTCCACTTTACTCGTGACATGCCAGAGGAATTTACGCTCGAATGTACGGCTAAATTCCGCTACCGTCAGCCAGACTCGAAGGTAACGGTTCATGTCAAAGGAGACAAGGCAGAGGTCATTTTCGCAGAACCGCAACGCGCCATTACACCAGGACAGGCGGTTGTCTTTTACGATGGTGAAGAATGTCTCGGTGGTGGTTTGATTGACAATGCCTACCGTGATGGCAAAGTTTGTCAGTATGTCTAACTGGAGTTAAGTAAAAACGATGAGTTCTCAATTTTTTTATGCATTTATGGCATTTTTCGCTATAATGAACCCAATTTCAAATCTTCCTGCTTACATGGCTTTAGTAGCAGATGATAGTCAAAAAATTTCACGAAAAATTGCTTTTAGGAGTCTTTTGATTGCCTTTGTTATTGTAACTGTTTTTATCTTTTCAGGAGATTTCATTTTTAAAGTATTTGGAATTACAATTGTTTCTTTCAGAATTGCTGGTGGAATATTAGTGGCCGTTATCGGTTATCATATGATTAATGGTAATCATTCACCCAGCTATAAAGGAATGGAGCAGCAAACAGTAAATTCAGATCCAATGTCTATTGCTATTTCTCCTCTTGCAATGCCACTTTTTGCGGGACCAGGTACAATTACAACTGCTTTAAGTCTGGCTAATGGAGGTTTGCAGAATCAACTGATAACCGTAGTTGCTTTTGCTCTACTATGTGTCATCACTTATCTCCTGTTAAGAAGTGCAAAACAAATTGCAGGCTTCTTGGGAGAAAATTTGATGAAAATTATAACGAAAATGATGGGACTTTTACTATTCTCGATAGGAATACAGATGATTATCGTCAGTGTGCAGACCTTGCTCAGACAGTGATTTGCATTGACAAAATGATTTGATTTGATAAAATAACTTTAACAATAGTCATGATGGTCAAAGCTCATGGATATTGCAGGCTTTTTGTTCTGCACTTCTTACGAGTTTTGACTGTTTTTGTGTCGTTTAGAGGAAAGGATAAAAATGACTCAACAAGACTTTCGGACAAAGGTGGGGAACACAGTTTTTGGCGTTCGGGCGACAGCCTTGATTCTCCAAAATGGCAAACTTCTAGTCACAAAAGATAAGGGCAAGTATTACACTATTGGCGGTGCGATTCAAGTCAATGAAAGCACGGAAGACGCGGTAGTCCGTGAAGTGAGGGAAGAACTGGGTGTAAAAGCTCAAGCTGGGCAGCTAGCTTTTGTGGTTGAAAATCGTTTTGAAGAAGACGGCGTCTATTATCACAACATCGAGTTTCATTATTTAGTGGACTTACTTGAGGATGCCCCATTGACCATGCAGGAAGATGAGAAAATGCAGCCCTGTGAGTGGATTGATTTGGACAAGCTTGAGGATATTCAGCTAGTTCCAGCCTTTTTGAAAACAGCCCTGCCAAATTGGGACGGACAATTACGACACATCCATCTTAACGAATAGGAGAGAAAATGATGGTTAAGCTTATTGCCCATGTACTTGTTCATAGTGGTGGTGATTATTTACTCATTCAGCGTTCGGAAATTAAAAGAGGACAACCCAACGTTTATCCAACTTACTGGGATATTCCTGGTGGCGGGGTTGAAAAGGGTGAACTTCCGCGAGATGGAGCTCTTAGAGAATGTATTGAAGAAGCGGGAGTTAGGCTAGACAGCAGTTCGCTCAAACTTCTTCACGAAGATAGTCAACTGGATACCTCTAAGGATACTGTCTTTACTCGCTTAGTTTATAAAGCAGAGTGGGTTGGGGAGAAGCCAATTATCAGATTAGATCCTGAAGAGCATACGCACTTTAAATGGGTTGCTATGGATCAAGTTCTAGAGGAGGAAAAGTTAGTTCCTTATTTGCGAGAAATTTTTGAAAGGTTAAGAAATGACTTATAATTTTATAGAAGAATACGATATTATTGTAATTGGTGCTGGACACGCTGGGGTCGAGGCTTCCCTAGCTGCTAGCCGTATGGGTTGCAAGGTCTTGCTTGCGACTATTAACATTGAAATGTTGGCTTTCATGCCCTGTAATCCCTCTATCGGTGGTTCTGCCAAGGGGATTGTCGTGCGTGAAGTAGACGCCCTTGGTGGTGAAATGGCCAAAACCATTGACAAGACTTACATCCAGATGAAGATGCTCAACACAGGGAAAGGCCCAGCTGTCCGTGCCCTTCGTGCGCAGGCTGACAAGGAACTTTACTCTAAGGAAATGCGTAAAACGGTTGAAAACCAAGAAAATCTGACCCTTCGTCAAACCATGATTGATGAGATTTTGGTGGAAGATGGCAAGGTTGTCGGTGTGCGTACTGCGACCCATCAAGAGTATGCTGCTAAGGCTGTTATTGTGACTACAGGGACAGCCCTCCGTGGGGAAATCATCATCGGAGACCTCAAGTACTCATCAGGTCCAAATCACAGCCTAGCTTCGATTAACCTAGCTGACAATCTCAAGGAACTGGGCCTCGAAATCGGTCGTTTCAAGACAGGAACCCCTCCACGTGTCAAGGCTTCCTCTATCAACTACGATGTGACAGAGATTCAGCCAGGAGATGAAACACCAAATCACTTTTCTTATACTTCACGTGATGAGGATTATGTTAAAGACCAAGTACCGTGCTGGTTGACCTATACCAATGGTACCAGTCATGAGATTATCCAAAACAATCTCCACCGTGCTCCTATGTTTACAGGTGTGGTCAAGGGAGTGGGACCTCGTTACTGTCCGTCGATTGAGGATAAAATTGTACGTTTTGCGGACAAGGAACGCCACCAACTTTTCCTAGAGCCAGAAGGACGCAATACAGAAGAAGTCTATGTCCAAGGGCTTTCAACCAGCCTTCCTGAGGATGTCCAACGTGACTTGGTACATTCCATCAAAGGTTTGGAAAATGCAGAGATGATGCGTACAGGTTATGCTATCGAGTATGACATGGTTTTGCCTCATCAGTTGCGTGCAACTCTGGAAACCAAGAAAATCTCAGGACTTTTCACAGCGGGTCAGACAAATGGAACGTCAGGTTACGAAGAGGCTGCTGGACAAGGGATTATCGCGGGTATCAATGCGGCTCTGAAAATCCAAGGCAAGCCTGAGTTGATTCTGAAACGAAGCGACGGTTATATCGGAGTGATGATTGATGACTTGGTGACCAAGGGGACCATTGAACCCTACCGTCTCTTGACCAGTCGTGCTGAATATCGTCTCATTCTCCGTCATGACAATGCTGATATGCGTTTAACTGAGATGGGGCGCGAGATTGGGCTTGTGGACGATGAACGCTGGGCTCGCTTTGAAATCAAGAAAAATCAATTTGACAATGAGATGAAGCGCCTAGACAGCATCAAACTTAAGCCGGTCAAGGAAACTAACGCCAAGGTCGAAGCGATGGGATTCAAACCATTGACTGATGCAGTCACTGCCAAGGAATTCCTCCGTCGTCCAGAAGTCTCTTACCAAGATGTGGTTGCCTTCATCGGACCTGCTGCTGAAGAATTGGATGACAAAATTATCGAATTGATTGAAACGGAAATCAAGTACGAAGGATACATCTCAAAAGCCATGGATCAGGTTGCCAAGATGAAACGCATGGAAGAAAAACGTATTCCAGCCAACATCGACTGGGATGACATTGACTCTATCGCGACTGAAGCTCGCCAGAAGTTCAAACTCATTAATCCAGAAACCATCGGGCAAGCTAGCCGTATCTCTGGTGTAAACCCAGCAGATATCTCCATTCTTATGGTGTATTTGGAAGGTAAAAATCGAAGCATTTCAAAAAACTTAGAAAAGAAAGCTGACTAAAGATAAAAGACTGAATTCTCTTTTGGGGGATTCAGTTTTTTTAGTTTTTTCTTCATTTTTCGAATTAAGAGAAAAGGAGGAGAGATGATAACAGTAGAAGAAAAAATTTTTTTAGAAACCTATAAAAAAGCGTCTTATCATCGTTTTTATGAGATTGAATACTTCGCTAATCTCTGTAAAAAGCTGAACAAATGCCCTCGGCAGGCTGACAAGAACTAGACTTTTTGATATACTAGAACAAATTGAAATATAGGAGAGAGCGAATGAACGTATATGGCAGATTAGAAGACGAACCAATCCCAACTTGGACTGGAAATCAAGATAATTCAGGTGGGGGAGAGGTGCGAGAAGAGTTTGAAACAGGTTACCCTGTCCAATTGCCATTTTTTAGAATCCTCATCTGGAGTTCTTTAGCAGCATTTGTATCTGTAGTACTTCCTGTTTTGATAGGGGTAACTAGTCCAGAGCAGTCTCAGGATTTTTATATTGGATGGGCAATGCACCAAGGAGGGGAAATCTACACAGACTATTTTGGAACTAGTGGTCTCCTCTATTATCTCTTACAGTATCTAGCTCAAGGAAGTATTTTATTTGTTATTTTTAATTGGATAGCATTTATAGGAGCGGGAATTTATCTTTTTTACTCAGCTTTTGTTCTCACAGGTCAGGAGAAGAAATCGCTGGAAATTCTGCCAATTTTTTATGTTCTTGCTGGAAGCTTGAGTTTTGGCGGGGGATATGCAATAGTTACTGCACTACCTTTTTTATTGTTTTCGCTATATTTTGCGATAGTATATATGGTTAATCCAACTCAAGATAGCGGATTTGTTCGAATTGGAATTGGTCTAGCTCTATCTTTATTTTTAGCTCCCTTGATGACAATATTATTTTCAGTATTCTTGTTTTTGTCGCTTTTTGTTTTTAATATTGTTCGTGGTCGGTTTTCTCATGGGATATATCAGTTTTTATCATCAGGTCTAGGATTCTCATTATTCTTTTATCCAATCGGATATTATACAGTATATAAAGGAAGTTTCGGAAACGCTATTAGTCAGATTCTATATCCAATCTATAGTTTAAATTTTATCTGGAATTATGAACTACTAGATAATCTACTGTTTTATGGCTTACTGGCAATTGGACTTGGAGCTCTATCCTTCATTTTTTTGAGTCTTTTTCGCTCAAAACCTTTAGCCCAGTATATTTTATCTATATTTTCACTGTTGGGTTTATTGGTAGTATTGGCGTGGGCTATTTTTTTAACGGAACCAATTCATGGAAGCCGTCTAGTATCTTTTCTTCCTTTCATAAGTGTCATGGTTCTAACGACAATACGTGAGCATGATGTCGATAATTCTAGTCGCCTTACAAGATATGCAGATATATCTTCAATGTGGAGTCGTTATCTTACGAGAAATGGCTATCTACCAATTCTTGCAGTTGCCTATTTATTATTGGCTCCGTTTGTGTCACGTTATGTGCTTCATATAGAACAATATCAAGAACGAACTCGTATAGAAACTACGGTTAAAGGACAAACACAGGCAACCGATCGTATTTATATATGGGATGATCTTACTAATGGTTATAAGACTAGTGAACGTCTATCAGCTAGTCAATTGTTATCACCGATCTTGCATATGGGGCTTGCCGAAAATCGTACTAAGCTGATCAATGATTTACGTGATAATCAGCCTAAAGTTATTGTGGTCAATACTAAAACAGCTCTTTGGACAGAAGTCGAGCAGCTACTTGCTGAAAATTATCAGCTGCTTCAGGGTGATTTCCAGGAATTTAAAATATACAAATTAAAATAAATTAATCAATATCTTGTGTAATTTTAACAAAAATTTATTTTTTGACACAAGATATTGATTTTTATTTTTTAAGTGATATAATACTTCTTAGATATTATATTTTAGAAAAGAGCCTGGATATGATTGTATTAGAAGAGAAAACAACCCCTGATCCAACCTTATTCGTTGAAAAACGAGATGGTAGACGCGTCATTTTTGATGTGGATAAAATTGACAAAGCGCTTCATAAAGCTGCTGAGAAGGTTATGGATGTAAGTCCTTTGGTCGAAAAACGACTTAGCACCCTTATTGAACGTATTGTCGCTGAGATTCATAGTCGCTTTCCTCAAGGTGTAAAAATCTATGAAATCCAAAACATCGTAGAACACGAGTTGTTGGAAGCCAAAGAATATGCCTTGGCAGAGGAATATATCACTTATCGAACTCAAAGGGATTTTGAGCGCTCAAAAGCAACAGATATTAACTTCAGTATCCATAAACTTCTCAATAAAGACCGGGCAGTTGTCAATGAGAACGCTAATAAGGACAGTGACGTCTTTAATACCCAGCGTGATTTGACTGCGGGGATTGTTGGC
The DNA here is from genome assembly GCF_019929575.1 of Streptococcus infantis. GTDB lineage: Bacteria > Bacillota > Bacilli > Lactobacillales > Streptococcaceae > Streptococcus > Streptococcus infantis_L. Next base: position 65,139 of record NZ_JAHZPU010000003.1, read on the forward strand.
AAATCAATCGGTCTTCAAATGCTTCCTAAGCACGTAGCTAATGCCCACCAAAAAGGGGATATTCACTATCACGACTTGGATTACAGCCCCTACACACCTATGACTAACTGCTGTTTGATTGATTTCAAGGGTATGTTGGAAAATGGTTTTAAGATTGGGAATGCTGAGGTTGAGAGTCCTAAGTCTATTCAGACTGCGACAGCACAGATTTCACAAATCATCGCAAACGTTGCCTCTAGTCAGTACGGAGGTTGTTCAGCAGACCGTATTGATGAAGTCTTGGCACCTTACGCAGAGAAAAATTACCAAAAGCATCTCAAAGATGCAGAGGAGTGGGTTCTGCCTGACAAGCGTGAGGAATACGCCTGGAAGAAAACCCAAAAAGACATCTATGATGCCATGCAATCTCTAGAGTACGAGATTAATACCCTCTTTACATCAAATGGACAAACACCTTTTACTTCACTTGGTTTCGGTCTAGGAACCAGTCGTTTTGAACGAGAAATTCAAAAGGCAATCCTGAGCATTCGAATCAAGGGGTTAGGTTCAGAACACCGCACAGCTATCTTCCCTAAATTGATCTTTACTCTTAAAAGAGGACTTAATCTGGAGGAAGGTTCACCTAACTACGACATTAAACAATTGGCTCTCGAGTGTGCCACTAAGCGCATGTATCCGGATGTTTTGTCTTACGATAAGATTGTCGAGTTGACAGGTTCTTTCAAAGTTCCGATGGGATGCCGTTCTTTTCTTCAAGGATGGAAGGATGAAAATGGAGTTGAAGTTAATTCAGGTCGAATGAATCTAGGTGTGGTAACGGTCAATCTTCCTCGTATTGCCCTCGAATCAGAAGGCGACTTGAATAAGTTCTGGGAAATTTTCAACGAGCGTATGAATATTGCAGAAGATGCACTGGTCTATCGTGTAGAGAGAACCAAGGAAGCAACTCCAGCTAATGCTCCGATCCTTTATCAATACGGAGCTTTTGGCCGTCGTCTTGGTAAGGAAGAAAGTGTTGACGAGCTCTTTAAGAATCGCCGTGCTACTGTTTCGCTTGGCTATATTGGACTTTATGAAGTAGCGACAGTATTCTTTGGCAACAATTGGGAAACCAATCCAGAAGCTAAAGAATTCACCCTTGATATCATTCGAGACATGAAACATCGAGTAGAAGAGTGGTCAGACCAATACGGTTATCACTTCTCTATTTATTCAACGCCATCTGAAAGTCTGACAGATCGTTTCTGTCGTTTGGACACAGAGAAATTTGGTTCTATTCCAGACATTACAGATAAAGAGTACTACACAAATTCCTTCCATTATGATGTGCGTAAAAATCCAACTCCTTTTGAAAAATTGGATTTTGAGAAGGTTTATCCAGAAGCAGGTGCATCAGGTGGCTTTATCCACTACTGCGAGTACCCAGTTCTCCAACAAAATCCAAAGGCTTTGGAAGCTGTGTGGGACTATGCCTATGACCGTGTAGGTTATCTCGGAACTAATACTCCGATTGACCGTTGCTACAAGTGTGATTTTGAAGGAGATTTTGAGCCAACTGAGAGAGGCTTTGCTTGTCCTAACTGTGGGAATAATGATCCTAAAACAGTAGATGTTGTTAAACGGACCTGTGGTTATCTTGGGAATCCACAAGCTCGTCCGATGGTGAATGGTCGCCACAAGGAAATTGCTGCGCGTGTTAAACACATGAACGGTTCAACTATTAAATCAGCAGGGCATGAAGTAAGAAATTAGAAAGAAATAGAATGGGAAAATATCAATTAGATGATAAGGGCAAGGCCTTGGTACAACGATTCCACGAAAAGCATTCAAAGGGTGGAGTTAATAAAAAAGACCGAGTGGCTAGCCTTAGAGAGCAATTTTTAAATAAGAATAAGAAAAAGTGAGAGTCTGCTCTCGCTTTTCTCTTAGTTGGAGGTAAAGATGATACTACGCAGACCGACATTGGCAGATAAAGAAACAGTTTTAGAGATGATGGCAGAGTTTGAACAGAGTCAGTCAGCCCATGATGGCGGATTTTGGGACGCTGAGGGTTTTTCTTACGAGAAATGGTTAGAAACTAACCTGAATAAAGAAATGGGAATAAACTTGCCTGAAAATCGCGTTCCATCAATTCAGTTCGTATTGTTTGATGAATCAGACCATGCTTTAGGTTTTTTAAATTTACGATTGAGACTAAATGAGGGGTTGCTGAATTATGCTGGCCACATTGGCTACTCCATTCGTCCATCAGAAAGAGGTAAGGGCTACGCCAAAGAGTCCCTCCGCCAAGGTTTACAAATTGCCAAGGAAAAGAATATCCATCGGGCTCTGGTGACTTGTAGCACAGAAAATCCAGCAAGCCGAGCTGTTATCTTAGCTAATGGTGGAGAGTTGGAGGATGTTCGAAATGGAACGGAGCGCTATTGGATAGAGTTGGAGTAGAAAGCATGACATGGAATACACCAAAACCAGGCGAGTGGAAGAGTGAGGAGCTTAGTCAAGGGCGTATCATTGACTATAAGGCTTTTAACTTTGTGGATGGAGAAGGGGTGCGCAATTCTCTCTATGTAGCAGGCTGTATGTTTCACTGTGAAGGTTGCTACAATGTAGCTACCTGGTCTTTTAATGCAGGAATTCCTTATACGCCAGAATTGGAAGAACAAATCATGGCAGACTTAGCCCAGCCCTATGTTCAAGGATTGACTTTGTTAGGAGGAGAGCCATTCCTCAATACAGGTATTCTTTTGCCCCTTGTAAAACGCATTCGAAAGGAATTGCCAGAAAAAGACATCTGGTCTTGGACAGGCTACACTTGGGAAGAAATGATGCTGGAAACTCCAGATAAGCTAGAACTCTTATCATTGATTGACATCCTTGTCGATGGACGGTATGATAAAAGCAAGCGTAATCTCATGCTACAGTTCCGTGGCTCTTCCAACCAACGGATTATCGATGTGCAAAAATCTCTCCAAAGTGGAGAGGTAGTCATTTGGGAGAAACTAAACGATGGGAAAGAAAGCTATGAACAGGTGAAGAGAGAATGAAGAAAAAAGAGTTAATAGAAAGACTAGTATCAGAAATAGAGTTGGGAAAAGTAAAAACACTGGGTATCTACGGTCACGGCGCTTCAGGAAAATCAACTTTTGCTCAGGAATTATATCAAGCCCTAGATTCTACTACAGTAAATTTGCTAGAAACAGATCCCTATATCACCTCAGAACATTACCTAGTAGTACCAAAGCAAGCACCTGATCAAAAGGTGACAGCCTGTCTGCAAGTGGCGCATGAACTGGCAAGTTTGCAGAGAGACATCCTAGCCTTACAGGCGGGTATGGATGTCTTGACAATCGAAGAACCTTGGAAGGCTAGCGAGATCTTATCGGGAGCAAAACCAATTCTGATAGTCGAAGGGATGTCTGTAGGTTTTCTACCAAAGAAACTCTTTGATAAAACTGTTTGTTTCTACACGAATGAAGAGACAGAATTAAAGAGACGTCTAGCTCGAGATACGACTGTGAGAAATGGCGATGCATCCTTTATATTGGCTAGTCAGCAAATGAGACGAGAACAGTATCTGCAATACTATAAAGAAACCGAGTCAAAAGCGGATATCTTGATAAACCAATCAAATGATAAATTTCAGATCAAAACGAATATTATATAGAAGAAAAAATAAAAATTTACTCTTCATTTATGCTTTTTTGAGATAAGGAGCGATAAGAAAACATTTTCATTTGAAAAATTAAAAAAATCTTAATAAATCCCTTGCAATAGCAGGGGATTTGTGTTATTCTATTATGGTGCTGTAAATTACAGCCTTAGCTTTGATGCAAGAGGTTGCGACACGCTCGGTTGCATTGCCACGCAACGCGCGTCGGTTTTCTTGTGGAGCTAGCCTATTATCTTAAATAGACGAAAAGGAGAAAAAGATGGCAAACAAAAAAATCCGTATCCGTTTGAAAGCTTACGAACACCGTACGCTTGACACAGCGGCTGCTAAAATCGTAGAATCAGCTACTCGTACAGGTGCACAAGTTGCGGGTCCAATCCCACTTCCAACTGAGCGTAGCCTCTACACAATTATTCGTGCGACTCACAAATATAAAGATTCTCGCGAACAATTCGAAATGCGTACACACAAACGTTTGATCGATATCATCAACCCAACTCAAAAAACAGTTGACGCTTTGATGAAATTGGATCTTCCAAGTGGTGTAAACGTAGAAATCAAACTTTAATCTAAAATATAAAAGAGCAGAAGCTGGTGTTTCAATTTAATTGAACACGGGCTAAACTCGGTGTGAAAAAGATAAACCTCCTAGTGTCTGCAAGACACTGCGTCAGTTTCCTATTTTCACTTTGAGTTTGACGCCCTTTGTATCTTAGACTTGAGCATAAAAAACGCTCGTTAAAAACTTTTTGAATAAAAAATATAGAAAAGGAACTATTTTCTCATGACAAAAGGAATCTTAGGGAAAAAAGTGGGAATGACTCAAATCTTCACTGAAGCTGGCGAATTGATCCCTGTAACAGTTATTGAAGCAACTCCAAACGTTGTCCTTCAAGTTAAAACTGTTGAAACAGACGGTTACAACGCTATCCAAGTTGGTTTCGATGACAAACGCGAAGTATTGAGCAACAAACCTGCTAAAGGACATGTAGCAAAAGCTAACACGGCTCCTAAGCGCTTCATTCGTGAATTCAAAAACGTTGAAGGCTTGGAAGTTGGTGCTGAAATCACAGTTGAAACTTTCGCAGCTGGAGATGTTGTTGACGTAACTGGTACTTCTAAAGGTAAAGGTTTCCAAGGTGTTATCAAACGCCACGGACAATCACGTGGACCTATGGCTCACGGTTCTCGTTACCACCGTCGTCCAGGTTCTATGGGACCTGTTGCACCTAACCGCGTATTCAAAGGTAAAAACCTTGCAGGACGTATGGGTGGTGACCGTGTAACAATTCAAAACCTTGAAGTTGTACAAGTTGTTCCAGAAAAGAACGTTATCCTTATCAAAGGTAACGTACCAGGTGCTAAGAAATCTCTTATCACTATCAAATCAGCAGTTAAAGCTGGTAAATAATAAGGAAAGGGGAATACAGTCAAAATGGCAAATGTAACATTATTCGACCAAACTGGTAAACAAGCGGGCGAAGTTGTTCTTAACGATGCAATCTTTGGTATCGAACCAAACCAATCTGTTGTGTTTGATGTCATCATCAGCCAACGTGCTAGCCTTCGTCAAGGAACTCACGCTGTTAAAAACCGTTCAGCCGTTTCAGGTGGCGGACGCAAACCATGGCGTCAAAAAGGAACTGGACGTGCTCGTCAAGGTTCTATCCGCTCTCCACAATGGCGTGGTGGTGGAATCGTCTTCGGACCAACTCCACGTAGCTATGCGTACAAACTTCCTCAAAAAGTTCGTCGCCTTGCGCTTAAATCTGTTTACTCAGAAAAAGTTGCTGAAAACAAATTTGTAGCCGTTGATTCTCTTGAATTTACAGCTCCAAAAACTGCTGAATTTGCAAAAGTTCTTGCAGCTTTGAGCATCGATTCTAAAGTCCTTGTTATTCTTGAAGAAGGAAACGAATTCGCAGCTCTTTCAGCTCGTAACCTTCCAAACGTGAAAGTTGCGACTGCTACAACTGCAAGTGTTCTTGACATCGCAAATAGTGACAAACTTCTTGTTACTCAAGCAGCTATCTCTAAAATCGAGGAGGTTCTTGCATAATGAATTTGTATGATGTTATCAAAAAACCTGTTATTACTGAAAGCTCAATGGCTCAACTTGAAGCAGGCAAATATGTATTTGAAGTTGACACTCGTGCGCACAAACTTTTGATCAAGCAAGCTGTTGAAGCTGCTTTCGAAGGTGTTAAAGTTGCAAATGTTAACACAATCAACGTAAAACCTAAAGCTAAACGTGTTGGACGTTACACTGGTTTTACTAACAAAACTAAAAAAGCTATCATCACTCTTACAGCTGATTCAAAAGCAATCGAGTTGTTTGCTGCTGAAGCTGAATAATCTAAGGAGGAAATATCGTGGGAATTCGTGTTTATAAACCAACAACAAACGGTCGCCGTAATATGACTTCTTTGGATTTCGCTGAAATCACAACAAGCACACCAGAAAAATCATTGCTTGTTGCTTTGAAGAACAAGGCTGGTCGTAACAACAACGGTCGTATCACAGTTCGTCACCAAGGTGGTGGACACAAACGTTTCTACCGTTTGGTTGACTTTAAACGTAACAAAGATAACGTTGAAGCAGTTGTTAAAACTATCGAGTACGATCCAAACCGTTCTGCAAACATCGCTCTTGTACACTACACTGACGGTGTGAAAGCATACATCATCGCTCCAAAAGGTCTTGAAGTTGGACAACGTATCGTTTCAGGTCCTGAAGCAGATATCAAAGTAGGTAACGCTCTTCCACTTGCTAACATCCCAGTTGGTACTTTGGTCCACAACATTGAGTTGAAACCAGGTCGTGGTGGTGAATTGGTTCGTGCTGCTGGAGCTTCTGCTCAAGTATTGGGACAAGAAGGTAAATACGTTCTTGTTCGTCTTCAATCAGGCGAAGTTCGTATGATTCTTGGAACTTGTCGTGCTACAGTTGGTGTTGTCGGAAACGAACAACATGGACTTGTAAACCTTGGTAAAGCAGGACGTAGCCGTTGGAAAGGTATCCGCCCAACAGTTCGTGGTTCTGTAATGAACCCTAACGATCACCCACACGGTGGTGGTGAAGGTAAAGCACCAGTTGGTCGTAAAGCACCATCAACTCCATGGGGCAAACCTGCTCTTGGTCTTAAAACTCGTAACAAGAAAGCGAAATCTGACAAACTTATCGTTCGTCGTCGCAACGAGAAATAATTTAAAACTAGTAGCATAAGCGCTAGATGATCCGCCAGCTCGGTAGCGCTCTTAGGGAGCGCAAGCCGCTGTGGTACAACATTTAAAGGAGAAAAAATAAAAATGGGACGCAGTCTTAAAAAAGGACCTTTCGTCGATGAGCATTTGATGAAAAAAGTTGAAGCTCAAGCTAATGACGAAAAGAAAAAAGTTATCAAAACTTGGTCACGTCGTTCAACGATCTTCCCAAGTTTCATTGGTTACACTATCGCAGTTTATGATGGACGTAAACACGTACCTGTTTACATCCAAGAAGACATGGTAGGTCACAAACTTGGTGAATTCGCACCAACTCGTACTTACAAAGGTCACGCCGCAGACGACAAGAAGACACGTAGAAAATAAGGAGAACATAAATGGCAGAAATTACTTCAGCTAAAGCAATGGCTCGCACAGTACGTGTTTCACCTCGTAAATCACGTCTTGTTCTTGACAACATCCGTGGTAAAAGCGTAGCCGATGCAATCGCAATTTTGACATTCACTCCAAACAAAGCTGCTGAAATCATCTTGAAAGTTTTGAACTCAGCTGTAGCTAACGCTGAAAACAACTTTGGTTTGGATAAAGCTAACTTGGTAGTATCTGAAGCATTCGCAAACGAAGGACCAACTATGAAACGTTTCCGTCCACGTGCGAAGGGTTCAGCTTCACCAATCAACAAACGTACAGCTCACATCACTGTAGCTGTTGCAGAAAAATAAGGAGGTAAAATCGTGGGTCAAAAAGTACATCCAATTGGTATGCGTGTCGGCATCATCCGTGATTGGGATGCCAAATGGTATGCTGAAAAAGAATACGCGGATTACCTTCATGAAGATCTTGCAATCCGTAAATTCGTTCAAAAAGAACTAGCTGACGCAGCAGTTTCAACTATCGAAATCGAGCGCGCAGTAAACAAAGTTAACGTTTCACTTCACACTGCTAAACCAGGTATGGTTATCGGTAAAGGTGGTGCTAACGTTGATGCACTCCGTGCTAAACTTAATAAATTGACTGGAAAACAAGTACACATCAACATCATCGAAATCAAACAACCTGATTTGGATGCTCACCTTGTAGGTGAAGGAATTGCTCGACAATTGGAGCAACGTGTTGCTTTCCGTCGTGCACAAAAACAAGCAATCCAACGTGCTATGCGTGCTGGAGCTAAAGGAATCAAAACTCAAGTATCAGGTCGTTTGAACGGTGCAGATATCGCCCGTGCTGAAGGATACTCTGAAGGAACTGTTCCACTTCACACACTTCGTGCAGATATCGATTACGCTTGGGAAGAAGCAGACACTACATACGGTAAACTTGGTGTTAAAGTATGGATCTACCGTGGTGAAGTTCTTCCAGCTCGTAAAAACACTAAAGGAGGTAAATAACCAATGTTAGTACCTAAACGTGTTAAACACCGTCGTGAATTCCGTGGAAAAATGCGCGGTGAAGCTAAAGGTGGTAAAGAAGTAGCATTCGGTGAATACGGTCTTCAAGCTACAACTAGCCACTGGATCACTAACCGCCAAATCGAAGCTGCTCGTATCGCCATGACTCGTTACATGAAACGTGGTGGTAAAGTTTGGATTAAAATTTTCCCACACAAATCATACACAGCAAAAGCTATCGGGGTTCGTATGGGATCTGGTAAAGGGGCACCTGAAGGTTGGGTAGCACCAGTTAAACGTGGTAAAGTAATGTTTGAAGTTGCTGGTGTATCTGAAGAGATCGCTCGCGAAGCGCTTCGTCTTGCAAGCCACAAATTGCCAGTTAAATGTAAATTCGTAAAACGTGAAGCAGAATAAGGAGAAGGCATGAAACTTAATGAAGTAAAAGAATTTGTTAAAGAACTTCGTGGTCTTTCTCAAGAAGAACTCGCGAAGCGCGAAAACGAATTGAAAAAAGAATTGTTTGAACTTCGTTTCCAAGCTGCTACTGGTCAATTAGAACAAACAGCTCGCTTGAAAGAAGTTAAAAAACAAATCGCTCGTATCAAAACAGTTCAATCTGAAGCGAAATAATAGACTAGGGAAGGAGAAATTTCAATGGAACGCAATAATCGTAAAGTTCTTGTTGGACGTGTTGTATCTGACAAAATGGACAAGACAATCACAGTTGTAGTTGAAACAAAACGTAACCACCCAGTCTATGGTAAACGTATTAACTACTCTAAAAAATATAAAGCACATGATGAAAACAATGTTGCCAAAGAAGGCGATATCGTACGTATCATGGAAACTCGTCCGCTTTCAGCTACAAAACGTTTCCGTCTTGTAGAAGTCGTTGAAGAAGCGGTTATCATCTAATCAAACCTGAAAGGAGAAAACTGAAATGATTCAAACAGAAACTCGTTTGAAAGTCGCAGACAACAGCGGTGCACGCGAAATCTTGACTATCAAAGTTCTTGGTGGTTCTAAACGTAAATTTGCGAACATCGGTGATGTTATTGTGGCATCTGTAAAACAAGCTACTCCTGGTGGTGCGGTTAAAAAAGGTGACGTTGTTAAAGCAGTTATCGTTCGTACTAAATCAGGTGCTCGTCGTGCTGATGGTTCATACATCAAGTTTGACGAAAACGCAGCAGTTATCATCCGTGAAGATAAAACTCCTCGCGGAACACGTATCTTTGGCCCAGTTGCACGTGAATTGCGTGAAGGTGGCTTCATGAAGATCGTGTCACTTGCTCCAGAAGTACTTTAATTAATAAAAACAAACACAGTCCCCTGGCCTAGCCAGGGTGCCCATTGGGCGTAAGAATAAAAGGAGAAAAAAATGTTTGTAAAAAAAGGCGACAAAGTTCGCGTAATCGCTGGTAAAGATAAGGGAACAGAAGCTGTTGTCCTTACTGCCCTTCCAAAAGTAAATAAAGTTATCGTTGAAGGTGTTAACATCGTTAAGAAACACCAACGTCCAACTAACGAGCTTCCTCAAGGTGGTATCATCGAGAAAGAAGCAGCTATCCACGTATCAAACGTTCAAGTTTTGGACAAAAATGGTGTAGCTGGTCGTGTTGGTTACAAATTTGTAGACGGTAAAAAAGTTCGCTACAACAAAAAATCAGGCGAAGTGCTTGATTAATCACGAAGGAAAGGAGAAGTATAATGGCAAATCGTTTAAAAGAAAAATATCTTAATGAAGTAGTTCCTGCTTTGACAGAACAATTCAACTACTCATCAGTGATGGCTGTGCCTAAAGTAGATAAGATCGTTTTGAACATGGGTGTTGGTGAAGCTGTATCAAACGCTAAAAGCCTTGAAAAAGCTGCTGAAGAATTGGCGCTTATCTCAGGTCAAAAACCACTTATCACTAAAGCTAAAAAATCAATCGCCGGCTTCCGTCTTCGTGAAGGTGTTGCGATCGGTGCAAAAGTTACCCTTCGTGGTGAACGTATGTACGAATTTTTGGACAAATTGGTTTCAGTTTCACTTCCACGTGTACGTGACTTCCACGGAGTTCCAACAAAATCATTTGATGGACGCGGAAACTACACACTTGGTGTGAAAGAACAATTGATTTTCCCAGAAATCAACTTTGATGACGTTGACAAAACTCGTGGTCTTGACATCGTTATCGTAACTACTGCTAACACTGACGAAGAGTCACGTGCATTGCTTACAGGCCTTGGAATGCCTTTTGCAAAATAATATAGGAGGTAAATCTAATGGCTAAAAAATCAATGATTGCTAAGAACAAACGTCCAGCGAAGTTCTCTACTCAAGCTTATACTCGTTGTGAAAAATGTGGTCGTCCACATTCAGTTTACCGCAAGTTTAAACTTTGCCGTGTTTGCTTCCGTGAATTGGCATATAAAGGTCAAATCCCTGGTGTAACAAAAGCATCTTGGTAATATCATGATACAAAGAGCGTAACAACCCCAGCAAAAATAGGAGATTTGGTGCAGGAGCGATGCTCCAAGACAAATCTATCTTTTTTGCCCAGGTTGTAGCTCGTGTTCAAATGAGAGTTATCTTGTTTGAATGTGTCAATACTATCTGAGCCCAGCTCAATCATTAACTAGCAAGTGCAACTTGCAAACTACTAGTAAGAGGAGAAAAATAAAATGGTTATGACTGACCCAATCGCAGACTTCCTAACTCGTATTCGTAACGCTAACCAAGCAAAACACGAAGTACTTGAAGTACCTGCATCAAACATCAAAAAAGGGATTGCAGAAATCCTTAAACGCGAAGGTTTTGTTAAGAACGTAGAAATCATCGAAGATGACAAACAAGGCATCATCCGTGTATTCCTTAAATACGGACCAAACGGTGAAAAAGTTATCACAAACTTGAAACGTGTTTCTAAACCAGGACTTCGTGTCTACAAAAAACGTGAAGACCTTCCAAAAGTACTTAACGGTCTTGGAATTGCTATCCTTTCAACTTCTGAAGGTTTGCTTACTGATAAAGAAGCACGCCAAAAGAACGTTGGTGGTGAGGTTATCGCTTACGTTTGGTAATATTTAGCTCCCAATTTCTTTGTGACTCGTCGTTATCGTCTCTTGCCTAACCCAAAGTTATGCCTGCGAGACGATGCCTAGATTCACTTTGAAATTAAAACCTAAATATTCCTTTAAATCGAGAAATCGATTTAACCCCGTGAAAACTGGCCAACATGGCCTGACAATTTAACAGGAGAATAAAAACATGTCACGTATTGGTAATAAAGTTATCGTGTTGCCTGCTGGTGTTGAAATCACTAACAATGACAACGTTGTAACTGTAAAAGGACCTAAAGGAGAACTTACTCGTGAGTTCTCAAAAGATATTGAAATTCGTGTGGAAGGTACTGAAGTAACTCTTCACCGTCCAAACGATTCAAAAGAAATGAAAACTATCCACGGAACTACTCGTGCTCTTTTGAACAACATGGTTATTGGTGTATCAGAAGGATTCAAGAAACAACTTGAAATGCGTGGGGTTGGTTACCGTGCACAACTTCAAGGATCAAAACTTGTTTTGGCTGTTGGGAAATCACATCCAGACGAAGTTGAAGCTCCAGAAGGAATTACTTTTGAACTTCCAAACCCAACAACAATCGTTGTTAGCGGAATTTCAAAAGAAGTAGTTGGTCAAACAGCTGCTTACGTACGTAGCCTTCGTTCACCAGAACCATACAAAGGTAAAGGTATCCGTTACGTTGGCGAATATGTTCGTCTTAAAGAAGGTAAAACAGGTAAATAATATTGAGTGGTTGATTTTCAACCACCAATACTATTTCCAACTTTGTGCATAGCACACGATTTAAAACTAAAGAGGTGAAAACTGTGATTTCTAAACCAGATAAAAACAAACTCCGCCAAAAACGCCACCGTCGCGTTCGCGGAAAACTCTCTGGAACTGCTGATCGCCCACGTTTGAACGTATTCCGTTCTAATACAGGCATCTACGCTCAAGTTATTGATGACGTAGCGGGTGTAACGCTCGCAAGTGCTTCAACTCTTGACAAAGAAGTTTCAAAAGGAACAAAAACTGAACAAGCCGTTGCTGTCGGTAAACTCGTTGCAGAACGTGCAAACGCTAAAGGTATTTCAGAAGTGGTGTTCGACCGCGGTGGATATCTATATCACGGACGTGTGAAAGCTTTGGCTGATGCAGCTCGTGAAAACGGATTGAAATTCTAATAGGAGGACACTAGAAAATGGCATTTAAAGACAATGCAGTTGAATTAGAAGAACGCGTAGTTGCTGTTAACCGTGTTACTAAAGTTGTTAAAGGTGGACGTCGTCTTCGTTTTGCAGCTCTTGTAGTCGTTGGTGACCACAATGGTCGCGTAGGATTTGGTACTGGTAAAGCTCAAGAAGTTCCAGAAGCAATCCGCAAAGCAGTAGAAGATGCTAAGAAAAACTTGATCGAAGTTCCTATGGTTGGAACAACAATCCCACACGAAGTTATTTCAGAATTCGGTGGAGCTAAAGTATTGTTGAAACCTGCTGTAGAAGGTTCTGGAGTTGCCGCTGGTGGCGCTGTTCGTGCCGTTATCGAGTTGGCAGGTGTGGCTGATGTTACATCTAAATCTCTTGGCTCAAATACTCCAATCAACATTGTTCGCGCAACTGTTGAAGGTTTGAAACAATTGAAACGCGCTGAAGAAGTTGCTGCCCTTCGTGGTATCTCAGTTTCTGATTTGGCATAAGAAAGGGGATAAAATGGCTCAAATTAAAATTACTTTGACTAAGTCTCCAATCGGACGCATTCCATCACAACGTAAAACTGTTGTAGCACTTGGACTTGGCAAATTGAACAGCTCTGTTATTAAAGAAGATAACGCTGCAATCCGTGGTATGATCACTGCAGTATCTCACTTGGTAACAGTTGAAGAAGTAAACTAATTAAATTTTAGGGGATGTGCAGTATACCATCCCCTAAAACTAGATATAGTCATCTAAGATGACAATGTATAGGCGAGTTGATAGGAGAGACAACCTTTTCTCTCTTATCGGCGCTAGCATTTTACAAAAGAGGAGAAAATATAAAATGAAACTTCATGAATTGAAACCTGCAGAAGGTTCTCGTAAAACTCGTAACCGTGTTGGTCGTGGTACTTCATCAGGTAACGGTAAGACATCTGGTCGTGGTCAAAAAGGTCAAAAAGCTCGTAGCGGTGGCGGAGTTCGCCTTGGTTTTGAAGGTGGACAAACTCCATTGTTCCGTCGTCTTCCAAAACGTGGATTCACTAACATCAACGCTAAAGAATACGCAATTGTTAACCTTGACCAATTGAACGTCTTTGAAGATGGTGCAGAAGTAACTCCAGTTGTTCTTATCGAAGCAGGAATTGTTAAAGCTGAAAAATCAGGTATCAAGATTCTTGGTAACGGTGAGTTGACTAAGAAATTATCTGTAAAAGCAGCTAAATTCTCTAAATCAGCTGAAGAAGCTATCACTGCTAAAGGTGGTTCAGTAGAAGTCATCTAAGAGAGGTGACCTATGTTTTTTAAATTATTGAGAGAGGCCTTCAAAGTCAAGCAAGTTCGATCAAAAATTCTTTTTACAATTTTTATCGTTTTTGTCTTCCGTATCGGGACTAGTATTACTGTTCCATGGGTGAATGCCAATAGCTTGAATGCTTTGAGTGGTTTATCTTTTCTAAATATGTTAAGTTTGGTGTCTGGTAATGCCATGAAAAACTTCTCAGTTTTTGCACTTGGTGTTAGTCCATACATTACCGCTTCTATCGTTGTCCAACTCTTACAAATGGATCTATTACCGAAGTTTGTGGAGTGGGGCAAACAAGGGGAAGTTGGTCGTAGAAAGTTGAATCAAGCAACTCGTTATATTGCCCTTGTTCTTGCATTCGTGCAATCTATAGGGATTACCGCTGGTTTTAATGCTTTATCTGGAGCTAAACTCTTGACTGTTCCTCTAACACCACAAGTTTTCCTTGTGATTGGAGGGATCCTAACAGCAGGTAGTATGATTGTTACTTGGTTGGGTGAACAGATTACTGATAAGGGATATGGGAATGGTGTTTCTATGATCATCTTCGCAGGTATTGTTGCTTCAATTCCTGATATGATCAAGGGCATCTATGTAGACTATTTTGTCAACGTACCAAGTGACCGCTTGAACTCATCTCTCATTTTTGTAGGAATTTTAATCATAGCCGTTTTGTTGATTATCTATTTCACAACATATGTTCAACAAGCTGAATATAAGATACCAATTCAGTATACCAAGGTAGCACAAGGAGCACCGTCGAGTTCCTATCTTCCATTGAAGATTAACCCTGCTGGAGTTATTCCAGTTATCTTTGCTAGCTCGATTACAGCAGCACCAGCAGCAATTTTACAATTTGTAAGTGCATCTGGTCTTGATTGGGCTTGGGTACGTAGTGCTCAGGAGTTACTATCTACAACAGCCCCAACAGGTATCGCTTTGTACGCTCTGTTGATTATACTCTTTACATTCTTCTATACATTTGTACAGATTAATCCAGAGAAAGCCGCAGAGAATTTACAAAAGAGCGGTGCTTACATTCATGGTGTCCGTCCTGGTAAAGGGACTGAAGAATATATGTCAAAACTTCTTCGTCGTCTTGCTACAGTCGGATCGCTCTTCCTTGGTGTGATTTCTATTTTACCAATTGTAGCTAAGGATGTTTTTGGTCTTTCAGAAGCTGTTGCTTTTGGGGGAACCAGTCTCTTAATCATTATCTCAACAGGTATTGAAGGAATTAAACAGTTGGAAGGATATTTATTGAAACGAAAATATGTAGGTTTCATGAATACAACAGAATAATTGTAATAGAAAAGAAAATTCACTATTGCTCAGAGAGTGGAGTTTAAAAATCAAAGACCTGGTCAGATTTTTATCTCCTCTCTTCTATTTTGTTTTTAAATAGGAGTTGAAATGAATTTTTGCTTCTATTTAAAAACAAAAAAGGAGTTTCAATCATGAATCTTTTGATTATGGGCTTACCTGGTGCAGGTAAGGGTACACAAGCAGCAAAAATTGTTGAACAATTTCATGTTGCTCATATCTCAACTGGTGATATGTTCCGTGCGGCAATGGCTAATCAAACTGAAATGGGTGTATTAGCTAAGTCTTATATCGACAAAGGCGAATTGGTTCCAGATGAAGTTACAAATGGAATCGTAAAAGAACGTCTTTCGCAAGATGACATTAAAGAAACTGGTTTCTTGTTGGACGGGTATCCTCGTACAATTGAGCAAGCTCATGCATTGGATAAAACTTTGGCTGAATTAGGAATTGAGCTTGAAGGTGTTATTAACATTGAAGTAAATCCAGATTGTCTTTTAGAGCGTTTGAGTGGTCGTATCATTCACCGTGAAACTGGTGAAACTTTCCATAAAGTTTTCAACCCACCAGTTGACTACAAAGAAGAAGACTACTATCAACGTGAAGATGACAAACCTGAAACAGTAAAACGTCGTTTGGATGTTAATATTGCCCAAGGTGAACCAATTATTGCCCACTATCGTGCTAAGGGTTTGGTGCATGATATCGAAGGTAATCAAGATATCAACGATGTATTTGCAGATATCGAAAAAGTATTGATAAAATTGAAATAAAAGCGTTTTTCATGCTTGCAAAATGTCTCTACAAATGTTATACTGAATTAGTCTGACTTATAATTGTTGTCTCTGTGTCTAGAGGCATCAAATCGAAATTTATGGAGGTGCTTTTGCGTGGCAAAAGACGATGTGATTGAAGTTGAAGGCAAAGTAGTTGATACTATGCCGAATGCAATGTTTACGGTTGAACTTGAAAATGGACATCAGATTTTAGCAACAGTTTCTGGTAAAATTCGTAAAAACTATATTCGTATTTTAGCGGGAGATCGTGTTACTGTCGAAATGAGTCCATATGACTTGACGCGTGGACGTATCACTTACCGCTTTAAATAATCGAAAAACTTGGAGGGATAAGAAATGAAAGTAAGACCATCGGTCAAACCAATTTGCGAATACTGTAAAGTGATTCGTCGTAATGGTCGTGTTATGGTAATTTGCCCAGCAAATCCAAAACACAAACAACGTCAAGGATAAGATAGAAAGGAGAAAACATGGCTCGTATTGCTGGAGTTGACATTCCAAATGACAAACGCGTAGTAATTTCATTGACTTATGTGTACGGTATCGGACTTCCAACATCTAAGAAAATCTTGGCAGCTGCTGGAATTTCAGAAGATGTACGTGTTCGCGATCTTACACCAGATCAAGAAGATGCTATCCGTCGTGAAGTGGATGCAATCAAAGTTGAAGGTGACCTTCGTCGTGAAGTTAACTTGAACATCAAACGTTTGATGGAAATCGGTTCATACCGTGGTATCCGTCACCGTCGTGGACTTCCTGTCCGTGGACAAAACACTAAAAACAACGCTCGCACTCGTAAAGGTAAAGCTGTTGCGATTGCTGGTAAGAAAAAATAATATAGGAGGTAAAAGTCTTGGCTAAACCAACACGTAAACGTCGTGTGAAAAAGAATATCGAATCTGGTATTGCTCATATTCACGCTACATTTAATAACACTATTGTTATGATTACTGATGTGCATGGTAATGCAATTGCTTGGTCATCAGCTGGTGCTCTTGGTTTCAAAGGTTCTCGTAAATCTACACCATTTGCTGCTCAAATGGCTTCTGAAGCTGCTGCTAAATCTGCACAAGAACACGGTCTTAAGTCAGTTGAAGTTACTGTTAAAGGTCCAGGTTCTGGTCGTGAGTCAGCTATTCGTGCTCTTGCTGCCGCTGGTCTTGAAGTAACAGCAATTCGTGATGTGACTCCAGTGCCACACAATGGTGCTCGTCCTCCAAAACGTCGCCGTGTATAATCATAACCTTACACTGCTTTTCGTTTAAGAGGGAGTAACTAAATGATCGAGTTTGAAAAACCAAATATAACAAAAATTGATGAAAATAAAGATTATGGCAAGTTTGTAATCGAACCGCTTGAACGTGGTTACGGTACAACACTTGGTAACTCTCTTCGTCGTGTACTTCTAGCTTCTCTTCCAGGGGCTGCTGTAACATCTATCAATATCGAAGGTGTATTGCATGAATTTGATACAGTTCCGGGTGTTCGCGAAGACGTGATGCAAATCATTCTGAACATCAAAGGTATTGCAGTAAAATCTTACGTTAAAGACGAAAAGATCATTGAACTAGATGTGCAAGGTCCTGCTGAAATTACAGCTGGAGATATCTTGACAGATAGCGACATTGAAATTGTAAATCCAGATCATTATCTCTTTACAATCGGTGAAGGTTCTTCTCTAAAAGCGACAATGACTGTTAACAGTGGTCGTGGATATGTACCTGCTGATGAAAACAAAAAAGATAATGCACCAGTTGGAACACTTGCTGTAGATTCTATTTATACACCAGTTACAAAAGTCAACTATCAAGTTGAACCTGCTCGTGTAGGTAGCAATGATGGTTTCGACAAATTAACCCTTGAAATCTTGACTAATGGAACAATTATTCCAGAAGATGCTTTAGGGCTTTCAGCACGTATCTTGACAGAGCACCTTGATTTGTTTACAAATCTTACAGAGATTGCTAAGTCAGCAGAAGTGATGAAAGAAGCTGATACTGAATCGGACGACCGTATCTTGGAACGTACGATTGAGGAACTTGACTTGTCTGTGCGTTCATACAACTGTTTGAAACGTGCCGGTATCAACACTGTGCATGATTTGACAGCAAAATCTGAAGCAGAGATGATGAAAGTAAGAAATCTTGGACGCAAGAGTTTGGAAGAAGTGAAAGTCAAACTCATTGATTTGGGTCTTGGATTAAAAGATAAATAAAGGAGGAATAAATGGCTTACCGTAAACTAGGACGCACTAGCTCACAACGTAAAGCAATGCTTCGCGATTTGACAACTGACCTTTTGATCAACGAATCAATCGTAACTACAGAAGCTCGTGCTAAAGAAATCCGTAAAACTGTTGAAAAAATGATTACTCTAGGTAAACGTGGTGATTTGCATGCACGTCGTCAAGCAGCTGCTTTCGTACGTAATGAAATCGCATCTGAAAACTATGATGAAGCAACTGATAAGTACACTTCTACTACAGCACTTCAAAAATTGTTCTCAGAAATCGCACCTCGTTATGCTGAACGTAACGGTGGATACACTCGTATCCTTAAAACTGAACCACGTCGTGGTGATGCAGCGCCAATGGCGATCATCGAATTAGTATAAAATCATCAATTTTGTTGAGTGTTATGATGATGGAGTCTTGTGCTCTTAGTCTAGCTCTGGTCTACCGCTAGGACTTATGTCCTAGCGGGAACACTCATCATAAGATGATAAGGTAGACGCTTGTTTACGAAATTGTTTTTTACTTAAGAACAATTTCGTAAGCAGGCGTTTTTGAGTATTTTATTAAGAAATATGCTATACTATTGAAAAAGAAAATCAACAATGTTCATTTTTTCAAAAATATTCTATAAAGAAGTTATGAGCCGATATATTATCAGTTTCAAGTTTTAAACTAGTGAGTTAACAAAAAAGATACTAGCCAGGCACAAGATCTTCTATGAGATTTTGTTAGGATTTCAACTTGAAGAATTGTTCGCTATTAAGTGTTTAGTAGTTACTCTGTCCCCTTTTTTCATTTTATTTTTGTCTGAAATGGATATCGTGCTGTGTTAGAAATGGAGTTTAATCATGAAGGCTATTATTACAGTTGTAGGTAAAGATAAGTCTGGTATTGTTGCGGGTGTCGCATCAAAAATAGCAGAGTTAGGCTTAAATATCGATGATATTTCACAAACAGTTTTAGATGAATTTTTTACAATGATGGCAATTGTTAGCAGTGATGAAAAACAAGATTTCACTTATCTTAGAAGTGAATTTGAAACTTTTGGACAGTCTTTGAATGTTAAAATTAATATTCAAAGTGCAGCTATTTTTGATGCTATGTACAATATCTAGGAGGGGTTATGGATATTAGACAAGTTACCGAAACAATCGCAATGATTGAGGAGCAGAACTTCGACATTAGAACCATTACCATGGGAATTTCTCTTTTAGACTGTATTGATCCTGATATTCATCGTGCTGCAGATAAAATATATGAAAAGATTACTACAAAAGCGGCTAATCTAGTTGCAGTTGGTGATGAAATCGCTGCGGAATTGGGCATTCCCATCGTAAATAAACGTGTGTCCGTAACTCCAATTTCCTTGATTGGTGCTGCTACAGATGCAACAGACTATGTCCCGTTAGCCAAAGCTTTGGACAGAGCTGCTAAGGAAATTGGCGTTGATTTCATTGGTGGTTTTTCAGCCTTGGTACAAAAGGGTTATCAAAAAGGTGATGAAATCCTCATCAATTCCATTCCTCGTGCCTTAGCAGAAACGGATAAGGTTTGTTCATCTGTAAATATTGGTTCTACTAAGTCGGGTATCAATATGACTGCAGTAGCGGATATGGGGCGAATTATCAAGGAAACAGCTTTTCTTTCTGATATGGGTGCTGCTAAATTAGTTGTATTTGCCAACGCGGTAGAGGACAATCCTTTTATGGCAGGTGCCTTCCATGGAGTAGGTGAAGCAGATGTCATCATTAATGTAGGTGTTTCAGGGCCGGGTGTTGTCAAACGTGCCTTAGAAAAGGTTCGTGGTCAGAGTTTTGATGTTGTAGCAGAAACTGTTAAAAAGACAGCCTTCAAGATTACACGTATTGGTCAATTAGTCGGACAGATGGCTAGTGAGCGTCTTGGAGTTGATTTTGGAATTGTCGATCTGAGCTTGGCTCCAACCCCAGCAGTGGGGGATTCTGTAGCTCGTGTTCTTGAAGAAATGGGACTTGAGACTGTTGGAACACATGGAACGACTGCTGCCTTGGCTCTTTTGAACGACCAAGTTAAGAAGGGCGGAGTTATGGCCTGCAACCAAGTGGGTGGTTTATCAGGTGCCTTTATCCCAGTTTCTGAGGACGAGGGGATGATTGCTGCTGTGCAAAATGGCTCCCTTAATTTGGAAAAACTAGAAGCTATGACGGCTATCTGTTCAGTTGGTTTGGATATGATTGCCATTCCTGAGGATACACCTGCAGAAACGATTGCCGCTATGATTGCGGATGAAGCTGCTATCGGAGTCATCAATATGAAAACAACAGCTGTACGTATTATTCCAAAAGGAAAAGAAGGCGATATGATTGAGTTTGGTGGGCTTTTAGGAACAGCGCCGGTCATGAAAGTCAATGGTGCATCGTCTGTTGATTTCATTGCTCGTGGAGGACAAATCCCAGCTCCAATCCATAGTTTTAAAAATTAAAAAGAAATTGAATCTGTTTAAGTTGAGTTTAAGGATAGACAGGTATACTACAATCATTAAATAAAGACCTCCTAACTTTATTTAATAGAAATCCTAACTTTTTCATAATAATCTCCTACAAAAGTCACTCCAAAGGGTGACTTTTGTTTTTTCTGATCAGAAATGAGCAGACCAGTCCGTCCAAATTTAAGAAATTTTTGAAAAAAGATGATGATTTTAGAGTGAAATTAGTCTTTTCATTAGGTAAACATGGGCTAAAACCTTGCTATTATTGGCTTTTTGAAAAATTATGGTATAATAGTACTAGTTTTAATAGATGGAGTTGAATTTTGAAAAAACGCTTTCGTGTAAAAAAAGAGAAAGATTTTAGTGCAATATTTAAAGAAGGGAAGAGTTTTGCTAATCGTAAATTTGTTATTTATCGATTAGAAAATGATGAGCAGCATTTTCGAGTTGGTCTGTCTGTCAGCAAAAAATTGGGAAATGCTGTTACGAGGAATCAGATCAAAAGAAGGATTCGACATATTCTGATTGAATATAAAAATCAGCTGGTTGAAAACGTAGATTTTGTTGTGATTGCTCGAAAAGGTGTCGAAATCTTGGAATACGCGGAAATGGAAAAAAATCTTCTTCACGTATTAAAGTTATCAAAGATTTACCAGGAAGGAATTGGGAGTGAAAAAGAAATTACAGTTGACTAGCTTAATGGTGCTTGCTTTATTTGTGATGAGCGCCTGCACAGCTAGTGGAACGACTAGTGAGATTACAGCTGAATCAACAGATTTTTGGAGTAGATTTGTTTATTTTTTTGCTGAAATCATTCGCTTTTTATCATTTGATACAAGTATTGGTCTGGGGATTATTTTATTTACCCTTCTAATCAGAACCATTCTTTTACCAGTCTTTCAGATACAAATGGTGGCATCTAGAAAGATGCAAGAAGTACAACCACTGGTTAAGGAGTTGCGAGAACGTTATCCGGGACGGGATATGGAGAGCCGTACCAAGTTGGACCAAGAAATGCGTCAGTTGTTCAAGCAACATGGTGTCAAACAGTCAGCTTCTCTTTGGCCAATCTTAATCCAAATGCCAGTCTTGTTGGCCTTGTTCCAAGCTTTGAGTAGGGTAGAATTTCTAAAAACGGGTCATTTCTTATGGATTAACCTTGGTGGTGTTGATACGACTTTCGTTTTGCCTATTTTGGCAGCTATCTTTACTTTCCTTAGTACCTGGTTATCCAATAAGGCCATGGTTGAGAAAAATGGCGCCATGACAGGAATGATGTATGCAATGCCAGTCATGATTTTCTTCTTTGCCATGTATTCACCAAGTGGGGTTGCCTTATACTGGGCGGTATCCAATGCTTATCAGGTGCTCCAAACCTATCTGCTCAACAATCCATACAAGATTATTGCAGAGCGTGAGGCGGGAGTACAGGCTAAGAAGGATTTAGAAATCAAGAAGAGAAAAGCTCTCAAGAAAGCACAGAAAAAGTAAGGAGGAATCTTGTAATGGTATTATTTACAGGTTCAACTGTTGAGGAAGCGATCCAAACGGGATTGAAGGAATTGGGGATTCCTAGAATGAAGGCGCATATCAAGGTTGTCTCAAGGGAGAAAAAAGGTTTCTTTGGTCTTTTTGGGAAGAAACCAGCGCAAGTTGATATCGAAGCAATTAGTGAGACAACTGTTGTGAAGGCAAATCAGCAAGCAGTCAAAGGAGTTCCAAAGGAAGTTAATGCTAAGAACGAACCCGTTAAGACTGTTAGTGAGGCAACAGTAGACTTAGGTCATGTTGTTGAAGCAATCAAGAAAATCGAGGAAGAAGGACAAGGGATCTCTGAAGAGGTTAAGGCCGAAATTCTAAAAAATGAGAAAGAGGCTAGTACAATTTTAGAGGAGACTGGTCATATTGCCATTCTAAAAGATTTACTGCCAGAAGAATCTAAAGAGCAGGAAGAGCAGGAAGAAGTCGAGCAGAATGATGATTTAGAAAATCTAGGTTTGAAGATTGAACCGACCTATGATATTGACCAGGTGGTCGAAGAAGTGACCAACTATGTTCAAGGTATTATTGATGATATGGATGTTGAGGGAGCAATCTCAAGCACTTCAAATCGTCGTTCTATCAATATGCAAATTGATACCAATGAACCGGGTCGTATTATCGGTTACCATGGTAAGGTTTTGAAATCTCTCCAACTTTTAGCGCAAAATTATCTTTATAACCGCTATTCAAGAACCTTCTATATTACCATCAATGTTAATGATTATGTAGAACACCGTGCAGAAGTCTTGCAGAGCTATGCACAGAAGTTAGCTACACGTGTCCTAGAAGAGGGGCGTAGTCAGGTGACTGATCCAATGTCTAGCAGCGAACGCAAAATCATCCATCGCATTATTTCACGTATGGAGGGTGTTACTAGTTACTCAGAAGGTGATGAGCCAAATCGTTACGTTGTGGTTGATACAGAATAATCAAAGCAAAATCAGGGGCACCCTGATTTTTTGCTAGCTAAGGGAGGTTGATCTTATGTTGAATACAATGAGAGAATATCTAGCTTTCTCTGGTTTACAGTATCAAAAACCCGAGAAGGCAGGTCAAGAAGTTGAAAAAATGCTTTATTTGAGGAGTAAGGGGCAGGAGGCCAGAAAGGTCTTTACACACTTAGCCAAGGATTTTCAAGAAAGACATCCAGAATGGGATCTCCAAGGGACGAGTCAGTGGATGAATCAAGCCCAACGTTTGCGACCGCATTTCTGGGCCTATCTACAGCGTGAGGGGGAAGTGTCAGAACCTATGTTGGCCCTTCGTTTATATGGAAGCCCTTCTGATTTTGGAGTTTCACTAGAAGTGAGTTTTATTGAGCGTAAGAAGGATGAGCAAACATTAGACAAACAAGCCAAGGTTTTAGAAGTTCCAGTGGCAGAAGGGATTTACTATCTAGTCTACTCAAATGGAGAAAGTCACAAGATGGAGGCTACTGAGGAAAATCGTCAAATTTTAAGAGAAAAACTATCCCATCAGGAAGTCCGAAAGGTTTTAGTTAAGGTAGATGTTTCAGTGGCAGAAAATTCATCTGAAGAAGAAATCGTAGAAGGTCTACTGAAGTCTTATTCTACAATTCTTCCCTATTATTTAGCTACAAGAGAATCAGATAATCCGTAAAATATCATAAATCATACAGTCCAAGAGTGAACAGTTCGCTGTGTAATTCTTGGTCTTTTTGTTTCCGTTTTCACATTATATAATAAACTTACAAAAACAATTCAAAAGGAGAACAATTATGGAAGTCATTTCAAGTGTTCTAAATTGGTTTTCTAGCAATATTTTGCAGAATCCCGCATTTTTCGTAGGTTTATTGGTGTTGATAGGATACGCACTTTTGAAAAAACCTGCTCATGATGTTTTCTCAGGTTTCGTTAAAGCAACAGTAGGTTATATGTTGCTCAACGTGGGTGCTGGTGGTTTGGTTACAACCTTCCGTCCAATCTTGGCAGCCCTTAACTATAAATTCCAAATCGGTGCAGCGGTTATTGACCCTTACTTTGGATTGGCTGCAGCAAACAACAAAATTGCAGCAGAGTTTCCAGATTTCGTTGGAACTGCAACAACAGCTCTATTGATCGGTTTTGGAGTAAATATCTTGCTTGTAGCTCTACGCAAGATTACGAAAGTAAGAACCCTCTTTATTACTGGTCACATCATGGTACAACAAGCTGCGACTGTATCTCTTATGGTTCTATTCTTAGTCCCACAATTGCGCAATGCTTATGGTACAGCAGCAATCGGTATCATCTGTGGCCTTTACTGGGCAGTTAGTTCAAATATGACTGTTGAGGCAACTCAACGTCTGACTGGTGGTGGCGGATTTGCGATTGGTCACCAACAACAATTTGCAATCTGGTTTGTAGATAAAGTGGCAGGACGCTTTGGCAAGAAAGAAGAAAGTCTAGACAATCTTAAATTGCCTAAGTTCCTCTCAATCTTCCATGATACAGTTGTTGCCTCTGCTACTTTGATGCTCGTATTCTTTGGAGCCATTCTGTTAATCTTGGGTCCAGATATTATGTCTAATAAAGAAGTCATCACTTCAGGAACTCTATTCAATCCTGCAAAACAAGATTTCTTTATGTACATTATCCAAACAGCCTTCACCTTCTCAGTTTACTTGTTCGTTTTGATGCAAGGTGTCCGCATGTTCGTATCTGAGTTGACAAATGCCTTCCAAGGTATTTCAAACAAATTGTTGCCAGGTTCATTCCCAGCAGTTGACGTTGCAGCTTCTTATGGATTTGGTTCTCCAAACGCTGTCTTGTCTGGATTTGCCTTTGGTTTGATTGGTCAATTGATTACAATTGTCTTGCTCATCGTCTTTAAAAACCCTGTCCTTATTATTACAGGATTTGTACCAGTATTCTTTGATAATGCAGCCATCGCGGTCTATGCTGATAAGCGTGGCGGATGGAAAGCAGCCGTTATCCTATCCTTCATTTCAGGTGTCCTCCAAGTTGCTCTAGGAGCTCTCTGTGTAGCCCTTCTCGACTTAGCATCTTACGGTGGTTACCATGGAAATATCGACTTTGAATTCCCATGGCTTGGATTTGGCTATATCTTCAAATACCTCGGTATCGTTGGTTATGTACTTGTATGTCTCTTCTTGCTCGTTATTCCTCAACTTCAATTTGCAAAAGCAAAAGATAAAGAGAAATATTACAACGGTGAAGTTCAAGAAGAAGCTTAGTGTCTAGAAAAGGAGAAATAAAATGGTTAAAGTATTAGCAGCGTGCGGAAATGGAATGGGTTCATCTATGGTTATCAAGATGAAGGTTGAAAATGCCCTCCGTAAGCTTAATCAAACAGACTTTACAGTCAATTCATGCAGTGTTGGTGAAGCAAAAGGTTTAGCAGCAGGCTATGACATCGTAATCGCTTCTCTTCATTTGATCCAAGAATTGGAAGGCCGAACTAATGGGAAGTTAATTGGGCTTGACAACTTGATGGATGATAAAGAAATCACTGAAAAACTCAGTCAAGCACTACAGTAAAAGGTTGGAGGGGGCTGGACAGAAACTGAGAGTTATCGTTTCTGTCCTTCTCCCTCTTTAAATAAAGGAGGCAGATATGAATTTAAAACAAGCTTTAATTGAAAATGACTCAATCCGACTAGGTCTAGAAGCTAAAGACTGGAAGGAAGCAGTCAAGGTAGCAGTAGATCCCTTGATTGAAAGTGGGGCGATTGTGCCAGAGTATTACGATGCTATCATCGAATCGACAGAAGAGTATGGTCCTTACTATATCTTGATGCCAGGTATGGCTATGCCCCATGCTAGACCTGAAGCTGGAGTGCAAAGAGATGCCTTTTCATTGATTACCTTGCAAAATCCTGTTGTATTTTCAGATGGGAAAGAGGTCTCTGTTTTGTTGGCACTAGCTGCAACAAGCTCAAAAATTCACACAAGTGTAGCCATTCCACAAATCATTGCCTTATTTGAATTAGAAGATTCTATTGCACGTTTACAGGCTTGCCAGACTAAAGAAGATGTATTGGCGATGATCGAAGAATCTAAGGATAGCCCTTATCTTGAAGGATTGGATTTGGAAAGTTAGAAGAGGAATAAAGAAATGACAAAAAGAATACCTAATTTACAAGTTGCATTAGACCATTCAGACTTGCAAGGAGCGATTAAAGCAGCTGTTTCTGTTGGTCAGGAAGTAGATATTATCGAAGCTGGAACTGTTTGCTTGCTTCAAGTTGGAAGTGAACTGGTTGAAGTCTTACGTAGCCTTTTCCCAGATAAGATTATTGTGGCAGATACAAAATGTGCTGATGCTGGTGGAACAGTTGCCAAAAATAATGCCGTTCGTGGAGCAGATTGGATGACTTGTATCTGTTGTGCAACCATCCCTACTATGGAAGCAGCTCTAAAGGCTATCAAGGCTGAACGTGGGGACCGAGGCGAAATCCAGATCGAGCTTTATGGTGATTGGACTTTTGAACAAGCTCAGCTTTGGCTAGATGCAGGTATCTCACAAGCTATCTATCACCAATCTCGTGATGCCCTTCTTGCTGGTGAAACTTGGGGTGAAAAAGACCTTAATAAGGTTAAAAAACTCATTGACATGGGCTTCCGAGTTTCTGTAACAGGTGGTCTAGATGTAGATACTCTCAAACTCTTTGAAGGTGTTGATGTCTTTACCTTTATCGCAGGTCGTGGAATTACGGAGGCTGCGGATCCAGCAGGAGCAGCGCGTGCCTTCAAGGATGAAATCAAACGGATTTGGGGGTAAACCATGGCACGTCCAATTGGAATTTATGAAAAGGCAACCCCGACCCACTTTACTTGGATAGAACGTTTAAATTTCGCTAAGGAGTTAGGCTTTGATTTTGTCGAGATGTCTATTGATGAACGTGACGAGCGTTTAGCAAGACTTGACTGGAGCAAGGAAGAACGCTTGGAAGTTGTCAAAGCTATCTATGAAACAGGTGTTCGTATACCGTCTATCTGTTTCTCAGGTCATCGTCGCTATCCGCTAGGATCAAACGATCCAGCCCTCGAAGCCAAGTCGCTGGAAACCATGAAGCAATGTATCGAGTTGGCGCAGGATTTGGGTGTGCGGGTCATTCAGCTGGCGGGCTATGATGTATACTATGAGGAAAAATCGCCAGAAACACGAGCGCGCTTCCTCAAAAATCTACGCAAGGCTTGTGATTGGGCGGAGCAAGCGCAGGTTATTCTTGCGATTGAGATTATGGATGACCCATTTATCAATAGTATCGAAAAATATCTAGCTGTTGAAAAGGCTATCAACTCGCCTTATCTCTTTGTCTATCCAGACACAGGCAATCTCTCAGCTTGGCACAATGACCTCTATAGTGAGTTTGTTATCGGGCACCAGGCTCTGGCAGCTCTGCATCTCAAGGATACCTATCCTGTGACCGAGCAGTCCAAGGGGCAATTCCGCGATGTGCCTTTTGGTCAAGGATGTGTCAACTGGGAGGATACTTTCAGAATTTTAAAAGAAACCAATTATCAAGGGCCATTTTTGATTGAAATGTGGTCTGAAAATTGTGAAACTGTAGAAGAAACACGCGCAGCCATTCAAGAGGCCCAAGCCTTTCTCTACCCACTTATTAAGAAAGCAGGTCTGATGTAAGATGAATCAAGTAATCAATGCTATGCGTAAACGAGTCTGTGATGCCAATCAATCATTGCCAAAACATGGACTTGTTAAATTTACCTGGGGCAATGTATCGGAAGTCAATCGCGAACTCGGTGTCATTGTTATCAAACCATCAGGTGTAGATTATGACGAATTGACACCTGAAAATATGGTGGTAACTGACCTGGATGGCAAGGTTCTAGAAGGAGATTTAAGACCATCTTCTGACCTTCCAACTCATGTGCAGTTATATAAGGCTTGGCCAGAGATTGCTAGTGTGGTTCATACCCATTCGACTGAAGCCGTTGGTTGGGCTCAGGCAGGTCGTGATATTCCTTTCTACGGAACAACCCATGCAGACTACTTCTACGGTTCAATCCCTTGCGCTCGTAGTTTGACTAAGGATGAAGTAGAAGTAGCCTATGAAAAAGATACTGGCCTAGTTATCGTAGAAGAGTTTGAACGTCGTGGTCTCAACCCTGTTGAAGTACCAGGGATTGTCGTACGTAATCACGGTCCATTCACCTGGGGCAAAAACCCAGAGAATGCTGTCTATCACTCTGTTGTACTAGAGGAAGTATCTAAGATGAATCGCTTTACAGAGCAAATCAATCCAAGAGTTGAACCTGCTCCCCAGTACATCCTAGAAAAACACTACCAACGTAAACATGGACCAAATGCTTATTACGGTCAAAAGAAATAAGAAATTGAATTGAAAAGAGGCTAGGAGCTTTCGATCCAAGCCTCGCTTTTGTAGTTGTCAGTATCCACTGTTAAGAGTTTACAGCATATAATTGCAAAGTCTGTACGAATGTGATACCATTATAAAGTTGTTTTGGAAGCGATTGACAAATAGAGGAGTATGAATTATGGTTTTAGATAAGGCGAGCTGTGACTTGCTTCAATATTTGATGGATCAAGAAACGTCCAAAACGATTATGACGATTTCGAAAGATCTAGCTCAATCTCGAAGAAAAATCTACTATCACATTGATAAAATCAATGATGCTCTGGATGATGAGAATTTGCACATCATCAGTCTGCCTCGGATTGGTATTTACTTGACCGATGAGCAAAGAGAAGCTTGTCGTCAATTATTAGACGAAGTTGATTCTTATGATTACATCATGAGTGCCAACGAGCGGATGCAGCTGATGCTCCTTCTGATTGGTATTTCCAAAGAGAGAATCACTCTTGAAAAACTCATGGAATTAACAGAAGTCTCTCGAAATACGGTCCTAAATGATTTAAATACTATTCGTTACCAGCTGACACTAGAGCAGTATCAAGTAACGCTTCAAGTTAGTAAATCTCGCGGTTACTATCTAAATGCACATCCTCTTAATAAAATCCAGTATCTTCAATCCCTTCTCTATCATATCTTTATGGAGGAAAATCCAGCCTTTGTAGCTATTTTAGAGGAGAAAATCAAGGAGCGATTAGAAGGTGAGATGCTTCTTTCTGATGAGGTCAATCAATTCCTCAAAAAACAAGTTCCACTGGTTGAGCAGGATTTGGGGGAAAAAATAAACCATCACGAAGTCACTTTTATGCTACAGGTTCTCCCTTATCTTCTACTTGGATGTGATACCGTTACTCGTAATCAGGACAAACACCAAGAAATTGAGCAAGAGTTTTCATTGATTCGAAAGAGAATTGAATATCAGGTATCCAAAAAACTAGGAGAGCGCTTGTTTGAAACATTTGGAATCTCATTTTCAGAATTAGATAGATCTCTGTTAGCCATTCTTTTGTTATCCTATCGAAAAGATCGAGACATCCATGCAGAAAGTAAAGATTTTCAGCATTTGAGAATGGCTTTAGAAGAGTTTATTTGGTATTTTGAATCCCAAACCAGAATGGAGATTGAACAGAAAGAAGACTTATTGAGGAATCTTGTGATTCATTGTAAGGCGCTATTATTCAGAAAGAACTATGGTATTTTCTCAAAAAATCCTTTAACTCGGCAGATTCGTTCCAAGTATAGTGAACTTTTCGTAATTACAAAAAAAATGTGCAGAAGTGTTAGAAGAAGCTTGGCAGATTCGATTGACGGATGATGAGATTGCCTATTTGACCATTCATGTTGGAGGTTTTTTAAAGTATACTCCATCGATTCAAAACAATACCAAGAAGATTTATATTGTGTGCGATGAAGGAGTGGGTGTCTCTAAACTTTTACTCAAACAGTGTCGATTCTATCTTCCAAATGAACAGATAGGGGCAGTCTTTACAACTGAGCAGTTCAAAAGCGTAGAGGATATTACTCAGGTTGATTTACTGATCACAACCAACGATGAACTTGAGAGTCATTTCCCGGTTTTAAAGGTAAATCCTATACTTGAGGCAGAAGATATTTTACGCATGACAGACTTTATGAAGAATAAGGTTCTTAGAAAAGACGGTCGAACCTTCAAGGAAAATCTATCAACCATTATCGGCACCTATATATCGGATAAACATGCAGCGGCAAAATTACAAGAAGAAATTCAACTTTTAATCAATCAAGAATTAGTCATCCAAGCTTTTTTAGATGAATCATAAACATCACAGTCCAATGATGAACACAAACCTGTGTTTTTCTTGGTCTTTTTTAATATATCGGTCGGTGTTATACTAAGTATGAAATAAATACTTGAACAAAATATGGAGGATTTCAAATGCCAAACGTAAAAGAAATTACGAGAGAATCATGGATTTTAGCTACTTTCCCAGAGTGGGGAACATGGTTGAATGAAGAAATCGAAGAAGAAGTCGTGCCTGAAGGCAACTTCGCCATGTGGTGGCTAGGCAACTGTGGTACTTGGATTAAGACACCAGGTGGTGCTAACGTTGTCATGGACCTTTGGTCAAACCGTGGAAAATCAACCAAAAAAGTGAAAGATATGGTTCGTGGACACCAAATGGCAAATATGGCAGGTGTTCGTAAATTGCAACCAAACTTGCGTGTTCAACCAATGGTTATCGATCCATTTGCTATCAATGAACTCGACTACTACTTGGTTTCACACTTCCATAGTGACCATATCGCCCCATACACAGCTGCAGCAATTCTCAACAATCCTAAGTTAGATCATGTTAAGTTTATCGGTCCTTACCATTGTGGTCGAATCTGGGAAAGCTGGGGTGTTCCAAAAGAACGAATCATCGTTGTCAAACCAGGTGATACTATCGAACTAAAAGACATGAAGATTCATGCAGTAGAATCATTTGACCGTACTTGCTTGGTAACTCTACCAGTAAATGGAGCTGACGAAACAGGCGGTGAACTTGCTGGGTTGGCTGTTACAGATGAAGAAATGGCTCAAAAGGCGGTTAACTATGTTTTTGAAACACCAGGTGGAACCATCTATCATGGAGCTGATTCTCACTTCTCTAACTACTTTGCAAAACATGGTAAAGACTTCAAAATTGATGTTGCTTTGAATAACTATGGTGAAAATCCAGTAGGTATCCAAGATAAAATGACTTCTATCGACCTTCTTCGCATGGCAGAAAATCTACGTGCTAAAGTCATTATCCCAGTTCACTATGATATCTGGTCTAACTTCATGGCTTCTACGAATGAAATCCTAGAACTTTGGAAAATGAGAAAAGATCGCTTGCAATACGATTTCCATCCATTTATCTGGGAAGTTGGTGGTAAATACACTTATCCTCAAGACCAACACTTAATAGAATACCATCACCCACGTGGTTTTGATGACTGCTTCGAACAAGACTCAAATATCCAATTCAAAGCCTTGCTTTAATATAAAAATTTTTTCTGGAGGTTATCCGTATGTTGCACGATACGGATAATTTTCATATAATAGTACAAATAGAATATGTGATAGACCTATCACCTCAAAGAGAAAGGAAATTCTATGTCAAATCTATCTGTTAATGCGATTCGTTTTCTAGGTATTGACGCTATCAATAAAGCGAACTCAGGTCACCCAGGGGTGGTTATGGGAGCTGCACCGATGGCCTACAGCCTATTCACTAAAGAACTTCGTATCAATCCAGCTCAACCAAACTGGATTAACCGCGACCGTTTTATTCTTTCAGCTGGTCACGGGTCAATGCTCCTCTACGCCCTTCTTCATCTCTCTGGATTTGAAGATGTGAGCATGGATGAAGTGAAGAACTTCCGTCAATGGGGTTCTAAAACACCAGGTCACCCAGAATTTGGTCATACAGCAGGGGTTGATGCAACAACAGGTCCTCTAGGACAAGGGATTGCAACTGCGACTGGTTTTGCACAAGCAGAACGTTTCCTTGCAGCTAAGTACAACCGTGAAGGTTATAACATCTTTGACCACTACACTTACGTTATCTGTGGAGATGGTGACTTGATGGAAGGTGTCTCAAGCGAAGCTGCTTCTTATGCAGGCTTGCAAAAGCTTGACAAGTTGGTTGTTCTTTATGATTCAAATGATATCAACTTGGATGGTGAGACAAAAGATTCATTCACAGAAAGTGTTCGCGATCGTTACAATGCCTACGGTTGGCATACAGCCTTGGTAGAAGATGGAACAGACTTAGAAGCTATTCATGCTGCTATTGAAGAAGCTAAGGCTTCAGGCAAACCATCTTTGATCGAAGTGAAAACTGTTATTGGATATGGTTCTCCAAACAAACAAGGGACTAATGCTGTACACGGTGCTCCTCTTGGAGCGGATGAAACTGCAGCAACTCGCCAAGCCCTTGGTTGGGACTACGAACCGTTTGAAATCCCAGCAGAAGTTTATGCTGATTTCAAAGAAAATGTTGCAGACCGTGGTGCATCAGCATACGAAGCATGGACAAAACTAGTCGCAGATTACAAAGAAGCTCACCCAGAACTTGCTGCAGAAGTGGAAGCAATCATCGAAGGACGCGATCCAGTTGAGGTGACTCCAGAAGACTTCCCAGCTTTAGAAAATGGTTTCTCTCAAGCGACACGTAACTCAAGCCAAGATGCCTTGAATGTTGTGGCTGCTAAATTGCCAACCTTCCTTGGTGGATCAGCAGACCTTGCTCATTCAAATATGACTTACATCAAAACGGACGGACTTCAAGATGATGCAAATCGTTTGAATCGTAACATCCAATTTGGTGTTCGTGAATTTGCAATGGGTACTGTCTTGAACGGAATGGCTCTTCACGGTGGACTTCGTGTTTATGGTGGAACATTCTTCGTATTCTCAGACTATCTTAAGGCAGCAGTTCGATTGTCAGCTCTACAAGGTCTTCCTGTAACCTATGTCTTTACTCACGATTCAATCGCAGTTGGTGAAGATGGGCCAACTCATGAACCGATTGAGCACTTGGCAGGCCTTCGTGCGATTCCAAACCTCAACGTTTTCCGTCCAGCAGATGCGCGTGAAACTCAAGCAGCTTGGTATCAAGCTGTCAAAAGCGAGAAAACTCCGACTGTTCTTGTCTTGACTCGTCAAAACTTGACTGTTGAAGAAGGAACAGACTTTGACAAGGTTGCAAAAGGTGCTTACGTTGTATATGAAAATGCAGCAGACTTTGACACTATCTTGATTGCAACAGGTTCAGAAGTGAACTTAGCAGTAGCAGCCGCTAAAGAATTGGCAAGTCAAGGTGGAAAAGTTCGCGTAGTCAGCATGCCATCTACAGATGTATTTGATGCACAAGATGCAGCATATAAAGAAGAGATTTTACCAAATGCAGTTCGTCGCCGTGTAGCAGTTGAAATGGGAGCAACTCAAAACTGGTACAAATACGTTGGTCTTGATGGAGCAGTTCTTGGTATTGATACCTTTGGAGCATCTGCACCAGCACCAAAAGTTTTAGCAGAATATGGATTTACAGTTGAAAACTTAGTAGAACTTGTAAACAACTTGAAATAAGAAAAATCAGGGCATTTGCTCTGGTTTTTTATTGTCCCAAAACCAGGGTATAATCTTGTAAAAACAAGTGAAATTTGATATAGTAGTTTTATCTGAATTACAAAGGAGTAAAAAATAATGGGTGGGAATTTAACATTCTTGATTATGCTTGTTTTGATGTTGGGCTTGATGTTCTTCATGCAACGTTCTCAAAAGAAACAAGCTGAAAAACGTATGGAGAGCCTCAACAAACTTCAAAAAGGCTACGAAGTAATCACTATCGGTGGTCTCTACGGTACAGTGGATGAAGTTGACACTGAAAACAAAACGATTGTACTTGATGTAGACGGAGTATACTTGACTTTCGAATTAGGTGCAATTAGAACAGTTTTGCCAGTCAAAGAAGCTGTCACACCTGAAGGTGCAGTTATCGAAGAAGGCAGTGCTATTGAAGAATAAAACGGGGTGGATCTCATTCCCGTTTTTCTATAAGTGAGAGGAAGAGTAATGAAAAAAATTGCCTTTGTCTGTCTTGGCAATATTTGTCGTAGTCCTATGGCGGAATTTGTGATGAAATCCTTGACCGATAAGTATGAGGTTCAAAGCCGAGCGACTTCTTCCTGGGAACATGGTAATCCGATCCACAAAGGGACACAAGGAATCTTTCGAAGTCATGGAGTTCCTTATGATACTTCGAAAACTTCCCAACAAATTTCTAAAAAAGATTTTGAGTATTTTGACTATATCATTGGGATGGATGAGTCTAATCTCGCTGATTTGCGTGAGATGTGTCCACAGGATCAACAATACAAGATACAGCCTTTTGCATCTGAAAGCGTTCCAGATCCCTGGTATACAGGTGATTTTGAAGAAACTTATGACCGAGTTTTAGCTGGTTGCCAGGCTTGGTTAAGTCGCTTAGAAAATGAGAGTGAACATGGAAAATTTAAAAAAACTCTATGAAAAATATAGTGTCTATTTAACACGTCCCCGTTTAGAAATTACGACAGTGATCGTCATTGTTGTCTGTGCAGGTCTTGTATTTCTGACCAATCTTCCAAAACAGGGCGTTCTTAAGCTTGATAACGATGCTATTATTTATGACGGGAGCCTAGTTCGTGGTAAGATGAATGGTCAGGGCACTGTTACCTTCTCGAACGGTGATACCTATACTGGAGAATTTAGCAATGGCGCCTTCAATGGTAAAGGTACCTACCAAGCTAAAGCAGGTTGGGTATATGAGGGAGACTTTGTAAATGGCCAAGCTGAAGGAAAAGGAAAACTGACTACCGAACAAGAAGTAGTCTATGAAGGGGACTTCAAACAAGGTTTATTTCAACAAGCACAATAACCTCCTCCTAGAAGGAGGTATTCTTCCAGACCGACAGAAAGCGCTTACATGGAAATAAAAACGGCTTACAAGACTGTTTTACAACTAAGTTTGTGAAAAATAAAACTTTTATGGAATAATTCACAAACTTTAAGTGAAAAAGTGCATGTGTGGGTATATTTGAAATTGTTTTCACAAACAAATAAAAAAAGTTTGTGAAATGCTCATGAAACTGTTTACAAATGTTTAAAAAAGAGTTATAATAAACTTGTGAAAAAATTAACAAAGGACTTACAATCCTTGAAAGCTATGGAGGAAAATATGGCTGATAAAAAAACTGTAACACCAGAAGAAAAGAAACTCGCTGCTGAAAAGCATGTCGATGGTTTGGTGCAAAAAGCTTTAGTTGCCCTTGAAGAAATGCGTAAACTTGACCAAGATCAAGTCGATTATATCGTAGCAAAAGCTTCAGTTGCAGCACTTGATGCTCACGGAGAATTGGCTTTACATGCCTTTGAAGAAACAGGACGTGGAGTATTTGAAGATAAAGCAACTAAAAACCTATTTGCTTGTGAGCACGTAGTAAATAACATGCGCCACACTAAAACAGTTGGTGTTATCGAAGAAGATGATGTAACAGGATTGACTCTTATCGCTGAACCAGTTGGTGTTGTTTGTGGTATCACTCCAACAACTAACCCAACTTCAACAGCAATCTTTAAAGCGTTGATTTCATTGAAGACTCGTAATCCTATTGTCTTTGCATTCCACCCATCAGCTCAAGAATCATCAGCTCACGCAGCTCAAATCGTTCGTGATGCAGCGATTAAAGCAGGTGCTCCTGAAAACTGTGTACAGTGGATTACTGAACCATCTATGGAAGCAACTAGTGCATTGATGAACCACGAAGGTATTGCAACAATCCTTGCAACAGGAGGTAATGCCATGGTTAAAGCTGCATATTCATGTGGTAAACCAGCTCTTGGGGTAGGTGCCGGAAACGTTCCAGCTTATGTTGAAAAATCAGCTAACATCCGCCAAGCTGCTCACGATATCGTAATGTCTAAATCATTTGACAATGGTATGGTCTGTGCATCTGAACAAGCGGTTATCATTGATAAAGAAATTTACGATGAATTTGTAGCAGAGTTCAAATCTTACCATACTTACTTTGTAAACAAAAAAGAAAAAGCCCTTCTTGAAGAGTTCTGTTTCGGCGTGAAAGCAAACAGCAAAAACTGTGCTGGTGCAAAATTGAACGCTGACATCGTTGGTAAACCAGCAACTTGGATTGCAGAACAAGCAGGATTTACGGTTCCAGAAGGAACAAACATTCTTGCTGCAGAATGTAAAGAAGTTGGTGAAAACGAGCCATTAACTCGTGAAAAATTGTCACCAGTTATCGCAGTTTTGAAAGCTGAAAGCCGTGAAGATGGTATTGCTAAAGCTCGTCAAATGGTTGAATTTAACGGTCTTGGACACTCAGCTGCCATCCATACTGCTGATGAAGAATTGACTAAAGAATTTGGTAAAGCTGTTAAAGCTATTCGTGTTATCTGTAACTCACCTTCTACTTTCGGTGGTATCGGGGACGTTTACAATGCCTTCTTGCCATCATTGACACTCGGATGTGGTTCTTACGGACGTAACTCAGTTGGGGATAACGTTAGCGCCATTAACCTCTTGAACATCAAAAAAGTCGGAAGACGGAGAAATAACATGCAATGGATGAAACTTCCTTCAAAAACATACTTTGAACGTGATTCAATTCAATACCTTCAAAAATGTCGTGACGTTGAGCGTGTCATGATCGTTACTGACCACGCTATGGTAGAGCTTGGCTTCCTTGATCGTATCATCGAACAACTTGACCTTCGTCGCAATAAGGTTGTTTACCAAATCTTTGCAGATGTAGAACCAGATCCAGATATCACTACAGTTGAACGTGGTACTGAGATTATGCGCTCTTTCAAACCAGATACAATCATCGCTCTTGGTGGTGGATCACCAATGGATGCTGCTAAAGTTATGTGGCTCTTCTACGAGCAACCAGAAGTGGACTTCCGTGACCTTGTACAAAAATTCATGGATATCCGTAAACGTGCCTTCAAATTCCCATTGCTTGGTAAGAAGACTAAATTCATCGCGATCCCAACTACATCTGGTACAGGATCTGAAGTAACTCCATTTGCCGTTATCTCTGATAAAGCAAACAACCGTAAATACCCAATCGCTGACTACTCATTGACACCAACTGTGGCAATCGTAGACCCTGCTTTGGTATTGACAGTTCCTGGATTTGTAGCCGCTGATACTGGTATGGACGTATTGACTCACGCAACTGAAGCTTACGTATCACAAATGGCTAGTGACTATACTGATGGTCTTGCTCTTCAAGCAATCAAACTTGTATTCGAAAACCTTGAAAGCTCAGTTAAGAATGCAGACTTCCACTCACGTGAGAAAATGCATAACGCTTCAACAATCGCTGGTATGGCCTTTGCGAATGCCTTCCTAGGTATTTCTCACTCAATGGCTCACAAGATTGGTGCGCAATTCCACACAGTTCACGGACGTACAAATGCAATCTTGCTTCCATACGTTATCCGTTACAACGGTACTCGCCCAGCTAAGACAGCTACATGGCCTAAGTACAACTACTACCGTGCAGACGAGAAATATCAAGATATCGCTCGTATGCTTGGCCTTCCAGCTTCTACACCAGAAGAAGGGGTGGAATCTTACGCAAAAGCTGTCTACGAACTTGGTGAGCGCGTAGGTATCCAAATGAACTTCAAAGCACAAGGTATTGACGAAAAAGAATGGAAAGAACATTCACGTGAATTGGCCTTCCTTGCTTATGAAGACCAATGTTCACCTGCTAACCCACGTCTTCCAATGGTTGACCATATGCAAGAAATCATCGAAGATGCTTACTATGGTTACAAAGAAAGACCAGGACGCCGTAAATAATTGATTATCAGCCAAAACCGAGGGTAAACCTCGGTTTTTTATGCTTAGAGAATATATTATTTATTAAGAAATGCATAGAATTGGAGTAGGCTGCAAGGCTAAGTAAAGAAATGAAAATATTACCAAAGCTTATCAGAAAAACAAGGCCAGCGCTTGCAATTAAACTAAAATAGTTATATAATAGGTATGTTGAAAGGTGATTTGTAGTGATTCAAGTTACTCTTTTCACAATAAAATTTTCATGATTTTCATAAGGAGGAAATCACTAATGGTAGTTAAAGTTGGTATTAACGGTTTCGGACGTATCGGTCGTCTTGCTTTCCGCCGTATCCAAAACGTAGAAGGTGTTGAAGTTACTCGCATCAACGACCTTACAGATCCAGTTATGCTTGCACACTTGTTGAAATATGACACAACTCAAGGTCGTTTCGACGGAACTGTGGAAGTTAAAGAAGGTGGATTTGAAGTTAACGGTAAATTCGTTAAAGTTTCTGCTGAACGTGATCCAGAACAAATTGACTGGGCTAACGACGGTGTAGAAATCGTTCTTGAAGCAACTGGTTTCTTTGCTACTAAAGCAGCTGCTGAAAAACACTTGCACCCAGGTGGAGCTAAAAAAGTTGTTATCACTGCTCCTGGTGGATCAGATGTTAAAACAGTTGTATTTAACACTAACCACGACGTTCTTGACGGTACTGAAACAGTTATCTCAGGTGCTTCATGTACTACAAACTGCTTGGCTCCAATGGCTAAAGCTCTTCAAGATAACTTCGGTGTTGTTGAAGGATTGATGACTACTATCCACGCTTACACTGGTGACCAAATGATTCTTGACGGACCACACCGTAAAGGTGACCTCCGTCGTGCTCGCGCTGGTGCTGCTAACATCGTACCTAACTCAACTGGTGCTGCTAAAGCTATCGGTCTTGTAATCCCAGAATTGAACGGTAAACTTGACGGAGCTGCACAACGCGTTCCTACACCAACTGGTTCAGTAACTGAATTGGTAGTTGTTCTTGAAAAGAACGTTACTGTTGATGAAGTGAATGCAGCTATGAAAGCAGTAGCCAATGAATCATACGGTTACACAGAAGATCCAATCGTATCTTCAGATGTTGTAGGTATGTCTTACGGATCATTGTTTGACGCAACTCAAACTAAAGTTCTTGACGTTGACGGTAAACAATTGGTTAAAGTTGTTTCATGGTACGACAACGAAATGTCATACACTGCACAACTTGTACGTACTCTTGAATACTTCGCTAAAATCGCTAAATAATTCTTGAGTTGATAAAAGCAAGGCCAACTGGTCTTGCTTTTTTGGTATCTATAAGAAAAAATGGATGAAAGTGTCATCCATTTTGGTTTAATTCTCTTTCAAATGTATCTGATAGCGCAGTAAAGCTTAATTTGTTTAAGGTCAGAGGGTGGACAAAGGATAGTTTAAATGCGTGTAACATTAGTCTACTAGCTTTGGAATGTGGGTTGTAGAGCGGATCTCCAAGGATTGGATGTCCGTGGTGAGATAGATGCACTCGAATCTGATGAGTTCGTCCTGTTTTTAATCGACAGCGAAGAAGACTGGTTTTGTTTTGAAATTGTTTCAACCGAGTTACTTGGGTTTCGGCGTATTGACCATTTTTTTGATCCACCACCCGTTTTCTACGATCGTGACGATCGCGACCGATTTTGTCTCGAAAGACAAGCTCTTTAGTTCCTATTTTTCCCTCAACCAGAGCCCAGTATTCGCGGGAGATTTCTTTTTTCTCCAATAATCGATTGAGGATGGGCAGTATAAATGGATTTTTAGCAAACAGTACGAGTCCACTTGTTTCTTTGTCTAGTCTATGAACGACATAGCAAGTTTGACCTACATAGGCGCTGACATGATTGAGAAGAGCAATCTCATCAGGCTGATTTCCATGTGTTTTCATACCCTCGGGTTTGTTGACGATAATTAAATGTTGGTCTTGATAAACTTCTTGGACAAGATTAGGATTCCCCCAAACAATTTCTTTTGTAGGATAATCCTCCTCATCGAAAATCAGTTGACATTCATCTCCGGCTTTGACAGTTTGATGCCAATGGACTTCTTCTTGATTGATGAGAATGTGCTTTTTAATTCTCAAGAAATGCCGTATTTTTCTCGGAATAAGTAGTTGATCTTCCAAGAAGACTTTGACAGTCATTTCAGGAAGAGAGTCAGGGATAACAAAGGTAAATTTCATACAGATATTGTAACAAAAAATAGATTATTTGGATAGAGAAACTAGCTAAATTCTTGTCTTCCTATGGGGAAGATGATAAAATAAACGCATGAAATTAGATACATTATTTGAAAAGTTTCTTTCTTTATTTAAAAAAGAAGGAGCTGAAATGGAAGAAATAGAAATCGACGAAGCTAATAATGAAGAAAATACCTCGACTAATTTAAGACGGTCAAGAGGTGGGCGAAAGAAAGTTGGGCAAGTCGGACCTATTCGAAAATTTTGGCGTCGCTATCATCTGACCAAAATCTTTCTAATTCTTGGACTAAGTGCAAGCTTGTTTGTTGGGGTTTATCTATTTGCCTTGGCTAAATCGACAAATGTTACAGACTTGCAGAATGCTTTGAAAACAAGAACGGTGATTTTTGATAGAGAAGAGAATGAGGCTGGTGCCTTGTCAGGTCAAAAAGGGACCTATGTTGAACTTTCGGAAATTAGTGAAGATTTGCAGAATGCTGTTATTGCGACAGAAGATAGAAGCTTCTATAAAAATAGTGGAATTAACTATAGTCGCTTTTTCCTAGCTATCCTAACAGCTGGTCGCTCGGGTGGTGGTTCTACAATTACCCAACAGTTAGCGAAAAATGCTTATCTTTCACAAGACCAAACTGTTCAGAGAAAGGCTAAAGAATTCTTTCTTGCTTTAGAATTAACCAAAAAATACAGTAAAAAAGAAATTCTAACCATGTATTTGAACAATGCCTACTTCGGTAATGGAGTTTGGGGTGTTGAGGATGCTAGTAAAAAGTACTTTGGAGTTTCGGCATCGGAATTAACTCTTGATGAAGCTGCCACTTTAGCAGGCATGCTTAAAGGCCCAGAATTGTACAATCCTCTGAATTCCATT
The DNA here is from genome assembly GCF_019929575.1 of Streptococcus infantis. Classification (GTDB taxonomy): domain Bacteria; phylum Bacillota; class Bacilli; order Lactobacillales; family Streptococcaceae; genus Streptococcus; species Streptococcus infantis_L. The sequence continues at coordinate 106,188 of NZ_JAHZPU010000003.1, forward strand.
GAGCATTCAACTAATCGAAGAGATACTGTCTTACAAAATATGGTGGCTGCCGGCTACCTTGATAAAAATAAGGAAGCAGAAGCAGCAAGTGTTGATATGGCTTCTCAATTGAAAGATAGTTATGAAGGGAAAATATCAGACTACCGTTATCCTTCTTATTTTGATGCAGTTGTTAATGAAGCTATTGAAAAGTATAATCTAACAGAGGAAGAAATCGTTAATAACGGTTATCGAATTTATACGGAGCTAGATCAAAATTACCAAGCAAATATGCAGGTTATCTATCAAAATACTTCGCTCTTTCCGACAGCTGAAGATGGGACGCATGCAGAGTCTGGTAGTGTCGCTTTGGAGCCAAAAACGGGTGGAGTTCGGGGAGTTGTTGGTCGAGTGGCAGGGGATGATAAGACAGGTTTCAGGAATTTTAACTATGCAACCCAATCAAAAAGAAGCCCAGGATCGACTATTAAACCCTTGATAGTGTACACACCAGCGGTTGAAGCGGGTTGGTCTCTTAATAAGGAGTTGGATAATCATACCATGCAATATGGTGATTATAAAGTAGACAACTACGCAGGAATCAAGACATCACGAGAAGTACCCATGTATCAAGCTTTGGCTAAATCTCTAAATTTACCTGCAGTAGCTACTGTTAAAGAACTTGGAATTGATAAAGCCTTTGAAGCGGGTGAAAAGTTTGGTCTCAACATGAGCGATGTAGATCGTGTGCTTGGAGTAGCTTTAGGTGGCGGCGTAGAAACTAACCCTCTTCAGATGGCCCAAGCCTACGCAGTGTTTGCAAATGAAGGACTCATGCCGGATGCTCACTTTATCACCCGTATTGAAAATGCTAGTGGTCAAGTGATTGCTAGTCATAAAAATACTCAAAAACGAGTGGTTGACAAATCGGTAGCTGATAAAATGACCAGTATGATGTTAGGTACTTTTACAAATGGTACAGGGGTCAGTTCGTCTCCAGATGATTATGTCATGGCTGGAAAAACAGGAACAACAGAGGCAGCCTTTAACCCAGAATATACCAGTGATCAATGGGTGATTGGCTATACCCCTGATTTAGTGATTAGTCACTGGCTTGGTTTCCCTACTACTGATGAAAATCACTATTTAGCAGGTTCAACTTCGAATGGTGCTGCTCACATTTTTAGAAGTATGGCGGAAACAATCCTACCATATACGCCAGGTAGCACCTTTACAGTTGAAAATGCTTATAAAATGAATGGTATTGCACCAGAAAATACACCTAAACAAACTACAAGTGATACTAGTACGCAGTCGGATGATATATTAGCAGATATTCGTGGACGAGCACAAAATCTGGTCGATGAAGCAGGACGAGCGATTTCGGATGCTAAAATTAAAGAAAAAGCTCAGACTGTCTGGGATACCATTGTAGATCTCTTTCGCTAATACGTTTATAAGCTAAAAGACAAGGATTCAAATCTTTGTCTTTTTTTACTCTCACTTGTCAGTATTCACAACTGCCATAACATTAGAGAGTAAAAACAGCACAAGATAGAAACTAGTGCCCTTCTTTCGGCCTTTCTCTGCTATACTACAAGCAGAGAAAGGGGGAAAGCAAATGCTTGAAAAGAATTATGAGAAGGTAAAAGGTATTGTCCATAGATGCCGAAAAGATTATTATCTCCACCTGTGGGAAAAAGAAGATTGGGACCAAGAGGGAATGATCTGTCTCCATGAACTTCTAGAACACCATCCAGAATTAGTGGAAGAGGAAAAGAAACTCTACGTCTACTTCAAAACAAAATTTCGCAATCGAATCCTTGATAGCGTCAGAAAACAAGAGAGTCAAAAGCGTCGCCTAGACCGGATGGCCTATGAAGAAGTAGGGGAGATTAGCCATCGCCTACCAGAAGGAGGATTGTGGTTGGATGATTACTACGCCCTACATGAATTGTTGAATACTTATAGAAGAAAATTACCAGAAGATAAGCAAGAAGCCTATGAACGCCTCTGGGCAGACGAACGATTTAAAGGCCGCAAAGCCCTTCTCAGAGAACTGAAGGAAACATTACAAGACTTCTAAAAAAAATTAAAAAAAGGTGTTGACAAAGTAAAAAAAGTCGGTATAATAGTAAGAGTTGAAAATAACAACTCCGGTCCGTTGGTCAAGGGGTTAAGACACCGCCTTTTCA
>NZ_JAHZPU010000030.1 GCF_019929575.1 Streptococcus infantis
CAGCTCAAACAGCTTGAAAGATACTCGCTTAATCAGAGGAACAACTTTGTTGCACTTGACTTGACAATTGGGGAATTTTTTTTAAAATGCTATTGACATCTCTTTTATTATCTATACATTTATTTTTTTTTAGTTAATGAAATACAAAACTGGTTCTTTCCTAACCCAGCTTAAACCTACTGTTTCCACGATAGCTACCTCCTTTCAAACATAAAAAACGTAGCTATATTAGTTACGTCTCTACTTAATCAATTATCTACATATTATTAGTATGCCATAAATTTTAAAATAAAAAAATCAGGATAAGATTTTTTTACGTTATTCACTTTTACCTAGTACTGTGTGTTTAGCGTGACTTACACATACGTTCCTGTCAACGCTAAACACACAGAAAAATCAGAATCGCAAAAAAACTGAGGGATGAGAGAAAGAGGTATAACTACAAAAAAAATTCAATAAGTGAAACAATATCTTTATCGTTTTTTCTTAATTTTTTTTTATAAATTGGGATTTGTGGCATACTATAACTGTAAAAACATTTTAGGAGGAAACAACTATGTTTCTAAAATATTATTCACTCATTAACTTTATTCTCTATAAAAATCGCAGAGAATTCGAAAACTCATTTGATTGCTACCCCAAAAAGACAGTGTATGAGTTCTATATTAGGGAGTCTACAGGAGGAATGAAAATTAGACAAAAAGAACATAATGCAATTCATGTTAGCCTAGCTTCTAATAAAGGAAGTTATATTACACTTTACTTAAGGAATTTTACGCCAGAGGATTTGGTGGCTGTGATGAATTCATTAATCAAGCAGAAGAAAGAACTTGGATATGAGCGGTTGATTTGCTTGTTATCTGAGCTCAAAAATGATGAACGCTTAAGTTTATTGATGAAGTTATCCTAAAATGAAATAAACACACTGGGACCAAACAAACTGCACCCTAAAAGTTAGACAGAAAAAATCTAACTTTTGGGGTGCAGTTCAGTTCCTCTTCTTTTAAATATCCGAATCATCATTTTTATTTCAAAAAAGATAGTGATTCGGTTGATTTTTATTGCAATATATTGAAATTTGAAATTTCAAGAATCGCATTAAATCAAGGTTTTTTCGTTTCTAATGAAACGTAACGACCTACTATTAAACTTCTCTAATTACCAAGTATTACAACCTATATTTCTTTTAATATTTTAGCAAATAATTCTTCTAACTTCTCTAAGTCTCCATAGACAGTTCCGTCCATATAAAGGTTGTAAACTTCGTCATCTTGTTCCACTCGAATTTGTGCAGAATAGCCTTTTGATAGTGCTAAGGAACGAATAACTTCTCGTTGAGTTCGTCCATTTCCTTCTCGAAAGGGATGGAAATAATTGAGATTATCAAGAATTTTTGCTAATTGTTTAATAATTTTATTTTTTGAATTAGCAGTTTGATAATAGGTATGAATAAGATGGTTGATATAGTCTTGGGCAGTATTGAAAGATTGTATTGGCATAAAGGGATTCCCGCTTTTTGAGATATTCACCTTGCGATATTGTCCCGCCCAAGAATAGACATCTTGAAATAAATATTTATGAATGGCTAAAATATCACTAATGGAGTAGACTTCTATGGTTTTCAAGCGCAAGTCTGCAAGCCTTCTAGTAACGAATAAATGCTCATTTCGGTAGGCTTCTTCAATATTTGTAACATTTTGTTTGTTGATTAAGACTGTGGAATTTGGATAGGTATATTGGTGATTAGGGTCAATGTACTTATAGCCTTCGTATTGATTTTTAACCAATATTCAATTCCTTTCGTCTATTGACAACATAAGTTTTTAAATCAATCACATCTTGAACAGTAGGTTCATAATTTTCAATCATTGATGATCCAATAGCATACCAGACGGTATCGAAATCTGAAAAATTATCAAAAGGAATCCCTAAAATTGTTAATTCTTCTTTATTTACATCAAGAGTCATGTCACATCTCCTTATATAATGTTACCTTTATTATACCATAAAATCTGTATTTTTACCTAAAGGGATAGAGACTATAAGATGTATTATGTTTAATGTAGATTTATGATAAAATGGTTTTATTATAAAAAGAAATAACAGAGGTATAGCATGGAGCCATATATTACAGAAGCTTTAGTAAAAGCAGGGATTGAATTGGGAACTCTAACATTTAAGGGAACAACAACACTAGTGAATAGTAAAATTCAATCATTAAAGGAAGAACGTAACGCCGATAAATTACGAAATACTTATGATGAAATTGTAAATGAGTTACTTTCGGAACGAGAACAGGCAATCAGAATTGCTCAGGCATATAAAGAAGAATATGAAAAAGTACATATTGATGATAAAGATATTGAGTATTTGCACAACACTTTAGAACGGGTTATTTCTCTTCTATCTTCATTTACTAATGTTGAAGATGGGAAAGAAGATTCAATGAAACAATTGGTTGCTCTACTTAATAAGGATACTTTAAAGACTATGCAACTATTAGGATTTAATTACAAGGAGGCAATAGGAGAACCTTTAACGGAGGTTTGCTCAAATGCTATAAGAAATACATTAGGAAGTCTATCATCTAAGAAAAACGTACGTAACAAAAAATAATTGAACCAATGGTGTGAACTTTTTGGTAAAATCTAGCTCAATTTGTGTATTTTTAGGGTAAAATTCACACCATTCAACTGAAATTGATTCAAATTAGATGAAATTCTGTTTTCTGTAAATGTGGGAAAACATTGATTTTAAGGGGATATTGAAACTTATTCAAATAAAAATGTTTCCAACCAGGTCTTAAGAAAGCTCGTAAAGCATCACAATTCTCAAAACGTTAATCAATACGATTATATCAACGTTTCGAAACACTTCATGGTTCACACCATGGGGTGTTTTTTTATACTTTCTTACTAAATTGGTGCAATTGACACAGTGGTTGCGACTTTAGTCGCTTACAAATGTGGCTGCAACCTGACAAAGTCAGTTGCCTCAAAACGTTAATCAATACGATACTATCAACGTTTACAGACATTCAAGAATTTACTCTTGGATGTCTTTTTTGTTTCAAAAAATCAAAGTTCACCCCAGTAGTCTTTGTCTTATACAATTTCTTCCTAGTATTAATTTGGTATGATATAATTAAGTAAGAATAATTTAAAGGAGTTATAAATGAAAATAGGAAAAGGCATCAACTGGCTGTTGATTTTATTATGTTCCTTAATCCCGGTAGTGCTGATAAGTTCTCTCTTCCTCTTTAATCATAAGAAGCAAGATGCAGAAGCAGTAAATGCTCCTACAACGGAACAGAGTTTTACTACTAGTAGTACGACAGCGACTAGTACAACAACTACAACAAGCACTAGTTTAACGACTACCCAAGATAGTAGTACGACTACGGAGGAAAAACCTTCTACACGAGAAGAGCAAACGAATGTTGAGCCACAAAAAATAGATGCGCAAGCCATTCTAAATGGAGATTTCTCTACTCTAGTTGGAACTTGGAGAAATGGACTTGGACAAGAGTTTACATTCGATAAAAATGGACTAGTAAACAGTGGGAACATTGAGAAAGTGAGCATGGGTAACCGTGGAACTATTGAATTCAGTGTTAGATCTGGTTTTACAGGGTATGGAATGAGTGTTTACCCTGCTGGACTTATTATAGATGGGTTAGATTCTGACTTAAGTAAAAACAGACTTACTGCTGGTCAAGCTGCTCCAACTAGCTCAGAACAAGTTTTTTATAAAGTAGACTAAATGATTAACCATCTCAGATTTGATGAGATGGTTTTCTTCTTTATTTGTAAGTCATTATCATTTTATGAAGATGAAGCAAGTAGGGTTTAAAAATAGCTTCCATAGGTGTTCCAGTCTGTTTAGCAAGATGTTGGAATTTATGAGGTCCTTGATGGATATTATTTTTCTTCATAGTATGTTGTGTTATAATGTAGATACGATATGAAAAAATTAAGATATCTCTTTAAATGCTGTAAATGTCACTTTGTGTGAACATGAGTACATTTGAATTTAGAGAATGATAGGAGATGCTTTACAATGATAAGTTTAGAGCTGATGTCTGAAGAAAATAGCATAGATATTTATTATTTTGAAAAAGAAAATCGGGAGTATTTTGAGCGAAGTTTACCTCCTAGACCAGCTCACTATTTTGACTTAGAAGGTTTTAAAGAAATTACAAGGGAATTGTTAAGGGAACAAGAGAATCATGATGTCTATATGCATCTTATTAGAGATGCACAAGGTACTATGGTCGGAAGAATCAATTTAAGTGTCTTAGAGGATGATCGAAAAACAGCAGAACTTGGGTATAGGATCGGAGAAAATGTTACCAATTTAGGTTATGCAAGTGAAGCGGTTAAACTCGTTTTAGAAAAGGCCTTTACTACTTATGGTTTACATAAGATTATCGCAGGGACGGCCACGGGCAATCTGGCCTCTCAGAGAGTGCTTTTAAAAAATGGTTTTACCTTTAGTAAAATCATAGAAAATGACTTTCAAATGAATAACGAGTGGATTCATACGGCGGTATTTGAGATAAGGAATCTATAGCATCATCATTACCAGTCGTTTGCCAAAACTCAATATTTCCAGTAGACATTTGTCTACTTTTTTTATATAATAAAACTAAACCAAAATGGTTGAGTTTTAAAATATGAAGTCAATCTACTATGAAAACACCACACTAGGAGGTAAATCATGTACCAACCAGAAAAACTTAAGGATCGGAGAAAAGCGCTAAAGCTAACACAGAAAGAGATTGCAGAGCAGCTTGGCATTAGTTTTCAGGCTTATTCAGCTTGGGAACGTGGAGTCAAGGAACCTTCCGAAGAAAAGGTTAGACAGCTAGAAGAGATTTTAAAAGTACCAAAAGGCTATTTTACCCAAATCGAAATTGTCCGTCTCTATAATAGCCTTTCCAATAAAGGAAAAGAAAAGGTGGTAGTCTATGCTCGCAACTTGGATCAAGAAGAACAAGCCAAGAAGGTGACTGCTATTTCAGAAAAACTCTACGAGTATCATGTCTATGAACGTATGTCGGCTGGTATCGGAGCTTCGGTTTATGATGATCGGAATTTTGATACGGTTTATTTCAATGAAGAACTGGCTCACGATTTTGCTTCCTGGGTGTCTGGGGACTCTATGGAACCCAAGTATCAAAATGGTTCTGTGGCTCTGATTCGAGAGACTGGATTTGATTATGACGGAGCTGTCTATGCAGTGGTTTGCAATAACCAGACCTATATCAAGCGGGTCTATCGAGAAGAAGATGGCTTGCGTCTGGTCTCCATCAATCCTAAATACAAGGATATTTTTATCTCTTATGAGGAAGATCCGCGGATTGTAGGTATTATCGTGGGTAATTTTGTACCGATGGAGGGATAGTCTATGGGCTACTTTGATTATTCCAGAGAGCCCAAAAGTGATATTGCCTTTGTTGATATGAAGTCCTTTTATGCCAGTGTTGAGTGTGTGGAAAGAGGACTCCATCCCCTTAAAACTTCCCTTTGTGTCATGAGTCGAGCGGATAATTCTGTTGGGCTTATTCTCGCCTCCTCTCCTATGTTTAAAAAAGTTTTTGGGAAAGCAAATGTAGGTCGCGCCTATGACCTCCCCTTTGATATCAAGACGCGTAAATTTTCCTACTATAATGCCAAAAAACAAGGCTTACGGACAGACCCAGCCTATGTGAGATTTATCGAAGATTGGGCTCGGGTGACCGTCATTGTCCCTCCTCGGATGGATAAGTATATTGCGGTCAATATGGAAATTCAGCGCATTTTCCAGAATTATGGGAGCCCAGATGATATTTATCCTTATTCAATTGATGAAGGCTTTATTGATCTAACCAGTTCGCTTAATTATTTTGTCCCAGACCAGCAGATTTCTCGCAAAGATAAGCTGGATATGCTTTCGGCTCGTATCCAGAGGGATATTTGGCGGCAGACAGGGATTTACTCGACGGTCGGCATGTCGAATGCCAATCCCCTGCTTGCTAAGTTGGCCTTGGATAATGAAGCCAAGCACACACCGACCATGCGAGCTAACTGGTCTTATCAGGATGTGGAAGATAAGGTCTGGTCCATTCCAAAGATGACCGACTTTTGGGGGATTGGGCATCGGATGGAGAAGCGCTTGAATAGCTTGGAAATCTATTCAATTAAGGAGTTAGCCAATAGTAATCCTGATGTCCTGAAGAAAGAACTTGGTCAAGCTGGACTGCGCCTATGGTTTCATGCCAATGGGATAGATGAGAGTAATGTTCATAAACCCTATAAGCCAAAATCTCATGGCTTGGGCAATTCGCAAATTTTACCGAGAGACTATGTCAAGCAGCGAGATATCGAAATTATACTCCGAGAGATGGCGGAGCAGGTGGCTATCAGGCTTCGAAGAGCTAGTAAAAAGGCGACAGTGGTATCTATTCATCTTGGTTTTTCTAAGCAGGAACAAAAACGTTCCATCCATACCCAGATGAAGATTGAGCCAACCAACAGCACTAGTCTTTTGGTCAGCTACGTGCTGAAATTATTCCATAGCAAATACACTTCTGGGGCTGTCAGGAGTGTTGCCGTTAGTTATTCAGGATTTGTGGATGAATCCTTTGCGTTGATTTCCCTTTTTGATGAGGTTGACAACCTAGAAAAAGAAGAAAGGCTCCAGACTGCCATTGATTCGATTAGAGAGCAATTCGGCTTTACTTCTCTCTTGAAGGCGACTGCTTTAGAGGACGCATCGAGAAGTATTGCCAGAAGTAAGCTGATCGGAGGGCACTCTGCTGGAGGATTAGATGGACTAAAATGATTGATCGTTCTTATTTGCCCTTTCAATCCGCGAGGGATTATCAGGATCCGGGCATGCAGAAGTGGATGGGCTTTTTTCTATCGGAGCATACCAGTTCACTCAGTGCAGAAAAAAATCGTGTGGATTTATCAACAGATTTGAATCCAGTCGAGAAGTTGTTGCTGCTTTCCCAGCTCTACGTTGGACGACTAAAAGGCTCTTTTATGGTCAAGGAGAAAAATCATAAAAGCACGATATTGGGTGAACTAAGAGAATTATCTCCTCAAGAAGTCTCTGTTAAAACGAATGAGGGCTATAGACTGCTAAGAGTAGATGATATTCTCACAATCCAACTTTGTCAGGAGGAAGTTGATGACTAGAAAAGAGTTATATGAAAACAAATTGCAGATGGACTATTTCTCAGATGACTATATTCGTTTCGAGGAAGATTTTCAAAAATACTCTGCCATGAATGTGCCTCTGACTTTTCTGATTGACGACATTCTACGCACCATGGCCATTAACCAAAAGGACTACTTTGTCTTAAACAAGGAAAATGCCAAAGATGGCAGAGATCATTATTATTATTTTGAGATAGATGATCACGTAGGATGTAGAAAATTTCACTATAAAAAGCATGTGAATAGATAATTTAGATACTAGGATAGATGAAACATATATTTGTAGTGAGAGATTTTATACTAAAAAGGAAAAAATACTAGGCCGAAATTCATAAAATTAGTTTATGCTGCTGAAATCTTAGCTAAGGACTTAGTGTATGTTAAATTTGGTGCTGATTTAATTGAGCAGAATGATGTAAGGAAAGAACAATCAAATGAAATGAAGGTAGATGAGCGTTAAAAATATTGGCAGTAGATTTTTAGTTTCTTTAATGTAAAAGCTGGGCTTGAATGAAAGAATCATTTTAAAATGCAGCTTAGAGAGTCCGATTTGTCATCAAAACAACATCATTTTCTTGATTCTTGTCATAGATTTGTAATGAAAATGTACTTTCTTTGTAAAAATCAAAATGCTATAATTCTCTAAACAATTTTCCTTGAACAGGGAGGTTATTATGAAAAAATATAGATTGTTGAAGAATCCTTTCTTGGTGCGTATCCTTGGATTGCTGATGGTATTTCTCTTCCTATCAGCATTCACCGCACCTGAAAAACCAGACTATGGTATCTACGATCCAAATCACTATTTGACAGAGGATACTATCACACAAATTCGTGATTTGAATGAAGCCAATAGTAAAATGGCAGAAAAGCTTCAAGTGGGTGTCTATATCGTAGATAGTCTTGAAGGAGAAAGCATTGAAACGGTCGCTAATGAGACGGCTAGAGCCTGGAAGGTAGGTTATTCAGGAGATAATTTTGGAAGTTTGATTGTGGTGGCTGTTCAAGATCGTAAATCAAGAATTGAAACCAGTAATAATACCGCAATTAGAATAACGGACTACCAAACCAAGCAATTGTTGGCAGCCAGTCGTACAGATTTTAAAAATGGAGACTATAGTAAGGGAATTCTAGCGATTGCCAAAGGTTTGGATAATCAGTTTTATAAGGGAACTGGAACCTTTTCATCTGATGGCTACTCCTCTGATATCAAACGTTATTCTGAAAGTATCAGTGGCAAAAAATCTAATCGAGATAGAAGTGGTTCATCAAGTCGCCGTCAAAACAGTGAACCTATGGACAATATATTTGGAGTCGGGATAATCATTTATTTCATCGTCATGTTTATTGCCATTATCAGAGGAGGTGGAAGTTCTCGTAACGATGACTCGTCTAGTGGTGGCTGGTGGATCAGTGACTCATCCGATTCGGACTCGTCTTGGTCAGACTCAGGTTCAGATTCTTCTGGTGGCTGGGACGGCGGAGGCTTTGATGGTGGAGGTTCATCCGATGATTGGTAATGTCAGTATAAAATTTAAAGAAATGAGTAGGTTTAGATATGAAAAATAAAGGAATCATTTATGTATTGAGCATTTTGCTAGCAATTATCTTGCTAGGAGGCTGCTCGGTCGTAGGTACTTATAATGGTCTTGTCTCCGAACAGACCAAGGTAGAACAAGCTCAAGCAAATGTAGCGACAGCCCTTCAACGTCGTTCAGACTTGATTGGAAATCTGGTAGAGTCTGTAAAGGGACAAATGAACCATGAGACAGAAGTCTTTACCCAGATTGCAGAAGCACGTGCAAAAATTGGGAATGGCTCTGTTACTTCAAAGGAAAACCAAGAGGCTCAAGGTGAGTTGAGTTCAGCTATTTCACGCCTGCTTGTGTTGACGGAGAACTATCCTGAGCTTAAGAGCAATCAAAATGTGGAACAACTCATGACGGAGTTGGCTGGAAGCGAAAATCGTATCTTTGTAGCCCGCAAGGATTACAACCAGGCAGCAACTAACTACAATCAAAAAATAAGAAGCTTCCCAACTGTTCTCTTTGCTAATATGATGAACTTTAAAGAAGCAGAAACCTTCAAAGAAAGCGAAGAAGCCAAGACAGCTCCAAAGGTTGACTTTAGTACTTCTACATCAAAACAGTAGACTGGCCGTTTATTTCTAAGAATTGCAAGATCTGGAAACCACTTTCCAGATTTTTTGCTATAATAAAAGAAGGAAAGCGTTGGAGAGGTAAGGAGATGGAAAAACTATTAAAATTCTTGATTTTGGCACCCTACTTTTACTTTTTTCGTTGGCAAGGGAAGGTACAGCCAGGAAGTAAGTACTTTTCTGTCTTTTACTATTTTTATTGGCTTTATTTACCTCTAATGGCTTTGTTTAGTCTAGCCTTTACTTTTTTTTCGCTAGTCTTATTTAACTTTATTTTACAAGAACCAAGGGATCTTGCTAGATGGATGATATGGCTACTTTTAGTCTTTTTATCCTTAGTCAATGACTGGAAAATCTATGCTTGTCTAAAATTTATGAATAAGCTACGATTGGAAAAGAAGAAATCCAGTCTTCCTTGAAAGAAATAGGCAAGCTTTTACCTAATAGAAAATGATGGCAATTTTTTCATGGATAAACTAGCTAGAAGCATTAATGAAGAAAAATGAAGAAAACTAGCCTCGGAATAGGAATTTTAAGGGAACTAATCTCGATGATTAGCCCTTTTTTGCCCTAAGGGAAAACGGAATATTTCTTGAAAAAATTGGGCAAATATGCTACAATAAAAAGAACATTCTAAAATATTCAGAATTTAAAGTAAGGAAAAAAATGGCAAATTTACTAAAAACAATTATCGAAAATGATAAGGGAGAACTTCGTCGTCTTGAAAAGATGGCAGATAAAGTCATAAAATATGAAGATGAGATGGCTGCATTGACCGACGAGCAGCTACAAGCAAAAACAGTAGAGTTTAAACAACGCTATCAAAATGGTGAAACGCTTGATCAGTTGTTGTATGAAGCATTTGCTGTTGTCCGTGAAGGTGCTAAGCGTGTTCTCGGTCTTTTCCCGTATAAAGTTCAGGTTATGGGAGGGATTGTTCTTCACCATGGTGACGTTCCAGAGATGCGTACTGGTGAAGGTAAAACCTTGACTGCGACTATGCCAGTTTACCTCAATGCACTTTCAGGTAAAGGGGTACACGTTGTTACGGTCAACGAATATCTATCTGAACGTGACGCGACTGAGATGGGTGAGCTCTATTCATGGCTTGGTTTATCGGTAGGGATTAACTTGGCAGCTAAGTCTCCGATGGAGAAAAAAGAAGCTTACCTTTGTGATATTACCTACTCAACTAACTCTGAGATTGGATTTGACTATCTTCGTGATAACATGGTTGTTCGTGCAGAAACTATGGTTCAACGTCCACTTAACTATGCCTTGGTCGATGAGGTTGACTCTATCTTGATTGACGAAGCTAGAACGCCTTTGATTGTGTCAGGAGCAAATGCTGTTGAGACTAGCCAGCTTTATCATATGGCAGACCAATATGTTAAATCACTAGATAAAGATGATTACATCATTGATATCCAGTCTAAAACAATTGGCCTATCTGATTCAGGAATTGACAAGGCTGAAAGTTACTTCAACCTAAGCAACCTATATGATATTGAAAACGTGGCTCTTACTCACTTTATCGACAATGCTCTTCGTGCCAACTACATCATGACCTTGGACATTGACTATGTGGTTAGTGAAGATCAGGAAATCTTAATTGTCGATCAGTTTACAGGTCGGACTATGGAAGGGCGTCGCTACTCAGACGGATTGCACCAAGCGATTGAAGCCAAAGAAGGTGTGCCAATCCAAGATGAAACCAAGACTTCAGCTTCTATTACCTACCAAAACCTTTTCCGTATGTACAAGAAATTGTCAGGGATGACAGGTACTGGTAAGACAGAGGAAGAGGAGTTCCGCGAAATCTATAATATTCGTGTTATTCCAATCCCGACAAACCGTCCAGTTCAACGTATCGACCATTCGGATTTACTTTTTGCTAGTCTTGAAGCTAAATTTAAGGCTGTTGTCGAAGATGTAAAAGCTCGCTACCAAAAGGGTCAACCAGTCTTGGTAGGTACTGTTGCTGTTGAAACCAGTGATTATATTTCTAAAAAATTGGTAGCTGCAGGAGTTCCTCACGAAGTATTGAATGCCAAGAACCACTACAAAGAAGCTCAAATCATTATGAATGCTGGCCAACGTGGTGCAGTTACAATCGCGACCAACATGGCCGGTCGTGGTACTGATATTAAGCTTGGTGAAGGTGTTCGTGAACTTGGTGGACTTTGTGTCATTGGTACAGAACGCCATGAAAGTCGTCGTATCGATAACCAGCTTCGTGGACGTTCAGGACGTCAAGGAGACCCAGGGGAGTCACAATTCTACCTTTCTCTTGAAGATGATTTGATGAAACGTTTCGGTTCAGAGCGCTTGAAGGGTGTCTTTGAACGTCTCAATATGTCAGACGAAGCGATCAAATCTCGTATGTTGACACGTCAAGTAGAAGCAGCACAAAAACGCGTTGAAGGAAACAACTACGACACACGTAAACAAGTCCTTCAATACGATGATGTCATGCGTGAGCAACGTGAGATTATCTACTCACAACGTTACGATGTCATCACTGCTGATCGCGACTTGGCTCCTGAGATTCATGCAATGATTAAACGCACTATTAATCGTGTTGTTGATAATCATGCGCGTGCCAAACAGGATGAAAAACTAGAAGCTATCTTGAATTTTGCAAGATACAACTTGCTTCCAGAAGATTCACTTGCACTTTCAGATCTAGAAGGTTTATCAGACAAAGCAATCAAAGATGAACTTTATCAACGTGCATTGAAAGTCTACGATAGCCAAGTTGCTAAGCTTCGTGATGAGGAAGCTGTCAAAGAATTCCAAAAAGTTTTGATCTTACGTGTTGTAGACAACAAGTGGACAGACCATATCGATGCTCTTGATCAGTTGCGTAATGCTGTTGGCCTTCGTGGCTATGCACAAAATAACCCTGTTGTTGAGTATCAAGCAGAAGGCTTCCGTATGTTTAATGATATGATTGGTTCTATTGAGTTTGATGTGACTCGTTTGATGATGAAAGCACAAATTCATGAGCAAGAGCGTCCACAAGCAGAGCGTCATATCAGTACGACAGCAACTCGTAATATCGCTGCGCAACAGACTGAGCTTCCTGCAGATTTGGATCTTAGCCAAGTTAAGCGTAACGACTTGTGCCCATGTGGTTCTGGTAAGAAATTTAAAAACTGTCACGGTAAACGACATTAAGAATGACTAATTTTCAGGCGGATGCCTAGTGAAAAGTGAATTTTCGCTTGGCGTCCGTTTGCTTTATAAGGAGGATGAATCATGGTATTTACAGCCAAAAGCCCTAAAATTAATATTGAAGAAGTTCGTAGTTTGTCTAAATTAGAAGGACAAGCACTTGCCAATAAACAACAACGTGATCAAGAACTTGAAGCTATTATTCGTGGTGAGGATCAACGCATTTTGTTAGTGATTGGTCCGTGTTCGTCTGACAATGAAGAAGCAGTTCTTGAGTATGCTAAGCGTTTGGCAAAACTGCAAGAAGAAGTAAAAGACCGTGTCTTTATGGTCATGCGCGTCTACACTGCTAAACCACGTACTAATGGTGATGGCTATAAGGGCTTGATTCACCAACCAAATGCCAAAGAAGCGCCTAGTCTCATCAATGGTATCAAGGCAGTTCGCCATTTGCACTATCGTGTCATTTCTGAAACAGGAATGACGACAGCGGATGAGATGTTGTACCCAGAAAACCTTCCTTTGGTAGATGACTTGATTTCTTATATGGCAGTTGGAGCTCGTTCAGTTGAAGACCAACAACACCGTTTTGTAGCTAGTGGAGCAGATTTTGCGACAGGTTTTAAAAATCCAACTTCTGGAAATCTCAATGTGATGTTCAACGGGATTTATGCAGCGCAAAATAAGCAGAGTTTTCTTTTCTTAGGAAAAGAAGTAGAAACTACTGGAAATCCTCTATCCCATGCCATTCTCCGTGGTGCCCTCAATGAATACGGGAAAAATATCCCTAACTATTACTATGATAATTTGATGGATACGATTTCCCAGTATGAAAAAATGGGCCTTGAAAATCCATTTATCATCATCGATACCAACCATGATAACTCAGGCAAGCAGTATATGGATCAGATTCGCATCGTTCGCCAGACCTTGATTAACCGCGACTGGAATGAAAAGATTAAAAAATATGTCCGTGGTTTCATGATCGAGTCTTATCTAGAAGACGGTCGTCAAAATGAGCCAGAGGTCTTTGGAAAATCTATCACTGATCCATGTCTAGGATGGGAAAATACTGAGGCTCTTGTTCGCGAAATCTACCAAAGACTAGGAGAGTAATATGGCGTTTATTGAAAAAGGTCAAGAAATCGATATTGAAGCAATTAAGGCTGAAACGCAATTATCTGCAGAAGCCTTGCAACATAAGGAAAGCCGAGACCAAGAACTGGCTGATATTCTATCTGGTAAGGATGACCGTATCCTTTTAGTCATTGGTCCTTGTTCATCTGATAATGAAGAAGCAGTGCTTGAATATGCTCGCCGTTTAGCAGACTTGCAGAAGAAAGTTGCGGATAAGATTTTCATGGTCATGCGTGTTTACACAGCCAAGCCACGTACCAATGGAGATGGCTACAAGGGTTTGGTTCATCAGCCAGATACTTCTAAAGCACCAAGTTTGATTAATGGTTTGCAGGCTGTTCGTCAGCTTCATTATCGTGTTATTACAGAAACTGGATTTACTACAGCAGATGAAATGCTTTATCCATCCAATCTAGTCTTGGTTGACGACTTGGTGAGCTACCATGCCGTAGGTGCACGTTCAGTAGAAGATCAGGAACATCGTTTTGTAGCTTCAGGGATTGATGCACCAGTGGGTATGAAAAATCCAACCTCTGGAAATCTGTCTGTTATGTTTAATGCCATCTATGCTGCACAAAACAAGCAAACATTTCTTTACCATGGACAAGAAGTTGAAACTTCAGGGAATCCCCTAGCTCACGTTATCCTTCGTGGAGCTATGAATGAATATGGGAAGAATGAACCAAACTTCTACTATGAAACTCTCTTAAATGCTATCGGGCGTTACGAGTCTATGGGGCTTGAAAATCCCTTTATCATGATTGATACTAACCATGATAATTCAGGGAAACAATATATGGAGCAAGTTCGAATTGTTCGTCAAGCTCTTCTCAATCGTGACTGGAATGAAAAGATTAAGAAAACAGTTCGAGGTTTCATGATTGAATCCTACTTGGCAGATGGTCGCCAAAACCAACCAGAAATCTTTGGTTGCTCTATTACAGATCCATGTCTAGGATGGGAAAATACAGTAGCCCTGGTAGAAGAAATCTATACTACCTTAACAAATAAGTGAAAAGGATGGAGTTGGGGGTATCTCAACTCCTTTTGACGAAAATGATAGTTGGACACGGAATTGATATCGAAGCATTAGCTTCTATACAAAATGCAGTTGAAAAAAGAGAAGGATTTGCACGGCGTGTCTTGACCGACAAGGAAATGGAGCGTTTTGCCAGTCTCAAAGGTCGTAGACAAATCGAGTATTTGGCTGGGCGTTGGTCAGCTAAAGAAGCCTTCTCCAAGGCTCTAGGGACAGGGATTGGTAAGTTGGGCTTTCAGGATTTGGAAGTTTTGAACAATGAAAGAGGGGCTCCCTACTTCAGCAAATCCCCGTTTTTAGGAAAAGTTTGGTTATCAATTAGCCATACAGATCAGTTTGTGACAGCTAGTGTTATTTTGGAGGAAGAATATGAAAACTAGTCCACATAGACCAACCAAGGCCCTCATCGACCTGGGTGCTATTCGATACAATATCCAACAAATGGGAGAGCACATTCCTAAAGATACTCTTAAATGGGCGGTTGTGAAAGCCAATGCCTACGGACACGGAGCGGTAGCTGTTGCTATAGCTATCCAGGATGATGTCGATGGTTTTTGCGTTTCTAATATCGATGAAGCCCTCGAACTCCGTCAAGCAGGAATTTCTAAGAAAATTCTTATTTTGGGAGTATCTGAGGTTGAATCTCTTTCATTGGCTAAGGACTTTGATATTACCTTGACAGTGGCTGGATTGGAATGGATTGAGAATCTCCTTGCTACTGATTCAGATTTATCAGGTTTAACCGTTCACCTTAAAATTGACTCAGGTATGGGGCGAATTGGTTTTAGAAGTGCAAGCGAGGCAGCACAAGCTCAAACTTTACTCAAGGAATATGGAGCAAATATTGAGGGAATCTTTACCCATTTTGCGACTGCAGATGAAGAATCAGATAGCTACTTTAATCAACAGTTAGAATGCTTTAAGGGAATCCTAGCTGACTTGCAAGAAGTACCAGAACTAGTCCATGCGAGTAACTCAGCAACGACTCTATGGCATGCAGAAACGATTTTCAATGCGGTTCGCATGGGAGATTCTATGTATGGGCTCAATCCAAGCGGACAAGTTTTAGAATTGCCTTATGAACTAAAACCAGCCTTGACCTTAGAAACAGCCATCGTTCATGTCAAAACAGTAGATGCTGGGGCTTGTATGGGCTACGGAGCGACCTATCAGGCAGACAGTGAACAAGTCATTGCAACGGTACCGATAGGTTATGCTGATGGTTGGACACGAGATATGCAGAATTTCTCAGTTCTGGTGGATGGACAATTGTGCCCTATCGTAGGGCGGGTATCCATGGACCAAATCACGGTTCGTTTACCTAAGCTGTATCCATTAGGTACCAAGGTAACCTTGATTGGCTCAAACGGTGACAAGGAGATTACTGCAACAGATGTAGCAGTTTACCGAGGAACCATCAATTATGAGGTAGTTTGCCTCCTCAGTGATCGAATTCCGAGAGAATATCATTAAGAAACAGAAGGAAAGGAGAAGAGCATGAATTTACATCAACCCTTGCATGTCTTGCCTGGCGTGGGACCAAAGTCAGCAGAGAAATATGCCAAACTAGGAATCGAAAACCTGCAAGATCTCTTGCTCTACTTTCCTTTCCGTTATGAAGATTTTAAGACCAAGCAGGTGCTAGAACTAGAAGATGGTGAAAAGGCTGTCCTATCTGGTCAGGTAGTAACTCCAGCTAGTGTTCAGTATTATGGTTTTAAGCGCAATCGTCTACGCTTTAGCCTCAAGCAGGGAGAGGTTGTGTTTGCAGTTAACTTCTTTAACCAACCCTACCTGGCTGACAAGATTGAGCTAGGAGCGACTCTAGCCGTTTTTGGAAAGTGGGATCGCGCCAAGGCTAGCCTCACAGGCATGAAGGTTTTAGCTCAAGTCGAGGATGACCTCCAACCTGTTTATCGATTGGCTCAAGGAATCAGCCAAGCCAGCTTGATCAAAGTCATCAAGACCGCCTTTGACCAGGGGCTGGATCTCTTGATAGAGGAAAATCTCCCCCAGTCCTTGCTAGATAAATACAAACTCATGTCCCGTTGCCAGGCCGTTCGCGCTATGCATTTCCCCAAGGATTTGGCAGAATACAAACAGGCCCTTCGTCGCATCAAGTTTGAGGAACTCTTCTATTTCCAAATGCAATTACAGACCCTCAAGTCTGAAAATAAGGTTCATGGAAGTGGTCTGGTCCTGAATTGGTCTCAGGAAAAACTAACGGCAGTAAAAGAAAAGTTACCTTTTGCATTGACCCAAGCCCAAGGAAAGAGTCTGCAAGAAATCCTAACAGATATGAAGTCGGACCATCACATGAATCGACTCTTACAAGGGGATGTCGGTAGTGGGAAAACAGTTGTTGCAGGCCTAGCCATGTATGCTGCCGTAACAGCTGGTTACCAGGCTGCCCTCATGGTTCCGACAGAAATCCTTGCAGAGCAACATTTTGAAAGCCTAGAGAGCCTCTTTCCGGATTTGAGATTAGCTCTCCTAACAGGTTCCCTGAAAGCTGCAGAAAAACGCAAGGTCTTGGAAATCATTGCCAAGGGCCAAGCCGATGTGATTATCGGAACCCATGCTCTAATACAGGATGGGGTAGACTATGCTCAACTCGGTTTGATTATCATTGATGAGCAACACCGCTTTGGTGTGGGACAAAGGCGTATTTTACGGGAAAAAGGAGAAAATCCAGATGTCCTTATGATGACGGCTACGCCTATTCCACGGACCTTAGCTATCACAGCCTTTGGCGATATGGATGTTTCTATTATTGATCAGATGCCAGCAGGACGGAAACCAATCGTAACTCGCTGGATCAAGCATGAGCAATTACCACAGGTCCTGACTTGGTTGGAAGGAGAAATTCAGAAAGGTTCACAAGCCTATGTTATTTCTCCCTTGATTGAAGAATCCGAAGCTCTGGACCTTAAAAATGCTATTGCTTTATCGGAAGAATTGACTGTTCATTTTTCTGGCAAAGCAAAAGTTGCTCTCTTACACGGTAAGATGAAGAGTGATGAAAAAGACCAGATTATGCAGGAGTTCAAAGATAGAAAGACTGATATTCTGGTTTCTACGACGGTTATAGAGGTTGGGGTCAATGTTCCTAATGCGACAGTTATGATTATCATGGATGCTGATCGTTTCGGGCTTAGTCAGCTCCATCAGCTTCGAGGTCGTGTCGGTCGTGGAGATAAGCAGTCCTATGCTGTACTCGTTGCTAATCCCAAGACTGACTCTGGAAAGGACCGCATGCGCATCATGACGGAAACGACTAATGGTTTTGTCCTTGCAGAAGAAGATTTGAAAATGCGCGGTTCTGGTGAGATTTTTGGAACCAGACAGTCAGGTCTACCAGAATTTCAGGTGGCTGATATCATCGAGGACTTCCCAATACTTGAGGAGGCTCGTAAGGTAGCTAGCTATATCAGCTCACTGCCTAACTGGCGAGAGGATCCAGAGTGGCACATGATTGCCTTGAATCTAGAAAAGAAAGAACATTTAGATTAAGTTTTCTCTAAGAAAATCTTAAGTTTGCTTTTAGGGTTATTGTCTATACTAGAGTCATCAAAAAGAAACGAGGACTCTCACATGACAATGACAATTAAAGTAAATTACCAAAAAACATTTCAACAGGAACAAGCACCTTCTCCTAGATACTAAGTAAAAGAGCGATAGCGCTCTTTTTTGTATGGAATCTCTAAGCTAATACTCAATGAAAATCAAAGAGCAAACTAGGAAGCGAGCCGCAGGTTGCTCAAAACACCGTTTTGAGGTTGAGGATAGAACTGACGAAGTCAGTAACACATATACGGCAAGACGAAGCTGACGTGGTTTGAATTTGATTTTTGAAGAGTATAAAGTGCTTGGATAAATAATGGTATGGATAGGATTCACTGAATTCATACCCTTCGAAAATCACTTTAAATCATGTCAGCATCTTCTTGTTGAATGATTGTTAGTTCAATCTGGCAATTTAAAAGTAGTACTTTGAGCAACCTGTGATTAGTTTGCCAACTAGTTATTTGATTTTCCTTAATTATCAGAAATTACTTTTAGCTTTTTCTAAGGAAAGTATAAGCTATGTTTTAGAAAGGGATTTTATACTAGAGTCATCAAAAAGAAACGAGGACTCTCATATGACAATGAAGATTAAAGTAAATTATCAAAAAACATTTCAAGAAGTAGTAGAAGCAGAAAAGCTTGCTACAAAATAGTAGTCATTAGGGGCGCTAGAGCCCTTTTTAAATACTTGATTTATACTCAATGAAAATCAAAGAGCAAACTAGGAAGCGAGCCGCAGGTTGCTCAAAACACCGTTTTGAGGTTGTGGATAGAACTGACGAAGTCAGTGACACATATACGGCAAGACGACGTTGACGCGGTTTGAAGAGATTTTCGAGGAGTATTAGGTGAAATATGATAGATTTTCAGTGTATAGAATCGGTGGAATCAGACTATACCAATTTTTATTCTTGACAAGTAAAAAAAACAATTATATACTGTTTTTGCTGATTCTATAAAGAAAGAATTAGACTATACCAATTTAAGGAGAAAGCACAGTTTGTCTGTGTCGTATATACTATGTGTGGAATTGTTGGTGTTGTTGGAAACACAAATGCAACTGATATTTTGATTCAAGGACTTGAAAAACTCGAATACCGTGGTTATGATTCTGCAGGGATTTTTGTCCTAGGTGGTGCTGAAAGCCATTTAGTCAAGGCAGTTGGTCGTATTGCGGAATTGTCTGCTAAAACTGCTGGTGTTGAGGGGACAACTGGTATCGGGCATACTCGTTGGGCTACTCACGGAAAACCAACAGAAGACAATGCTCACCCACATCGCTCTGAGACAGGACGTTTTGTCTTGGTGCACAATGGGGTGATCGAAAACTATCTTGAAATTAAGGAAGAATACCTTGCAGGACACAACTTCAAGGGACAAACGGATACAGAAATCGCTGTTCACTTGATTGGAAAATTTGCCGAGGAAGACGGTCTCTCAGTTCTTGAAGCCTTTAAAAAAGCTCTTCACATCATCCGTGGTTCATATGCCTTTGCCTTGATTGACTCTGAAAATCCAGATGTCATCTACGTAGCGAAGAACAAATCACCACTCTTAATTGGTCTTGGAGATGGTTACAACATGGTCTGCTCAGACGCCATGGCTATGATTCGTGAAACCAACCAATACATGGAAATCCATGACCAAGAGTTGGTCATCGTCAAGGCTGATAGCGTCGAAGTGCAAGATTATGGTGGTAACATCCATGAACGTGCTAGCTATACTGCAGAACTTGACTTGTCAGATATTGGTAAGGGAACATATCCTTACTACATGCTCAAGGAAATCGATGAGCAACCAACGGTGATGCGTAAGCTGATCCAAGCCTACACAGATGAGGCTGGTCAAGTAGTAGTAGACCCAGCTATTATCAAGGCTGTTCAAGACGCGGACCGTATCTACATCCTTGCAGCTGGAACATCTTACCACGCGGGATTTGCTTCTAAGAAGATGTTGGAAGAATTGACGGATACACCAGTGGAACTTGGTATCTCCTCTGAGTGGGGCTACGGCATGCCACTTCTCAGCAAGAAACCACTTTTCATCTTTATCAGTCAGTCTGGTGAAACAGCTGATAGCCGTCAGGTTTTGGTTAAGGCCAATGAAATGGGAATCCCAAGCCTGACTGTGACAAACGTGCCGGGTTCAACCCTTTCACGTGAAGCCAACCATACCATGCTTCTTCATGCAGGTCCTGAAATTGCCGTGGCATCAACTAAAGCCTATACAGCACAAATCGCAGCCCTTGCCTTCCTTGCAAAAGCAGTCGGAGAAGTAAATGGAAATGCCAAAGCGCAAGCTTTTGACCTGGTTCACGAGTTGTCTATCGTGGCTCAGTCTATCGAATCAACTCTTTCAGAGAAAGAAATAATTGATGCTAAAGTTCGTGAGCTTCTTGAAACAACACGTAATGCCTTTTACATCGGACGTGGTCAAGATTACTATGTAGCCATGGAAGCCAGTCTCAAACTCAAAGAGATTTCTTACATCCAATGTGAAGGCTTTGCGGCCGGAGAACTCAAACACGGAACTATTGCTTTGATCGAGGATGGAACACCTGTTTTGGCCCTCTTGTCAGATCCAGTTCTAGCTAACCACACTCGTGGAAATATCCAAGAAGTGGCAGCGCGTGGCGCTAAGGTTCTCACCATCGCAGAAGAAAATGTTGCCAAAGATACAGATGATATTGTTCTTACGACCGTACACCCTTACCTCTCACCAATCTCAATGGTCGTACCAACTCAATTGGTCGCTTACTTTGCAACCCTACACCGTGGACTTGATGTAGATAAACCACGTAACCTTGCTAAGTCAGTTACAGTAGAATAAACTAAAAAATTAAATCATAACAAAAGGTGAACTAGATAGTTTTCTGAAAATCAGAATTCTGTCTGGCTCACTTTTTATGTATATTTAATGAAAATCACGGACCAAACTAGGTCTCTTATGTAATTAACTACAAACATCGTTTTGGGGTTGTAGATATGAGTGAGTTAGTCAGTCCTAAAGAACTGATATAGGATTATGGATAAAACTGACCAAGACAATGGTAAGCTGATGTTACCCTAGTTTCTATTGGTACTCAATGAAAATCAAAGAGCAAACTAGGAAACTAGCCGCAGGCTGCTCAAAGCACTGCTTTGAGGTTGCAGATAAGAGTGACGAAGTCAGTCTCATTGCACTGCTTTGAGGTTGCGGATAAGAGTGACGAAGTCAGTAACCATACACACGGCAAGGCGACGTTGACGCGGTTTGAAGAGATTTTCGAAGAGTATAAAATTGGAATTCTTTTTGAAAGATATGGTTGTGAAAGACTTGCAAGCTATAAAAAAACCTCTAAGAGCTGGACGATAAGGATCCAATTCTTAGAGGGATAATTGCCGTAATTTACTTGCGGTACAAACGATCGTATTGGTAGTAAGGATCAAAGGTTACGTTGATTCCTAGTTTACGAAGAACGTTTTTATCTTCATCTGTCAGGATAATTGTAGAGTGCGCTTCGCTTCCCTTGAGATTTCCCAGCTCCTTCATGGCGCGGTCAGCATCAGGGTTTTCCATGGCTGTAATGGCAAGAGCGATGAGGATTTCATTTGAATGAAGTCGAGGGTTGCGACTGCCCAAGTGATTGATTTTCAAACCTTGGATTGGTTTCACCACTTCTGGCTCTATCAACTTAGTCTCTTTGTCAATGTTGGCTGACATCTTGATGGCGTTGATCAATGCAGCGGCTGTTGGGCCAAAGAGTTCAGAGTTCTTACCGGTAACGATTTCACCAGACGGTAACTCAAGAGCGAGAGCTGGACCACCGGTTTCTTCTGCTTTTTGACGTGCGGCAACAGCAACCTTACGATCAGCTGGTGTGATGCCAAGGTCGTTCATGAGCAGTTGGATCTTTTTAACGGCAGTTTCACCGACTTTTTCAGCCTTGAAATCAAGCACTGTTTGGTAGTAGCGACGGATGATTTCTTGTTTGGATGCTTCAATCGCTGCATCGTTGTCGACAATGGCAAAACCAACCATGTTAACACCCATATCAGTCGGAGATGCATAAGGAGATTTACCTAGGATACGTTCAAGCATGCGCTTGAGAACTGGAAAAATTTCGATATCACGGTTGTAGTTGACGGTTGTTTCTCCGTATGTTTGGAGATGGAATGGGTCAATCATGTTGACATCATCTAAGTCTGCTGTAGCAGCTTCATAAGCTAAGTTGACTGGATGATGTAGCGGGAGATTCCAAACTGGGAAGGTTTCAAATTTAGCATAACCAGACTTAATGCCATTGATTTGGTCGTGGTACATATTTGACATACAAGTTGCCAACTTACCTGAACCAGGCCCAGGAGCTGTTACGACGATCAAGTTGCGACTAGTTTTGATGTAGTCGTTTTTCCCCATACCTTCAGGAGATATGATGTGGTCCATATCTGTCGGATACCCCTTGATAGGGTAGTGAAGATAAGAGTCAATGCCATTTTTCTCTAATTGATTACGGAAGGCATCTGCTGCAGGTTGACCAGCGTATTGCGTAATAACAACTGAACCAACAAAAATACCGAGTTCATTGAATTTATCAATCAGACGAAGAACTTCTTGGTCGTAGGAAATGCCCAAGTCGCCACGAGCTTTTGAGTGCTCGATATTGCTAGCGTTGATGGCAATCACAACCTCGACCTGTTCCTTCAACTCTTGCAAGAGCTTGATTTTGTTGTCTGGTTCATAACCAGGAAGAACACGAGCAGCGTGGAAGTCTTCCAACATCTTGCCGCCAAACTCCAAATAGAGTTTGCCGTCAAATTGGTTGATGCGCTCCAAGATATGGTCGCGTTGTAGATTCAAATATTGTTCAGAACTAAAAGCTTGTTTTTTCATTTTTTTACCTCTGAGCTCTATTATATAAAAAAAATGGAAGATAAGAAACCGCGGAGGTTCGAAATAAGGAAAAAGATCAAAGCAAACGCTTGCATAAAATTATGAAAAGCGTTATCATAGACCATAGATTATTAAAATAATGAGGTAAAAAGATGCAAGAAAAATGGTGGCATAATGCAGTTGTCTATCAAGTATATCCCAAGAGTTTTATGGACAGCAATGGTGATGGGATTGGTGATCTGCCTGGGATTACCAGTAAGCTAGACTATCTAGCTAAGTTAGGGATTACAGCAATATGGCTTTCTCCAGTTTATGATAGTCCTATGGATGACAATGGTTATGATATTGCCAATTATCAAGATATTGCTGCTATCTTTGGAACCATGGAAGATATGGATGAACTTATTGCTGAGGCTAAAAAGCGAGATATTCGAATCATCATGGATCTGGTTGTCAATCATACATCCGATGAGCATGCTTGGTTTATCGAAGCTTGTGAAAATCCTAATAGCCCTGAGCGAGACTACTATATCTGGTGGAATGAACCTAACGAATTAGAGTCAATTTTCAGTGGTTCTGCTTGGCAATACGACGAGAAATCTGGTCAATACTATCTTCACTTTTTTAGTAAGAAGCAGCCAGACCTCAACTGGGAAAATGAAGAACTACGCCGAAAAATTTATGAAATGATGAACTTTTGGATTGATAAAGGAATCGGTGGTTTCCGTATGGATGTCATTGACATGATTGGGAAGATTCCTGACCAGAAGGTTGTCAACAATGGTCCTATGCTCCATCCCTATCTCAAGGAAATGAATCAGGCGACCTTTGGCGATAAAGATTTATTGACAGTAGGGGAGACTTGGGGAGCAACACCAGAGATAGCTAAACTCTATTCAGATCCTAAAGGACAAGAACTGTCCATGGTCTTCCAGTTTGAACATATCTGTCTTCAATATCAGGAAGGGCAACCTAAGTGGCAGTACCAAAAAGAATTAAATGTTGGGAAGTTAAAAGAGATTTTCAACAAATGGCAGACAGAATTAGGAGTTGAAGATGGATGGAATTCCCTTTTTTGGAACAACCATGACCTTCCTCGTATCGTCTCTATCTGGGGAAATGATCAAGAGTATCGCGAAAAATCTGCCAAAGCATATGCAATCTTACTTCATCTCATGAGAGGGACTCCTTATATCTATCAGGGGGAAGAGATTGGGATGACCAATTTCCCATTTGAAACGCTGGATCAAGTAGAAGATATTGAATCCCTTAACTATGCGCGTGAGGCTCTTGAAAAAGGTGTTCCAATGGAAGTAATCATGGACAGTATCCGTGTCATTGGACGTGACAATGCCCGTACCCCAATGCAGTGGAATGAGATGAAAAATGCTGGTTTTTCAGACGGTCAACCTTGGCTAGCTGTTAATCCAAACTATACAAAGACAAATGTAAAAGAAGCTTTAGCAAATCCAGATTCTATCTTCTATACCTATCAAAAATTGGTAAAAATCCGTAAGGAAAATAGTTGGTTGGTGAGGGCTGATTTTGAACTCCTTGAAACAGCTGAAAAAGTATTTGCTTATATCCGTAAAGATGGAGACCGTCGTTTCCTAGTTGTGGCCAATTTGTCCAATCAGAATCAAGAGTTTGTAGTAGAAGAGTCACTTAAATCTATCTTAATTGAAAACACATCAGTAGAAGAAGTTTTGACTACACAGACCTTGGAACCATGGGATGCCTTCTGTATCGAATTAGCCAAATAAACCTAAAAGAGAGAGTGGGACAGAAATCGGTAATTCGTTAGAATTCGATTTCGTCGTCCCACCTCCGCATAGTTGAGTAGGGCTGTAAAAGCTGATGAAATCAGCGTAGTAGAGCCCACTCAACCACTGCGTCTTGCTCGACAATCC
>NZ_JAHZPU010000031.1 GCF_019929575.1 Streptococcus infantis
CTATACTGTTTTTTGCAACTCTAGTATATCAGATGAACATGTCTTTTGTGTTGCACTTCATTTTACAACAGGGCAAATCGTTTTAAATTTAAATCAAAAAACAAAAAAAGAAACTAAATAAATTAGTTTCTTTTAATGAATCATAAGCATAATCAACTATTCAAAATCCTATCTAGTCATCTCGTGCTACTTGAACAGCTAGCTCAAAATCAGTCATCAAGTAATTTTCATCCAGACGGATGAGACTATAATACTCATTCCAAAATAGAGAGTCACTGTTGCTGGACCACTTTAATCCATACCACAATTGAGTGACATCACTTGTATGTGATGGGGGAATTGACCATAGATGCTTTTTAAAAGTTTCTTGAACAAGAGAAACATCCAGTCGAGTAGTCAAGTCAAGTTCATCTAATTTGAGAGTGATAGAATGTTTTTTAGCTGCCTCAATACTTTCCTTGTTAAATCGAACCTGAATAATCTTAGAATCTTCTAAAGCCACATTCTGGTCCTCAGCGCCGTAAAAGGAAATACTCCCCAGTACTATTCCATCTTTTGCTAGGAGATAGGGAGCGTAAGGAACAGCATTGCTATCCAGTCTGAAGCCTTTTTCGATGGTAACTGTTTTATTGCCTGAATACCTTTGGAAACTGCCATCTGTCAGGAGCTCTTCGTAGTCGCTAGCACCATCGCTCTGTCTTACATAGATGTCAAAACCAGCATCCATCAGCTCACTGGCTTTAGTTTCTGCCAAAGTGATTTTACTTTCATTAATTTGCAAAATTGGTGCTTGAGGTGGCAAACCAATCGTGAGATTAAACATGACTCCTACCAGAAAGACCATAAAGGTTATAAGGAGGGCAAGTAAAGACTTTCCAGTCCTTTTTTTTGCATTGAAAAGAGCCATTATAGCTGGGAGGAGGATCATTTTGGCTAAAATAGAATTCCCAACACCACCTCTATTTAAGGTCTGAAAAGCAAAGACGCCTGCAATAGCAATCAGGGACAGGTAGACCAAAATCTCACCTAGACCCAGCTTTTCAGTTCGAGTTTGTTGGTTTACAGGCGTTTCGTACAATGACTGCCCATTCTCTTTCCTCTTTTTTAGAAAGAGATAAAAGCCCAGACCGAGTAGCAGATTAAAGATTGCAAAAACTATTAAAGTACCTATTATCGCCGTTCTAGCCATGGCTCTCTACTCCTTTATGTTCTCTCTCAAATCTTATCTTTCTCTTTAGTACCCAATTCCCAATCAATAAAACCAGCAAGAAGAAGGGGCCGCCTTCTATCAGTACAATCGGTAAAGCCAGTATAGCAATTATCAAAAAACTAGCTTTCTTTTGACGCCAACTACCGCCCCATTCTCCGTTTATCAGTCCACCCAAATAGTCGATGTAGTCAGTAAACCAAGTCAATAAAAGATTTTGAAAATCATTGAGCCTTAGGTAAATGAACAAAGCAGAATTTAGCAAAACATAAAGAATTCCAAGGACTAGAATAATCTTTTGACTAGTTCGAGTAGCCTCTAGAAGGATTTTTTCTCTCTTCTCTGACTCTATTTCCTTGAGACTTGGGTCCTTACAAGAGAGTTTTTCAAATCTATAGGCCAGAAATCGGTAGAGATAATACTTTTTTATATCACACTTCATAAAATCCCCAATCTAAGAAGGACACTCAATTATAAATCATGGTCTAAACATCTAATTTCAAGGAATTGCCTTCCAAATAGACTGCTTTTGACTCAGTGATCTTGATTTTTTGATCTTCTGAAAAGCCAATGGTTTCACCGTCCTTTAAGGTGACATCACTGCCTAAAACATACTGAAGAATAGACAAGAGGAAATAATATAAGTCATCGCTATTCATAGGAGACTCGATAATTTCAATCTCAGTTTTTCCAAACTCTTTTAAACCATAAGTGTAAATGCTAGTTTTATCTCCCTGGTTGATAATTCCCATATAAATCCAGAGTTGAAGGGGAAGCATTTCTTCTTTCAAAAGGTCAGCCAGGTCTAGATAAAGATCTTTGGGCAAGAGCAAGGTGGTAGAACCCTGATAAATACCAATAGCTGATTGACTAGTTTTTAGAATAGAGGCATTGACTTTAGTTAATAAGGAATAAGTTTCTACTGGCGAAAAATTGTCAGACAAAATAGAAACAATGGCGTGTTGTGTGTGCTCCTGTGTTTCCTTCTCAACATCCTGCCAGAGGTAAGAATAGGCATACAATTCGTCAAATTCTTGACTTGGGATAGGAAGATCCATTAATGCCAAAGCAACGAGAGCACCATCAATCACAAAGGTTGCACTAGAATCATCCCCAGAAACTACAGAAATTTCAAGTCCCCAGTGAGATTTCAATTCTTGAACAACCTGATCTAGAGAATAGGCCTGCTTGCCTTTGAAGAGGGGCATGGACAAGGTAAGGATCTTTTTCTTCTCTGTATTCTCTTTTTTACCAGTAAATAGTTTTTTCAAAAAATTCATAGGACTTCTCCTTTTTTATATCAGTTGGGAAGCAAAGCTATCTTGCTCAAAGTGAATCGAGATACCAAGTTTCCTCATCCTCAAAACTGTAAAATTTCTGGTCAAGCAACCAATTCCCATCTACCAATCTAAGTATAAACTGATGCTTCATTTCTAAAGCTTCTTGATAATGGGTGATGACTCTTGCTTCTTCAGCTTTTGTCATGATAAAATCGACAGAAAAATCATTCGTTCGAACATAGTTATACTCACTTGGGGAGCCATAAGAATTTCGAACTCCTCCTTCCAAGTATTTTTGAGTCACTCGTCCAGTTAGAAGTTGCATTTGCCTCTGAAAATAGTCATCCATAAGTTCATTCCACAAAGGATGAAGCTGATTTGATGGGATGCCAAGGCCTTCTTTTTCCTTATCCAGTGCTCTGTTACGCTCAAAAATTTCCTCTTCTAACAAGGTTAAACTTTTAAGGATATCAAGCAATGGTGTAATGATTATTTCTGCTAGAGTTTGATATTTTTCAGGGGTATTTTTATAGTTCACTCTCATAATAAGCCTCTTAATCATCTTGGATTAATTGCTTTAATTCTAGGTCTGAAAGAAAGCCTTCAATGTAAAGTTTCCTAAGTAAATCTTTATCTACGGTAATTTCATAATAGTCAGTCACAAACTCATGAAATCTCTCAAAGCTATCAAAGAGGTAAGATAGCAACCATTCTCCGCCATCCTGATCTTGGTAAGTGTGTTGATGCGCTTGACCGTCATACCAGATAAAAAAGGTTGTTTCATCTTTTTGATCTTCGGAATAAAGTGAGAGATACTTCTCATCCAGTCCTTTATAAAAACTATCAATGACGTCCTGATTCCACTCGTCAACAGCAAACTGGCTTAAACTACTTTCATGATCAAAGCCTTTTATAAGGATCATTTTATCAGTCAAAATCACTTCCAAAGAATCACCAGAGCCATTGTCAATAAGGTAGCGGAGTCCATAGTCTTCCTCAGTCTTAATCACGAGTCTGAGCCAATCCTCACTCGGATCGGTCAGATACTCATCAATGATCAGCAAGGCATCTAAGCGAGTCTTTATCTTGTCCCAATCAATCTTTCTCATCTCTAAAAACCTCCGTCTTATCCTTGCGATTTATCAAGATCACAAGCCCTATAGCGAGCTGTTAGATAGCCCGATAAACTAATCTGAGGGATATTCCACTCATTAGGCAAATAAATTGAACAATCTACCTGATCACCTAGAGAATAACTTGCTGAAAAGACATATCTTCCCAAATCCTCATTATTAGAATTTCTTTCAACTTGACTCAATCTACTAGTATTGAACCAGCCTTTGAACAGTAACCAGATTTGCTCGGCATCTTCGTTTAATAGGGAGACTTTCAAGTTGTAGCTGATTCCGACTCTACATCTTTTTTTGAATCCTAACTCATCAGCCTTACAAACCTTTATCGATCCCTTATCATGCTGCCAGTTATCACTATCTAATCGCGGAAATTGAACAGATAGATTGTCTTTAAATCCCTGCATATTATCTAATAAATCTTTGGAGGCAGCTTCGAATACTTCTAGTTCTTCCATAGTCTTCTCTTTAATTTTCATAGCGAATCACAATCCGATTTAATCTGCATCAACCCAGATCTGGTATTTTTGACAATGTAGACATCTAAACAAATAACCACAGATAGGCCCGTCTTTGACCAAGTAGTCTTCTACCTCTTGATATTCTTCACGCGCTTCATAGTCTGCCAAGACTTGCTCAGCGATTCCCATATCCTTCAATTCTCGAGTTCCAACTGTACCCAAGTAAGCACAATAATCTTGGCAACAAGAAAGCCAATATTCTCCCTGCCAACTAGAGTAGCCAGGGGTCTGGCAAAAAAGCAGCTGATCTTTTTCTGGATCCAATTCACCCTGCCACTCGGCATCTTGGATAAATTCTGCATCGAATTTTTTAGCTGCTTGACCGTTTGCAATGCACATTGGGCAAAGGTATTCTATATCCTCGATACTATAAGGTATCAAGGCATAATAAATGTTGCTTTCTTTCCCACAAGAGGGACAAAGCTTGGCTTCTCCTTCAACAAATGAACCTGTAGCTAAGGGATCTGGATGGTAGATAAAATGTGGCAAAGACTGTGATAGCTCCTGTCTCTCCTTCTTCTCTTCTTTTCTTAGAGGACGAGGAAGGGCAAAACGATCGCCATGACTCTGACTCATTTCTTGTAAACGACTCAGTTTCTTTATCTGTTTTCGATCAGGTTTGTCTAAGATTTCGGTAAATAAGCTATAGGCACTAGTGTAGAGACCCAATTGTTCATAGAGGTCAACTAAGACTTTTTTAGCTTCTAAATCCTCAGACTTAGCTAATTCATCAGCCAAATCATAGAGTGCCGCAACACTTGAAGGCTTTCCATCTTGGTCCAGGTATTGCTTTTTTAATGTAATGTATTTTTCTAGAAATGGATTCATGGGACTACCTTTCTAATGGATGACATAAAATCTTAACAAATAGTAACTAAGACATTTCCATTGAGTTCCAGAATCTTTTTGTAAAACTCTTTCATATTTACAAAGCAGGTTAAAATGTCATCCTTGATTTCTTCCTCTTCCTCAAGATAATCCCAAATATTAGGATACAAGTCGGCTTTCTTACAAGCTTCCATACTAAAGTCAGCCATAGCTCTTTCCATGTCAAAACTTTCTAAAGCTTCTACAATCTCGGCTATCTTGTTTTTTTCAGTATAGGCGATATATTCAGATACATCCTCTAGAGGAGTCCCCCCTAAGACTGCTTCTCTCAAGGGATTGTCGTCCAAAAATTCTGAACTACTAAATCCTGTCATGACAAAGACCAAGGCATCCCACATTTTGTCGATATCCAGAAAAATTTCAAATTCCTCTGTATAATCCTCCGCCGTGTCCATCAAGTCTTCTTCATCATTAGAAAGTAGTTTTATTTGTTTTAATTTATCGTCCGGTAAATATTGATAATTGGCAATCATTCCCATGATTTTACTCCTTTGAATCAGTTAGTATCATACGGATGTTTTTAGCTCTATTTCCCTAGAAAATGCTATAATGGAGCTAACAAAATTGTTCTCTAGCAATTGAAAAACGGGGGAAGTAGTCATGCTCACTAGTATTGTTTTGGGTTTTTATGCTCTTTTCTTTCTATCCTTGTCCTTTACTATCTATCTCTATATTAGACTTGTAGTTTCGGTTAAAAAAGGCAAAGACATTCCCAAATGGATTTATAAACTTGGCCATGCTGTTCAAGGAAGAATTCACGTTGACTATGAAGAAATCACTGATTCTAATGCCCTTAAAGAGATTCATTGGTTCTTGCTAATCTATTTAATCGTAAATCTACTCGTATTGGCTGTCTTCTACTATCATGGTAATAGCTTTCCTCAAGCCATTTATGAATGTTTGAAAAAACAATTTTTTATCGTACTTGTTAGTATGATTTTAAAAAGTATTATCAAATTTATCGTATTAGCTATAAGAAAAAACTTTCAAAACAGTCATGCCTATGCATCAACCAACGCTTTTATAGGAACAGCTTTTTTAACGAGTTATGTGTTTATGTTTTGCATCATGATGAGCGGCCTTCCAGCGCAACCTATTCCAGTAACCATTCAAGATACTTCTGTCATTATCGGTGAGAGCAAGGCTTCCGAGCTTTTAGACCAAGGCTTTAGCTTCGAAGATAAAAGTCCAGAGAGTCCCATCACCAATCCCAAAAACGACCACTTCTATTACGGTCAGCTTCTCGAAGTCAAGCGGGATGATCAGTCCTATGGCTTTATGAGCCTTACTCCCACAGGTAAAGATACTGATCAACTCAAAAACTGCGTCGTCACCTATTACAGAACGCCCAAGGATACTCGTCAGTTGCAGGAAATTTCTATCAATCATGTCAGTTTAGCAAATCTCAAGCTCCAAGACTTTCAAACACGAAAATTAATCGATATCTTTCAACTAAATCCGGCTGATTATAGTGTCTCTGACACAGATGCCAACTTTATCCTAACCATCCAAACAGCAGATTACGACCTCTGAAAAAGATATCGGATTGAAGCCAAGTTCAATTCAGATGGTTCCCTAGATAGTTATGGTGTCAGGGCCCAGCATAGTCAATGGGAATGATTGACCATTTCCCCTTTTATTACATAAGCGTTAAACTGGAAAAATATCTTCGACAAGTTTATAGGTTTCGATGAATCGAAGGCCAGAGGAACCTTTATCTCTAGTGATTTCTTCATAAATATCTTCTAAATTTTGGGCAGGTGCTAGCATCCAAAGACTAAAAAGTCTAAGTTTCACCTGTCCAATTTTTTCAATATTTTCTAATAATTGCCCTAAATCTTTGTGATTGAACCAGCAATCTGTAACGAGAGCAAACTTTGTATTGTCCATCTTACAGGAGATTTGACTGGTCAAAAAATCATCGATGGTGGGCTTTTTTGTCTGTAAGAGGCGCGTGCAAGCCAGATGATACTCAAGCTTTCTAGGACTCTGATCAACCATCGATACAAAGATAAGACCATACTGGTCTTTGAACTTAACAGCAAGGAGATCCCCTTCTTCAAAATAAGGTTTACGTTTAGTTTTGGCTTTAGTGACCTTTAGAGGTCTAGGATTTTCAGTTTGCAAATGGATAGCAAGTTTATCCAAGACCTTTTGCCTTTGCTTCAAAGCCTTTGAATCTATTTCCAACCAAAATGGATCAGCCCCTTTTTTGATAAGCTCCAAGGTTTTATCTCTGATATCGTCTGTCAGGTGACCAATCTTCCACAGTGAGTAGGCAAGAGCAGTCCAATAAATTTCTGTAAAAAAGTCTGTTTGACAGTAATCTTTTTCCGCATCGAGAATATCCTTGATGATATTCGCTACATGTTCACCGTCTCTATAGCGACCAACTACTTCATTGTAAATGTCATAACCTTGATCACTGTCAATGATTTTAACGCCATCAATAGCCATTCTCAACTCCTAATGCTCAATCGACATCTTATCGATAACTCTCAAAACTTATTTAATCTTATGCTTGTTCATTTTCTCTTGGAAAATATCTGTTAGAATTTGTCGCAATTCTTGAGCTTCCTTTTCAGGAAGTTGGCCTTCTTGTTCAGCTACAGCATACAAGTCTGGATACTCGAGCGAGATTCTCTTAACAGTACGTGTAATGGCATGTTTTCTAACAAAAAATGGAATTCGTTTAATCATATCTTGAGGAATTAAGGCGATAATCTTATTTTACAAGATAGGTTTTCCTGATTTCCATTTTCATGATAGATATTTCTCCTTAAGAAGCTAGATAGTGCTAGATGTTTCTCTTTACTGCTCAATCCGTCTACTCAAGCAGTTGCATACACTCACAAAGAACTTTGTTTGACTATTGAATATCTTCCATCGCTTCTTTCACATATTCTTCGATATCTTCAATCTCTACAAACAGCGGGTCTAAGTGGCATAAGAAGCGCCAATCTTCGGTGCCGCGTTTTCTGTAGAGAATCGCTTCGCCGTCTTCACTTCCGAAAAAGCTTCTGTCAACTTCATACCCTTTGTTTTCTAGGAATACTTTTGCCTTGCGGAAGTTTGCTTCTCGTGCTTTGACATAAGCTTTCACTTCATCGTTATTCACGACATATGCATCTACTTTTGTAGCTCCTTCGATCATTTTATCGTTTTTAACGGATAGATTCGAAATTTCTTTCCAAATAATGTCCACATTTTCCTCAGAATTAAACGAAAATCTAGATAAAGGGACAATATTTCCATTGAAGACAATCTCCATATAATCCGGTAGATTTTTTGGATTAAAATACTCCACATCAAAACTATCTTCTTTTTCTAAAGTATATCCCGGGATTTGCGCTACAAAGGCTCTTCCCTCTTCTAAAGAATCAAACACGACTAAATCTTTTGAATAATTGTTTTGGTAAAATTCTAATAGATACATCATTAATCCTTTCAATATTTAGATAGAAGATAGTTTTTTAGCAAACTAATATACTCAACACGTGAGGATAGAGATTCAAGCATTATTTTTACTAAATAGGATTGATTGCTAAAAATTTCACCAGCTTACCTCCTCTTGTCTCATCCTCAATTATAACACGTTTCCACTCACATATCAGATATTTATTATTGGACCAAATAACCTTTTGAAATATAAAACAAGCTCACCAATTCATCAAGTCTATATTTTTTATGAGATTCTTCATTAATGCTAAAAGATTTACAGTTTAAATTTTATTAAAAATCCTTGTTTATGACCTTACGTCATGATGTATAATAGGTATGAGGAGGTGGGTAATGATGGCTAAATATAGAGCAATTCCGGAAGGATTTATGACAGTTGGGGAACTTGCTAAGAAAATGGGCGTTACCATCCGTACTCTACAATATTACGATAAAGAGGGGCTACTTTCCCCATCGACAGAAAGTGAGGGAGGTCGCAGGCTTTATACCGATAAAGATATAGTGCTACTCCATCAGATTCTATCTTTAAAATCACTGGGCTTTTCTCTCAAGGATATAAAGAGGCGTTTGATCTCTTTAAAAACACCTGATGATGTTGCTAAAGCTCTTACGGAGCAGGCAGATGTTCTTCGTAAAAATATAGAGCAACTTAAGGATTCTTTGATCGCAATAGAGCAGTTAAAGGTAGAAGTTTTACAAATACAAACGGTCAATTTTAAGAAATATGCAGACATTATTGTCAATCTACAGATGAAGAATGACTCCTACTCTCTCATTAAGCGCTTTGATGATGATACGCTCGACCAGATACGCAGTCGATTTGACAAGAAAAGCGGACAAGACTTTATAGACAGGTTGAACCACCTAAGTGATCAAATCGTGGAGCTTCAAAAAGAAAAAGTGCCAGTTGAAAGCGAACAAAGCCAACAAGTTGTGCAAGAATACTGGAGCTTGATTATGGAGTTTACAAATGGTGATATGAGCATGCTTCCTAAGTTGATGGAGGTCGGGAATATTGGCATCGCTACAAACGCTTGGGAAGAAAAACAAAAAATCGTCAATGATTATTTAGGACCTGCTTTACAAGTCTATTTTTCAAGACTTGGAACCAATCCCCTTGAGGAGGTAGAACCATGAAAGACGCAATAGAGGTTTCTGGATTAAAGAAAAGTTATGGTAGCAATATGGTTCTTAGAGGTCTCGATTTTCAAATCAAACAAGGAGAAATCTTTGCTTTGCTCGGAGTGAACGGAGCTGGTAAAACAACCACGCTTGAATGTATCGAAGGTCTGAAAAAATATGACGAAGGCACTATCGTTGTAAACGGGAAAACCGGAATTCAACTACAGTCCTCCTCTCTACCCGCCCACATCAAACCAATGGAAGCCATAAAGCTCTTTGCAAAATGGAATCATACATACATTGATGATGCTATGCTAAAGGCCCTTGGCATAAAAGAAATGAAGGAGTCGCAATACATAGAATTATCCACCGGTCAAAAAAGAAGATTACATCTTGCTCTTGCACTTATCAGTAATCCGGATATTATTTTTCTCGATGAACCGACAGCGGGACTTGATGTTGAAGGAAGACTATCCCTCCATGAACAAATCCGAAAGCTCAAATCACAGGGCAAGACAATTGTTTTGGCAAGCCACGATATGGCCGAAGTTGAAACCTTATGTGACCGCATTGCTATTTTGAATAGTGGAAAGATTGTCTTTTGTGGTACTCCTTCAGAACTGACAGACAGGTTGGGAAGAAAATATTTCATCCATTTAAAGACCCGGGACGGAGAGGAATCTTTTGAAACAGATACGATCGAGGACACTTTGATTTCATTATTGGAAGAATGCAAACAGAAACATATCCATGTATTGGATATTAAGGTGGATCGTGGCACACTGGAGCAGCATTTCATCGAAATGGCAAGGAGGGGATCGGAATGAAAGGATTCTTATATAGCCTAGCATTACAGTGGAAATTGGACATACGAAGTAAGTCTCTCTTGGTTACTTACTATATTGTACCGCTTATTTTCTTTCTTCTCATGGGTGGTATTTTTACTTCCGTTATGCCTGAAATGGGTAGTACACTCATACAGTCAATGATTGTCATGAGTGTTTCCATGGGGGCCTTTCTCGGCTTACCGCCTTCCTTGATTGAAACATACGGAAGCGACATAATAAAGATTTATAAAGCAAATGGTGTGCCTATTCACTTAGGATTGGTGACCATGGTTCTCTCTGCCTTTGTTCATTTGATAATGACCTGCATAGTGATCCTACTACTTGCTCCAATTTTATTTAAAGCAAGTCTACCGAATCAACTTCCCCTATTCTTTCTCGCACTGGTCATCTACATTTTCGTATCGTTAAGTATCGGAAGTATACTGGGCCTTACTGTAAAAAATCAAGCAAAGCTTACCATGATAGCGCAACTTGTATTTTTACCCTCAATTATGCTCTCAGGAATCATGTTTCCTAGCAACTTACTACCTGATTTTCTTCAAGGAATCGGGCGTCTTTTCCCAGCCTTTTGGGGATACCGCTTGATGCTAGATCATGGTTTTGGTCTTGAAAATCTTTGGTATCTGATTCTTGTATCCTGTATCTCAGTAATGACTTGTATCCTCCTCTTGAATCAGCAAAAATCTAACTAGGTGCCTGAATAAATCCATGGCAACATTAACTTTTAAACAAAAGCGACGAGATTGTTACTTATCCCGTCGCTTTAGTGTTTTTGGTTGTTTTTATCTAATCTCTGTTATGTTATTGAAACTTCTTGCTCCCAGCGTCTCAGGATATCCTTTAAGGGTTCATCAAGATAGGTATAGGTCTTATCCTTAATCCAATCAGGAATACCATATGCGGCCTCTGCTATACTCCCGGTAATGGCAGCAAGAGTATCACTATCCCCACCAAGAGAGATGGCATTTCGAATAGCATCTTCAAAATCTGTACTTTCAAGAAAAGCAATGATGGCTTGAGGTACCGTATCCTGACAGGTTTCATTGAAATGATAAGTAGGACGAATGTCATCTAGAGACTGAGAGAGATTGTAGCCATACTCTTTCTCTATATATTCCCTGATGCGTTTTTTACACTCTGTAGGATGATCATTGATTGGTTGCTCGTAGTCGCCACAGTAGCCTCCAAAGTAATAACGACACAGAAAGATAGCATCAGACGTCGCCATTGCCCCTTTGACACCCTCTGGATGATTATGAGTCACCTCTGCAGAAATTCTCGCAAGATTTCTACTAGATGGCCAAGTACCTGTTCTTGCAAAGAAACCACAATCCATGATCCAAGCACAAGGAGAAACACGCATGGCAGAGCCATTTCCAAAGCTATTATAAGGGGAACAATCATTGCTTTGAATCCATATATTAAACCTAGCCCCGTACCCAGCATCGAGATAAATTCTACCATATTTCTTCATGGCATCAATAAAGTCATCCTTCTGACCACCGTTCATGATGGCTTCAGCAACAGCACAGGTCATAACCGTATCGTCAGTGAAAAAACAATCCTCACGAAATAATGGAAAATCTTTCGTTTTAATATTGCCCCATTCGTAAACAGAACCTACAATGTCTCCTACTATTGCTCCAAGCATAAGATACCTCCTTTTATGGTTTTCTTCAATTCCTTACATCAAGCCTTCCAGCTCTTCCTTCACATATCCTTCTATATCTTCAATCTCTAAAAAGGATGGGTCCAAGTGCTACAAGAAGTGCCAATCTTCGCCGCCTATTTTTCTGTAGACAATCTCTTCGCCATCTTAACTTCCAAAATAGCTCCGATCGACTTCATACCCTATACTTTCTAAGAACACTTTTGCCTTGCGGAAGTTTGCTTCTCTTATTTTGATAGGCGTAAAAACAAGAACAGCTCAAGCCCACATTCGCTTTTCTATATGTTTAGTATATCATTTTTAAAGAAATAATGACTCGAAAAAAGCATCACCAAATACTCGGCAATGCTCGTAAGTTTTAAACTTAATTATTCTCCAATTGTGCTTGCAACTCTTTAATGCTATCTAGAGCACTCTGTAAATTATCGATGATATCTCCTGCCAATTCATCTGGTGATGGAAGATTATCTAGATCAGCTAGAGACTTATCTTTAATCCAGAAGATATCCAAGCTTGTCTTGTCGCGAGACATAATTTCAGCTAAGCTAAATCGCCTGAAACGGCCATAAGGGTTACTTTCTGACCAAGTTTCAGTCCGATTATGACGATTAGAGGGATTATAGCATTGGATAAAATCTTGCAAATCGGCATCAGTCATTGGATTTTTCTTAAGTGTAAAATGTACATTC
Organism: Streptococcus infantis; assembly: GCF_019929575.1. Lineage (GTDB taxonomy): Bacteria > Bacillota > Bacilli > Lactobacillales > Streptococcaceae > Streptococcus > Streptococcus infantis_L. The sequence goes on from NZ_JAHZPU010000031.1 coordinate 12,814, forward strand.
GTTCTCAAATCATATACCCAAACCTCTTTCGTTTGAGCTTCTGGACTTGCTGGTTTCTTATCAAAAAACAGAACATTCGCTTTTACACCAGGACGGTAAAAGATACCTGTTGGCAATCTCAAAATAGTATGTAAATCAGTTGTTTCAAGCAACTTTTTACGGATAATTTCACCTGCTCCACCCTCAAACAATACATTATCAGGTAAGACAACTGCTGCTTTACCGGTTGACTTCAGAATCGTGTTGATATGCTGAATAAAGTTCAGCTGTTTATTGGAACTTCTCGTCCAAAAATCTTGACGATTATAAATAAGTTCTTCTTCTTCTTGCTCTCCGTCTTCATTCGTGAAAGTAAGTGAAGATTTTTTACCAAATGGTGGGTTAGTAAGGACATAATCTACACGATAACCTGGATCGAGTAACAAAGCATCTCCTAAGGTTACTGGCGCTTCTGTATAGATGTCACCGATATTATGTAAATATAAATTCATCAAAGCCGTTTTGAAGGTCGCACCGACAATTTCATTTCCATAGAATGTCTTATCTTTCAAAAATTCTTTCTGTTCTCGATCAAGCGTATAATTACTTGGGTCAGAAATATAGGATTGTGAAGCAAGGAAAAATCCACCACTACCACAACATGGGTCTGCAATAGTTTTCATTGGCTCTGGTGCTACACATCGGACCATTGCATTGATAACAGGACGTGGTGTAAAGTATTGACCTGCACCACTCTTTTGGTCTTCCGCATTTCGTTGCAAAAGTCCTTCATATATTTCACCTTTTACATCACTCGACATAGCTACCCAAGTTTCATTATCAATCATCTGAACGATGCGATAAAGGATAGCTGCATTTGTGATTTTATTGGTAGCTCCCTTGAATATTTGACCGAGCATGCCTGGCTTCTCACCAAGTTCCTCCAAGGTACTTTTATACTGTGTCTCTAACTCTGCACCCTTTGCATTTTTGAGCTCTTTCCAAGTATAACCAGCTGGAACTCCAGTATCTCGGTTATATAGTGGATTTGAATACTCATCAGCCATCTTCAAAAAAAGCAGATAAGTTAATTGTTCCAAATAATCCCCGTGAGTTACTCCGTCATCTCGAAGGGGATTGCACATCGCCCAAACTTTAGAAATAATTGAGCTTGAATTTCCAGTTGCCATTATTAGAGTTTCCCTTCAAAGGCTTGTTTCAGTATGCTTTGACGCATAGCAGATGCTTGTTGTAAGGCATCATTTACAGTCTTTTCAATATTTTCATATGCCGATAATCTTGAATCAATTGCATAGATTATTTGATCTTGTATTTCCTTTTTGAAGTATGGTACTTTTATTTTCTTTATTTCTTGTGCATTAACGTTGTTTACACCACTAGTTGACTTAGAAACATTTTCAATATATCTCCTAGCGTCATAGGAAGATAAGTACCTTAACAAATATTTAGGCGACAATTTTTCGTGGTCACTAATACGAATTCGTATTAAATATCCAGCAAATAATCCTGATACATCCTGTTCTCGTACCATTGCGGCTGTTCCGACTATAGAGGGACTGCCATTAGAACGAATAATTAGAATATCACCGTATTTTAACGATAATTTTTCAATTTCATCCTCGTCAAATTTCGCATATTTCAAGTCTGATCTATCTAATGTTCCTGTGGATGCATCTATATTAGGTATTCTATAAACCTCTGTATAAGCTTCAATATCATTTTGATAATCGCATTTTTTTGAAGTTCCATATCTTGGATGTTCAATAAAAGAAGCTAGTTCTTTAATTTCAGGATCACCATTATTGGTTAGTTTTCCGTCAAATGCATTCTTTAATACAGCTTGTTTATACACTTCTAGCTGTGCTTTTGTCGCGTTCAAAGTCTCCACAGCATTATCAAGATCAGAGAATAGTTCCTCAATTTTTGCAACAATGCGTTCTTGTTCTTCTATAGAAGGGTAGGAAATCTCATAATTTGTGAAATTAGACATCCTAACATATTTAACTGTTGATCCAAATTTTTTCTGATCATTAAAATTACGCCAGTATAATTGCATATGATAAAACAAGTACTTTGGTAAGATCGTTATATCATTCAAAACGTATGTACGTTGATATGCATCAAACTCACCATCATAATAGAAAACTAATCCAATATCTCCATTTCCAGGAACTATAACAGATTCTCCTGTAAATGAATATGTATCACACATTGAATATTGATTAGAACATGTATAGAATCGATACTTTCCTTCTTTATTAGCGTGATTTGCATCGTGTTTACCTGTTTTTATTGTGCATATATCTGGTAATTTAGCTTTTGTATATTTCATATTTTTTACCATTCTTACGCCACCAATTCTACATTCATTTCATATAATATATTTTTATAGTTATCACCAAATGCCTCATAGAAACCAATTAATCCACCTTTTCGATCGAATGGAGTGTAATCAAAGTCTTCTTCTAAAATACTTAAAGAAGAAATAATGTGTTCCTTAATCAAACGCAACCATTCCATCTGGTCTTCTGTGAATTGCAAATACCCTGCATTCTTTTTAAAGGTCCAGTCCTTAAAGTTTTGGTTCACACAGTCTGCAAAGGGCGACAATTCAGTTACTACTCCCATTTCATAACGAATTAATGAAATCAAATCCGTGATTTGTGCCATTGTGCTACGTTTTTTCACTTTTTCAACATCTTTAGTCGCGTACGCTTCCCAAACTCGATCCACAGTTAAGTTTTTCTGTTGTAATGTCTCATACAAAGCTTTCAATTGCTGGATAACCATTGGTCTATCTTTATAGGATTCGTTGTAAATGATGCGCAATGCAATAATCTCATCCTTATTCTCCTCAATAAATTCACGGAAAGTAAGAATGGTTTTGCTGACATTTTCATCTTTTTGTGAATCATATCCAGCAAACAAGACTGAATCAATATTCACACTATCAATTATTTGCGTATGGTTCTTATGGACATTCTCAATAAAATCTCGAGCATCTGGGTTAAAGAATGGATCAGTCGCTTCTCTCAGCAAAGATTTTTGAGCTTTTTTGATTTCTTTTTCATTTGGTGCGTCCGAACTAGCCAACTCTTGTGCTCGCTCAAAAATAGTATCTTCATCATGGGCGTGTAATAAATTGTAAGCTATATCACGCGCTGAAGCACCCACGATTACAACAAAATCTTTCTGCTCCTTCTTGGTCAATCTCTTATCCAGTCTTGTAATGCGTTCTGCCAGTGAATTCAACGTGTCTTCACTATCATCACCTAAAGCAACATTCAGCATCAACTCTTTAAGAGAAATACCCAATTTTCGCTCAAATGACTTTGTTTCTATTTTCTTAGAATTCGTAACACCTACCGCATCTACAATAACAAAGTGATCCTTGCTTTCAGTAGCTGACGGAGAAACTTTTTTTAAGTCTTCCAAGCTCAGTGTACGTGTGCCACGACCAACCATTTGTTCATAGAAGTTTTTACTTCTTACGTCACGCATGAAAATCAAACACTCAAGTGGTTTGATATCTGTTCCTGTAGCAATCATATTCACTGTGACTGCAATACGAGGATAGAAGTCATTTCGAAAAGAGGTCAATACCGTATCCGCATCCTTGGCAGCATGGGTAATTTTCTTACAGAATTCATTCCCTTCTCCGAATTCTTCACGAACAATATTGATAATATCATCTGCATGACTATCCGTCTTAGCAAAAATCAGCGTTTTAGGAACTTCTTTTCGATACGGAAAAAGTTCAGTCTCTAACTTTTCCTTAAATGTTCTAATGACTGTACGAATTTGACTTGGATTTACGACACTTTTATCTAACGTACTTTTATCATACTCGATGTCTTCATCCATCTCCGCCCAGCGTTTTTTCCGACTCTTACGTTCACGATACTCAATATATCTCTTCAGAATCTGACCACCTTTTTGAGTAACCTCTGTATCAATATGGTAAATGTCCTCCCCAACATTGACACCATCAATAATGGCTTGTTCACGTCTGTACTCACTGACTAGATTTTCATTAAAGAAAGCAAAAGTTCTTTTATCTGGTGTAGCAGTCAAACCAATTAAAAAGGCATCGAAATAAGTTAAAACCTGTTGCCAAACATTATAAATCGAGCGATGGCACTCATCAATAATGATACAATCGAAAAACTCTGGAGGGTATTTTTCATTATAAACAACCTCTTTAGGTGTTTTGCTATCTGCGGTAACATACGTTTCCAATGACTCTTCTTCATCAGCATCATCCAAATCTTCTTCTTTTAGAATGGAATACATCCGCTGTACCGTACTAATACATACTTGGACATCATTTGGTATGTAAGAACTTGATAGACGCTTAACACCGTATAATTGAGAGAAACTTCTTGGATCATCATTTGGTTTATAGGCAAGAAATTCTGATTCAGCTTGCTCGCCTAGACCTTTAGTATCCACAAGAAAAAGGATACGTTTCATTTTTCCATATTTCAAGAGACGGTAGGCTTGTGTAATTGCAGTAAAAGTTTTACCTGCTCCTGTTGCCATTTGAACCAAAGCACGAGGTTTGTTTTCTGCAAAAGATTGGTTTAGATTAGTAATCGCAGTAACCTGACAATCACGAAAACCTGTCTCATCAAACTCTGGGACCCTTTTCAAGTTATTCCGTACGGTATCATCTTGTTCTAGCAACTCTTCCAAAAATTCAGGTCTATGAAAAGAAAATACTTCACGAGAGCGATATTTCTCATCTTTATAATCCGTAAAACGAATTATTAAATCTGTTGCTTCATAGGCAAAACGAATCTCAGGTGATTTTTTGATTCTCTTAAATTCACTCTCTGCATAGCGCTTAGATTGATTTTCAACAACAGTAATATTTTCGCCTTCATCTGTAGGTTTTGCTTCTACTACCCCAACAGCTTCACCATCAATAAAAAGGACATAATCTACTGGTCCTGTATCCGTTGCAAATTCTTGAACGGCAACTCCCAATGAAGCCCGCGGATTTAATTCCTCCATTTTTTGAAGTGTCCATCCAGCTTCTTCTAATTTTTTATCAATAATAATTCTAGCTTCTTGTTCTGGTGTCATTTCTCATTCTCCTGAAGCTCAAAAAGAGCTTTCATTCAAAATTGTTGAAGGACTAATAGGATTCCTTTATGGTGAAAGCATAAAGGAAGGGTACCCTTCCTTTATGGTGAAAGCATAAAGGAAGGGTACCCTTCGCAATTTTTTATTTAAGTATATTATATCATTTCAAAACTATTTTTTCTATTAAGCCGACATCGGATAAAGCAATAATACAACTGATTTTTCGAGACTAATAATCAATTAAAACATCATCAAATTCTAATAATCCATCCGAAATAAATAATAAGGTATTGAATACTTTTAAAAATTGTAATTCTGAAATTTCCTTATCCCAACGACCATGTCCAATCATATGTCGATTAGGTTCATCAAGTGTAAACATTTCCGTATATTGAAAAAAATTATATAGCCATTTAAATAAACCAAAATAGGTCAAGGAATGTTTTTCTATTTTATCCTCTATCCCCTTTACAGCTCTATATCCGACTATATTTCTCTTTCTGCTTGTACCATCTTCTATGCTTAACTCTTCAGCTATTCTGTTTACAGCACCGTCGATAGCTAATGTAGCAAGAGTATAAGCTGCGTAATAATTTTTGCACTTGTAACAGTCATACATTGAATCAATCAGATAAGAAGAATACCAATGGCACTTACTTAGTTTCTCAATTGTATCTTTGTTATCTAAGTCCCTTTTAAGTAATTCTACCCACTCGTTTTCAATTTCAGATATATCAGCAGATTTCAAACGCTCGAATGTATTACCTACAAAGTAATATACGACCCATCCCTTATCTGCTGTTTTCTCAATATGAAATTTTATATCTTCATATTCTTCATCTGTATAAGGTTTTGGAATTTTTTGGACTATCTCACCTAACCAAGAAATAATATCAGCATAATTTATCTGAGTAGTTTCGACAATCCTTTTAGCAGATTCAGAAATTACATGGATTGATTTTAAAGTTTGAGGTAAGATATCTTTATTGTAAACAACCGAGGCTTTACTCAATGATTCACCTAAAACAATTGCCATTTTAGACAATTGTGAATTGTAGTGATAAGAAATTTTAGCAATATCTTTATAAGCAGATAACTCCATAAGTGTCTTAACACTATTTGAAACACCTTCTACTTGAGGAGTTAATGATATAGTTGGATTTTCAACCGTTACGTCTTCAAATGTTTTTTTATCATCAATAACGTCGTCTTGATTAACTTCTTTATTTTTATCCATAAATCAATTATATCATCTGATAATAAAAAATTCCCACTAAGAAAATACTTAATGGAGATAGTTTATAAACTTAAATCATCCCAAACTAAGCCAAAGCATCTTTGATTGCTTCTTCTTTTTCAGGGGGACGAGTTGGAACACGTTGATCGCCTTCCTCCTTGCTTGATTTGTTGAAATTATCACGTTCAATCAAGCCAAACTATCGTTTCACTTGTGCAATGTAAAAACTAGAAACCTTAAAACCATATTTCTTCAAAACATGGTCTTTGATTTCTGGATAAGTCGCATCCTTTCTGATGGAAAGTGACTCAATATCTTCTTCATTAATTTCAAGTTTGATATGGTTGTCGACATCCAGTTTGGACAATAGCGCAACATGATGCGTTTGTGGACTCAAAAGGTAAGGGGAGTTCAAAGCTCCAGTGGAGCTTTGAAGCATCTCGCCTTGAAATGTAAAAGCGAGATGTTTAGCTACGTTTTACCAATAAACTCACACAATCAGCGGTTCGCTGTTACCGTATCGTTACGTCGTAAACTCCTTACTCTACGACAGCTATTGCATGGACGGACCATCTGCTTCTACTTCGCTGATACCTCAGCTCGCACAAGCAGCGCCACACACTCGACATGTGGTAATATTCTGCTTTTATACTAATAAACAAAAAGCAATAAAAATCATTTTAAAATGATACTGTGGAACGGAAAGATTATCATCACTTCCAAAAGAAACGACATCCACAACTCCACTTAAAATTACAATTGATAATTCTCTAACATTAATCATCTAATTAACAAATCGTTATTTTCAATAATGGATAAGCTGATCTAAAATTTAAAATCCTTTTCTTTACTAATTCTATTACTAGCCAATATAGTATAAATTAAATAACCAATAAAAATAACATAGCAGTCAGTCTTACAACTTACTACTTTTCATATGATAATTTACAAATGTTTTTCCAGCCACTCGATCTTTTTAAAATCCTTATTGTTATTTTGTTCATTTCGATAGGAGTCTTGAGAAGAAGCTTTGTAAATACTTAGATACTGCTCCAGACTTGGAAGACGAAAAGTGATGCTTTCAATGTGAATAAGCTCTATATTCGATTCCGAAACTCCTGCAAAATCAAGTAAGGAATCGATACTTCCAAATTCAACACTCACTCTATTCTTTTGGAATTCATGCTCATGAATATCTATTAAGACGTAGCCTAAGTCTTTCATCACTTTCATTATCTTTTCCCAGTCATAAATTCTGAGATGATCAGGTGCTTCCCAACCTCTAGGGTCACCAGGCACATGAATGTCAATGTCAGACGGCCCCCAATTTTCTTTCGTTCTATACTCCAATCCCAAAGACCCCATCAGTGTCGGTGTAATTCCGACTCGATTTAAATGGAAACAAATGGTTTTAAATTCTTCAAATAAGAGACTCATGTTTACTCTAAACCTTTCATATAAATCTTCGTTATTTCTACTTTATTCCCTTGAACAAAATCATCTTCATTTTCTAGAGTATATCCAGTTATTTTGGATATAAATTCTTTTCCTTACTAATTCTATTACTCGCCAATATTGTATAAATTAAATAAGCAATAAAAATGATAATAAAAATAACATTAATTTTTAACACAAAATAGAGATTTAACAAATTTGCGAACGCATGAAATAATATACAGTATCCCACAGATTTCGTTTGACGGTAAAGAAGCCCTAAAACAAAACTTAAAAATAATGTATATATAAAAAATAAAATAAAAGGAAATCCTTGATGACTTTCTCCAACTATAAACCATAAAGGTAGATGCCATATTCCCCAAATTGATCCAACAATCAAATTAGATTGCCAATAAGTATATTTTTTATCAAGTAACGGCTGTAATATTCCTCTCCATCCTAATTCTTCATGTCCACCACCAAAAAAAATTAGTTGTATAAAGAATAATGGCATCAGATAAATTGGTACTTCATTTAATTCTAAGGAAGATACAGAAAATAGTATCAAAATTGCTAACAAATGAATAATGAAATAAATACTACTATTTTCTTTCTTACTAAATAGAAAATGTTTAAATTTTATATTATTCTTTTTCAAATAAAAGCCACTAGCAATAGCTGGACCAAGTGCACCTACTATATGTAACATTCTCCCTATAAATGTTTCTAATCCCGAAATATGAGATTGAGTAAAGATGGCAAGAATCCCCCAAGCTATATAAGTAATTCCAAATGTACAATAAAGATAATTTTTTAAATTCTTTTTGTCAATTTCTGTCATTTTATCTTCCTTATTTTGATTATTTTATATGTAATATTTGTTGCTGCTTCTTAGTTGTTGTCGATTATAACTACCTATATTCTATCACAAAAACACAAATAAAGCCTTACAATCAAGGCTTTTCATTATTGATTCATACCAAGCTTTCTATCTAGGCTTTTACCAACAAGCTCACGCACTCAACGTGTCGTGATAGCAAACTTCTATATTATAGAACGAAAGGGATAGAGTTAATGTTTAAACTTTAGAATGAAAATATTTTTTCTTTTCTTACCCTACAGTATCCGTACAAATTTTATAGGCTTCATCTCATAAAAACTTGTACCTTGCTAAATTCAACAAACTGAAGCTTGTTTGTCTCATTTAGCTTTCTTGGGTTTCTTTTCTGGCAGTTCCGCATACATACCTTTCAGTAGTTCAGTAATCAAATCCATATCCTCAAATCTGTCGAATGCATACATCAATGTCTTTGAACCCTCATACGGATAACGCAATTCTGAGTCTGCAAGAAGTTTGTCCGATGTCGGCGTTCTCTTTAAAAATAGTTCATTATCGCAAATGTCACCTATAAGCTTACCGTTAAAATATATAAGATATCCGCCCATCATGGATCTTATGACAATATCACCTGCTGCGGAAAAAATCTCACGAACAAATTCATTAAATTCATTCACTACGATTACCTCCTTCAAAATCAAATATTCCGTACTTTATGGCATACTCTTTCCCTATTTATCCTCAAAATTTCAGCAATCCATTTTCATCAAATTGAAAATTCGGTCCCCATGAAACTTCCCAATAGTATCCATCTAAATCCGAAAAATATGCGTGATATCCACCCCAAAAAACTTCCTGTGGCTCTTTTACAATTTTTCCACCTGCTTTTCTTACTAATGCAATTACAGTCTCTACATCTTCTTTATGTTCAACATTGTAGGCTAATGTAATTCCTGAAAATCCATTCCCTTTTGGTGGATTATTTTCATCAATATCTTTTGCTAATTGTTCCAAAGGAAATAGTTCAAACTTTGTTCCCGGAGTATCAAAAAAGCATACTGACGGATTATTTTCTCTGCAACCAGTCTTATATCCTAAACCATCTCTATAAAACTTTATTGACCTTTTCATATCTTTCACACCTAAACAAATACAAGTAATCTTGTTCATCGTAACCTCCTATGAATTCTTATTTGTCATACAATCAATTTACTTGCCAACTTGTAAACTTGTTTTATCTCTTTACTTTCTAATTTCCAGCTATCAAGCTCAATTTTAATCAACTCCGGGAATTTCTTACTAATATCCCTTAAAGCATTTCCAACTGATTTTCTCACATATTCGCTTGCATCTTCTTTTAATGCTGCAATTCGTCTGATAGCTTCGTTTGGATTATCCTTGAAATATGGTCTACTCGTCCATATTCTCAAGCCTTCTGTAACAGCTCTTCGGACATTTGGATTATTATTTTTTAGCCAGTCGTCAATAATCGGAAGGGATTTTTCATAACCTGTTTGCTTACAAAATTCATCAAATGCTTTTGCTAATACTTCTTGAACTCTCCAATTATCATCTTTTGAAACTTCATCCCTCATAAATCTCAAAATTTCTTCATCTGATGATAAATAACCAAAGAGAAATACACTGAACATTCTAACTTGGTATACATTTGATTTAAAGGCTAAAAATGCTAATTCTTTATTATATGCATTGTCGTTTGATTGATAATCAACAAGTGCTCTCTTCTCTTCTTCTTTAAACCCATTTTCTATTAAAGAGAATTCTTTTTCCAAGCTTAAAACATATTCTTTCATGTAACTTCGGTTCCTCATAGAATTTTAATTAGTTTTCGATTTTTGGTTCAAGTTTATTTAAATAATTTTTTATCTCATGAACTAATCTTAATATTGTTTACATCCTTTTCATCTCCTGCAGGGTTAGACCAATAACCAAAACACAATCTTTTTCAGATGTTGAGTTATCAAATTCAAAGCCTCTAACCCCAAGTTTTGGATCTTTCTTTATTACATCTAAAGCACCTTTTGTTTTTTTATAAACTCATTAATTGTTGAACTATTTGTCATAATTATAAGATTCTGTCAATAATTTTGTGTAAACACTCAAGTAAAGTTGCGGAGTGTTAATCAAATAAGCTTTCAAGTGTGTCA
>NZ_JAHZPU010000032.1 GCF_019929575.1 Streptococcus infantis
GAAGAGCCAAAAACAACTTCAACAACTACAACGACAGAAGAGCCAAAAACAACTTCAACAACTACAACGACAGAAGAGCCAAAAACAACTTCAACAACTACAACGACAGAAGAATCGAAGACAACTTCAACAACAACGACGTCAGAAGAACCGAAGACTACTTCAACGACGACAACGACAGAAGAGCCAAAAACAACTTCAACAACTACAACGAAGGAGCCGACTACCACTTCGACAACTACAACGAAGGAGTCAGGAACACACACTGAACATCCTACGAATCAAGCAGGACCAGTTACTCCGTCAGTAGAAGACCCTAAACATGGTGATAGCACAACTACAACGAAGGAATCAGGAACAGATACTAAACATCCTGCGAATCAAGATGGAACACAAGTAATTCCGTCAGAAGAGACTTCTGCAAAGGGAACAAGTAATTCAACAACAGAAAATACTAATCAACCTGCAACTCAGAAAGGATTAAAAAATACAGAAAAGGGACGTAAACTTCTCCCTCAAACTGGTGAAACAGTTGGAGCAGGTTTAGTCATTGCGGGTATCGTAATCCTATCTGGTACAGTTGTATTGAAACGTAAACATTCTAATAAATAATAGATAAGTATCTTTAGAGAGGAGAGAGCGTGGCTCTCTCCTTTTTGAAAAAGTAAATATAATGGAGCATTTAGATGAAACTTTCAATTCTTATCACACTTTTAAATGAAGAATTAGTTCTAGCCCAAACACATAAAGCTATTTCGGAACAACTCAATAGTATGCTCTCTTCAGAACAACTACCTGAGTATGAAATTCTTTACATCGATGACGGGAGTAGCGATAAGACTCTGGAGCTAATTGATAGCATTGCAAGCGAAAATCCAAACGTGAAGTATATCAGCTTTAGTAGAAATTTTGGACGTGAGAGTGGTATTCTTGCTGGCTTTAAATATGCAACTGGGGATGCTGTTATGGTAATGGATGGAGATTTGCAACATCCACCCTACCTGATTCCCTTATTTGTGGAAGCTTACAAAGAGGGGTACGATATTGTTAGCGGCCAAAGGAGTAGAGAAGGTGAATCTGCAGTAGGTAGTTTCTTTGCTCGTTGTTTTTACGCATTTTCAAATCATTCAATGGATGTTAAGCTTACCGACGGGAAATCCGAGTTACGTTTATTAAGTAAAAGAGCTGTCGATGTATTTATTTCTCTGCCAGAGTATAATCGATTTAATAAGGGACTATATGAATGGATTGGTTTTAAAGAGAAGGTCATTCCTTATAAGAATGAAGTTCGTAAGGCGGGAAAAAGCAAATTTGGCTTTAAAAAGTCTTTGAACTATGCAGTGCAAGGCCTCATTTCTTTTAATGATCGTCCACTTAGGATTTGTATCCAGTTTGGTTTTATTAGTATGGCACTGTCCTTATTCTACATTGTTTATGAGTTTTGTAAATTCATCGTTTCTTCAGATTATACGAGTGGTTATTTCACTACAATAGCAGCGATCATTTTGTTTAGTAGTGTTCAACTTATCTTTATTGGTATCCTTGGAGAATATATTGGGAAAATTTACTATGAAGTGAAGCAACGTCCTCATTTTATTATTGATAAAACCAATATTGCTAGAGCTGAAGAAGATAAGATTGGTTAAAATTACATGGGAGAAATCAATAATGCAAAATTGGTTAATGTACTGGCAAGAATTTAGGAAAAAACATTCTAAAGCACTATTATATATGATGAGTGCTTTGTTACCGATGATGACCATGTTAATTGTTTGGTTTTTCATGGGTAGCTATCCATTTGGGAATAAAAGTTTAATGGCGGTTGATTTTGGTCAACAGTACATTAGTTTTTTTGGTTTATTAAAGAATGCCGTTTTCTCAGGTGATTTAAGTAGCCTAAGCTATTCCTTTACCAAGTCTCTAGGTGGAGACATGATAGGAGTTTTGGGTTATTACTTAATGAGTCCGTTCAATATTTTTTATATTATCCTACCTTTCCAACACTATGGTCTAGCGGTTTTTCTCACTATTTGGCTCAGATATGGAGCAATTGGTTTTTCCTTTGCTCATCTCTTAGTTAAACGCTACAAAGGAGCAGAATCAAAAATCTGGATGGTACCCTTATTTGCGACAGCCTACGCACTTTCAGGAATGTTAGTATCCTACCAAATGAACGTCATTTTTTATGACGCTATGATTATGCTTCCTCTGGTTATTGTCTATCTTGAAAAATTGTTAGATGGAGAAGCACCTTATCCATATGCCTTTGTATTAGGTTTAACAGTTCTCCTCCAATTCTATATGGGCTACATGATTTCAATTTTTGTCGTGTTGTATGCCTGTTATTATGTATCTCCTCGTCTCTCAATTGAAGGCGATTGGAAACAAAAATTAAAGACCTTTATTCACCCATTGTTTAAGGCCTTCATCTACTCTGTGCTCGGAGTGGCAACAGCTTCAATCTTGCTAGTTCCTGTATTTTTCAACTTGCTTGAAAGTAAGGGACAAGTAGGAGATGCAATGCGATTTTCTTTTGCCTTTCAGATTAATCCTTTAGATATATTGTCGAAATTAACTATCGGAGGATTTGACACAACATCAGGCTGGTCAGCTGGTCCTAATTTACCGAACATTTATATCGGAGCACTCGGCTTTATCGGTTTTATCCTATTCTTTTCATCAACTAAAATCTTGAAGGAAAGAAGATGGTCAGCTGGAATCGTTACCCTCATCTTCCTAATTTCTTTTGTTAACGAATTTGTTAGTAAGATTTGGCATATGGGGCAAAATCCTGCAGGCTTCTTCTTCCGCTTTTCATGGCTTTTCTCTTTCTTTATGCTAATTTTAGCTTATCAGGTTCTGAAAGAGAAGATTGAGACTTCCCGCCAGGGGAAACTGATTTCAATTGTGCTTCTAGTACTTTCAGCAATTTATCTTTATACCAAGAAATTTACCTACCTTCCGAAAAAACAACCGGAAAATTTGACCCAGTTTATTTCCAGCAACTATGTCATCTTTTTACTTCTTCTTGTGATTGGAACAGGTGCAGGATTCTACCTTTATTGGGATAGATCCTCCAAAACTCTAAAAGAGAAAAAAATACGCTTGCTGATTGCAACAGTAGTTATTTGTACTTTAGTTGTATTATTGCAAATAGGCTATCTTTTCTCTCAAGTAGTCCTAACCCTAACCGTCTATCTAGCCATTCTTGCTTTATTACGTCCGAGAATGACTCGATTAGCAGTTGTTTTGCTATCAACGCTAACGATATTTGAACTAGGATACAATGCCTACTTATCACAGGTGACCTTGGGTTATGCAGATGTAGATAAATTTGTAGATGCAACGGTATCTGTAAAACGTGTGACTGATAGCATTCAAGAAAATGTCGATCAACCTTTTTATCGAATAGCAACCACTTTTGCATATTCACGGACCGTTCCATCACTTGTGGGTTACCCAGGCTTAAGTACCTTCAGTTCGAGCTTGGAGCGCACGACTATGGACCAATTCGCTTATATGGGTGATTTGGGGATCAATGCTGCGACTGAATACGAAAATGGGACTCCTCTAACAGACGCTCTGTATGGTATCCGCTACTACATGGACATTAAGGATATCGACCAAAAAGAAAAAGATGCTCATCCTGAAAAGATCTACCTCAATCGCTTTGCAAGTCGATATGACATGAATCGTTATTTCACTGAAAAAGTTTATGAAGATGAACGTTACCTAGTTTATAAAAATCCTAATTCATTCCCGATTGCCTTTGGAACAAATGCTTTAGTTAGAAATATAAATTTTGGAACGAATAATGCTGTAAAAAACCAAAATATCATTCTTAACTCCATGGAGGGTGTTCAAAAAGATCAGGAAAATTATTTTGAATACTTTAAACCTCTGGCATATGGGGAAGTCGAAACTGAGAATCTAGTAGCGGAAGATGTAAATAAAGAAAAGGGTACGGCGGTCTATAAACGTGAAGATTCCAGTAAGGAAGCAATTGTCCGCTATCGAATTACTCCTCAAACAGATTTGACTTATTACTTCTTTGTGCCAGCCTCTCTAAATTCGGAAAAAGAATATTCAGTATTGTTAAACGGGAAATGGTTCACTCATTCTAAGAGAAACACGCAACGTCAACTTTGGCAGTTTGCAGATAATGCGGCAGGAAAAGAAAGTATCTTAGAATTTCGCTTTAAAACAGATAAGGTAGATCTTTCCCAAGCAGGAGTTTATCGTGCAGATGTTAATCAAATTCAAAAGGTATTGGAGAATCGAAAAGCTCAAGGTTTACAAGTTGAGAAGTTTTCAAATACCCATATCGTAGGTTCGATTGATATTACTGATGATAGCAAGTTTATGATGACCTCGATTCCATTCGGTGAGGGTTGGAAAGTGAAAGTAGATGGTAAAGATGTACCGACGTCAAAAGCTTGGAATAGTTTCTTATCCTTCCCAATCACTCCTGGAAAGCATAAAATTGAATTTGTCTTTACGCAAAAAGGTAGACTAATCGGTTCAATTATAACAGTAGTTAGTTTAACAACTTTGTATTTTATCCGAAAAAAATATAAAAAGGATTAAAATCCTGCCTAAACAATCTCCCTTGTAGCTTCTTATGGATGAAAATCACAAGAAGTTACAGGGGATTTTTATATGGAAAAAGTCCAGTTAATGAGGTCATAATAAGATTCCTGACTGTTTTCTTTTGCAAAATGACAAAAATGTTAAACTTTTTGACAAATATGCTTGTCAAAAATAAAAAGATGTGTTACAATGAAATCAAGATAAGAACAAAGGAGAAAAAAGACATGCTAAAAAATCGTCTAAAAGAGCTTCGGGCTCGCGATGGCCTGAATCAAACCGAGCTGGCCAAACTAGCTGGCGTGTCCAGGCAAACCATCAGTTTGCTAGAACGGGATGAGTATACCCCATCCATCGTCATTGCCCTGAAGATTGCTCAGATATTCCATGAGCCAGTCGAATCAGTCTTCCGCTTAGAGGAGGATGAGTGATGAACAAGTACAGAGTGATCTATTATGTAGCACTTGTAGCTCTATTGGTGGGCGTGTTTCTAATTATCGGGACAGACTTAGGCTGGTTTAATATGTATCAAGGTGAGCAATCTTTTTGGCTTTACTTTGCCCTCATACCAGTAGTTGAATGGATTGAAAAGAAATCAAAAGGTTTAGAAGTTGTAAAAGGAGAAAAGTTATGAAAGAGTTTTTAGCAGGTTTTCAAGTCGATACTGAGAACAAAGAACTTGCCGGTGTTTGTGCAGGTTTAGGAAATTATTTTAACATTCAAGCCAATATCGTTCGTTTGGTGACAGTCTTGTTGTTTCTATCTTCTACGGAGATTGGGATTATAATAGTAACTCTCTATGCCTATCTAGCAGGTTGGCTTGGGAATGAACCCTTGGGAGATGGAGCAAAAAAAGCTAGAAATCAAGCTATTCTCTTACTTGCTGTTTGTTTGATTTTGGTATCACTTGGAACAGAAGGCTTGACCGCTATCTTCGAATCAGGTAAAGCTTTTGGTCAATGGTTGTCTGGCTTGTTTTAGAAAGAGGTTGAAATATGGAAAAGAAACAAATCATTTTTGCACTGAAGATTTTTCTTGCAAGTGTTTTATTAGGAATATTTGCTGGTTTCCTTGGTGTTAATCCTTTAGGTATCAGTCAAGAGCAAGTAATTGTTGCCTTGTACTCAATTTTTCTTGGTTTAGGTCTGATTACGGCAACCTTAATATTTTATTTCACTAGAAAAAGCCATCAGGCTTATCAAAACTATCAAAGAGAGGAAGAGGATGAAGGAAATGAGCAAGACTACCTTGCTATGTATCGCTTCTTAGATTATGCTACAGTAGCTTGGAATGTTTGCCAAATTAGTATGCTTTCCTACCTACTGATAGATTTGGGAGGTTTAGGCCTATCAGCAGCATTCTTACTTTTGATAGTTTTAGGTATCTGGGCGGGTGCTTACTGTCTAAAAATCACCAGCAAGATTCGTAACTACAAACTTTCTGTTGCGGCGACGCCTAAGGAAGTTTTGGACTACCTTGATACTTATGATGAGGGAGAAAAACAGGCTGAAATGGAAGAAGCTTACTTAATCTTGTTCAAGGTCAATCAGATCCTCATTCCTGGTATCTATGTTGTCCTAGTAGTTTTATCTTTAGTATTAGGTCAAGTACAGTTGGTTGCTCTGCTGGTGGCAGTTGTCATCCATTTGTATACCAATGTTGCACAATTGCGCAAAACAAAACGTTATTTCAAATAAAGGAGTTTCTATGATTCGTGTTGAAAATGTAAGCAAAAGTTTTGGGAGCAAAAAAGCTCTTCATCAGATTTCTTTTGAGATTAAGGAGGGTGAAATCTTTGGTTTTCTTGGACCTTCTGGCTCAGGTAAAACAACTATGATCAATGTCTTAACAGGACAGTTGGCTGCAGATCAAGGTAAAACAGTTTTGTTAGGCAAGAATTCTCAAGATTTAACCTCAAATGATTTGGAACAAATTGGTATTGTTAGTGATGGCAGTGGTTTTTATGAAAAGATGAGTCTTTACAAAAATCTTCTCATCTACGCTAAGTTATATGGTCTCAAGTCAGATAGAGTAAATCAGGTGCTCCAACAGGTTGGATTGGCAGATGCTAAAGATATTATCGCAGAAAAACTATCTACAGGAATGAAACAACGAATGTTCTTGGCTCGTGCCCTTCTTAATGCTCCTAAGATTCTCTTTCTAGATGAGCCAACCAGTGGCTTAGACCCTACAACATCTAAGATGATTCATACCCTACTCCAAGAATTAAAGCAAGCTGGGACAACTATCTTTCTGACCACGCATGATATGAATGAAGCAACTCTGCTTTGTGATCGCCTATCTCTTTTGAATAAAGGTAACTTAATAGAGTATGGAAGTCCGCAAGATATTATCCAGAAGTACCATGTAGATAAGAAAGTACGTGTGGTTTATAAAGATGGACGAGAACAGGTAGTTCCATTTGAAGAATTGCCACATTTAGACACGACAGATTTGATGGTGGTTCACTCTTGTGAGCCGACACTAGAAGAAATCTTTATCAGATTGACAGGAGAAAAGTTAGATGTTTAGAAAATTAAATGCCCTACTATGGTTAAGATTACAAGTTCTTATTAGTAATTCAACTTTGTTAGCGACTCTATTGATGCCTTTTGGTATTGCTGTTTTATTAAATGAATTTTCAAATAAGAATGAACAATTGAGCCTATTTTTACTATCTGCTAGCTTGACGATGGTCTTGAGCATGGGAAGTGGTTATATGGTATCGATTATGATAGCAGAAGATAAGGAAAAACGAAATCTCAAATCACTCATTCTAAGTGGTGTGACAGCAACAGAATATACTTTCAGTATGCTCGTTCTTCCTATTTTGATAATGTTATTTGCTATGATTGTACTTCCCATCTATCTTAAAGTAGATGTATCTGGTTATTTATTTTCTTATGCTATCTATTTGCTCCTAGCAACTATTTGTATTATTTTTCTCAACCTTCTAATCGGTGCAGTATCAGATACTCAATCTAAAGCGCAAGTCTATAGTATCTTTCCTATGTTCATTGTTTCTTTTTTACCTATGATTGCTCTTCAAAATGATACGGTTCAAAAACTGTTGGACTATTCTTTTATCGGTCCTTTGGTAGGTCTATTAAAAGAAGGTGGAGGAGAGTTGTCCCTGGGAAATCTTTGCCTTTTACTGGCATGGGTCCTTGTTCTAGGTCTAGCAAGTCTCTTTGTATTGAAAAATAGTTATAAAGGAAAATAAGAGTCTTTTATGAAAACACTTAAAAACATTGGCTGGTATAGCCTCACTTTCTTATCATTTATTATGGTCTATAGTTTTATTCAGGGCGTAGGTTTAGCGGCCATGATTATGGGAGCGCCTGAATATGTTTTTGTCCCAATTTATGTCTTATTGGCAGCAATTTTCACCTTCGTTACCTACAAGTGGTATAAGACAGGGACTGTTACAATAGAAAAAACAGCCCTTAACAAATACATCTGGTTGCCTGCCTTGGTATGGGTGCTTGTCATTGTTGCAGAAAATTTTTTACCAAGTGATCCGTCATTTAATCAACAGGCTATGGATAAATTAGCTCAAGATCAACCTCTCTTCACCTTCTTCATGGCAGTCGTCTTTGCACCACTTACAGAAGAGTTAACCTTTAGAGGTATGTTAGCTCGCTATGTATTCCCTCAACAGGATAACATCAAGCAGACAGGTCTCTTTCTTCTTGTAAGTACCATCATTTTTGCACTTGTTCATTTCCCTACTACTCCCCAACAATTCCTAGTCTATAGTGGCCTTGGTCTTAGTATGGGGTTGGCTTATATCAACAAGGGTGGTCTGGCTTATAGTATGGGATTGCATGCCTTAAATAATTTAATTTCATTTGTGATGATAATGATGCTATAATAGACTCAGGAGGAAATTATGAAGCGAGTACTATTATTAGCAGTCATTCAGGCTGTATTTCTCTTCTTTGTCATCGGCCTACTTGTCTATTTCATTAAGGGGGATTTCTTTTATAACAATCTAGCCGTTATCTTTGCTCCTATCGCAGGAGTGATACGATTTGCGACGGCTTATGTGACTGAAATTGTCCTACCAAAGAAGACAGAAGAGATTGCTGAAAAGCGTAAAAAATAAAGAAAACCCAAATCCAGCGAATGACTTTGCTGGATTTTTTCATTTATAAGAGGAAACTCTCAACTTTTCTGATGATTTTCATGAAGAGCCTGCGCTTTTATGGTAAAATAGTAACAGAATACAAGAGGAGAGAAAACATGAAACGTAGTATGTATGCTGGTCGTGTTCGTGAGGAGCACATCGGACAAGAAATTACCTTGAAAGGATGGGTTGCCCGTCGTCGTGACTTGGGTGGATTGATCTTTATCGACCTTCGTGACCGTGAAGGGATTATGCAGTTGGTTATCAACCCTGAGAAAGTTTCTGCGGAAGTGATGTCAACAGCTGAAAGCCTTCGTAGTGAATTTGTCATCGAGGTGACTGGTCAAGTTGCTGCACGTGAGCAAGCCAATGATAAGTTGGCGACTGGCTCAGTTGAATTGAATGTAACAGCTCTTACTGTACTTAATACAGCCAAAACAACACCATTTGAAATCAAGGATGGCATTGAAGCAAACGATGATACGCGTCTACGTTACCGTTACCTTGACCTTCGTCGTCCAGAAATGCTAGAAAACCTAAAACTTCGTGCTAAGGTGACCCATTCTATCCGTAACTACTTGGATGAGTTGGAATTTATCGATGTGGAAACACCATTCCTTTCTAAATCAACGCCAGAAGGGGCGCGTGACTATTTGGTACCATCTCGTGTTAATAAGGGCCATTTCTATGCCCTTCCTCAAAGCCCGCAAATCACTAAGCAATTGTTGATGAATGCTGGTTTTGACCGTTACTATCAAATCGTTAAATGTTTCCGTGATGAAGACTTGCGTGGTGACCGCCAGCCTGAGTTTACCCAGGTCGACTTGGAAACTTCATTCCTGACTGAGCAAGAAATCCAAGACATCACAGAAGGCTTGATTGCGCGCGTGATGAAGGAAACAAAAGGGATTGAAGTAACCCTCCCCTTCCCTCGTATGAAGTATGATGATGCTATGGCTCTTTATGGTTCTGACAAGCCTGATACTCGTTTTGAGATGTTACTTCAAGACTTGACAGATCTTGTCAAGGGAGTCGATTTCAAAGTCTTCTCAGAAGCACCTGCCGTTAAAGCCATCGTTGTTAAAGGCGCAGCAGATAACTACTCACGTAAAGACATCGACAAGATGACAGAAGTAGCCAAACAGTATGGTGCTAAAGGTCTTGCTTGGGTCAAGGTGGTTGATGGCGAATTAAACGGTCCAGTTGCAAAATTCTTGACTGGTATCCAAGCAGACTTGACAACAGCGCTTGGTCTTGAAGATAAAGACTTGGTTCTCTTTGTGGCTGATACGCTTGAAGTAGCTAATGCAACACTTGGAGCCCTTCGTGGACGTATTGCTAAAGAATTAGGCTTGATTGATCAGGATAAATTTAACTTCCTTTGGGTTGTTGACTGGCCGATGTTTGAATGGTCTGAAGAAGAAGGACGTTATATGAGCGCCCACCATCCATTTACCCTTCCTCAAGCAGAAACTACTCATGAGCTTGAAGGTGATTTGGCTAAGGTCCGTGCCATTGCCTATGATATCGTCCTAAACGGTTATGAACTTGGTGGCGGTAGTCTTCGTATCAACCAAAAAGAACTTCAAGAACGTATGTTCAAAGCTCTTGGTTTCTCAGCTGAAGAAGCCAATGACCAGTTTGGTTTCCTTTTGGAAGCTATGGACTATGGCTTCCCACCACACGGTGGTTTGGCTATCGGTCTTGACCGTTTTGTCATGTTGCTCGCTGGAGAAGAAAATATTCGCGAAGTCATTGCCTTTCCTAAGAACAATAAGGCAACTGACCCAATGACGCAAGCACCATCAACAGTAGCTCTTAAACAACTAGAGGAACTTAATCTACAAGTAGAACAAGATGAAACAAACGAAACTAACTAAAAAGTGGAATCATTATCTTCGTCGCTTTGCTTATCGGGTGAAGCTTTTACGTGTTTTGCAAAGTATCTCCCGAGAAAAATACGATGAAAAAATTTCAGCTTCTCTGGTATATGGTTTTCTATCAGCAGTAGCTGTCAATTTCTTTTTCCAACCAGGACACGTTTATTCAAGTGGTGCGACAGGTTTGGCCCAGATTATATCTGCTCTAAGTAACCACTGGTTTGGGTTTTATTTCCCAATCTCAGTAGCATTTTATGCCATCAATATTCCTCTCATGATTTTGGCCTGGTACCAAATTGGACATAAGTTTACGATTTTTACCTTTATCACGGTATCCATGAGCTCGCTCTTTATCCAGTTTGTGCCAGTGGTGGTCTTGACAGAGGATCCAATCATCAATGCTCTCTTTGGTGGGGTAGTTATGGGACTTGGAATCGGCTTTGCTTTACGTCATAACATCTCCAGTGGCGGAACAGATATTGTCAGCCTAACCATTCGTAAGAAGACAGGTCGTAACGTCGGAAGTATCTCTTTCTTGGTGAACGGTACCATCATGTTGATTGCAGGAGTGACCTTTGGTTGGAAATATGCCCTTTATTCCATGATTACTATCTTTGTCTCAAGTCGTGTGACAGATGCAGTTTTCACCAAACAAAAACGCATGCAGGCCATGATTGTTACTAGCAATCCAGATGCAGTCATTGAGAAAATCCATCATAAATTGCACCGTGGAGCAACCATGATCCATGATGCTGAAGGAACTTATAACCACGAACGTAAGGCTGTTTTGATTACGGTTATCACTCGCGCAGAGTTCAATGATTTTAAACTGATCATGAAGCAAGTTGATCCAACAGCCTTTGTTTCTGTTTCAGAAAATGTTCATATCCTAGGCCGATTTGTCGAAGTCGAAAACTAATACTCTTCGAAAATCAAATTCAAACCACGTCAACGTCGCCTTGCCGTACTCAAGTACAGCCTGCGGCTAGTTTCCTAGTTTGCTCTTTGATTTTCATTGAGTATAATCAATTATAAAAATAGATTACAAAAAACCAACTCTAAGCAAAAGATGTTAGAGTTGGTTTTTCTTATTTTTCAATGATTTCATGCGCAATGACTTGACGATAGCAGATTTGACGATTTTCTTTGACATCATTGATGATTTGAAGAATAGTCTCAAACGAAGTGCGGCCGAGAGCCAGACTATTAATATTGACATAGGCTGCTAGGTTTAATTTTGGATTTACAGAGTCAAAGCTAAGAACAGGGACATTCAGCTGATGTTCGTTGAGATAGTTACAAACACCTTCAGCTAAGAGACTATCTGTTGTGATAACAGCATCGGTTTTTGGATCGTATTCAAAAAGTTGTTTGCTAAATTTATATCCCTTTTCTTCAAGAAATTCATCAGCGAAAAAGGTACGATGACTATCAAGAGATAGTTTGTGTTCTTGGAGGGCTTGCTCGTAACCTGTTAGACGATCCTGCGTAACGTAGAGTTTCTTGGTACCACCGATGAAAGCAATGCGGCTGCATCCTTTTTTGATGAAGTATTCTGTCGCATCAAAACCAGCTTGAATATTATCATTGTCAACAAGCGAAATGAAGGGTGATAGTGATTTGCCAAGGATGAGGAAGGGAAATTGTTCTTCTGTAACGAGTTTAACCAAGGGGTCATTTTCTTGGGCATACAAGAAGATAAGACCGTCTACACGCTTTCCATAGACCATCTGTGAAATTGCATTTAAGCGCTCTTTTTCGTCTTTTCCAGTTGCAATCTGGATAGCATAGTGATTTTCTGAAGCAATTTGTGCAATCCCTCTAAGGACAGAAGGAAAGAAAGGATTTTGATAGAAAACGTCTGAATCATCTGGAAGAACCAAGCCGATAACCTGCGTATAACTACTAACCAGGCTTCGGGCATTGAGGTTAGGATGGTAGTTGAGTTCCTTCATAGCCTTTCGAACTCGTTTTTTGGTTTCATCGCTAATGGTTGATTTGTTTTGAATAACACGGGTTACGGTTGAGGGTGAGACCCCTGCAGCCTTGGCCACGTCTTTAATCGTAACAGGCATAATAATCTCCTACTTATGGTAGTCTGGATCACGGAAATGCGTTTTGTAAAAGATAGTGACCAGGTATAGAACAAATAAAATATTTTGAACAGTAATCAAAGTTGCCATGTTTTGCCCCAAGAGACCGAGAATCATGGCAAGTAAGGTTGGTAATCCTAAACAGTTCAAAATGAAATGATAGCACTCTTTGAAGCTTTTAAATGAAAAGAGACGCGATTTTTTTGTGAAGTAGAGCAAGAGGCTAGCACCTAAAGCAACAATAAAAAAATTAAGTCCAAAGAGGAAGCTAGAACCAAGCACAAGAAAGAGACTAATATAGACGCGATTCTGTTGATACCAGTCTTTAGAAATGGCTTGTGTTAAGCTTTCCTTGCTTTGTAAGCTCTCAGTCGTTATCGCGTGATAGCGAATGCTGGTCAATTCTTTTCCTTGCTTGCTGATGATGAGTTTCTCAGGTTCAAAGTTCAGAAGTAATTCCTCAGGGAAGTTTGAACTAGAAGGGTCTCCGATTTGGATAGAAGCTTGATGAGGAGATGAACCTGTATAGCTCAACTTACCATCTACAATCTTTGCATTGGTAGCCAAATCCTGAACCACACTATCCGTCAAAGGAGTGTAGACATCATCGATGAAAGTTTCTAAAGGATAAGTTTCCTGAGAACTGTTCTGGATGGCAATAGGGACCATAGACAAACTAATCAGGAAAATACTGGTAAAAATCAGTTGAAACCAGTTGAGACCAAAACGTTGAGATAGGGGCTTACGAAATCCCCAAATACTATTAAAATAAGAAAATGGATATGGTAACATAAATCTCTTTCTATAGGCATTTTTCTATATGAGTATTATATAGAGAAATGTATTTTATTTCAAGCGGGGATAGTAGAATCCTTGGTAAAAGTGAATGTTTGTTATGATTCGTCCACTAACTAACAAGGTAATCTCAGCAAGCTCTTGTTTCTCACCAGACAATCGATGTACAAGGTCAAAAATGAAAAAGGGTGGCGGGGGGGTATATTACCCCTTGTCGCCACCGCTTGTAAGTCCTGAAACGAAGTTCTTTTGCAAGAAGAAGAAAAGTGTACAGATTGGAAGAGCGATGAGGATAGCACCTGCTGAGAAGTAGGCAATCTTCATGTTTTTCACATTGCTAACGAAGGTTTGGAGACCAACGGCAACTGTAAAGTATTCTTTCTCACGAAGCAAGAAACTAGAGAGGATGTAGTCTCCGAAAGGTCCCATGAAGGCCCAGAGTGCTTGAACCGCAACCATTGGGCGAACGAGAGGGAGAACAATTTGCCAGAAGCGACGGAAGTGTCCTGCACCATCAAGTTTTGCAGATTCGTCAAGAGACATTGGCACGGTGTCAAAGTAACCTTTCATGAGCCAAGCATTCATAGGGATACCACCACCGACATAGAGGAAGATGAGGAACCAGCTATGGTTAAGGGCATTTAACATGAGGGCCATAACGAAGAAAGCTGTCAAAGCGGCCATGGTTGGCACCATTTGGATAATCAAGAAGAAGACCAAACTTTGTTTACGAGCCAAGAAGTTGTAACGGCTGTAAGCATAACCAGCAAGTACGATGATACTTGTTTGCACAACCATGGTAATCAAGGCAATAATCAAAGTATTGAGGTACCAAGTACCGTATAAGGTTTCAGTGAAGAGTCCTTTAAAGTTATCAAAATTAAAATCGATGTTGCTGTCTAGTTTAAAGGCTGCCACGTTACCTGCCTTGAAGGCTGACATGATAGTAATCAATAGTGGATAGATAATCACGATTGAGAGACCAATCAGGTAAAGGTAAGTAAGGGTTTGAGTCAGTCTACGTTTGAGTTTAATTGAGTTATTCATCTTAGACGTCCTCCATATCAAATGCGTGTAGTTTCTTGAATGCGATCATAGAGATTGAGATGACAATGATAGAGATAATCAAGGTAACAGCTGCCGCCATTGAGTATTGAGGTGATGTACCTGTTGTCAAGCGGTAGATCCATGAGATCAAGATATCAGTTGAACCAGCTCCCCCTCCGACAGTACCAGGTCCTCCACCATTGAAGAGGTACATGATAGAGAAGTTGTTAAAGTTGAAGGTGTATTGACTGATCAAAGTAGGTGCCGCAACAGCCAAAATCATTGGGAAAGTGATGTTGCGGAATTTTTGCCAAGCGTTTGCACCGTCGATATAAGCTGCTTCATACAAGTCATTTGGAATAGACTGTAGGATACCGAGAGTCAAGACGTAGATATAAGGGAATCCAAGCCAACCTTGCATCATAATCAAGGCAACCTTAGTCCAAGTAGGGTCTGTTTTCCAAGGAATGAGTGCCCCGTCGAGGAATGGAAGAACCTTAGCAAAGAGAGGGATAACTTGGGTATTGATAGCACCAACACTATCGTTGAACATGTTTGAGAATGTCAAGATAGTGATAAAGGCTGGAACTGCCCAAGGAAGAAGGAAAATAACACCAAAGATACGTTTTCCTTTGATAAATGGTTGGTTAGCAATGATAGCTGTGAAGATACCAATCACGATCTGTAAAGTTGAGGCAGATAAAGCCCAAATGATAGTCCAAGAAAGAACAGAACCAAAGGCAGAACGGAAGGTGCTCAAGCTCCAAATGTTTGTAAAGTTGGTCAAACCAACCCAGTCTAACAATTTGTTTGGTGGCAAGTGTTGGAAGTCATAGTTTGTGAAGGCAATCATCAAGGTTACGACAACGGGGAAGATGATTGCAAAGGTCATGGCAATATAAGACGGAATAATCAAGAGATAAGGGAAGCCATTTTCATAGATTCCTTTGATCATATCTTTTAGCGTAAGTGGTACTGGAATTCCATTGTTAATACGTTTTGCGATAGTATGTGCATCTTTAATATTTGAGAAATAAAAGAGTACATAAACGACTACAAAGATTAAATGGAAGGCACCACGAATCAGCATGAAGAGGGAATTATCACGACCTGGCTTGTCACCAAGAGTAATGAGGTTGCTCAATTCAGGGGCTGCAAGTGCTAGGAAATAAAGGACAAATACGATGGTTACACCAAGGAAGATAAAACCTTTTGCCTTTTGTTTGTTGTAAATCTGTCCTAACCCAGGAATGAGAGACAGCAGTGCTGCTTTACTAGGTTGTTGCTTTTCCATAATAACTCCTTTCATAGGATACTGGTTTCTAATTAAAACCTAAACTATATATGTTTTCTATTGATAAATTCAAAGGGGGATTTGAATTCCACCCCCCTTGAACAAATTTTTTATTCACCAAATTTTTGTTTGATTGTTTCTTTGATCAATGTTACAGCATCGTTTGCAGCTGTCTTAGCATCTTTCTTACCACTTACAGCTTCAAATAGCATTGTTTTAGCTGGGTCCCAAACAGCTGACATTTGAGGGATGTTTGGCATTGGTTGAGCATTTTGGAACTGTTTGATAACAGCTGTTGTCAACTCATCGTTTTTACCTTCAGCATATGAACGAGCCTCAGTGTTAGCTGGGATTTCGTTAGTTTTATCGTAGAAGGCTTTTTGTTCTTCAGTTGAAACAAGGAAGTCTACAAATTTTTGAGCAGCTTCAAGGTTCTTAGTACTTGATGGGATGATCCAAGCTTTACCACCACCGAATGTTTCATAGTTTTTACCGTTTGGAAGAGTTGGGATAGTTGCAACACTGTAGTTTACTTTAGCATCTTTGAAGGCCTGAGCTTTCCAAGGACCATCGATGATAGCAGCTGTTTTACCTTCTTGGAATTGAGTTTGGATTAGGTTTGGAGCTCCTTCTGTATCTTGCATACCTTTAGGCCATTTTTCGTACCAAGTTTTAGCGTAGTTGATAGCAGTGATAGCTCCTTCGTTTGCAAGTCCGATATCTTTAGGATCTTTACCGTTTTGGCCGAATACGTAACCGCCGTTACCAGCAAGAAGTCCGTATGCATAGTAGAAGTTTGTCCAGTCAGCAAGGAAGGCAGTTGTTTTACCATCTTCACCAGCGAAGGCATATTTGCTATCTTTAGCAAGTTCTTCTAATTCAGCAAAAGTTTTTGGAGCTTCTTTAATCAAGTCTTTATTATAGTACAAAACAAGTGACTCGATAACAGCAGGAGCACCGTAAACTTTACCGTCAGCAGCTGTTACAAGAGATTTAGTTTTATCATCTGTTTTAGCACCGTCGCTCAATTTCACTTCTGAAAGTTGTCCGTCTTTACCAAGGCTACCTACTCGGTCGTATGGTGCCATCATAACGTCAGCAGCTTTACCAGATTGGTTATCTAGAGAAAGGTTATCGAGACCACCCATTTGGTCTCCTGTTTTGATAGTAACTTTTACTCCAGCTTCTTTTTCGTAAGCTTGTGCAGCTGATTCAGCAAATGCTTTATATTGGTCTTCAACGTATAAAGTAAGTTCTTTACCTTCAGATGAACCAGAATCAGCCGCTTTATCAGCAGTTTTGCTTCCGCAAGCTACCAAAAGCAAGCTAGCAAGAGTAGCAGTACCAAGTACAGCTGCGCTCTTCATGAATTTAGTTGACATAGTGTATTCCTCCTAAAGAATAACAAATTTTAATTTCGAGGAAACGCAAACGTTTTCCCTTATGACCATAGTATAGCACAAACAGAAAACGGTTGCAAGCGTTTTTTTGAAAAAATTTTAAAAGGCTTGTTGCTGGCTAATTCCTAAAATTGTTTGTATAATAGAAGAGAAATAGGAAATCATGCAAATTTCGATTCAAAAATAATTGAAGGGAAACGATTGCATGATTGGGATGCTTAATGAAAGGATTTTAAAAATAAGAATATAGTAACTTAAAAGTTTATCAATAAAAAATAAATCATAAAAGTTTTTTAAAAACGCTTGCATTTCTTTTTGAAATGGGTTATACTTTACTTAGCGCAAACGTTTGCGCACAAATTTGAAACAATTAATTAAAAAAACACTTGAGGTGCTATTATGAAAAAACGTCAAAGTGGTGTGTTGATGCACATCTCATCACTTCCAGGAGCTTACGGAATCGGATCATTTGGTCAAAGCGCCTATGATTTCGTTGACTTCTTGGTTCGTACCAAACAACGTTACTGGCAAATCCTTCCTTTAGGAACAACAAGCTACGGAGATTCTCCTTATCAATCTTTCTCAGCCTTTGCTGGGAACACTCATTTTATCGATCTTGATATTTTGGTAGAGCAGGGCTTGTTAGAAGCAAGTGATCTTGAGGGAGTAGACTTCGGTAGCAACCCAACTGAAGTTGATTACGCTAAGATTTATTACGCACGTCGTCCGCTTCTAGAAAAAGCAGTTAAACGTTTCCTTGAAGTTGGGGATGTCCAAGATTTTGAAAAATTTGCTCAAGAGAACCAATCATGGCTTGAACTTTTTGCAGAGTATATGGCTATCAAAGAGCATTTTGATAATCTCGCTTGGACAGAGTGGCCAGATGCAGATATTCGTGCGCGTAAAGCTTCAGCTCTTGAAAGCTACCGTGAACAATTGGCAGACAAACTTGTTTACCACCGTGTAACCCAATATCTCTTCTTCCAACAATGGTTGAAATTGAAAGCATACGCTAACGAAAACCACATCGAAATTGTGGGGGATATGCCGATCTATGTTGCTGAAGATTCAAGCGATATGTGGGCAAATCCACACCTCTTTAAAACAGATGAAAACGGGAAAGCAACTTGCATCGCAGGATGCCCACCAGATGAGTTTTCTGCGACTGGTCAGCTTTGGGGGAACCCAATCTATGACTGGGAAGCAATGGATAAAGATGGCTACAAATGGTGGATTGAACGCTTGCGTGAAAGCTTCAAAATCTACGATATCGTGCGTATCGACCACTTCCGTGGATTTGAATCTTATTGGGAAATTCCAGCTGGTTCTGAAACAGCAGCACCTGGTAAATGGGTGAAAGGACCTGACTACAAACTCTTTGCAGCGGTTAAAGAAGAACTTGGTGACTTGAACATCATCGCAGAAGACCTTGGATTTATGACTGACGAAGTTATCGAGCTTCGCGAGCGCACTGGATTCCCAGGAATGAAAGTCCTTCAATTTGCTTTCAATCCAGAACACGAAAGTATCGACAGCCCACACTTGGCACCAGCCAACTCAGTTATGTACACTGGAACACACGATAACAACACTGTTCTTGGTTGGTACCGTGATGAGATTGATGATCCAACTCGTGAGTACATGGCTCGTTACACAAACCGTAAAGAGTACGAAACAGTGGTGCATGCTATGCTTCGTACAGCTTTCGCATCAGTAAGTTTCATGACGATTGCTACTATGCAAGATTTGCTAGAGTTGGATGGTTCAGCTCGTATGAACTTCCCATCTACTCTTGGTGGAAACTGGTCATGGCGTATGACAGAGGAACAATTGACTCCTGCTGTCGAAGAAACTTTGCTTGACTTGACTACAATTTATCGCCGTATCAATGAAAATTTGGTAGAATTAAAGAAATAAGACATTATCAGGAGACACAAAAATGTTACCATTAAAAGAATTTGTACAAAATCGTTACAATAAATCTATCGCAGAATGCAGCAACGAAGAGCTTTATCTTGCTCTTCTTAACTACAGCAAACTTGCAAGTAGCCAAAAACCAGTCAACACTGGTAAGAAAAAAGTTTACTATATCTCAGCTGAGTTCTTGATTGGTAAACTCTTGTCAAACAACTTGATTAACCTTGGTCTTTATGACGAAGTTAAAAAAGAACTTGCTGATGCAGGTAAAGAGTTGATCGAAATTGAAGAAGTAGAATTGGAACCATCACTTGGTAACGGTGGTTTGGGACGTTTGGCAGCTTGCTTTATCGACTCAATCGCTACACTTGGTTTGAATGGTGACGGTGTTGGTTTGAACTACCACTTCGGTCTTTTCCAACAAGTCCTTAAAAATAACCAACAAGAAACTATTCCTAACGCTTGGTTGACTGACCAAAACTGGTTGGTTCGCTCAAGCCGTAGCTACCAAGTGCCATTTGCACACTTTACATTGACATCTACTCTTTACGATATCGATGTACCTGGTTACAAAACAGCTACTAAAAACCGTTTGCGTTTGTTCGACTTGGATTCAGTTGATTCTTCAATCATCCAAGATGGTATCAACTTTGACAAGACAGATATCGCTCACAACTTGACTCTTTTCCTTTACCCAGACGATAGCGACAAACAAGGTGAATTGCTCCGTATCTTCCAACAATATTTCATGGTTTCAAACGGTGCACAATTGATCATCGATGAAGCAATCGAAAAAGGAAGCAACTTGCACGACCTTGCTGACTACGCAGTTGTACAAATCAACGATACTCACCCATCAATGGTTATCCCTGAATTGATCCGTCTTTTGACTGAACGTGGTATCGAACTTGATGAAGCAATCTCTATCGTTCGTAGCATGACTGCCTACACAAACCACACAATCCTTGCTGAAGCCCTTGAAAAATGGCCTCTTGAATTCTTGGAAGAAGTGGTTCCTCACTTGGTACCAATCATCAAAGAATTAGATCGCCGTGTTAAAGCAGAATATAAAGACCCAGCTGTTCAAATCATCGATGAGAACGGACGTGTTCACATGGCACACATGGATATCCACTACGGATACAGCGTAAACGGGGTTGCAGCTCTTCACACTGAAATCTTGAAGAACTCAGAGTTGAAAGCTTTCTACGACATCTACCCAGAAAAATTCAACAACAAAACAAACGGTATCACATTCCGTCGTTGGCTCATGCATGCTAACCCAAGCTTGTCTCACTACTTGGATGAGATTCTTGGACGCGAATGGCACCACGAAGCTTCTAAATTGGAAGACCTTCTTTCATACGAAGACAAGGCTGCTGTCAAAGAAAAATTGGAAAGCATCAAAGCTCACAACAAACGTAAATTGGCTCGTCACTTGAAAGAACACCAAGGTGTGGAAATCAATACAAACTCTATCTTTGATATCCAAATCAAACGTCTGCACGAGTACAAACGTCAACAAATGAACGCTTTGTATGTAATCTACAAATATCTTGACATCAAGGCTGGTAACATCCCTGCTCGTCCAATCACAGTATTCTTTGGTGGTAAAGCAGCTCCTGCCTACACAATCGCTCAAGACATCATCCACTTGATCCTTTGCTTGTCAGAAGTCATTGCCAACGATCCAGAAGTAGCACCACACTTGCAAGTGGTTATGGTTGAAAACTACAACGTTACTGCAGCAAGCTTCTTGATCCCAGCATGTGACATCTCAGAACAAATCTCACTTGCTTCTAAAGAAGCTTCAGGTACTGGTAACATGAAATTCATGTTGAACGGAGCTTTGACTCTTGGTACTATGGACGGTGCTAACGTGGAAATCGCTGAGTTGGTTGGCGACGAAAACATCTACATCTTCGGTGAAGATTCAGAAACTGTTATCGACCTTTACGCGAAAGCAGCATACAAGTCAAGTGAATTCTACGCACGTGAAGCTATCAAACCATTGGTTGACTTCATCGTGAGCGACGCGGTTCTTGCGGTTGGTAAGATTGAACGCTTGGAACGTCTTTATAACGAATTGATCAACAAAGACTGGTTCATGACTCTTCTTGACTTGGAAGACTACATCAAAGTGAAAGAGCAAATGCTTGCTGACTACGAAGACCGTGACGCATGGTTGGATAAAGTCATCGTTAACATTTCTAAAGCAGGATTCTTCTCATCTGACCGTACAATCGCTCAGTATAATGAAGATATCTGGCACTTGAACTAATACTCTTCGAAAATCAAATTCAAACCGCGTCAACGTCGCCTTGCCGTACTCAAGTACAGCCTGCGGCTAGTTTCCTAGTTTGCTCTTTGATTTTCATTGAGTATAAGATACGAAATTTTATAGTTATTACACTATCTAGCAAAAAAGCGAGTTTCAATTGAAATTCGCTTTTTTTGAATGTTATGGATTCGAGGTTGACTGGTCTCAAAAGAAAAAATATTTGTCAATAATTTCTAGACTTAAAAATCAGACCTAGAGAACACTAAGAAGGCTGGTTGTATTACCTTTAAACCTCAGGTTCTTCTTAGCTGTTACCTCAAATTTCTTGTATTCGTTTACAAACAGTATTATAATAATATTATAGTAAAGAAAGAAGGTGTTCTTATGTGGAAAAAATATTTTTCAAAATATAAATGGACTGATTTATTTTGGATTCTTCTTGTAATTTGGTCATGCCTTTATGTGGGTAATAGTTCTTCGTTTCCACTGACTCATCAAGAAATCTCTTTTCATGGATGTTGTTATGGGGCGTCACTTGCCTTATATCACTTGCTATTTATTGATAAGTTTGTTATCTCGAATCGAAAATAAATGGAGAGGTCAAAATTTTTTATACTTTTCGAAAAGACAGTGAAAAACCGTGTTTTAAACCCGCATCTCAAGAAGAGGTGCGGGCTTTGTAGTATCTCAAAAATTTATTTATAGTGCTTTTCCGACCAGAATCTCTGCTTCGATGGTAATCTCTGTCAGTTGGCTCCAATCAATCTTGCTTTGGTCAACGTGAAAGAGGAGGGGTGTCATGCTGAGCAAGGCTTGGCGTTGCTCTACGGTGATAGACTTGGTCAGGGAAGCAATCTGACTAGATTGGATGCTGAAGTGTTCTTGGAAGTGTTCCTTAATATCTTGATTAGAATAATCCTTCTTTGTCAGCTGATCCTGTACCCTTTGACGGATTTCCTTGAGGTGGTTTTCAGTTGGAATAACCTTGATTAAGATGCCGTCCTTTGATAATACTCGTCGGAATTCTCCGTAGTTGGCAGGTGAGAAGATATCAAGTAGGATATCCATGCTGGCGTCTTTTATAGGAAGGCGAGCCAGGTCACCAACAAACCAGTTGACTGCCCAGTTGGGTTCGCTTTTAGCAGCGATTTGGACCGAGTCTTTCGAGATATCAAAGGCGTAGAAGGTCTTGTCAGGATGACTTTCTTGTAGTCTACGAGAGTAAAATCCTTCGCCACAGCCGATGTCCAAGACTGTTTTTGCGGATGGTTTAGTGGCTAGTAAGTCGGAGATACCTTCTAAAATAGCCTGATAAAACCCAGCTTCT
The DNA here is from genome assembly GCF_019929575.1 of Streptococcus infantis. GTDB lineage: Bacteria > Bacillota > Bacilli > Lactobacillales > Streptococcaceae > Streptococcus > Streptococcus infantis_L. The sequence continues at coordinate 22,751 of NZ_JAHZPU010000032.1, forward strand.
AGGATTTGCTGGCGATTTTGGAAGTTTTCCTTGTCGTAGTTGGCAGATTGCTTGATTTGAGGTGCCAGATTGACATAGCCGAATTTTGCAAGGTCAAAAGAATGGCGATTATCACACTTGAGACTAGTTTCTACCAAGGTGAGTTTTTTTTGGCAGATAGGGCAGGAAAAGGCAGTCGCAGAAGCAAAACGCTGGAGTTTTGGTTTGAGGTTTGTATTCATAATAGTAGTGTAACAAAAGAGCTTCTATATAGCAAACAATCTGGCGATTTTGAATTACTTTAATTGCACTAGTTTATCAAATTTATTTACTTCCATCGAATTGATTGGTTAGTATATTTTTCAATTCAGGACAATATTTACTTGCCTCAAATTCAATAATATCATATTGGGCAATCTTATTTTTGTAGAATGGGTCTTGCCTAATGATTTCTTGGACAGCTTCGTTATTCTTACCTTGCATAAGGATAATTCCTCCAGTTCTTGGATTTTTTCTACCAGATGCAATAAACAAGCCTTCTGCATAATAATGGTTCAGAAAATTCATGTGTTCTTGTAAATGTTTTTCAACTACCTCAAGTGACTCAATATAGGTAAGGTTTATAATAAACATAAATAACTCCTTTAAAATAAATGATAAAAAGATTATAATACTTTATAAATAAGTTGTGTAGTAGGCACATTTTTGTAAGGAGAAAAAATGTTAACAAATAAAAATTGGAACTGTAGTATGTC
>NZ_JAHZPU010000033.1 GCF_019929575.1 Streptococcus infantis
CTATACTGTTTTTTGCAACTCTAGTATATCAGATGAACATGTCTTTTGTGTTGCACTTCATTTTACAACAGGGCTTTCCTTTCTTTGATTCGATTAATCATTCAAATATTTTCTTAAATGACTCAACTGTTTTCTAGAAGCTTTCAACATACGTCTTGAACCCTTGACCGGCATAGACACTGCTTGTTGTGGTATATAAAATACTGTCTTTAAAATGCGTTTCGTAACAGGTTCATCTGCAGTCAATTCTTTTTCAAAATTATTTGAAATAATAACATCTAGATAGAATTCATGCACTCTCTTAGCAAAATTCTCAGCTGAAATTTCATACAATTTTTCAGCCAAAAGTTTCTCATCCATCTTTGGAGTTGCAATTAAAGCTTCTAAAATAGCACCTGCTAAATCTCTCTCTTCATAATAAAGAGTTCCAAACATTTTATGATTGATGAGGTTATCAAGATAGGGATTTCCATGAGCTATTACCGGAGTCTTACTTGCAAGACTTTCAAGATAGGTCAAGCCTTGCGTCTCACTAGTTGAAGCTGAGATAAAGAAGTCAGCCGCCTTATAATAGAGCGCTGTCTCACTTGGGGCAATCATACCAGTAAAGATAACAGAATCTTGAATCTGTAAATCTGATGCTTGCTCCTTGAGATTTTCCAGATAAGGACCATCTCCAGCTACGACTAATTTAACATTTTGCTCTTCTTTTAGAACATCTGGAAATGCTGCCAGAACGGCTTGAATGTTCTTCTCGTAAGAAACACGTGAAAGGCTAAGAAGCATCTTTTCATCTTCCTTAATACCTAGTTTAACCCGTAAGTCTGCGATATGTTCTGGTCCAATCTCAGGTCGTTCAAACTTGGCTAGCTCAATCCCTGTAGGAATAACACGCTTTTCAACTTTGACCTTATAATCTGATAGAAGGTCTCGCACAATTTCACTTGGACAAATCACTCCATCAACATCATGAAGAAAGCCTCTCACAAGATACTTGACCATACTTGGACGAATCAACATTCCTTTAGCAATATAGTGGACATAATCTTCGTACTGGGTATGATAGGTATGAATAACAGGGATTTTCAACTCACGCGCTATCCAAATCCCTAATAAACCAAGAGAAAATTCAGTCTGCGTATGAATAATATCCAGCTTGTATTGCTTGGCAATCTCAAGAGCTTTTGTAAATCCACGATAGGCGAAACGTCGATCCTTAAAGGCAAAGAAAGGAACACTAGGGATACGGATAATCTGCCAGTCTTCATAACGATTGACATCCTTATCGGTTGTCGTGAAGATAAAGACGGCATGGCCTTGCTTTTCAAGTTCTGTTTTTAAGGTTCGAATACTGGTCGCAACACCCGAGACCTGCGGGAAATAAGTATCTGTAAATAATCCAATTCGCATATACTACCTCATTTTTTTCCTAAAGCTGCTTGCTCCCGATAGAATTTTAGCCAGATTTCAAGAAGATGCTCTTCTGAATATTCTCTTGAAATGGCCTTAGCCTTTTCTTTTAATTCTTTTAGTGCTTCTGGATGCTCTTGATATTCCAAGATAGCCGCTTTCATCTCTTCTACATCACTTGTTGGTCTGTAATTTCCTTCAAGAATGACCTTGTAAAGATCTAGATCACGAAGCATAATGGGTGCTTCACAACTCGCAGCCTCTAAAATAGTCATTGGAAAGAGCTCGTTATAACTTGGAAGCAAGAAAAGATCAGCCAAGGCATAGAATTCTCTCATCCTTTCTGGATCAACAATCCCTGGGAAAATTAGATTTTCAGGAGGGTTATCCATAATCTTTTTATAGCGTTCATAACCATCGGTTATTCCCCCAAAAGAGAAGCCCCCAGCCCAAATAAAAGTGATATCAGGTAATTCCTCAGCTAGAGTGATAAAGTCATCTATTCCTTTACGCTTCTGAACCTGACCTGCACCAACGACTACAAACTGATTCTCATCAATTCCCATATCTTTACGAAGTTGTTCAACTTGCTCTATAGGAAGTGGATGCCATTTTTCTTTGTTGACAAAGTTAGGAATATAGGTCACTTTTTCACGTGGAATTCCAGCAGCAACCAAATCCTCAATGAAGGTAGGATTGACCACAACCAGATGCTCCATACGGTCATAAAAAGAAAATACATAGCGTTTGACAATCCCCTTTAAGAAGAATGGAATCTTCAAACTACCTTCCAAGGTATCAGGTAAGAAGTGAACATAGCCAATCTTACGCCCAGAACGTTTTTTCTGAAAGGTCGAGAGATAATAAGGAAAATCAATCGTATGAAAATGAGTAACATCCGCTTCGATTGGAAGATTTTCTGTTACGATCAGTTGGTCTTTCGCATCTCGTTTTAAAAGCTGTACCAGTTCACGGTAAGCACCAGACACACCTTGGCCCGCCACTTTTTCACTTGAACTTAGCATATTGATGCGTAATTTCTCTTTTTCCATAGTAACCATTATACCATTTTCTTCAAATAAAATCAGCAAATAAAAAGAGAGATAGCATAAAAGCTGGGAATTTCCTGGCGTCTACACTATTTCTCTTTTTACAATTTACTTATTTGATGCCTAAAGCGATACGAGCGTAACGGCTCATTTTCTCAACTGTCCAAGCTGGATACCAAACTAATTTGACTTCAACGTTTGTAACCTCTGGAACGTCCGTCATAGCATCATAGATTTGGTCAGTTAAAAGATCAGCCAAGGGACAACCCATGGTTGTTAAGGTCATATCAATTTCAGTCTCACCTGTATCGCCATCAAAACGAATCTCGTAAATCAAGCCTAGATTGACGATATCAATCCCCAACTCTGGGTCAATCACTTCTTCTAGTGCTGTCAAAATACGTGTTTTAATATTTTCAATCTGTTCTTCTGTGTAAGCCATCTTCACTCTCCCTTAACTTAATCTTCAATGAAATCACGAAGTGGTTTGCTTCGACTTGGCTGGCGAAGTTTTCTCAAAGCTTTTGCCTCAATCTGACGGATACGTTCACGCGTTACGTTAAAGACTTTACCAACATCCTCCAAAGTACGCATTTTCCCATCATCAAGACCAAAGCGGAGACGCAAGACATTCTCTTCACGGTCAGTCAATGTATCTAACACTTCATCCAACTGCTCACGTAAAACGATACGAGTTGTATAGTCCACTGGATTTTCAATCACTTCATCCTCGATAAAATCACCAAGGTGGCTGTCATCCTCTTCACCAATTGGTGTTTCAAGAGAAACCGGCTCTTGGGCAATCTTGAGGATTTCACGAACCTTGTCAGGTGTCATATCCATTTTCTCGGCGATTTGTTCAGGAGTTGGATCTTGTCCCAACTCTTGAAGAAGATTACGTTGTTCACGAACAAGCTTGTTAATGGTTTCCACCATGTGAACTGGGATACGGATGGTACGAGCTTGGTCAGCAATGGCACGAGTAATAGCCTGACGAATCCACCAAGTCGCATAAGTTGAGAATTTGAACCCTTTAGAGTAGTCAAATTTATCAACGGCCTTCATCAAGCCCATGTTTCCTTCTTGGATCAAGTCAAGGAACTGCATTCCACGTCCAACATAACGTTTAGCGATAGATACTACCAAACGAAGGTTAGCTTCTGCAAGGCGTTGTTTAGCTTCGATATCACCCGCTTCAACAGCAAGGGCCAACTCTTTTTCCTCTTCATTTGTAAGCAGAGGAACAACCCCGATTTCTTTCAAATACATACGGACAGGGTCATTGACCTTAGCAGAGGTTGAACCAATCAAATCTTCATCAGTCAACTCAGGCTCTTCCTCAGCGCTCAAAACACGCGCACTTGGATTTCCTTCGTTGTCCGTAATTGAGATACCAGCATCTTGAATACGTTGCAAAAGATTCTCAATACCTTCCACATCTAAAGTGAAGGGAATTACGAGGGCGTTATTGATTTCATCATCAGTTGCTGTACCAGTTTTTTTATGATTGCGAATAAATTCCGCTACTTGGACGTCAAAGGTTGTTACTTCTTTTTGTTTTGTTGCCATTCTTACTCCATTCTTCTTTTTTGGGCAATTAAGCGTTCTAGCTCTTCTAATGCAGTGTCTGTATCACCGACATGGCTAGCTTCCTGAACTTTCTTTTTAATTTGCAGATTTTCCTGATTCAAAAGAGCTCTTTTTCGAGACTCTTCCACTTCAGCTAACTCGTGAGGGGACATCTCAGGTGGCAAATCCAAGGCTAGGACTTGATACCAAGCACTCTCCACTTCTCTGGTCTGATGAGCCAAATCCTCAGATGAGATACTTCCATTATCAATCAAGAGTCCATACAAGGTCTGAAACTCTGGAGTTTCAAAAATAAAGTCATCTCTTAAGCGATAGTCATTAAGCACCAAGGGATGTTCCATCATTCGGTAGAGGATATGGGCTTCCGCTCTCATCACTGCTGTCAGCTGCTTAGTAACAGACAAAGTGACAGGACTCGGACTATAGGTCTCCTTGACCTTCTCCTTTCTCTGTCTGACACGACTTTCATTGACAATATGTTCGACCTGCTGATAGTCAAAGGATGGCAAGTGATCCGTCAAAATATGAATATAGGAATTCTGAGCTGTGATCGAGGGTTCCTTTGCAATTAAGGGGGCGATTTTCTCTATAAATTCAATCTGAGCTTGTAGATTTTCACTATTTTCAGGTCTGAAATGATGTATGTAAAACTCAACCGGACTGATGCGTGTATTGGTTAATAGATAAGCCAAATCTTGAGGAGAGTTTTTCTGCAAATATTCATCTGGATCCATTGCGTCAGGAATCTGGACGACTTGGACAGGTAAATCTTTAAGCTCATCCAAGGCTTTAGCTGTGGCAGCTTGCCCAGCCTTATCTCCGTCATAGGTGACGATAACCTTTTTTGTAAAGCGTTTCAGATGCTCCACATGTTCACTCGTCAGTGCGGTTCCCATGGAAGCAACTGCATTTTCAATACCAGCTCGATAAGCCGCAATGACATCCATAAACCCTTCCATCAGGTAGATTTCAGGAGCCTTGCCTGAGCCTTTTTTTACCCTCTCCAAATGATATAATTCGTAACTTTTGTTAAAAATTGCCGTCGCTCGACTATTTTTATACTTTCCAGTTTGAGAATCGGTCTCTTGCCAAATTCGACCAGAAAAGGCAATCACCTTTCCTTGATCATTTGAGAGTGGGAACATAATGCGATTATGAAAGGTATCAAAGAATTGGTTACTTTCAGATAGATAAAACAAACCTGAATCCAGCAAGTCATTCTCACTATAATCGTCTGATAAACGCTGATAGAGATAAGAGCGTTCTGCTGGAGCCAAACCAATCATAAAATGCTTTAGAACATCATCTGTTAAGCCACGTTTATAGAGGTAGTTCCTCGCCTCCTCACCCATCTTAGTCGTCATGAGGATGGCATGATAAAACCGAGCAGCCTTGTCATGCATATCGTATAGATTTTGATGGGGTGACCTAGTCTGTACAGAACTTTGAACAGGTACTGCCATCTGAATCCCAAGTCTCTCAGCTAAGATCCTCACCGCATCCGCAAAGGTTACTTGCTGATACTCCTCGATGAACTTAAAAACATCTCCAGAACGGCCACAACCAAAACAGTGGTAAAATTGCTTATCTTCGACCACGTTAAAGGAAGGGGTCTTTTCACCATGAAAAGGACAGAGCCCCAAAAAGTTCCGTCCAGATTTTTGTAAAGAAATCACTTCTCCTATGATTTCGACAATATTGGTATTGCTTTTGATCTCTTCGATGAGTCTCTTGTCAACCATAGACAATACCTCCATTTTATCACAGTTTACTTTATATAGTATAGCTTATTTCTGAAAAAAAGTAAACCATTTCATACACTTTACATGATACTATTTCATAAATTTCCAGCTATCATGTAAAAGTGAATCTTCTGAGCAAATCATTCTAATATTTGCAAAAATTTATAAATATTTAAATCCTATTTTACTTGATTTTCGAGGTTATTTTTCAATATTCTGCTAATATACTGACCATCTTTTCTACTGATGCAAGCCGTTGCATAAGTCAATGGTGCTTTGTACACCACTCCTCTATAAGATGGATTGGTCAATACAGGCATAGAATAATAGGCGTTCTTTTTATTTTTAAGGTCAATAAACCATTTACCACCCAGATGCTTGCGGAAGGTTTCGCCGATATAAACTGTCAAATAATCCAACATCTTGCGTTCTGCTATCAAAGCATGGTGGTCTTCATAGTGCGCCAAGATCCAAGCCTCCAAACCATCCAAAGACTGTATGCTATAGTCTAAATTTAGCCCTTCTTTCTCCGCAAACTCCCTGGTAAAATAGTCCATCTTAAATCCAATCTGAAAAATCCATTCCTGAAAATCTTCTTGTGTGTATGCCATATTTTTATCTCCTCACTCTTATCAAAGTTTAAGATTCTTAGATTGATTATATTATAAAGTAAAATAGACGAAAAGAGAAATATAAATAATATTTAAAAAACTAAAAAACCTAGAAGCAAACATTCCACTTCTAAGTTTTTTAGATCAATTATTTAAAATCAATTACTCAAACAGTTTATAGTAATCTGAAATCTTCATTTTGGCTTTTTCATCCTTGTTTAGATCTTGGATGATTCGTCCTTCCTTCATAACAATGAGACGATTTCCATACTTGAGAGCATCTTCCATATGGTGGGTAATCATCAATGCTGTTAGATGGTCCTTTCTGACAAAGTCATCTGTCAATTCCATCAAGGCCACACTTGTTTTAGGGTCAAGGGCTGCCGTATGTTCATCCAATAACAGAAGTTCTGGACGTTTCAAGGTCGCCATCAAGAGGCTCAAGGCCTGTCTTTGTCCACCAGATAAGAATTCAATCGGAGTATCCAAGTGCTTCTCTAAACCATTTCCAACCTTCTCAATAGTTGCTTGAAATTCTTCCTTATAAGCTGAGAGTCTTCTTGGAAATAGTCCACGTTTTTCTCCACGAAACTTGGCAATCAAGAGGTTTTCTGCAACGGTCATACGTGGTGCAGTTCCCATCTTTGGATCTTGAAAGACACGAGAGAGATACTTGGCCCGTTTTTCAGGGTTGAAGTTTGTGACATCCTCACCCATGATGCGAATACTACCACTAGTTAAAGGTAGAGTTCCTGCAATGCTATTAAAGAGTGTTGATTTTCCTGCGCCATTTCCACCCAAGATTGTGATGAAGTCGTGTTCATAAATGTCAATCGAAACATCGTTTAGGATAATCTTTTCTTCATCAAAGCCATTCTTCACAATTTTTGTGGCATTTCTTAATTCTACAATCGCTGTCATTTGCTCAACTTGACTCCTTTCAAGTATTTATCCTTAAGGGTTGGGATTACTAGACAAGTTGCTAGGATAAGGGCACTGTATAGACGGAGATAGCTGGTGTTAAATCCAAGAGCTATAACTCCCCATACTAGGAATTGGTAGCTAATAGAACCAACTACAATAGTAACCAAACGTTCTGCTAGAGTCAAACTCTTAAAGAGTACTTCACCGATGATCAAGCTAGCAAGTCCAACAACAATAACTCCGATACCACGAGAGACGTCCGCATATCCTTCTTGTTGAGCGATAAGAGCTCCTGCAAGGGCTATGACACCATTTGACAAGACCAAGCCCATAAGCTCCATACGTCCAGTATTGATACCAAAACTACGAGCCATATCTGGGTTATCCCCTGTAGCGATATAGGCCTGTCCTAGCTTAGTATCTAAGAAGAAAAGCATGAGAAGTATAACCAAAGTCACAAAAACTAAACCTGTAAGTAATTGATTAACCTCAGATGAGAAGGGAAGAACATCTTGGATTTGTTTAGTCCCTAGAAGCCCAAGATTAGCTCTTCCCATAATCATGAGCATGATAGAATGACAAGAAGTCATGACCAAAATTCCAGATAAGAGTGTTGGAATCTTTCCTTTTGTATAGAGAAGTCCTGTTGCCAAACCTGCAAGACATCCTGCCCCAACAGCTACCAAGGTAGCAAGAAAAGGATTAACCCCTTGTGTAATAAGAGTTACTGCAACTGCTCCTCCTAGTGGGAATGAGCCCTCGGTCGTCATATCTGGGAAGTTGAGGATTCTAAAAGTCATAAAGATTCCCAAGCCAAGGATAGCCCAGACAAATCCTTGTGAAATAATCGATACTATCATGTTACATTCATTTCCTTCTTTTAAAAATTGGAGGAGATGTATCCAACTCCTCCCGTTTTCTTATTCGATCACTTGACCAGCTTCTTTTAGGACTGATTCAGGAATTGTAATTCCAAGTTCTTGAGCCAATTTTTTGTTGATCACTGATTTACCAGTTGAGAAGACATTAACTGGAGTATCTGCAGGTTTTTCACCTTTCAATACTTTGGCAATCATCTTACCAGTAGCAACACCAAGGTCGTGTTGGTCCACAACTACTGATGCCAAACCACCTGCTTCTACCATTGCTGTTGCGCTTGGGTAGATTGGTTTTTTAGCTGTTTGGTTACTTGATACTACAGTTGAAAATGCTGATGCGATTGTGTTGTCAATTGGAATCCAGATTGCATCTACTTTACCAGTCATAACATTAACTGTTGAAGCAATTTCGTTCGTTGATGGAACTGCAAAAGTTTCTACTTTCAAACCAGCTTTTTCTGCGTAAGCTTTGAACTCTTCGACTTGTGATTTTGAGTTATCTTCGCTACTTGAGTAAAGAGCTCCAACTGTCTTGACATCAGGAGTCAATGTTTTAATCAATTCAACCTGTTGTTGAGCAGGGTTATGGTCAGATACCCCTGTGATGTTTCCACCTGGTTTTTCCAAGTTTTGTACAAGGTTAGCTCCAATTGGGTCTGTGATAGCTGCCATGATAACAGGAAGGTCTTTTGTTGCACTTGCAAGACCTTGAGCTGCTGGTGTTGCAATACCGACAACAACATCATTTCCATTTGCCACCAATTGCTTACTCATTGTAGCAACCTTACTTTGATCACCTTCTGAGTTCATAAAGTCGATTTTAACTTGATCACCTTTATAGCCTTCCTCGGCAAGTCCATCTTGAATTCCTTGGTAAATCAAATCTAAAGATGGATGACTGACAAACTGAAGAACACCAACTTTAGCTGTTTTGTTAGTTGTCTCTGTTTTAGTTTCTTGTTTTGTGAAGCTTGAATAAATTAAGCTCCCACCGACTACAAGTGCTAATGCTGCGATAATACCAATTAAACGTTTATTCATATTTATTTCTCCTTATTTTTCAATTCTTTCTTCTAATTTTACATTTTAAATTGCTTAACCAAGCGTCGCCATCGTTTGAATTCCATCATTTATCCTCCCCATAGAAAAAGTCCTCACACAAAAAACCTGTGTGAGGACGTCGATGCGCGGTGCCACCTCAATTATAGGGAATATCCCTATCGCTCTTACTCGCTTCACGAGTTGCACTATAAGGTGTGCGTACCGAATTCTTATGATTTCAAATTCTTTATAACATCCAGCCCAATTTTCATCATCTTCATTTATCTGTTTCCACCAACCACAGACTCTCTAAAAATTTTCAATGATTACTTTCTGAATGGTTAAATTATATCATTTTACTAAAACTTGTCAAGTAATTTTATGAATTATTTTAAAAAAAATGTAAAATCAAATAAAATAAGTTTATCATAGGGCAATAGAAATTAGCTTTTCAATGTATCATTGCAAAAATCTACATCATTTTCTAAATTATTTTAACCAAATATGAAACATATCTTCATCAACAATTTTTTCAAGAATGATAGTATTTTCACTTATATCATATGCAATCAATTTATTCCCAGCTAAAACTAATACGATATTATCTTTGATCAGCTTAATATCTTTTATATAGTCTGTTTCAGCTGAAAATCCAAATTGAGATAGATTGATAAAGCTTGATTTATGACTAATTAAATCAAATAGACTGAAGGCAATTTTTCTTGAATCATTACTCTCATGCTCAATTGCTAACAAATTTTCTCCTAATTCAATAATATTAACTGGACCAATTTCATCTAAATCCAAAAATTCCTTAAGTCCTGATTCCATATCATAATGAAAAACTTTCCCCCAAAGTATTTTTTCCTTGGTCGAGTTAATTCGATATCCACCAGAAACTGAATAGAGTTGCTTGCCTTTCACAATGCTATCGTCAAAAAAATAAGTTAAGTAAGGATCCTCATAGAGAATTTCTTTATTTTCAAACTGTAATTTTTTGTTCTTTAGTGAAAAATGATATAAATAGGTTGGGTAATTATCATTACTGTTAACATCTACTCCCAAAAAGTGGATATTATCACTATCGTTTGAAAAATCTGTAGCAAAAACAGAATTTTTGAAAATGTATTTATCTACTTCCTTTAAATTTGTATCAAAAACTGCTATAAAACTATCATCTGTATTTGCTTCAGAAGTGAAATAGTAATCTGGATTTACGCCAGCTGTTGAAAAAGCATAATCAGAGGTCTTATTGTAGTGAATTTTTCCAGTTTCAAAATCAATTGATATTATTCTACCCACTACACCTAATGGTGGGCCTTCTTCAGAAAATAGCAAATAACGATTGGAAATTTCTGCACGCTTAACAACTTGATTAATCTGGCCCTTAACTATCTCTATTTTTTCATCAGAAACTTTCTCAAATGAATTATCTTTAAAATTATACGCCTCCACACTGTGGTATCCCAATAAATAAAAATCTACATCTGACTGTATAGAAAATTGTTTTGAGGATGAGGCCGAATGTCTTTGGATGAAAAATAACACTCCCACTAAAATAATAATGGCTACAACAATAACATGACCAACTTTTTGTTTATTATTCATACTCATTTATTCCTATTCATAACTTTAGTCATCAGCCTAATAGTTATTACACTATCTATAATAACTATTCTCCTAATATAAGCAGATTAATCTTCACATTTATAGTTGTAAGCCTTTTCCTACACACCTATAATAGCATTATATATAGGTTTTGTCAATGAATTTAATATTCTAGTTTATTATATATCTATTTTACAGACTAAAAGATAGCTACTTAAAATCTTTCGAACAGCAACGAGCTGAGCTTTAAAAATGAGTATTATGTGATCGATACAGTTCTGTTTGCAAGAGGGAAAACTACTGTTTGCTTGTCTTAACCCACCGAAGGAGCAAATATATAATTATCTGATTGATTTCAAATAAGACAATTGAGGTGGACAATTAGACTCTGAAACTCTTTTTAAGAAAACAGTAAATTCTTTTAAAAGCAGAATTCAATCGTTTGTCTGACATATTTTTAAGATAACCAATCTACTCTATACACTACTAATCCTCTTGTTAATGAGCAATCAATATTAATCACAACTGGCTGATTCGTATAGGATTCCCTAAAAGAAAAAAGAAAACGACTCCTAAAGAAGTCGCCTTCATTGATAATTGAATGAATAACTATCCTAAAATACACTTGAGCTACAAGTTCCGTTGGAAATTGTTATTTGCTATCCAACTTGAACTTGAGACTTAGCCAATCCCTACGGTTTTTATAAAAACTAACTTGTATCAACCTGAATTACGTAATCCTGTAGCAATTCCGTTAATAGTTGTATGAATCAATCTTTCCTCATGTGAGGACAACTCTCCGCGACGTTGACGCTTAATCAACTCTAACTGAATATAGTTAAGAACATTGAAATAAGGCATGCGGTAATTCAGACTGTCTTTCAAATAAGTATTTTCTGCCAAGAGTTCTTCATGACCTTCGATAGCCAGGATAACGTTCTTGGTCAATTGCCATTCATCTAGGATAGTGTAGTAAATCGCCTGCACTTCTTCGCTTTCGCAAAGTTTTGCGTACTCAAAAGCAATATTCATATTTGACTTAGACAAGACCATGTCTACGTTAGATAAAAGTGACTGGAAGAAAGGCCAGTTTTTATACATGTCACGAAGGATTTCAATATTTTTAGGATCTTGGTCGATAAATTCCTTGAAGCTTGAACCAACACCATACCAACCTGGGAACATGACACGACTTTGTGACCATGAGAATACCCAAGGAATAGCGCGCAGACCACCGATTTCAGTGATAGTTTTACGAGCAGCCGGTCGAGAACCAATATTGAAACTTGAGATAGCCTTAATTGGACTAGACTCAAAGAAATAATCATAGAAATGGTCATTTCCGAATACTAGTTCGCGGTAAATATCATAGCTACGTTCTACAACCTGATCCATGATCGCTTCATAGCGATTTGATGTATTGGTATCACTCTTCTTCTTGGTAATCATTCTGTTAATAGCTGCTGAAACCAACATTTCAAGGTTATAGTAGGCTGCATCCTTGTTTCCGTATTTGTTACCGATAACTTCCCCTTGTTCGGTCAAACGGATACGATCCTTGATGGACTTGAGTGGTTGAGAAGCAATGGCATCATAAGTTGGGCCACCACCACGACCAACAGTACCACCACGACCGTGGAAGAAGGTTACTTTGACTCCAAATTCATCACCGATGGCTGTCAATTGTTGTTGAGCCTTGTAAAGTGTCCAACAAGATGATAGATAACCGCCATCCTTGTTACTATCAGAGTAGCCAAGCATGATTTCTTGGTAATTATTTTTAGAAGCAATCCATTTCTTAGCAAGCGGCAAAGAGAAGTACTTTCTCATTGTTTCTTCTGAATGATCCAAGTCTTCAATCGTCTCAAAGAGTGGAACAATCTGAACACGCGCTTTTTCAGCATCCACAAGACCGACTTCTTTCAGCATAATCGCCAATTCTAACATATCAGACACGCTGGTTGCATGAGAAATAATCGTTTGACGAATGACGTCTTCTCCCAAACGATCTTTTAATTCACGTGAAGTTTGGAAAATGGCTAATTCTTTTTCAAGAAGTTCAGACTTTTCAGCATGAGTGGCTGACAAGATTCGAGGGTCTTCTAATAGTTCATGTAAAAGCAACTCGCACTTCTCATCTTCTGAAAGATCGCTATAATGATCATTAATTCCAGCAGATGCTAACAATTCAGCAACACAGGCTTCATGAATACTTGAGTCTTGGCGCATATCGATAGATGCTAAGAAGAAACCAAAGACTTCAACAGCCTCCAAAAGCTCAGCAAACTCTCCAGTAAGCAAGGCTTCTGCCTTATTTTCAAGCAATGAATCTTTAATGATAGCTAAGTCTTGTTTAAATTCTTCAATTGTTTCGTAGTAAGGAGGACGATCTTCAGCCAATTCTTGAATGGCTCCTGAGAGACGATTACTAATATAATCTGTAATCACTCCTTGTTGATGACCTTGAGTACCAAGAAGACGTTCAACAGGATGACGTTCATCAGCTGATGAGCCAACAACAGACCATTCTTTCAAATTCAAAAGAGTTTGAATCAATTTGGATTGAATCAAATGAAAGGCACGACGATAAGGTTCTTTCTCACGAAAGACTGATGTATCTCCAGACTGAGCAGCCATTTCTTCAACAGCTTTGCTAGTTTTTGACAAATTAGTTGAGAGAGAGAAGGTACGATAGAGACTAGAAATCTTACTGATATAATAGTTCAAGACCACTTCACTTTGAATGGTAGCAGAACGCATAAGTGTCTCAGCTGTTACAAATGGATTTCCATCGCGGTCTCCACCAATCCACATTCCCATGGTAATTGGTTTGGCTTGTTTGAGATCAATTCCATGTTCTTTTGCTAGACGCTTGTACTCTAGCATCAAGTTAGGGACAGCCTGTAGGAAGGAACTATTGTAGTACTCCATCACATTGGTGATTTCGTTGGTTACTTTGAGTTTCTTTTCACGAATCATATCTGTTTGCATGATGATCTCAATATAGCGACGAAGATCATTGTGCCATTTTTCCTTGTTAATGAGCCCCATTCTCACGTCACGATATTTACGCAAAAGAGTATGGATATGAGTGGTCAAATCCAACATACTCTTCCGTTGAACCTGAGTTGGGTGGGCGGTCAAAACTGGCACCACGTTCAAGTGTTCAAGAATCTCAGCAGCGTTTTCTTTTTCAGCCACCATTTTAATAGTTGTTGATAATTTGCCCAGATAGTCTTGATCGACATTATTTAGATGGTTAATCTCGTAAGCCAAGTCAACGTCTTCTGAGATGTTAATTAAAAGAGGCAAAATAGAGAAGTATCTAGAAATGTAGACCATCTCATCATTTGAAAGACCTGTCACTACTTTATCTAGTCCTTGATAGTCAAGTTTTGATGAAAGTTCTTTCAAGTGCATAATCTTATCAAAGGTCTCAGCAGGAAGCATATTTTTCGTGATATCTTCTAGCATATCTGTCAAGATTTGAACTTCTTCTTGTACGACAGTTTTGTTACTATAATTTTCTAACTTTTGAAGAGACATTTTTTTCTCCTTGTTATCTATGTCCTAAAGCTGTGCATCGTATTCACTAAAAAGTCGAGCACGCTTCTCACTAGCATCAATATTTAATACAAATGCTATGGCTACAGAAAGAACCAAGAGACTATTCCCTCCTTGCGAAAGGAAAGGGAAGGTTACTCCTGTTGAGGGAATCAAGCCTGATATACCTCCAATGTTAACAAATACCTGTATCAGAATCATACCACCAATACCGATTGCTACCATCGAGTTGAAAGGATCTCTAGCTCGAATACCTACTAAAATGATTCGAAGAATTAAGAAGAATAGGAGAGCGAGAATAAGACTTGCTCCTACAAATCCAAACTCTTCAATGACAATCGAAAAGACAAAGTCTGTATGGGCTTCTGGTAGATAGCCACGTTTTTCAATAGAATTTCCTAATCCAAGACCAAACCATCCTCCATTAACCATGGCATAGTAGGAATTGGCCAACTGGTGTCCAGCTCCAGCTAGGTCATTAAATGGATTAAAAAAAGCACTGAAACGCTTGGCAACATAGCCAAATACAGGAATTTTAGAGAATTTCTCAACACCGATGATCCGAATGGCAGTCAAGGAAATCATGGAGACACCAGCAAGTAGGCCCAGAATGGTTGAAAACCACCGATAAGCAATACCGCTGATAGTATACATGAGCAAAGATACTAAAATCAAGATAGTAGCATTTCCTAGGTCTGGGAAAATCGCCAAACTACCGATCATAACCAGTAGAACAAAACGCCAATCATTAAATGCTCGAGGAATCCACTGATTAAGGGTTAAAACCTGGAAGTCGTAAACTGCTATCTCATCCTGTTGTTTTGAAAAACGCTGTGCTAGATACCAAACAATAATGATTTTTAAATACTCTGCTGGTTGAATCGTGATGGGACCAACCTTGATCCAGCCATATGCACCATTGACGGGAATCCCAATTAAACGCGCTAGAGCAAGCAGTATCAGCTCAACAAACATAACGATAAAGAGTAATCTCTCATTTCGCAGAAATCCTAATTTCAATTTATAAATCAAGGCAATTAAAAACAAACTGGCTATCCAGAAAATTCCTTGATTTCGAACCAATTGCAGAGTACTTTTCCCCTCTTGGATAAGAGTTGCACTAGTTGTCGAATAAACTACTATCAAACCTAAAACGGATAACAGTAAATAAGGAATCAAAATGGAATAATTCAGCAGGTGCCTTTTACTTATTTTCATATGTCACCTATCTATCGGAAAAATTATCTTATTTTCCCATATTATTTCTAGTTTTATAAGCTATTATACCATTTTTTAGCCTAGAAAAAAACTCTTACAGTATAAACATTCGAATTTTACTCAAAATGAACTCTGGGCTAGAATTTCTTGAGTGATACCCTTATCTGACCTATCGATCCTTTTAAGTTACTAATACTCAATAAAAATCAAAGAGCAGACTAGGAAGCTAGCCGCAGTTTGTTCAAAGCACTGCTTTGAGGTTGCAGATGGAAGCTGACGTGGTTTGAAGAGATTTTCGAAGAGTATGAAACTTATAAAACTGTAATGTTGAAATTTTATAAACTTAAAAACTACCTTCCAAACAGAGGAAGGTAGTTCATTACTATCTTAGTTTGAGGCGCTACTGCTGCTATCAGAAGTTGTTTCGCCTTTGATGTATTGTGTAAAGATATTTTGGAAGGCCTGATCTTTAACTTTAATGTTGGCATCTTGCAATTCTTTACTAATAACACCTTGAACAAAGGTTGCATCATTTTGTTTTTGAGTCAAAATGATTGTTTTAAGTTTTTCTTTATAGTCATCCAAGTTTGAAGATTTTTCTGACTTCTTCGTCAACTTAACAATGTAGAAACTACTTGTATAAGCTTGAGCTCCTGGAGCAGTGATGACATCTGAAATTCCGTTTACATCAAGCGCAAAAGCTGCTTTCTTAACTACGTCTGGCAATTCTGTTGATGCAGAGTCAAAAGTAATTTCTCCACCATTTTCTTTTGTCTTTTCATCTGTAGAATTGTCTTTTGCAAGTTGTGCGAAGTCAGCTCCAGATTCTTTCGCTTTGGCAAGAACTTCCTTAGCCTTATCTTCACTGTCAACTTTAATAATTTGAGCCGTTACTTCTGGAGTATACTCTTCGAAAGCTTTTTTATAGTTTTCATCTGTTAATTCAGATTCAGCGGCTTTCTTAACAGCATACTCAACTAATTTACTTGTACGAATTTGAGCTTTACGGCTTTCTGCAGTCATACCTGAGCGGGCGAGAATTGTTTGATAGCTATCACCGTATTTCTTTTGTTCTTCTGCAACTGCATCATCGACTTCTTTATCAGTTACTTCTGAACCATATTGTTTTTCAAAAACTTTTTGAATGGTCATATTCAGCAAGACTTGTTGAGCAGTCGCGTTATTTTTGACTTCTTCGAAGAATTGATGCTCGGTAATAACATCACCCTTCATGCTAATCAAGTCAGTTCCTTCAGAACTGTTCGAACAAGCAGCCAAAGTAGCTACTGACAACAATGTGATGGCTCCCGCCATTAGTTTTTTCTTCATGTTTACTCCTTTTTCTAAAAACGGTCGAAAATTTCTCTAGACCGACTCAATCATTATACCATATTTTAAAGCAGATAACTTAAATAAGACTAAAAATACTAGCTTTTAAATTTATTACGATTCCAGTTTTTCTTATTCCAAAAAGAGAGGCTGGGACAAAAGTCCTAGCCTCTTCTTGTCTTTGGATTGTCGAGCATGAGTGGGCTCTACTACGCTGATTTCATCAGCTTTTACAGCCCTACTCAACTGTGCGGAGGTGGGACGACAAAATCGAATTCTAACGAATTATCGATTTCTGTCCCACTCTCTCTTGTTTATCGTGTGTTAATTTTTTAGTGACGTCCTTTGTAAGTCAAGCCTGCTAAGCCAAGACTTGCTAGGAGAAGACCTACTAGAGAAAGTGAAGAACTTTGTTCACCCGTGTTTGGAAGAGCTGGAGTTTCTTTTTTCGAAGTAGATTTGTCAGCTTTAGAGTTTGAAGTTTGCCCAATAGGTTTGACAGGAGCTGTTGGAGCAGTATTCGAATTAGTTTGTGGTTTAAGCTCTGGCTTAACTTCTGGTTTTGAAGTATCAGAAGGTTTAGGTTCTGGCTTAACTTCTGGTTTCGGTGTATCAGATGGTTTAGGTGCCGGTTTTACTTCTGATTTTGGAGTTTCTGAAGGCGTAGTTCCCGGTTTTACTTCTGGTTTTGAAGTATCAGAAGGCTTAGGTTCTGGCTTAACCTCTGGTTTCGGAGTCTCTGATGGTTTAGTTTCCGGTTTTACTTCTGGTTTTGGTGTTTCTGAAGGCTTAGGTGCCGGTTTTACTTCTGGTTTTGAAGTATCAGAAGGTTTAGGTGCTGGCTTAACTTCTGGTTTCGGAGTATCTGAAGGCTTAGGTTCTGGCTTAACCTCTGGTTTCGGAGTCTCTGAAGGCTTAGGTTCTGGCTTAACTTCTGGTTTTGGTGTGTCAGAAGGCTTAGTTTCCGGTTTTACTTCTGGTTTCCGAGTTTCAGATGGTTTAGGTTCCGGTTTTACTTCTGGTTTTGGTGTTTCTGAAGGCTTAGGTTCTGGCTTAACTTCTGGTTTCGGTGTCTCTGAAGGCTTAGTTTCTGGCTTAACTTCTGGTTTCGGAGTCGGAGTTGGATCTAACTTCTTATATCTTAGGTATCCTTCCAGATACCCATCCTTAGCACCATAAAAGTATGTGCTTGCGATATTATAGGTTAAGTTATAGCCCGGCATCCAGGAAAAATTTGATACCACTTGGTGTCCTTCAATATCCTTGTAGATATTTACAGACTCACCAGGGTTTAGGACCCCAGTATACATAGGTGCTATTTCTCTACTATGCTCATCTAAATACCTAATGCGGATTTTGATTTGCCCTTGCCGTTCTTCAGATTTTGGTGCTGGTTCTGGCTTAACTTCTGGTTTTGGAGTATCTGAAGGCTTAGGTTCTGGTTTTACTTCTGGTTTCGGAGTATCAGATGGTTTAGTTTCCGGTTTTACTTCTTCTGATGGTTTGGCATCCGCATCTACTTTCTTGTACTCTAGAAACATATCATTGTATCCATCTCTAGAGCCATAGAAATACTCGTTGGCTATGTCATATGTCATGTCATAGTTTGGCATCCAGCTATACTTGGAAGTTATCTCATATCCATCAATATTTTTATAGATATTGATGGTCTCCCCAGGGTTTATGGTGCCCGTCATTTCATCAGCAATTTGCACTGCTGCTTCACTATCGTAATAAGTGATGCGATATTTGAGGGGCTCTTGATTTTCGTCAGCCTTTACGATGCTAACTCCAAAAACAGGAACATCAATCAAAGCTGGAGCAACAACCCCAAGAGCAGCAACAGATAGCAAAGAAACACCAAGTTTGGTTACTTTATTTGTTTTCATAATTTCCTCCTTAGGCATGTAGAATTACTTTTTAGGTGGGCAAATACTACAAAATCCTAATTTTTTTGATTTTAGTGTTTCGAAAAATACACCTCAAGGACTTGAGCGACAAGGGTTTTGGTGTATCGTGTAACGACCGTTAAACGATACACTTAAAAAACAAAAAAATACCAATCTAACATAGGCTCAAAACCTTGTTAAATTCGTATTTTCTGAAATATTCACATTGTTATTTTGAATGTTTCGCCAAACGGTCGTTAATCGAAACATATTTACGCCTTCATTGTAGCATTTTATCTTGTTTTTAGCAAGAAATTTGCGAAACTTTTTTGCGATTGTTGGCCACCTTGTTTCGTTCCAGGACTTTATAGATGGTTGAGGTCGAAATTCGTTCTGTTTTTGCTATTGTTCTGATGCTTGCCACCCCTGCCAAATACTGCTCAATAATTCTCTCTTCCTTCTCTTTTGACATTCGCTTGGCACCTAGTTTGACGCCTTTTTCCTTGGCTTTACGAAGTCCTTCACGGGTACGAAATCGTAAATTTTCCAGCTCGCTTTCTGCCACAAAACCTAAAATGACGCAAAGTAACCTACCAATGAGTGAGTCGGTTTCCAGTTTTTCATGCAAACTGACTAGCTGAACATCCGAATCATTAAATCGTTCGATCAGTTCTAGTAATTTGAACATGGAGCGAGTCAGGCGATCTAACTTATAGATAGTAAAAGTGACCTGTTTGCCTTCCTTTGAAAGGTCACAAGCCAATTTTAAGGCTTTTTCGAGTTCTGGGCGTACATTGTTTGAACCAGATTCACGTTCGATAAAGAGCTGGTCACAGTGCTTAAGAGCCTCGATTTGCACCTCCAATCCCAAATCTTGCTTTTGGGTAGAAACGCGAGCATAGCCTATATTGATGGTGGTTTGAAACATAAAAATCCTCCTGTTTTTGATACAGAAGGATTATACGATTTTTTAAAATTATTCCATTTCCCCAATTGTCAAGTCAAGTGCAACAAAGTTGTTCCTCTGATTAAGCGAGTATCTTTCAAGCTGTTTGAGCTGA
>NZ_JAHZPU010000034.1 GCF_019929575.1 Streptococcus infantis
TCTATACTGTTTTTTGCAACTCTAGTATATCAGATGAACATGTCTTTTGTGTTGCACTTCATTTTACAACAGGGCATAAAAAAGAAGTCCGATATTTTCTTTTTTCATTTCCTCATAGTCTTTTACAAAGTTCTTTGCAATGATAAGGCTTTGATTTTCTTCTCCCTGATAATTTTCAAATGTGTATGACCACTGAATAACAGAGTTAAAGCAGCTACTCTTTAATCGCTCTATATCCATCTGTTTTTGTCTTTCCTTTTCTCTTGCTTCTCTATCTCTATCACACTTGCATGAAGTTCTAAAGAGCATCTTGTTTCCAAAAAACTCCATCGCTTTTCCGTCTTTTCTTTCATGGCAGACTTTGCAATAGGCGTGTCCGTCTTTGATATATTCTTTTTCAGGATCGTAGGCGTACTCTACATCCTCTATCATTACTTTTTCTAATTCTTTCATCATAGGTGTTCTCCTTTATCATATTCTTCCCATGTCGGGATATTTGATGTTTTCACTTCTTTGCTTCTTCCCTGATCTTTATAGAACCAAGAAAGGATTGTTGCTTTATGGTCTTTATAGGTCTTTCCGGTGCTTTTGATATATGCAGATAATCTCTCAATGTAATTATCAAGCTGTGAGTTCATTATGATTTGTAAATCGGATATTTCTTCAGCAGCTAAAAATACATTTTGAAATGTTCCAAGTCCGTTTTCACCAAAACTATATTCTCTCTTACTATACTTACTCTTATTATTCTCTATATAGTTAGAGTCAAGATTTTGAACTTCCTGAAGTTCATTTTCTTTACTTCTGAGGTTAAAATCTTTTACTTCTGAAGTTAAGTTTTCTGACTTCTGAAAGTCATTTTCTTTTACCGCTAATATGCTCATAAAGTCTTTAACATAAATGATATTTGGTTTTCCAAGTCCAAGCCTTACTCTTTCAATAAGTCCGATTCCTTTTTTCATATCGAGTTCATCTAAAGTTTTTATGGCTGTTGGCTTTGAGATATTTCTTTTTCTCATAATTTCTTCAACAGTAAAATAGATAAATACTCTGCCTTCCTTGTCCACCCAATTATTCTTAAAGGACATTCCTGTTCGTTTCAAAAGCATAGAATAAAGGATAATTGCTTCGGCAGATAATCCCTTAAATTCTTCTCCATCAACCAATATCTCCGGAACTTTTAAGAAATTAAATCGTTCCGCTTCTTTGTTATAGAAATAGTCAAAGTCCATCGCTTCACCTCCTTTCCTTAAAATTTTACAAAGAAAAAGACGATAGTTTTTTCTCTATCGTCTTTGGTAACCATTTTTATGAAATTTTTCAAATCGATTTTATTACTTCGTTTATACCTTTAAGAAAGGCTATAACGGTTGCTCCGACCATGGGTATTCCATATGGACTTAACAAAAATCCTAATACCAACGCCTCAATTCCAAGTGATATATCTTTTTGTATAAATGATCCTATTGCAGCAACGATACACATCAGCATCAAGAAATATAGAATAGTTGTTCCTATGCCGAGCAGGAATGTCAGAAATGCAGTGAGGATACTTAACAGCAATCTAATTGGAAATAAGATTATTTTTAATATCCATCTCATAAATACCCTCCATTTCTATTAAATCATCTTAAAATGCCTTAACGCATCCATGATAGCTTCCTCTTTTTCCGGTGTGCATTGTGGAATAACCTGTTTCTCTTTTTTTGATTTATTATAATGCTCCCTCAGTGCAATTCCACATTTCTTTTTAATCTGTGCAATATAGAGTGTCGAAACCTTTAAATCAAACTTTTCCAATATATATTTCTTGATTTGTGCATAAGTCGCTTTACTTTCAGCACTTGTCAAATCAAGCTCATCAAGCTTAATTTCAACATCTATATGTTTATCGACATCAAGTTTGGACAATAACGCTACCGTCTCGACATGGTGCGTTTGCGGAAAAAGGTCCACTGGCTGAACTTTCTTCAATTCGTAGCCCAACTCTTGGTAGAGTTTGATATCACGCGCCATGGTGGCGACATTACATGAGATATAGGCAATGCGGTCAGCTCCAGTTTGAGCGCTTGCTTTGATAAAGCTTTCGGTCAAGCCTTTGCGTGGTGGGTCGACCAGGATGGCAGTGGGTTGGATGCCTTCCTTGAGCCAATTCTTCATAGCATTTTCAGCTGTGTCACAGACATAGTGGGCATTGGTGATACCGTTCAATTCTGCGTTCTTCTGGCTATTTTTTACTGCTTCTGGGATGACTTCGACACCATAAACTTCCTTGACATGCTTTGCAACTGATAAGCCAATAGTCCCGATTCCTGAGTAGGCATCGATCACCACATCATCTTCTTTTAACTCCGCAAAATCAATAGCTGTCTGATAAAGCTTCTCTGCCATTTCTGTATTGACCTGATAAAAGGCTGGTCCAGAGATTTGGAAGCTATTCCCCAACATTTGGTCCGTAATGTAATCTTGACCATAGAGAACCTGCCATTCTTTTCCAAAAATGGCATTGGTATTCTGGTCATTGATATTTTGCATGACAGACACAATCTCTGGGAACTGCTTAATGACTTGGTCAATCAACTGTTCAACTCGGAAAATTTTAGGACGAGTTGTTACCAAAATAACCATAATCTGACCTGAATGATGCCCACGACGAACAACAAGGTTACGAATCAAGCCAGACTGTTCCTTTTCATCATAGGGTTTTAAGTCATAGCGACGAAGCAAATCACGTAAAGCGACAATAACTTGGTCAATCACTGGATCCTGGATATAAAAATCTTCAAGAGGCATAAGATCATGAGAATTCTTACGGAAGAAACCAGTCTCCAGAACACCATTGACACGACGAACAGGAACCTGAGCCTTGTTACGATACTTGACAGGATTTTCCATGCCAAGAGTATCTGAAACCTCTACATCCGTGATTCCAGCAATCTTATATAGGCTATCTTTTACTTGCTTGGTTTTAAACTTGAGTTGCTCTGGATAAGCTAGATGCCCCAAGTCGGCAATGCCTGAACGTAGGTAAGCCAAATCTAAGTCTTGGTTACGATGTGGAGATTGTGTAAGATATTCCTCGACCTTACCAAAGCCGATCTTCTTGTTGACTTTAAGGACACGCATAAGGATTTTTTCAGTCGGCAGAGCATTCTCCACAAAAAAGACCAAGCCATCTACCTTGGCAACACCTGCTCCTTCATGAGTTAAATCGACAATCTCAACTTCTACAATATCATTTTTCTTTAACATAATTTTCACTTTCTATAAGCCGACAAAAAAAGACGGCAACAATTCTGTTACCATCTATTATACCATGAATTGACCTAAGCACCAAAACTCTTGAAGAAATCAAGGATAGCTTGCCAAATTGAGCTAAGGATATTTCCACCGTCTTGAATAGCTTTATTAGCATCAAAGTTTAGGTCGATATTGCTAAAACTATCACCTGCTTGTGCAACGATACTTTGTTTCAGATCTTTTAGAGTCTTTGTAAAGTCTTCGTTATTAAGAATATCGCTCTTAGAAAGATTAAAGGCAAAGTTGATGATGACATTGACTTGGTTGCCTGTAACAACTTGATCCAGTTTATAGTTCTTTAAAGTATCTTCAACAATCTTACGAACATCATCTTCTGTAAGTTCACCCTTAGACTCTTTAGCCTTAGCGACTGCAGCCTTGATATCAGCAAGGGCTACGTTCAGTTTATTGGCATCATAGCCAGATTTGTCCTTATTCTCGTCATTGATATCTGACAAGGCTTTTAACTCCTCCTGAGCCAGGTTTTTATTTTCCTGAGGTAACTGAACACCATTAGCTTCTAATGAATAATAAATACCTGCTAGGGCACTTTCACCTGTTACAGGGATTGGTGCAGCTACGGTGATACGAGCATGCTCCACACCTAAGGTAACAGCAGCATTTCGATACATATCTTGCGTCACTTTAGTGATATTTTCAGGTGTCTCAATCTTCACTTCAAGTGGAGATTTTTCTCCTAATTTTTGAATTTTTGCGGACGAATAGAGCTGGAGACTAGAGTCATTGGCGACGTTCATAATCTTTGAGTAGACATCAGGTGTCATAGTCTTCAGTTCTTTGGTATCTGTAGAGGAGTTATAGCCAAGTTTTTTTAAAGTTTGATTTTTTTGATCTTTCGTTAACGAAGAACCCAAGACGTACTCAGGTTGAACATAGGTTTCATCAATTACTTTTTGAACATCAGTGGCTGCTTGAGCACTTTGCAAAGTTGCAACCGCCAAAAGAACCGCAGCGCTAGTCAGAAAGAATTTCTTTCGCATGAGACGTTCCTCCTTTTCTTCTCTAGCATATTAAACTATTCTTAAAGAAAGCTTATAAAAGCACCTAGATTCTTCTAAGTGCTTAAAATAGATTAAAAAATTTAATAATGTAGAGGTTTAGTTGAACCTGTCTAGAGTAATAATAGTTCCCACCATCTACATAAAGTTCTCCACCCTGAAAGATGGAAATTGGGTTGAGGTAGCGATAGGTTTCCCCAGTTGTATTTCCTAAAATCGGAGCAACTGTTTCTCTCGAATACTGTTTGGCTAGGGCAAGTGTATTTTCTTTCCCGTTTTGGGCGATATAATCGATATAAGCTGGACCAAAGTTATAAGCCTGTACAGCAGTCCAAACATCTACTCCTTTTTCTTGCGCTAAATAAAGATTTTCAGTCAAGGTTTGAATTCCCTGACGAATACTACTCCTATTGTCAGAGATCGTATTTGTAGTACCGCTGGCAGACTCACTAGACTGCATCACGTCACTTTCTTTACCTTTGGTTTCGGTATAAATCATGGCCAGAACTAGTTCTTCATTTGCTGGCGTATCTTGCTCACTTAAAACTTCTCGTACCAAGGATTGATAAGTCATGACCTGCTTAACATCCTTATACATGTGAAAAAGTTTATAGCCAGTAAATAAGATAAGAACAAGTAGCAAGACCCTTCTTATAAATTTAAACATTATTTGCTTTGTATATCCTCGATGTTTTTGATTAAGATAGAGTAGGTTCCATTGTCATTTTGGATAAATTCTACCGACTCAGCATCTTGGTAAATATTATTGGGTACAATTAATTCAATCCCATTTGACAGAGAAAGCTTTTGGTTTTCAAATTTCTTTAATTGGCGACTAGCATCGATTTCATCAAACTGAACTGGCTCTGGTACTGCTTCCTTGACTTGATCAATAAAGCTAAGACGTGCAGTGAGATTGTTGTCAAAAAGGTCATTTGCCAATTTTTCAGGAGACAATTCATTACTTTCTTCAAGGTTGTTGAAAATAGCAGACTTGACCTTAGATTGAAATTGAAAATCATCTGTGTTGAAAGTCTCTGCAATTCTCTGAGCTGTTTTTTCCAGTTCCTTGATTGACTTCTTAGGTGAAATCTTTGGCTGAGCCTGAATCAAATTCTCAGAAAAGTAATTCAAAAAAGTCCCGTTATACTTGATTCGTTTCTCAATCAGGTGATATTTTCGGCTTTGAAGATTGACCACCAAGGCCTCATCTGCGCCTGTACCAAATCCTGGAAGGTTATTCTGAGTCAACTTGATTGGATTATCAACTTCTCCACCGAGGTGGGTCAAGGTCTCCCGCAGGGCAATTCGCAAGAAAGCAAAATGTTCTATACCTTCTTTAGAAAATTGCACAAAAATCAAGTCATTGGTCTTGAGATTTTCGGAAATGCTGAATTCCTCTTTCCAGAGGTTTGCCAGTTTTACTGATGTCTCCAACAAATCGTCTGTAATGTGATTGAAGAAGGGATTTTCTTCTTCGAAAATCCCAGTCTTAGCTTCATCCGAATACACACGTTCAATTTTCTTGCGCAGGTATTCTTCGATTTTTGGAGTGATATTGAGAAATTTATCCGCTAGAAACAACTCAGTATCATCTGGGCTGAACTGATGGATAATGGCTTTCTTAATATAAATGTCCATAAAAGTATTAGTCCTCATACAATGGGAAGGCATCTGTCAATTCTTTGACTGCACTTCTCACTTCTTCTAAAACAGCTTCATTTTCTGCATTCTTAAGGGCTTCAATGATAAGCTCTGCCACTTTACGACTTTCTTCTTCACCAAATCCACGTGCAGTTATTGCGGCTGCTCCAATACGAATACCACTTGTCTTGAATGGTGACAAGGTTTCGTAAGGGATAGAGTTTTTATTTAGGGTAATGTTGACTTCATCTAGCAAGTTTTGAGCAACTTTTCCGTTTTCTACAACCTTAGTTACATCAACAAGGAAGAGGTGGTTTTCAGTTCCGCCAGAAATGATACGGAAATCAGGGTCTTGCAAGAAGACATCTGCCATAGCCTTGCTGTTCTTGATGACATTAGCAGCGTATTCCCTGAAGGCTGGATCCAAAACTTCTTTGAAGGCAACAGCCTTAGCAGAAACAACGTGCTCTAAAGGTCCACCTTGGATACCTGGGAAAATAGCTGAGTTGATTTTCTTCGCTAGGTCCTCGTCATTAGTCAAAATCAAACCACCACGTGGTCCACGAAGGGTTTTGTGGGTCGTCGTTGTTGTGATATGAGCGTATGGAACTGGACTTGGATGTAGACCAGCAGCAACCAAACCAGCGATATGGGCCATGTCCACCATGAGCTTAGCCCCAACAGCATCAGCAATTTCACGGAATTTTGAGAAGTCGATAATTTGAGAATACGCTGAAGCACCTGCTACGATCAGTTTTGGTTTTACTTCTTGGGCTTGTTTCAAGATAGCATCAAAGTCCAAGAGTTCTGTTTCAGGATCAACACTATAAGAAACAAAGTTGTAGGTTTGACCAGAGAAGCTGACAGGAGCTCCGTGAGTCAAGTGACCACCTGCTGCCAGATCCATACCCATGACAGTGTCACCTGGCTCAATCAAGGCCATGTAGGCAGCACAGTTGGCTTGGCTTCCTGAGTGGGGTTGTACATTGGCAAACTTGGCACCAAAGATTTCTTTAGCACGTTCAATAGCTAGAGTTTCTACCACGTCTACTACATCAGTTCCACCATAATAACGACGTCCTGGGTAACCCTCGGCATATTTATTGGTCAAGATAGACCCTTGAGCAGCCATAACAGCCTTTGAAACGACGTTTTCGGAAGCAATCAACTCAATGTTATTTTGTTGGCGTTCTTCTTCTTTGGCAATAGCATTCCAGAGATCTGCGTCATAAACTTTAAAATCATCTTTGTCAAAAATCATAGGTCTTCTCCTTTATAGTGTGACAGGTCCTTTAGTTTTGTTCTACATAAATCAAACTAAAAGATGCGAATAAACCGTTTCTGCACTTTATCACAAGTATAACCAACTTTTTCATAAAATGCATGAGCACCCAGACGATGATCGGCAGAGTTTAAGCGAATAAACTCATAACCACGTCTTTTTGCTTCTTGTTCCAACCCTTGTAGTAAACTTTTACCAATACCTTGACCTTGCGCTTGAGGTAAAACTGCTAAGGCTAAGATATTAAATCCCGCTTTAGAATAGAGAGATTCGTAAACCTCTGCATGAACGTAGCCAAGGAGTTCATGACTAGCATCATCCTCATAACCTAGTAGGAAATGATGTGAGTCTTGGGATAATCTGGCTAGTTGACTAGCCGTTTCCTCTGTACTAAAAGAGTAACCTAAAGCTTCTTTGTTAATCTCACAAATAGATGCAACATCTGTTACTTTCAAATCACGTAGCATGTCATACCTCCTCAAAAGGAATTTCAGGTATCTTGGTAAGGATATCCTCTCGTGTAATCGCTCCTTGGCGTAAGATCTTCACCTTGTCGCCAGATAAATCTAAAATAGTAGAATCTTTACCTGTTAAAAAAGAATCGTCTTCGAGTCCCAAGACCTCTTGGTCAAAATCTTTCAGAATTTCTTTAAAGCTAACCCCACTAGCATGACCTGAGATATTGGCCGATGGCCCGATTAAAGGACCAAATTCACGGATTAAGTCCAAGGTAACAGGGTGACTAGGCATCCGAAATCCAACTGTAGCCAAGTCTGAATTTACCCAGTAGGGAACTCTGTCATTAGCTTCTAGGATAATCGTTAGTGGACCCGGTAAAAAGGCATCAACAAGATTCTTTAGATAAGCTGGTTGATGTTTAGAAAAATACAAGATGTCATCGATAGAAGCGACATTGAGATTGAGCGCCTTGTCTCTGGGACGACGTTTGAGTTTGTAAACATGGTCCACTGCTTTTTCGTCTAGAGCTTTGGCAAAGAGACCGTAAACTGTCTCGGTAGGTAAGACAACTGCCCCACCCTTTTCCAACTCTTGCTTAATTTTCTCCATCATCAACAACAACCATCCTATCTTGGCCAAATTGGTCCCTGAGTGTTCTCACTTGTTTTTCAGGAAAATTCTCCTTAAAAAGTGCTGGGACACTTTGTCCTTGTTTGTAACCAATTTCAAGGTAAATCTTACCACCATCATTTAGATAGTCCTTGGAATCTTCCGCGATTCTGCGATAGATTGCTAAACCATCTTCATCTGCAAAGAGTGCCAGATGAGGTTCTGAATGTAGGACATTCAAACCAACCTCTGACTCATCTGATCGAGAGATATAGGGTGGATTGGAAACAATTATATCATATTTTGAAGAAATTTCAGAGAAACAATCAGATTTTTTTAAAAATATATTAAGATTTTGAATTTCGGCGTTTTTGCTAGCCAAATCAAGAGCATCTTGAGAGATATCGCTAGCTGTGATTGTCCAATCAGGTCTACTTTTTGCTAGAGCAAGGGCAATTGCTCCACTCCCTGTCCCAATATCCAATACTTTGAGATTTTCCTTTAGATTCTCAGCCAAAATGAGTTCTACCAACTCTTCTGTCTCTGGACGGGGAATCAAGACCCGCTCATCTACCTTTAACTGCATCCCAAAGAATTCAGCATGACCGATAATGTACTGGGCAGGGATATGATCTGCCAGTTTCGTGTAAATTTCCTCTACAAACTTGCATTCCTCCTCTAAAGCTTCTTGCTGGAGGTCAAAGACGAAGTCTGTAAAAGATAGATTTTTTAGGCTACGATAGACAAAGGAGAGGCTTTCTGCTTCCTCTCCCTTTGCTATCAACTTTTCCTCAAAATCTTTAAACATTTGAGCTAGTTTCATTATTTGTTCAATTCTTCCAATTTTTGTGTTTGATCGTAAAGGACCAAGGCATCCACAACTTCATCTAGTTTACCAGACAAGATCGTATCAAGTTTTTGAAGAGTCAAGCCTATACGGTGGTCTGTAACACGGTTTTGTGGGAAGTTATAAGTACGGATACGTTCTGAACGGTCGCCTGTACCGATAGTTGACTTACGCTCAGCGTCTTGCTCATCTTGCGCAATCTGTGCAAAGTGGTCAGCAACACGCGCACGAATAATCTTCATAGCCTTCTCACGGTTTTTCTGCTGGGTACGTTCTTCCTGCATCTCGACCTTGATGTTTGTTGGCAAGTGAACGATACGAACGGCAGTCGCAACCTTGTTGACGTTCTGTCCACCAGCACCTGATGCGTGGTAGATGTCGACACGAAGGTCTTTTGGATCGATATCGTATTCTACTTCTTCTACCTCAGGCATGACAAGGACAGTCGCTGTTGAGGTATGGACACGACCTTGGCTTTCTGTCACAGGGACACGTTGCACACGGTGGGCACCTGACTCGTACTTAAGCTTAGAGTAAACTGACTGACCAGAAACCATGGCAACCACTTCTTTGAAACCACCGACACCGTTCATGGATGCTTCCATGACTTCAAAGCGCCAGCCTTGGGCTTCAGCGTACTTTTGATACATAGTTAGGAGGTCACCAGCAAAAAGTGCTGCCTCATCTCCACCAGCCGCTCCACGGATTTCAAGGATAATATTTTTATCATCGTTTGGATCTTTTGGAAGAAGTAAGATTTTCAGTTTTTCTTCGTACTCTTCTTTTTCGGCCTTGGCATCTTTGAGTTCCTGCTTGGCCATTTCTTCCAAGTCCGCATCTCCGCCAGATTCTTTAATCATTTCCTCGGCGTCGACAATATTTTGAAGAACTTGCTTGTATTCACGGTAGGTGGTTACTGTGTCACGAGTTGAAGCTTCTTCTTTTGAAAGCTCCATGAAACGCTTGGTATCAGAGACCACATCTGGGTCACTGAGCAATTCTCCCAACTCTTCATAACGGTCTTCTACAGCTTGTAGTTGATCATAGATGTTCATTTTTTCTCCTTATTTCTCAATTGTTAAATCATAGATTGCTACTACTTCGTTCTCAAATATTTCCCCAGTTTCTTTAAATCCATAACTGAGGTAACAAGATCTTACATGTTCATTTTCTGGTTCATAAGACAACCAAAGTTTATTGCCTAAACCTGCTGGCGCTGTCCGAACATAGTCCAGCACTTTATCCATAATTGGTTTAAAATATCCTTGATTTTGAAAATTCTTATCAATCATAAAACGAAATAGTAAATAATTTCCACTACTAATTCCGATCTTTTTATCATAAGCTATCATCACAAAACCTATAATTGCATCATTATCATAAACTGCTAATGGAGCTACAAAATCTCCATTTTTAGTGTAGACATATGCTTCAGCTAAACTAATTGCGTTGGTTGCAATGAATTGCTTTTGATATTCCTTGACATCCAAATGCAGAACATCAAAATAATTTTCCATTGTAACATCTCTTAGTTCAATTGTCATAGTCTTGTTCCTTTTTAGATGTTATCAGTGGCGCAAAATAATGTTTTCGGCAAACTGAGATATAGGTTTCATTTCCACCAATCTGGATTTGTTCACCATCATAGACTGGCAGTCCATCCTGGGTACGCAAGACCATGGTCGCTTTTTTCTTACAATACTGACAGATGGTCTTGATTTCGTCAATCTTATCTGCTAAGAGCAGAAGATATTTTGAACCTTCGAATAGTTCATTACGAAAGTCATTTTTTAAACCAAATGCCATGACAGGTATATCTAACTCGTCCACAACACGAGCTAGGTCGTAAACATGGTGACGCTTTAAAAACTGGGCTTCATCGACAAGCACACAGTAAGGCTTTTCAGGTAAATCTCGGATAAATCCAAAGATATCCGTTGTTTCCTCAATAGCAACTGCTGGTCTTTTCATTCCAATTCGACTTGAAACATAGCCAACACCGTCACGCGTATCCAGAGC
This sequence comes from Streptococcus infantis, assembly GCF_019929575.1. GTDB lineage: Bacteria > Bacillota > Bacilli > Lactobacillales > Streptococcaceae > Streptococcus > Streptococcus infantis_L. The sequence continues at coordinate 11,180 of NZ_JAHZPU010000034.1, forward strand.
CGAAGTCATAATCACAACTCCCTTTCCTTGCTCCTCATAGTTATAGGCTACCTTAAGAATCTCAATCGTCTTGCCTGAGTTCATGGTCCCATAACGATAATACAACTGTGCCATGCTTCTATTTCACGTCCATTTCTAAATTTTTGCTACATTCTAGTATACCATATTTTCTCAAAGCTTTAAATGGCAAATTGTGGTAAAATAGAAGAAATCAAATAACTAGTGGAGGACGCAATTATGCCATTTGTACGCATCGATTTATTTGAAGGACGCACGTTAGAGCAAAAGAAAGCCCTAGCCAAGGAAGTAACTGAAGCTGTGGTTCGTAACACTGGCGCACCACAATCTGCCGTTCATGTTATCATCAACGATATGCCAGAAGGAACTTACTTTCCGCAAGGTGAAATGCGCACTAAGTAAGAGAGAGTGGGACAGAAATCGGTAATTCGTTAGAATTCGATTTCGTCGTTCCACCTCCGCACAGTTGAGTAGGGCTGTAAAAGCTGATAAAATCAGCGTAGTAGAGCACACTCAACCACTGCGTCTTGCTCGACAATCCAAAGACAATTGAGAGGCTAAGACTTTTGTCCCAGCCTCTTTTCTTAATAAGTGGCATTCATTGAAGAAAATACTAAAATTTGTTACAATTTGAAGAGATAGTTGGATACTGAGTCCAACAAAAGTTGTGAAAAAGGAAAAAATATGATTACACGGGAATTTGATACCATTGCAGCAATCTCCACTCCACTAGGTGAAGGAGCTATTGGGATTGTTCGTTTAAGCGGAACGGATAGTTTTGCCATTGCGCAGAAAATCTTTAAAGGCAAGGACTTGAGCAAGGTTGCTAGCCACACTCTTAACTACGGCCACATCGTTGACCCACAGACAGGCAAGGTCATGGATGAAGTTATGGTGGGAGCTATGAAGTCTCCAAAGACCTTCACTCGTGAGGATATCATCGAAATCAATACCCACGGTGGGATCGCCGTAACTAATGAAATCCTTCAATTAGCTATCCGTGAAGGGGCTCGTATGGCAGAGCCTGGTGAGTTTACTAAACGTGCCTTCCTTAACGGTCGTGTGGACTTAACTCAGGCTGAAGCTGTCATGGATATTATTCGCGCCAAGACGGACAAGGCTATGAATATTGCGGTCAAACAGTTAGATGGCTCCCTTTCTGAGCTCATTAACAATACTCGTCAGGAGATCCTCAATACACTAGCACAAGTAGAGGTTAATATCGACTATCCTGAGTACGACGATGTTGAAGAAGCCACTACTGCTGTTGTCCGTGAAAAGACCTTGGAGTTTGAACAATTACTAACCAATCTCCTTAGAACAGCTCGTCGTGGGAAAATCCTTCGTGAAGGAATTTCGACAGCCATTATCGGACGCCCCAACGTTGGGAAGTCTAGCCTTCTCAATAACCTCCTGCGCGAAGATAAAGCCATTGTAACGGATATTGCAGGAACTACTCGAGATGTCATCGAAGAATACGTCAACATCAATGGTGTACCACTTAAGTTGATTGATACTGCGGGTATCCGTGAAACAGATGATATCGTCGAGCAAATCGGTGTTGAACGCTCCAAAAAAGCTCTCAAGGAAGCTGACTTGGTACTACTTGTCTTAAACGCCAGCGAACCTCTAACTGCCCAAGACCGACAACTTCTTGAAATCAGTCAAGATACCAACCGTATCATCCTACTGAACAAAACTGACCTACCTGAGGCTATTGAAACTCAGGAACTTCCTGAAGATGTCATCCGTATTTCAGTCCTCAAAAATCAAAACATTGATAAGATTGAAGAACGGATTAACAACCTCTTCTTTGAAAATGCTGGTTTGGTCGAACAAGATGCTACTTACTTGTCCAATGCCCGTCACATTTCCTTAATTGAGAAGGCAGTTGAAAGCTTACAAGCAGTTAACGAAGGTCTTGAGCTGGGGATGCCAGTTGATTTGCTTCAAGTTGATTTGACCCGTACTTGGAAAATCCTCGGAGAAATCACTGGTGATGCTGCACCAGATGAACTCATTACTCAGTTGTTCAGCCAATTTTGTTTGGGTAAATAAGAAAAAACTAGGTCAAAAAATGCTAGTAACCTAAAAAGAGGTTGGGACAAAAAGATCCCGACCTCACTTTTTATTATCAATCATAATTTGACGCGGTAGCTGATTGAACTTTTTGTTCGTCTTTTAGACTCCAAAAAGCTCCTAATCATCCTCGCGGGGCTGGGACTACTAAATCAAGACTTTGTCTATCGATTTCTGTCCCACCGCCTTTTCTTTCATGTTCTAAGTTATATCCTGCCTTAGCAGATATTTGAAACAAACTTTACCAGTTCTTTTCTATTTTCACTTAGTCTTTGGGTAATTTGCCAGCTTTTTCAAGCATTTTTTTGATTAAATAAGGCATCTTGACATTTTCACGACCTTTTTTCTCGATTAATTTTTTAACAAATTCTGGCATTTGTAAGTCTTGTGATTCATCTAAAATATTCTTAGTTTCATCCGAAGGGACTAGTTCATCAAAGGTCTCTTCTTCTGGGAGGAATTCTCTAAATTCTTTATGTTCGTTTGCTCGGACAATATTGACCAAGGCATCAATCAAACGAGAATCTGTATTTGGCATTGGTGGACGATGGTAGTTCACACCCAATTCCTGACACAAGTCATGACATTCCACATCGTTGTCAAACAAAACTTCAATGTGCTCACTAATAAAACTAATAGGCACAAAAATATAATGATTTGGATGTTCTTCCTGTTCTCTAAGATATTCCAGGACATCTGGCTTAATCCAAGGAATACCAATATCACTTTCACTCTGCCAAGTGTTGGTATATTGCTCTGGTTTCAAGCCTAATTTCTCAGCAATTAACTTGCTATTTTCGAAAATCTGGTCGATATAGGGATCACCAAAATCCAAGGCAAAAATAGGCACACTGTGGGCAGAAAAGATGACTTTAAAGCTATCCTGTTTCACCTTTTCTTTTAAAATTTTAGCAATTTCAGCTGTCCAATAGTTTAATAGTGCTTCTTCTTGATACCAGTCCTTAATAACTAAAAACTGAATTTGTTTGCTTTCCAGAAACTTTTCGTACCCCATGACAGAGTAAAAGGAATAGTGTGGCTCCAAAATCAAGCAAATACACTTTTCAATTCCATCTGCTTCCATTTGCCGAATCACATCTGGAATAAAAGGGCTTGAAAATTTATTAGCAAAATACACACTATATTCATTTCCTAACCTAGCTTCTACCAAAGCAACTTCTTCACGGGTAATTTTTTGAAGTGGAGTTCCTCCAATTCGAACATAATTATCATAGAGTGTTTGAATCTCGTGATCGTGAGGTCGAACTCCACGACGAATGTTGGTAAAAAAGTCGGCTACTCCTTCAAAGGTAATCTCTTCTGGTGAACCAAATGTCATCATTAAAATCGCTTTTTTCATATTTGCATCCTTGTGATATTTTTATTTTTTTTATTGTATCACTAAAGAAGCCATAAGTAAACGCTAACATAAGGATTTTATCTCCCTTCTGACTTTTGTTTTTCTCTTCTTTCTATGATACAATGGTTTTAAAAGAAGGAAAAAAGGAGTTTTTATGAAATACCAAACATTGTTGGAGCGTTTTTTGACTTATGTCAAAGTCAATACACGTTCTGACGAACATTCAACCACTACACCAAGTACCCAAAGTCAAGTAGACTTCGCAACCAATTTCCTCATCCCTGAAATGAAACGTGTTGGTTTGCAAAATGTCTACTATCTACCAAACGGTTTTGCTATCGGTACTCTTCCAGCTAACGATCCTAGTTTGACTCGTAAGATTGGCTTTATCTCCCACATGGATACAGCAGATTTTAATGCTGAAGGCGTTAACCCGCAAGTTATTGAAAATTATGATGGTGGCGTTATCGGGCTTGGGAACTCTGGTTTCAAACTAGATCCAGCAGATTTCAAGAGCTTAGAGAAATATCCTGGCCAAACCTTAATTACTACAGATGGGACTACCCTTCTAGGTGCTGATGACAAATCTGGTATCGCTGAAATCATGACAGCTATCGAATACTTGACTGCTCATCCTGAAATTAAACACTGTGAAATCCGTGTTGGCTTCGGACCAGATGAAGAAATCGGTGTCGGTGCTAATAAATTTGATGCAGAGGATTTCAATGTTGACTTTGCTTATACAGTTGACGGTGGACCTCTAGGTGAACTTCAGTATGAAACTTTCTCTGCTGCGGGTGCTGAACTCCATTTCCAAGGTCGTAATGTTCACCCAGGAACAGCTAAAGGACAAATGGTTAACGCCCTTCAATTAGCGATTGACTTCCACAATCAACTCCCAGCTGGTGACCGACCTGAGTTGACTGAGGGTTACAAAGGTTTCTACCATCTCATGGATGTGACAGGAACTGTCGAGGAAGCACGTGCTAGCTACATCATTCGTGACTTTGAAAAAGAAAACTTTGAAGCGCGTAAAGCTGCTATGCAAGCTATTGCAGATAAGATGAACCAAGAACTTGGTAGCAATCGTGTTACTCTAACATTGACTGACCAGTACTACAACATGAAGGAAGTCATCGAAAAGGATATGACCCCAGTAACCATTGCCAAAGCGGTTATGGAAGATCTTGAAATCACTCCTATCATTGAACCAATCCGTGGCGGAACTGATGGATCTAAGATTTCCTTTATGGGAATTCCAACGCCAAATATCTTTGCTGGTGGTGAAAACATGCATGGACGTTTTGAATACGTTAGCCTACAAACAATGGAACGTGCAGTAGACACTATTATTGGAATTGTAGCTTATAAAGACTAAAGAGGCTGGGACAAAAGTCCTAGCCTCTTAATTGTCTTTGAATTGTCGAGCAAGACGCAGTGGTTGAGTGGGCTCCACTACGCTGATTTCATCAGCTTTTACAGCCCTACTCAACTGTGCGGAGGTGGGACGACGAAATCGAATTCTAACGAATTACCGATTTCTGTCCCACTCTCTTTTTTTCAGCAGCCTACTTTTGATACGGTAGTGACTGGCTTTTTGTTATTCTGCTACTTTTTCTCTTGTTTCTGGAGATGTAGTTGCAGGAGTTAGGTTTGACTCAGCTTGTTTATCATTTGATTCTTCACTTGTTTGTTGAGTGCTGGTTTCAGCTACCTTCCCTTTAGATTGGAACTCTTGATTTAACAAAACGATTTCTTGAGCAACCGTTAGCAAAGCTTGTTTGTCTTTACTTGCTGCTGCCAATTTATCGAATAGGGCATCTACTTTCTCAAAGTCAGCATCTGAACCATTATTCATCTCTAAATAGCTATGAAGGGCAATGATACCATTATAAAGCTGTTGATAGAGAGCCACAACCTCTGGATCTTGTTTTACATTTTCACGTTCATTCTGAATAGTCTGTGAAATACGTTTGAGAAGATCTTGGACTTGTGTATTTAATTCATCAAGGTCTGCGTCTTCTTTCTCCAACGCAGTCTTCAAATTTTTCACTTCGTCAGAGAGTGAAGCTTTAACCCCCTCCTCATTAACTTGATTCACTAATTCTTCAGCTTTTGTTAGTAACTCTCCTACTTGCCCTTTTAAGACATGGTTACTTTGTTCCTCAGGTTTGAGATCATCATACAAACCTTTCAAGAACTCATAGACTGCAGTTTTAGCACTATGTCCATCCACTTTTTCTGTATCTAAGATTGTCTCAGAAGTCTTGCTTGCAACTGGCTCATTTTTCAGTGCTTCTTCAACTTCTATTTTTGTTTGATAGATTTCTGGGAAGAGTTTGTTCAAGTCAGTTGCCTTAAGGAAGGATTGTGACTGATAAAGTGTCCAAGTTAGGTTGGCAACTTTATCTCGTAACTTGTCATTTAAGCGACCGTCAGATAGATGTTGATAGAAATACTTGATGTATTCGACCGTTGTAACGCCAGTACGGTCATTGAAATCTTGCAAAGCTTGTAACTTAGCTTCAACTGCATCTAGACCAGCCTCATCTTGGGCTAGTTTATTTTCTTGAAGCTGAGTCAAGAGATCCTTTTTAGGAAGTCCATAAGCATCTGTATCCAAGGTATTGATCTTATCTACTAAAGCTTGATATTTTTTGTCTAAAGGACTGATTTCTGTTGGTTTGACACCTGAGTCAATATGGATATATTGCTTATCAAACAAATCCAAAGCTGCTAAATATCCAGCAGTTGAGTTGGTGGAGAGTTTCTTCATATTTTCAGAGAAATGCCCCAAAGCAAGTTCAATTTGTCTTTGTAAAATTGGTTTATCTTTATAGACTTCACGACTTTCTGCTAGAAGTTGATCAACCTTATTTTGAACAGTAGCTTCATCAAAGGCTCCTGGTTGGTAGTTAGATTGCAAGGCAGGAATCTTATGTTTCAAAGCCACTTCATAGCCTTTAGTTTGTACTTTGATGTAGTGATTATGATCGCCGTGAGGAATGACGAAGCTACCATTTTCAACCTGCAAACTATAAGGAGAAACGCCATCACGTAAAGCAGTTGTATAGAGTTCGTTTAGGAAATCAAGCTCTGCATCACCTGTTTGGAGAGGAATACGAACGTGTTCCTTTCGAACTGCATAAGGGTGAATGTGAGTAGGGTCATAAGCCTGGTCTGGATTTCCAAATACAAAGAATCCATTTGAAATTCGGATCGCTTCAAGCGGAACACCATAGGTTTTAGAGATATAAGCTATCTTTTCTTCATCGCTGGCATCTCGAGAGAAACTTTCTACAGTCTTGGCAAGAGGTTTTACAGGCTCTGCCTTATGGTGCCCATGCAAATGTTCTTGAGCTGCCTTAATCTGCTCCTCTGATAAATCTTTCTTAAAGAAATAGTGGGCATGATCTCCATGTGAAACCACAAAACCTTGTTCGTCCTCACTGATTACTCGCTCAGCTGCAAATCCATGATCATGTTCATCTTCATGATGCTCGTGTTTCGCTTCATTTTCTTTATGAGTATTATGATTATCTTTTGGAACTTCTGTTTGGACATGCCCATGCAAATGCTCTTGTGCTGCCTTGATCTGTTCTGCTGATAAATCTTTTTTAAAGAAATAGTGGGCATGGTCTCCATGTGAAACTACAAAACCTTGCTCATCTTCTCTAATCACACGCTCAGCTGCAAATCCATGATCATGTTCATCTTCATGATG